>NZ_JAUTBA010000001.1:0-622757 GCF_030818895.1 Sphingobacterium zeae
ACATTTAGCAAACAATTTGCATCGCTAAATACAACAATTGGAGTTTTCACATATTCCATACCATGATTAACGGCAGCGGTTTTGCCTCTCCTAAGGGGTGACCCGACAATCTCAACCATCGGATACTGCTTTAATAGATCATGGCTATGGTCAGTACTTCCATCTATAACCCATAGGATGTGCAACTTGTCTACTGGGTAATCAAGTTCAAGGCAATTTGCCATTTTTTCAGGGATAATTTCCGCCTCATTATAAGCCGTAATAAATAGCGTCAATGGAGGAAACTGCTTTCCGTCGCTGTTTTGCCCGCCCTCCTTTCTGTGACTGGGGTATGGAAATAACCTGGCTAGTATAAAAATTACGATAGCATAACCGATATAGGTATATAGCACCAAGAATATACAAGTCCAGAAGACAAATTGAATCATAGGCCTGATAGATTTTAGACAAAAATAGACAATTATTTTTACTCAATCTTGTTGGAATCGTCATCATGGTAATGCTTTTTACCCGAAAACAGTCCGCTTAGCGATCTTATAGCTTTACGCAACCTCACGAAAAAACTATTTGCAAGAGATCCATCGGCACTTAGCGTATTCTGTCCAGTCAGTGCGCGCGCCTCTTTACTGCGAATAAACTTAAGCTTTCCATAGTGTTTAAGTCCTAATGCCATTGACCCATCTTCACCACGCTTTATATCCGTCCGGAACCCCACCTCACGCCCAAGATCTGTCTTAAAGGAAAAAACCATTCCCCGCACACACAATTCCGGTCTTTTTATATATTGGAGGTTGAGGTAAATATCCCGAAGCCCTTCATAAATCCATAAGAAAGTTCTTGACTGCCTAGCTAGCGGCAAGAAGCTCCACAAACTGAATGTTGCCGACACCCCGGGTCTATCCAGTACTTTCACATGCGTTTCAACATAGCTTGGGGGATACATGGTGTCTCCATCTACGCAAAGCATAAATTTACCTCGTGCTTGATCAAGACCACACTGTCTAGCAAAGCCAGGTCCTTGCTTTAGTTCATTATGATAAGTCACACCAAGTCGTTTTAAAATTGATTCTGTTTGATCCGTCGAATTATTATTAATGACAATTAATTCCATGGGCAAATTACAGCGCTGTTCTGCTAAAGACCAGAGACATGCCAAAAGCTTCCTTTCTTCATTATAGGCGATGACCACAATACTTATAATCGGGTCAGAACTTGTAGAAAGTTGGATCTGTGCCCGAACCTTCTCAATAACATCATTATCTATAGACCCTACTTCTTGGTCATAGACCTTCGCATATTGGGTATACCATTTAGCCATCCTAGCGTCAATTATTTTGTTAAAACATTAAATTGCTTGCAGCACCTTATTCATCTGTTCGGCCCATGATAAGTCCAAAATACTATTGCGAATACAGGCTGGGTCAAATTTTTTCTTCTTTAAAAATTCCAGTATTTTAGTGACATCAATAGCGGATTCATCAGGACTCGCTTTAAGCACATAAGGTTTCCCGTCAAAGTCAGCATCAGATTCCGAATAAATAAAGGGAATTCCACGCGCTGCATATTCTCTATTTTTTAAGGTTTTTATGACCTGTATACCACTACGATGCCGGCCTAAACTACCTATTGCAAAGTCTGCCAGATTGAAAATCGCATCCAATTTGTCCCCCCAAAGCGGGCCATGCAAGAATACTTGTTGCTGAAGATTGAATTGCGCTATCAGCTCCATAATAGATGAGCGTTCACGTTCGCCGCTGAATTGCCCCACCAAGTGAAAAATAATTTGGCAATCAGGGTGACTTTGTTTATAAATACCAAGTCCGCGAACCAGTCGATCAAATCCGTGCCAATAATGTATTTCCGCAACCCCAAGCAAATGGATCGTTCGTTTTTCTACTCCTTCCTGTAGTTTACGAACAGGTATAGCGCTGAAGTCTATCCCATTGGAGATACGTATCGCTCGCTGCCCAAAAATTGTTCGGGCATCAGAAAAAGTGACAAAAGCATCCAATTGCTTTGCTAACTTTTTACGATAAAGACGATCAATTGCCAATTCGAGGCGCATGCGCAAGGTGACATACTCCTGATCATAGGGATAAGTCGGAATCTCCATTAACACTTTTGCGCCTGAAAGCCGCATCTTCTTCACCATGTTTAATGTGAAAGGATTGGCATTATGGTCAGACCGAATATAAATCAGTTGGAACTTATTTTTCTGTACGTATTCTGAAATTGCCCGATAGTCTATACGTTTACGTATTTTAGCTAGTGGACCTCTACCGAAATCTATAAGAATCTCGTCTCCGATCCTCCATACACGTGATCCATTCCTCTCTATAGTGTAATAACAAAGCTGCACATCGACGCCATTGGACTTCAAACCATTAATTTGACCCCATATTTTTTTACTTATGCCATTATGTTCACTAAAACCATGGAATACTAAAAAAAGTACCTTATACGATTTATCTTTCACCGGGACCTTCACGTTCGATTGTTGTTAAATACTTTTGCTGCTAGACTGGAAAATACAAAAAGATTATGAATACAAGAAAAAATGATCAAAATGCTTTAATGAAAAAGCTTGATAATTTAATCTTACTGTATTGATGACTTACGTAAAAATATCAACAGCAGATTGCGATACCCTCCGAACCAAATCATTAAGATCATAGATAAAACATATATACCAGTTTTCAGTGCTAAGCGAAAAGCCAAATTATCGGGCAAATGGTAACCTATGACTAAATGAAAAATAAATCCGAGTACAATTGCAAATAAGATCGGCCGCCATAGGCTATTGAAAAAGCCAACCATACTCCGTCTGAATACCGTACGATACATCAACCAGTAGGCCTGTACAAAATTGACACTAAATGTAACCAATAAACACATAGCCACTGCGTCGATACTTTTAGCGTAAAATACACCAAATAGTATTCCCGCAACATTTAATACGGCCGAAAACAAACCGCAAATAAAAAGATTTTTAGTATCTCCTGCTGTTTGGAAAATGGAGCCCGATGAGGATAGTATCAATTGGATCCCGACCGTTAGACTCAATATTTTAAAAGAAGGAATAGCTAATCCCCACTGCGGTCCAAAAAATAATAAAATGAGTTCTTCAGCTGAATAAAACAGGAAAACGGATAATGGAAATCCGATCAGCGACAATAGGCTGGTTAATTTTAGATTGGCTTCATAAAGATATTCTTTATCCTTTCCCCGCTGACTTAATATCGGATGGATCACTGGTGTAATCACCTGCGTAATGTTTTGGAGTGGCAATGACATTAGTCGATAAGACTTATCATAGAATCCCAGCGGTACCATGCCCAGATATTTACCAATTAATAGGGTATCCGAATTTCTGCTGAAATAGTTGATAATATTAAATAAAAACTGAAAAATAGAATAAGAAAATAAAGGCCGAAGAGGTTGAAATGAAAAACGTAAACTAAATTTCAATGGATACTTAAGATATGAAATAATAAAAATCAATAGCGATGAGAATATCGGATTTAAAATAAGCGCGTACACCCCCATTCCTTTAAAGGCAGCAATTATCGATAGACCGCCGCCGATAATTTGAACAAGTAAACTTCGTAAAGCGATCGATTTAAATAACCTATCGCGAAAAAATAAGGCATTAGGAACTACGGTAATTCCCGAAAAAAATAGGCTTAGCGCCAGCAATTGGCAGATTGGTTTCAATTGGGGCTGTGCATACCATTTTTCAATAATTTCAGCAGACAAAAAGAATAGTACTGACAAAGTGATAGCAATATATACAGAAAGGGAAAATAAATAGCCTAATGCCTTTCGATCCAGCTCTTTGTGCTGTATAACTGCAGGAGACAGTCCGAAATCCGCTATTAAATTTAGAAAAGCAATCGCCACCGTAGCTATGGCCACTACGCCAAACTGATCTGGTGCGAGCAATCGTGCTAAAACCGCGGTAACGACCAGCGAAATCACCAAATTCGCATATTTGGCCAATGCCGTGAAAAATACCCCAGAAACGATTTCCTTTTTTATGTTATCCATGCAAAAAGCCTTTCTTAAACAGTAGAACTCCGATCGTTTTAAATGAAACATATCTTCGCCAATGCGTTAAAACCAACAGAAATACTTTCCAGCGGTCAGCGGTCGATAGCACATGTGCTTTCCATACCACTGCGTTCAACATACGATGCAGATACAACTCAATAATTTGTCTGCTATCCGAATACTTTCGTCCGTACTCCCTCAAACGCCGGGCAACTGTGAAGTAACATGTTATATTAAAAAGTTTTAATCGGCTTGTCATAATAGAATCCGGCCTAACACGCCTGTGGAAAAATTGCTCTGGTATATAAGCAACTCGAGCTGCCGCTAGATACAATAAGACTGTAAATAACTCATCCTCATGCACGATAGCGGGTTCAAATCCAAATCCATTACGATCAAGTATGTCTTTACGAATTAAATACATACAAGCTGAAGAGAAAAAGTCGTCTGTGTTCAGTTGCTGTTGCAATGCATCCGGCCCACTAAAAACAGTATAAGCCGGTATTTTTTGTCGGGAATAATTAAAATCCTTTAGTATGGAGCTATCTGAATTATCCGCAAAAACCGAAGCATCAAAATAAACAAAATCGAGGTCTTTCTTTTCACAATAATGCAAACACATGGATAGTGCATCTGCACGCAGCAGATCATCACTATCCATAAAATAAATATACTGGCCGTTCGCAAGAGAAAGGCCTCTATTTCTGGCAGCAGATAGGCCTTGATTTTCCTGGGAAAATAATTTGACACGGTTATCACATGAGCTCCATTTTTCCAGTATGGAGAGACTTTGATCGGTCGAACCATCGTTGATCAGTATAAGTTCAACATCAGCATATTCCTGATGAATAATACTCTGTATAGCCTGATCAACATACATAGCTGTATTATAAACAGGCATTATAATGCTAATCAACGGTCTTTCATTCATGGTTTGATCCAGGCATTAAGATTAAAATCGTACTTCTTCACAATTTTGGCCGGGTTTCCAACGACAACACTATATGGCGGAACATCTTTTGTAACCACGGAGCCCGCACCTATTACAGCATGTTCACCTATGCTAATACCTGCTAGAATAACCACATTTCCACCGATCCAGACATCGTCAGCAATCGTCACTGGAGCGGTGCTGACTCCTTGGTCTGCAATAGCTTTGGTCACATCTTCATATGCGTGGTTTAATCCTGAAATAAGAACATTTTGACCGATATTCACTTTATTACCAATTGTCACTGGCCCAATGATCGTGTTCGAAATTCCTATTCGGCTATTGTCGCCGATAAACAAGTCGCCGACAGCGTTATTCAATACAGCAAATGACTCGACCACGGATCGGGATCCTATAGCACACTTACGGAAAGGAACCAGATCACGGCGTACACTACGATAAATCACTGAACCCGCCCCACGTTTAACATAAAAAAACTGCAGCATACGAACATACCAGCGCGGCCGTGTACGCACAGGACTCATGATAAACCAGTGCAGTAAGCGCTTAAACTGAGGATGATTATGAATGTACGCTTTCATATATTGCTAATGTATGTTTCCCGGTATGTTGCCAACTAAAAGCTTCACTTCGCGCTAAACCTTTACTAACAAGGGAGCTATATAACTGTGGTTCATCTTCCAATTTCAACATGCCTGCAGCAATGGATTTGATATCCATCGGGTCTGTATATACCACATTATCCCCGGCTACCTCAGGAATAGCCGATGTATTGGAAGTAACCACAGGTATGCCACAAGCCATAGCTTCAAGCAAGGGAAGTCCAAAGCTTTCCCGAATAGAAGGATACAAAAAAGCAAAAGCATCATTGTAAACTTCAACCAATTTGTCATGAGCTATATATTCTTCGACCACAATAAAATCTTTTATCGCCAACAAATCGAATTCTTTTAATAGCTTTTCCAAATACGTGTGGTCTAAATCGGCCAGGAGCAACCTTTTCTTGTATTTGCTTCTCTCCAAATAAAAAGCATAAGCCATCAAGGTATTCCTCAGGTTTTTTTTGGGATCGGTATTACCTAAAAGAAGCCAAAAAGCCCCCTTCTCGAGCTTTAAAAATGTGCTTTCCGAAGGTATATCCATCGATTTAAATCGTGAACTTACACCATTATAGACCGTGATAATTTTTTTCTGTAGATGCGGAAAGGCCGCTTCGATATTTCTTTTTTCAAAGTTAGAGACAGTGATCACGGTATGAACCTTTTTCAATACACGTGGCACGACCCAACGCCTATAGATACGGCCCAAATTTTGGTACATGGACGAATTGCTACCAATCTTTTTCTCCATAAAGATGATATCGTGCAACGTAAGTACCAGCGGAATAGACAATCCCAATGGCGCAGTGTTGGAGGTACAGTGCAGGATATCCGCATTGCTGGTTTTAATAAGTTTAGGTAAAAGAAGTTGCTCCCAAATAAAATAGTTGGAGCTTTCCAAAACTTTAATCTCAAAATTTGCTGAACCTTCCAAACAGCGGTCCTCTCCCGGTCCGACAGCAATAATATACCGGTTAAAGGTATCCAACTTTTGAAGCGCACGGATTACTTCCAAAGCCACAAAATCCATTCCGTGTTTATTAAGGCGAAAGATTCGTTGTGCCTCAATTACTATAGTCTTCTTTTTTTTCGCCATGCGGTGTATGCACAAAAGTATTACGTCCCGATTTGATGCCCATAAAGCTACGTAAGATTGCCATAAAAATAAATGGTAATTTTAAAAAGCAGAGCAATGTCCTGCGCGTATAAAATCTATTTGGTATAGCCAAACCAAGTGACACGATAAACAAGCCATAGAGTATAAGCCATTTATAGGCCAATGCTGGAGCTACCAAATAGACGATACAGCCCAAAATAGGAACCATTCCGAGCAAAATAATGCGGGGCGGAATCGACCATTGGATCAGTTTGTCGAACATAGGCCAGTTGCGGGTCCGAATTATTGTACGAAATCGCTTCAAAGTATTCAAAAAAGTGTCAATTTGAGCAGCAATCCATCTTTTTCGCTGGTTGGACAGATCGCGACGGTTCTGTACTTTCTCGTCTAGTACATACACATCTTCCAAATAAACGGTAAATATCTTATCTAAAAGCAAATAATACTCCAGCTCTTTATCCTCACCCATGGAGCTTATTTTAGCCATCGTATCTTTAAACCACTTGATTTCAAACAACATGCCCGAGCCCGTCAATGCGGCGGGCAAACCCAGGTTCACATGCCCCTGCCTAAAAATTGAATTATTTATTTCCTCACTGATCCCATCGAGATATGCGGTATCGGTATTGCTATTTTTTGCTATGCGATGTGTTTGGATGGCAACCGCGCCAGATGCAAAGCAATCGTTGACGAGTGCTAGATAATTTGGAGAAACTAAATTATCAGCATCCAATATAACAACGCCATCAAAATCTTCTTCGTTGATAACGTTCATTGTCAGATTTAGAGCAGCTGCTTTGGATCTTTTTTCATACGTAGGAATTAGTATTCGAACGCCTAAATTTTCAAGTTCGTGGTTTGTCTCTCTCGTCATACTATCAGAAACAACGATAATTTCGAAAAGCTCTTTTGGATAGTCCTGTTTTAAAAAAGAGTGTATGCTATCAACGATTACTGCATCCTCCTTATATGCTGGAAATATGATAAGGAATCGATGTTGAATATTCGATCGTTCAAAGAATAATTTCTTCGGAATGCGAAAGCCGACTGCAAAAACAAAGAAATACATGATCCAGACCAGGAATGGAATAAAAATCAATGTTTCAATAATAAACAAAACCGTTTCCATCAGCTTAGATTCTTTTTAGAAAATAATTTAATCCCAGACCATGTCCCTGAATATACTGCACCAATATGACTCCACATACCCGAAAAAACAAATTTAATCAATCTTATGCTATTCGCTATCCCAATAAGATAAAAAACAGCCAAAATCCGGCTTATCCCCGACCTATTTCGATAAGCAAATAACAAGCGGTTACGTGTCAGATAAAATGTTTTTAATGCGGAGTCCTGGCCCGTGGAAGCGCTTTCTTTATGATAGATATGGGCAGCTGCAAAATACACTAATTTATACTTTTTATTGATCCGGCAGCTCCAGTCCAACTCCTCATAGTAAAGAAAGAAAAGCTCCGACATCATACCAATTTCTCTGATAATTCTGTTGGGTACCACCATAGCTGCACCATGCAAATAGGGAATCTCCATGCTTGTATCATATTGGCCTTTATCCATCTCCCGATAACCGATCTGTTTATTACGTAGGGTAATTGATGTCAGCGGTGTACACCCGGCAAATTGGATCATTCTCTTGGGTTGATAATACATTATCTTAGGTGAAATTCCACCTACTTGTAAATCTAGCGCAAATACTTCTAACATGCCCAAAATTTCGCTATCGGCGTTTTCTGGAAGCAGTGTATCATTATTTAAGAAATAAATAAACTCGCCAGTAGCTATTTCCAGCCCCAAGTTATTTCCTCCTGCAAATCCCAGGTTCATTCGGTTATAATAGCCTTTGATATTAGGAAATTGATGTTTGATCAGACTATATTCATCTTTTAACGAACCATTATCGATGACAATAACCTCATATGCAAAAGATAGTCTTGCATTCAGAATACTTTCCAATAGGGAAATGGTATCAGCCAATCCATTGTAATTGACCGTAATAAAAGATATTTTATACGGTTCTGATGTCATCGCTCAATTTTTTGTCCAAATAAGGCGAAAGCATAATAACCCCCATTAGAATGTATACGGTCTGCCCAGTAGGCATTTGATGAAGCACTTCATTCGCATATCCCGCAACCATAATTCCTGCAAGTCCGGCTGTAGAAGCCATTGCAATAGACTTGATCCGCCTATCTTTCACTCGAAATAGTACGTAATATGTGCCATATCCCAATATCGTGAGACATAAAATAATATAGCAAATAAGACCGAAGATCCCCGTTTCTACCCATATAAAAACGAAGGAAGAATCTGTTGCGATACCATGTATTGCATCTCCTTCATTCGCATGTTTAGACCCGCCCAATCCTATACCAAAAGGATGGTCACCCATAAAGGTTCGCATTTTTTTCTGGTTCTCCAAGCGAACATTAAAGGAAGCATCCTTTGAAAAAGAGAAAGCCGTCCGCATACGACGGATATCGGAACTGCTATTGCCAATGGTCGTTAAATTAAAGAAAGCAAAAGCCATTATTAATAAAGAAAGACCAAAGATTACCCACTTCCACTCTTTTACAAGAATAATGAAGAAAGCAAAGCCTGCAAAAGGAACAGCAATAGCGGCCCTTGTCCCGGATATCATTAGCCCGTAAGCCGCAAAAGCCACAATAACTATATAAAGAAAACGTCTTTTTCCCTGCTTCTCATAAATAGCTAAGATCGTAAAAAATACCACAGCCAAGCCCATATGGCAGCCAAAATTTGCCGCATCACTGAAAAATGAAAAGTAACGGATCCCACTATAAATAACATGCGTATGAGCGCCGAATGTATATAGCCAAGCAGTCTCGAATCGGTCTAAACCGATATACTTTTGGCCTATCGCCTTTAAAGCTCCCAAAAGAACAAGGATGCCCCAAACTTTAAAAAATAAACGCAATTTGGAAATGTTATCCAGACTAATAAACACCAATAATTGAAATAAGACAATATGCATCCCAATGCTACGGACTGTCGTAATCCAGTTCGCAAAAGTTGACATTGGATTTATAATCTCCAGCATACAATAAAGCATCCAAAAGATGGAGATCAGGAGAAAAGTATTAAAGTGTACTTTCCCTAAGGAATTTCCTCTAATAAAATGTAAAGCTAGCGAGAGAAAATTAAATAAGATCAAAAGATCAAGTATGACGCCTACTGGAAGTGGAAATGTGATATAGCGTCCAAAACCCATCACTAGGTAGGATACAATATACAATAGAAAGAAACAACTTATTGGCGAAGACAGCAGCACCATAATAACCAATAGAAATACAGGCAACATATAGAACAGCACAGCCAATGACACACCAGCAAAAATAAAAATGCAAGTTCCTGCCAATCCCCCGAGTATGAGGAACAGCAGGAGCAAATGCCGATTGGTTATCATCGATTTTATATGATCATACTGCATCATATCCAACTATTTCCCCAGCGATGTCAGACCAAAATTACCCAATTGATATTCCAGACGTCTCAAAAAGGTAAACGGAGGCAACATTCCTGTAAACTCTTCCACAACATATTTTTCAGCGTTCATCAAGCAAATTACGATTGGTTTACCAGCAGAACGTTGCAATAGATCTGCAAACATCAACTCATCTTCTGTTTTCCATACTGAGTCCGCCCTTAATACCAATAGCGTGGCCATCCCCCGCTCTAAAAATAGAGAAGGAATGGGACTTAATGCCATAGAGCCATGCTTGACTAATGAAATATCATAATTACCGAGTTTTTCAGCCCAGCCACCATCCACTAAATATTCCCTCGATTCTGCACTAAAATCAGTCCCTTCTTTATAGGCCAGTACATTAATACCCAATCCCTGCCAGTAGGCTGTTAAAATGTCTGTCAGTGAGCTCAAATCTAGTGTTGAAGAGAACTTGACAATATTGATAAAATTTATAGGATTTGAGTTGTTGTAAAAACCATATAATCTATTGGCCAAAACATGGATCGCTCTTTCTTCAATTTTAGTCTGTTTGACACCACTTTTCCCAAGCTTAGGTAGCGCTGCAATCACTTTTCCTTTTGTAATCCGTTCGGTTCGTGTTTTATCTCTTAACGTACGGTCAAAAAGTTCAATAATAAGTAATATTCCAAGTATAAATGCCACAGTCCCAAAAAAGACAGCAAATACAATCAATTTTCTGCTATGCGGAAGTGCATTTAACGGAAAGCTTGCCGGATTGATCACTTTTAGCGTAGCCGAATTCATTTCCAAGCTCTTTAGTCTCAACCGCGCGGCATTTAAACTGGATAAGATTGACAAATAGGACTGCTCGGTAAAGGATATACCACGTTCCTTACGTTTTAAGACAGAGCCAATAGGTGAATATTGGGTGTATTTATGATCCAGTTCCTGCTTAAAATCACGGGCGACATTAAGTTCCGCCTCCGAGCGTTTGAAACGTAGAAGTTCTTCTACCCATTGCTTTACATAATTTGCATTTGGATAGCCATTTTTAGTATATTTTTCCGCTGTATATTGATCCATAAACGAACGGAAGCCCTTCTCCTTTTGATCCAATTCATGCGACAGTACATCTAGATCAGCTCCGCCCTGTTTATGCTTAAGAGAATCTACACTCAACGTCCGTATCTTTGAAATATTATAGTTGATGTCTGCAATCTGATTCATGCGTGCCAAAAACTCCGTATTATTTTTGATCGCACGCATATTGGCATCCATTCCCGACTCCAATTGTTTTATAGCTGCTTGCGCACTGTTATAAACAAATAAGACATCCTGATGTCGTAGTTCATACTCTTTATCCAATAAAGCAATTGCTTCCGTCTGTTTATCGTAATTGATCACCCGGTTTTCAACGTTATACATTGTCAAAGAATCTTCCTGTCCGCGAAGTTCCCGGCCTATACGTTCAAGCTCAGCCTCGAAATACCGGATGACATTGTTGGTACTGCCGAATTGCAAATTGGTATATTCGATCGCAAAAACTTTACTCAAAATATCCAATGTCTGAAAAGCAACCCCTGGATCGTTTGCCTGATAGTTGATCTGTAAAATATCGCTATTGTCTACCCTGTTGATCTTAATATTTTCGCGGAGAGCATTATAGCTGAAATAAGGATGGTTCCAGTTGAAAAGGCCGTAGACAAAATTATTACGGTCTGCTTTCTCATATTTTTCCAGATTCTTTACTGTATTTTCTTCCGAGCTCTTATCGATCAACTTCTGTACGTCTTTGGGGGTAATTGCGACAAGCTCCTTGTAATGTTTTGCGGTAATATATACATTATCTTTAGTAGGATCGCCGTGGATCATAAGCCGTGCATAAAGCTGCATAGAAAGCCTTTTGATCGTTTCCTTCGAATTAATAGTATTGATAATATTCTGGATCGAATTATTTAACACGTTCCAGTCTTGCGAAGCATTGGATTCGCCTGGATCACTTCCATAACTTGAAATAACACCTGTATAGATTGTAATATCAGTCTTATACTGCCGATCCATTTGACGAGTCAGGTAGATCGCCAGCAAGGCAAAACCTAGCGGCAAAATCAACAGCCACCACTTAATTCTGAAAATGGCCCGAAAGATATAATGGAAAATATTCATGATGCTATTGGCTTATAATTTTTGTCTTACTCAGGATTTCTAAGGTAAGGATTTCATTGGTAATAATAGATTCGTTGGTTTTCAGAATTTCATAAGCCTCTGTCTCCAACTTCTTTGCTGTATTAAGATCGCTTATATTTGCATTGCCTGACTTAAATTCATTCTCAGTCATTTTGTAATTCGCTAAGGCGATATTGTAATCTTCAATTTTTTTCTTGAGTGTAGAAAGAGCTGTTTTTACTTTCGTATAGGAGTTGACGATACGGATACGTTGCTCATCAAGCCATTTGTCCAATTCCAGCTGCGTAAATCGCTGTTCCATCTTCTGACGTTTGATTTTATTGCCTCGATCGAAGAGATCATCCAAAGGAATATTCACTCCGGCAGTTCCGTAATAGGAGCTTTGGGTTACGCCAGAAGACTGATAGAAAAGAGGAGTATATTCATTCGTGAACGCTGAATTAATCGCGATATTGCCATACTGCCAAGATCCACCAACCCTGAAATATTTTAACCAGCTTCTCTTTTCTGTTATCAACTGATTAGCCTGAGCCTCCATTTTTGCCTCATACATTTCCACTCCTGGACTTTGCTTGGCATTTTGATAAAGGGTTTCCAAAGGCGGAAGTTTAAGCTTTGTAAAATCAACCATATCCGTTGGGTCCATCACAGATTGTGCTTTTAGCAATAGGCTTGCTGTAACTAAATTTAACAGCAAAAAAGCCCTTTTAAGCAATAAGTTCATCGAAATTATTATTTATGTTATTAAACATCCGCCTTTTGGATGAATGCGGAAAACGTTTTATACAATATTTTTAAATCCATCCAGACCGAATAATGCTGTGCATAGTCAATATCCAGTTTTATTCTTTCCTGATCGGACATACTTCCATTATCGCCCCGCTTTTCAACCTGCCATAGGCCCGTTATACCCGCCGGAGCCATAAATCGCTCCACACTATCGTCTGTCGTCAGCATCTCGGCTTCATAGAGTGGCAAGGGCCTATTTCCCACAATAGACATATCGCCTTTAAGTACATTAAACAACTGGGGCAGTTCATCAATGCTATATTTACGGAGAATACGCCCGACCTTGGTTACACGTGGATCTTTCTCAAGTTTAAAGAAAGCCGCCTTTTTTTGTCTTCCAGCACTATCAGAACTTTTTACAACCGTATCATCATCTATAAGTACGTCACGTAGCTCATCCGTCGTAAAAAGATGCGCATCACCATCGCTTATCATAGTGGTCACAGTGCTACGATTAACACTTAGCGATGCATCTGCATATTGATTAAGTGCCATATACTCTTTTAAACGCTTGTCAGCGTCGGGATACATGGATCTGAATTTATAAAAATCAAACATATAATAGCCAGATCCTATCCGTTTCGACTTGTAGACTGCCGAACCTTTACTTTCAATCTTAACAGCTAGATAAGCAATTATCAATATCGGTGATAGTAGAAGGATTAAAAGTGAAGACACTACTATATCAAATAATCTTTTTCCTAAAGGAATTCCTAATTGAGGAAAAGATGTATGATTGCCTTCAAATTTTTCAGTCTGTGCTGTCGCTTCGAAATAAAGTTTAATATATTTTCTAACCGATTCAAAAACATCCACATGTGCACGTGGATTAATTGTATTTGTGATACCAGCCTCAAAATAAGATTGCTTCTCAAAACGGGAAAGATCATTTCCAATCAAGATCAGTAATGTATCTTTTCCATGCTCGACAACCTTTGTCAACCTCGATAGGTCTTTATTTAAGCTTTTGCTTTTTTCATAGAAGACCACAGAAAAAAACTGCCCTTCATGTTCTTGAAAATACATATCCATGGCTTCGAATGAATCAAAAAACTTCAATTCCACGCCCAATATCTCTTGGACTTGTTGATGAAAATAATCAAAAGTTTCGAGATTATCACCAAAGTATATATAATCGCTATATTGAGGCATTATTTTAATGCTTTTTTAATCCGCAACTTTAATTCAAGCGGATTGAACGGTTTTAAGATAAAATCATCGGCCCCAGCTTCAAGCAAGCTGATCCGGGTATTGGAATTATCCTCGCCTGACAAAAAGATTACTGGAATAGTCTTCAGAAATTCATTTTGCTTGATCATAAGCAGCAAATCGTACCCATTCATTTCTGGCATGGTATAATCTGATAAAATTAAGTCAACTACATTCCCTTCCTTGAGCCAATTGTATGCATCGATAGCATTACTAAAGAAACGAAAGTCATAATCTGCATTTAAATAAAGTGTAATTAATTGACCAATTGCTGGTTTGTCGTCAATTATTAGAATCTTCTTTTTCATCAATCTTTAGATTTAATAAGCTTTGCTTTGGAACTGCATACCCTAAAATTACTACAAATACCAGAGCCCCCCCTTTTAATAAGGCTGCTCTGGTACATGCAGAAGTTAGTGCTTCTATTACTTCTTATGTAGATACCAATCTGTATTTTGGGTACCCCCACTTGTTGCCCAAGACTCAAAGAGCGGATACGCAGCGGTAATCGCCTGTCCTTCGGACGGGTACACAAAAGATACCGGCACCAACAAACCAAATGGCTCATTCGATTTCGCTTTAAATGGATCTGATGCGGACAACAGTCTACCGGCCTCCTTCAAGACCAAACTTTTATTGATTTTGTCAGTTGCCTTATAACCAACTAGGTGCACTTCATTTCGGCCAGCAAGGTTTTGATTGAAGTTTACAATGAAGGCATTTAATGTCCCATAAGTAAAGTTATCTATCGGCGTATTGAACTCAATTGTTACAATTACCTCCACAGGCGCATATTGGCCCGATTGAGTCGATATAAAACGTGTATCTGTCACTCCAAAAGCCTTATGCGCATCATCCCATAATGGAAGCACAGCGTACGTTTGTCCAGATTCCGTACCATTTGCTCCTAGAGGCAAGGCGGTACCTACCAAATCTTTGCGTGAATATGTTACACTTTTGACATTTCCCGCCGCGATACCATCAAGCTGCACAGCGGTCGAAAAACGGATCGAAGCACCTATTGATCTTAATTTTGCTTTCAAGGCCACTTTAGTCACCTTATTCGCTGTATTTTGAAATTTGGTGATGTTCATATCCAATACGCAATCATTCATATCATAATCGCCTTTAGCGGGCCATTTATCTTCGAACACATAAGAATAAGTGCCTAAATTAACCTCAGTAACAGTCTGGTCTGTCGGATTGCCACTAGAAGCATTATTACCACCGGCGTTACAAGAAGTTCCCGCAATCACAACGGTCGACTTATCGTAAGGAACCAATTTAGCTGGACTATTGATCACATAATATGTACTCCATTGTGCATTCGCTGTATGATCTGAGCAAGCTACCTCTAGGTTACCACCATACGTAATAGCCATCCACTGGTTGCTTACATCAACCTTTTTGAGACGGGCCAATGCCTGACCCGAGGTCGGTCCAGTCATGGTGCTCGATTGGCTGTTAAATTTAGCCAAAGTTTTCACATCCAAAATAGAAGATGCAGCCAAATTGATTTTTGTACCACCGGCATCTAATTTATCTAAACTTAATAGAGCGCCCTGAGCCACCGAAATTGTCGCACCATTGGTCGTCAATGAATTGATTACTGTATGACAAACAGCCTCCAACGTAGCATTCGTTAAGGTAGCGTTCTGTACAGTAAGCGTTCCCTCATTACGCACCACCGTACCGTTTGTGGTACTGCTCAGATTTTGGATTGTAGCGACCCCATAGTTGGTAAAATTACCATTGGTGATATCCGCTTTATCGGCAGCAAGCGTACCATAATTGACATACAGCGTATTATTTTTTGTCTCCATTTTGGAAAGTGAAGCCGAGCCATAATTGACAAAGCCACCCACCGTATTCTGCGTTACGTTAACTAGGTCAATCGAACCCGCCTGCGTAATATACAATCCATTATTGCTTCCAAGGTTTAGCTCAAAGCTTGTATTTTTCCAAGATCCTTGAATGTAAATCTTCACATTACTTGTACCGTTGTTGGCATCGATCTTACCTGTAAAGGTAACACCAGATTTAACTACATACGATTTATTGGACTCGACAGAAATAGTCGAATTGCCCGATAGCGCTATTGCATCGGAAGGAACTACAACCGGTGTAGCTTCCACCGCTGCCGCTCTTAAGCTGCCACTTGCCAACGTCGCACTCGTCTTAGCGCTGCGCAAAACACTCGCTTTACTAGCCCAACCCGCGCTGACTCCACCCACATTGATCGCATTTTGCTGCCCAACTTCAATCATACTGGTTGCGGCAACACCAAGTGGAGAAGTCTCTCTTAAATAGATATATTTTGCAAGTGTTGGAATCATGAGCTTACCAACAAAATCCTGTCCAGATTTTGCCTGACCCGCAGCCAACAGATTCGTCCCACTACCCAACGTCGGATCATTATCAAAAAACTCCACCCGATAAAAGTATTTACCGCTAAATTGATCGTCAACTGCAACGCGCACATCGACAGCGCGTGTCGAATTCCACATAAAATCAGTTGGGACATTAACGCCAGCAGGAAATAAGGATGAAGAATCGGAGCCTGCAGTAGTATCGTTGTACAAATCCTTTACTTTCGAACAACTTGCCCCGAAGAGCGTAATCCCTGCAAGACCCACCAAGAAGAGATTAAAGCTTTTTATGTTACACATAATTAAATAATAATAGATCAATGTTAAACAATTCTATCAGTCGACCGAGACAGGACTTTAATATTCGGCTTTTATACAATACTATTAATGTCGAACTGCTTGAAGCAAAGATATAACTAATTTTAGTGAGTAAATGACAAAATGCGCAAGTCCAGTATAAATTGCAAATCTTGTAGCGGTTCAACTACACTGTCGCATAGAAAACTACAAAACTAGGTTATAGTTAAATAAAGATATTTTAGGAATATTATCCTTGCCAACGTTTACGGTACTCAGTTGGCGTCAAGGCCGTTTCTTTTAAAAAAAATGTACTAAAGTTATTAACGTCTGCATAACCGAGCTCCCAAGCAATCTGCTTAATGCTGAGTGATGATTCAGTAATCAGCTTTTTACTCACTCGAAGCAACTCTTCGGTGATCAGCTCTTTTGGCGTCGCCCCCAGCACATCTTTCGTTAAGTTAGTTAATTTCTTAGTTGCGATGTTTAGCTCTTGAGCATAGAAAGCTACACGTTTTTCTTTTTTTACATACTGCTCTACCAACACCTGGAAACGCCTTACGAGCTTTATATCTGCACTTTGCCCCACCAGTTCATCCGACTGTCTATCTTCAGCATATATCGCAGCTAAGAGTACAATTTGTTTAACAATATTGTGAGCCAAATCGCGATATATCACCTGATTATAATTCTGCTTAGATAGTTTAAGCTGCATACCCACAAATTCATAGTAGGTTGCATACTCCATAGGCACACACAACACATGGTAGTTATATTCGTTTGTATTAAAAGATTTGAAGTTTCGCAGAAATGCAGTATCAACCGCCGTACGGGCAAAAAAACTTTCCGAAAAATAAATAATTAGAAAAGGTCGGGACTCATCTGGGTTAGCTTCAATTTTTATCCCCTTCGGAATCAACACCAGACAGTATTCTTCAATTTCTTTAATCTGATTATTGATCCGTATACTACAGCCGCCCTTTGATACAAAAAGAACCACATAATTTTCTTTTGCTGTTGCATCGGTCACTTCCGAAGGCTCCTGCGCTACACCAATAACCCGCTGAACTCCAAATTCCATAATTATTATTTACTGCATATAAGGCCTGATAACCATTTCATAATGCTGAAATAGGGAGCAATTTAGCAAATAAATTACAAACACAAAAAAATGCATTTTCAAACCTTGAAATGCACTTCAAGTATAACCCTGATATAACATGAACCCTTAAACATATTCCCAAGCAGGCAATCACCAACTACATGTAAAAAACTATAAAAGGTGCAGGAACAACAACAAACAAGAAATTATTTAAAATAAGTTTGAACTACAGATGTGCATGCAAATTGTTTCCTAACCAACTAATCTATCAGGCAAACCATTACCACCATCCACCCTCATTTTGAACAAATTATGTTAACCAGAATATAGATCTATATACATTATAACTTGAAAAGATAAAAAATTGTAATATGAACAGAAAAAGTAATCAAACTTCCAAAAATCAGCGAATCTAAGGTGTATTCCAGAAAGCTCAACGGACCTGAACGATCGTTGCCTTAACATAGATAATAATAAGTAAAAAAGAAAAATGGACTGGTTGTTTATACAATTTTTCCTAAAATGAAATAATAAAGAAAAGAAAATAGATCACTTAAATTTAAATTTTAAATTATATTAATTTGTAAAACACGAATTAATCATACAAATATCGCCATAGACACCACACAGGATTAATTTAGATAGTTTGAAAAACGTATTTATACTTAAAGTAAAAAATAGAACATACTACAAAAGTATCAATACAAGAAATATATTTCTATATTTACAGAAAACAGAAACCTCAAAGCAATTAAAACCAGTGATAATATCAAAACAAATTAATTAGAGAAAAACAAATAGGTAAAAAATAAATCAACACGCCACCAAAACAAAATATTTAAACAAGTTGTTCAATAGAAAATTAGTATAAACAAAGTTGGATATATATGTTTTTAAACCAAGAAATATTGCCTTAAAACAATAATTTACCATAAAACATACATATATATAACGATGAAGAAAGTTGTTTTATTACACAATCAACAGATATTTATAAAAAGTTTACAATTTTTTTTTGCACAAGTTGATATTAAGTCGTAATATTACAATTCAATTCAAAAGAAGTACAACTAACATATAAGAATTTAAAGTATTAACAATTAAATTAGAAACCAAAAAATAGAAAAATAACTAGAAATATCCAGGCTACAATAGCAATATAATTGCCTATACGCAAAGGCAAGCCGTTAGATCCTAGGCATTTCTGAAGATATCAGGGTTAAATTGTCCATTAAATTTTAACCCGCACTAGTAATAGTGCGGTATATCCAAATAATATCATCATGAATAAGAACGCAAAAAAAATGTACGTCGCTCCGTCCATTAAAGAGCACGTAGTTGAACTTGAGCAAGGCATTGCTGCAGGTTCTCAGGCACAACCAGGTTCAACACCACAAACCGACGGTTGGGGAGCAGGTCCAGACGGTACTACTACCGGAGAGGGTGCTTAATGTATAATCATCACATTACTTAACAACACGAAAAAGCACTAAAATGAGATTTCATCTGACTAAAAGAGCTCACTGGGTTGTTGCGATGGCAATGCTAGCAATCCCCGGGACATTAATCACAAGTTGCTCCAAGGACAACAAGACTGAAAATGTCGACAACAAAACAAATGTCCTCACTGTAGCGGTGGGGGGCATCAAAACCAGCGGCAACGATGGCGCAGTAAAAGTTGGCTCGGCGAAACCGAGCACAACGACAAGCAAAATCCATTCATTTTCCGATGTAGACATGGTTGTTTCGACTGACCACAATTTACCAACCATTACCAATGATGGGATAGCAGTAAAACGATCTGGCGGATTAGCCGCGGATGTCGCCCCTGGCGTCACTGAAGATATGGTATCAGGCACAAAATATGTTGTCTATATCTATTCGGGAACAACACTAATTACCGCCAAACAGCTGGTAGCAGGTACAGCAGGTACGATCGAAGGGCTTAATCCCGCCACATCTTACACATGGATAGCCCTTTCTTACAACACTTCCGATAACGATCAACCTGCTCTTACACCAACAAATGGATCGATTGCTTTGGCACAAAATAAAGATGTGCTTTATGCTTCAGGAACCGTAAATCTGGCAACAAACTCTAACATCAACATCCAATTCAGCCATAAGTTTTCACGTATCGGAATTGAATTAAATACCAAAGGGGTCTTTGGTAATATCACAGGTAATCCTACAGTCAATGTAACCGGACTAAACTTAGCCACAGGTAGCATTGCATTGCTTGATGGAACTGTCACGGCAGGCGCAAGCTTCACCCCAACGTTAACATACGCCAACTTCACAAACATCGATCCGGCATTTAATGACGCAAAAATTGCTTACGTGTATACAGCATCCACTGCTGCACAAAATGCAATCAATGTACAGGTCCAAAATTTAAACATTAGCCATGTCGACGGTAGCTTAGCGCGCACCTATTTTGCTACCGCTTCAAATTTCCCGTTTGCGGTAACACCGCAACTAGGAAACAGTCATCGCCTGTTGTTGAATGTGGTGGAATCTCCATTAATCACAAATTTCGGGGGCCGCACTGTAAAATGGGCTCGGTCTAACCTGTTTTACAGAGGCAACAATGGCAATGGTCGCAATTATGCATTCTATGCAAATAATCAATTAACAGCTAGGGCTAACGGCTATTTCGCTTTTGGAAGTATTGTTCCTGGACAATTTGCGACTACAACAACAAATAATGGCGATCCATGTGCATTGGTATATCCAGCAGGTCTTTGGAAACAACCGGCAAAGGCAGACTTTGCTAACATGGTACGAGGAGATATTGAAGTAAATCAACTTACTGGGGCATTAGGTGGCCTGGGCCAAGTAGTCGACGCAACAGGAGTAACAGGACTTGCAAATATAATTACGAATCTATTGACTAATGCAACATCTTTGCTAGTAAATACAGCAGCACCTAATTCAGCATTAGCTCCTTCCACTCCATTTAATTATGGTCAGTACACATTAGCTTCTGGTGCAAACGGTGCTCCTACTTCAGGTTCGAATGCTTTTGGTGACGTAAACAGTGCATCCAATAGACTACGTTTTTATTATAATGGTGAGATTTCAAACGTGAATATCTTACCCCTACTTGGAAACGGTGGTTTAGCAAATATTGGTTTAAATGATCTTAGTGTTGACATTGCAAACTTCCAAGTGGCAAACTTAAATCTCCCCTTACTCAGTAGTTACGGCAGAGCAACAACGCTTTGGACAAATGAACAAGGCGCTAATATTGTTGGCTTAGTTGGCGCAGGTACATGGGGTTATTATGGTAACGCTGGCCGTAGTCTAACTTTAGTTCCACTATCCTTAGGCACTCGATTCCACATGGCAAACAATACCGGCCAGCTTTTGAATGGAGTTAGCGCATTAGGTGCAAATGTACTAAGTACATCATTCAAAAACGTTCGCTGCGTACGCGTAAACTAAAAAAAATAAGCATAAGATAATTTTTGGAGCTTCGGCGACCAAAAGTGGACGGCTAGAAATTCTAGCCGTCTTTTTTTTGAAATGTAGTACTTAAGCTACCTATCAAATTTTTACATGATTTTAGCATTTTTTAACAGGAGCAATTCCGTATAATTTTTTTACATTTGGGCCATCAAGTCATTTTTTTTGCGTTCGACTTGATAATATTAATGGATAGAATGGGGCGAAGGCGTTCGCCCCATTTACTTTTAATTCTTTATAGAGCCTTATTAAAATAGCTTTCCTCTCATTCAAGACCTACATCCAATTAACTAATATCCAGCCGATTTCCTACCCCATTCAGCTAATCTGCTGGATCAGCATGATGGATATGATAACTTGTACTAAGAAACAAAACGACCAAATGGCACTACGACCGCAGCTTTCGATAAATCTAACAGATAAAATAACGCAAAAAGGACAAAAAACTCGAACCGTATCTATTTTCTCACGTGAATTTCATCTATGGCAAAAAGCGGGTTACGATGCTTCGACCCTTCAAACCAATGTGGAAATTCTTGCGAAAAAGAAATTTTCACTTTTAAAAAACGTCCTTTTTGTTGTTTTAAGCCAAATGAAACTGGAAAACATATCGGGCCTTCAGGAATAAGACCAGTATCGATCTTATACGTCCCGATGTTAACGTACGAAATATTATCTTCTGAGGATTCTACCGCGATTCCATCCGGAAGAAATAGATAATGTGCCGGATCCAGAAGGAAGTTAAGCTGAATTTGTGAAGCCATTGTTTCATTCGGAAAAGGAAAAGTAATCTCCACATCCTTACTATCAAATAATAGCCAATTGTAACTGTAATCTGTCGTTCCCGATAAGCCATCATTCAGTGTTGTTTTTCCATTTGCGGGAAAATCCTCCAAAAACGAAGGTTTAAACTGAGGCTCTATCCCTTGGAGCAATGAAGGCAAATAGGGTTTATTTAATAGCGTTAGCCATTGCTGCCGGTATTGCTCAAGACTGCCACCAGTTTCAGCCAATTCGATAGCTCCGCCTCGAAGTGCATGGTCCAAAAATTCATCTATCCGATTCATCCAATTGGGATTGACTACCCACTGACCATCAGCTTTCCTGTTCAAAAAGCCGAACGGATGGTCTCCATAAGCCTTTGCCTGCTCCAAAGCTGCATACTCGAGACCCAAAGCAATCAATTTGACACGACTTAAAAATTTCGGATCTCCAGCTACAGTTTTTTGCGCATTATTCAAAAGTTCCTTAAAAAGTTTCATCTTTTCTAAACGCAGATATCCATGTCGCGAAAGGATGGGGTTACCGTATATATCAAGCGTCGAGCGACTTGTTTTTCGAGCTTCAACAAGTTGTTTTAGATACTTATTAATAACCTTTGATGCTGCACCATAATAACCGTCCAAAAAATCTTCTTCCACCTCAGCTTGATCTAGCTCAGGATTCCATAGACTCTTGGCCTGCATATAACTGGCATAGGCAGACATATCAGCCAGCGTATGTCCAGGCCCATGTTCAAAGATACCTTTTACACCGTTTTGATACATATAGGCGATATTGCTCTGGTAGTGATCATACATCGGAAAAGGATTTAAATAGGCGGTAAATTGCGTGGTATAATCCCACACAAAAATATGCGATGAGATCTTTGACCAGTCTTTGAGCTGGCGTCGAAAGGGAGCAGCTGTTGGATTAACCGCCAGGCCCTGCTCCCGCGTTGCATCTATCGTGCTTAGCAACACATGTACATTGGCCGATGGCCGAGTTATTTTGGGAGCTTCTGCGGTGTAACCATAGGCTAAGGTCGTAAAATTCTGTTCTGGAAATTGAGCTGCCACACTGTTCACAAATCGGATCAGTGTGCCCTGCGGTCCGCCTTCCTCCTGGTCAACCTTTGTACAGCGATCGCAGGTACAGTAACCTTTTCCATCCATTGGCGCTATAGACCAATAGACCGCATCAGGATTATCGGCAATGGCCTGTCGAAAATAATTGATTGCTATTTTTTGGACGTCAGGATTTGTTAAACAGAGTTGTGTTGCGCTACGCTTTCCGTTTGTTAAAGCGAAATATTCAGGATGCTGCTGAAAATAGTCTTCCGGTGGTATAATTTTAAAAAATGAATGTCCCCATAAGCCCCACAGATCTTCAAATCGATGCAAATGATGCCAATCCAGGTATTCACCATCCGCAGAAGCAGGGTAGTAAGACTCTCTATAACGTAATGGTGGTTCAAAACGAAAATTGAAATCCTGAGGAAGTGACAGATTCGCACGCTTCGGGACCCATGCAGGCCCTTGATCATATTTCCGAGCGCCAAATTGCTTCTCGATAAGTTCATATACGCCATACAGTAGGCCTTTTCCTGAACCTCCAGTCAGATAAACTTGTCCGTCCCGAACACTAATTTCAAAACCTTCGTTTCCAAGCTCAACCTTCTTTCCAATCCGCTGTTGATAAAAATTATTCCCGATATATACTACGTGTTTTTTGGTCCCAGAAGGGCTCGACAATATCGCTAATGGTACGCCAGTAATACGTTTAATATACTCTTGCAATACCAAAGCCGCCTTTCGCTCCAAATTTGATGGATGCGAGGAAATAAGGATTTCAGTTTCGGCTTTCCTATCGCGTACGATGTCCACTTGCTGCGCCATACAGCTGCTAATGAACAGCAATCCAACAAGAACGAACAGGTTCAGTTTATAATTTGCATCTTTCATCATTGCATATTAAACTAGATCACCAAGTCCACTTCTTGCTTATCCATGATCGCACAATCCACAAAAGAAGCTATCGTATCAAGTACCATGCGCAAGCGGCCCATATTTTCATAATACGGTATACCAAAACGCAGTACGTGTCCAACCTTCGCTTCTACTCTACAATGCTTAATGCATTTAATATGGATGTCTTTCTTTCTCAAAAACTCATAGAGTGGATAAGGATCATAATCTGACACCAGTAGACTTACGACCGGAGATACATCATCTCCCATAAAACAGTGGGTAATGCCTGCATGGCCCAAGATCCCATTAAGCTCTCTTTTCAGATAAGCTGCCAGATAGGTACTGCGCTCCAGGATCGCTTTCGGCCCAATTTCTCGATAACGTTTTAGGCTTTGCCTCAACCTTTCATACAATAAGAAATCCTGCCCCCCCGGAATGCTGAACCCATGGGTTTGTGGATCTTCAAAAAGATGCTGCTTATTCCAATATAAGGCCCCGATCCAACTTGCAAAATCTTCTTTGAACCAAGCTAAACCACCGCCCAACGGTCCATGCAACCATTTATGTGTACTCCCGATCAATACATCAGCATCCCCAAAAGGAAGTTGCTGAATCCCTAATGACTGTGCTACGTCAAGAATCAGAATTGCATTCGGAACTGCCTTTTTTATATTGCTCAGGCGCCACTTGTCTTGCATCAGTTTTCCTGTGGGATAATAGACATGCGATAAGAACACGATGTCTGGTTGCATTTCGCGCAAGCATCTGTTAAATTCCTCCGCGTCATTAAGGACAACATCAGGGAGATAAGTGAGCTTATATTCTGGCAAATGTTCAAAGGGGCCGATACCGCCCGGATGTTCATGCTCACTTGTCAGGACCTGAAAACACCTCTTCCCATCCTCCTGCAACCTCCGTAAAAGCACCAATGCCAATAAATTCATGGTCTGAGATGTGCTTGAAGTCACATTACAGCGATAACCGATAGCCGGCCACAATTTAGCACATTCCTCCTGTATGGAAATAAAAGCTTCCCTCCCTAATGCATATAAAGAAAGTGGATTGCCGTTTACCTGATTTTTGATGGTTTCGAGCCGATCCTGTGGCAACGTAGCCAGGCAGCCTGGATTCAGATTCACCCGGGTCGAAGGAAATGTATTGATCCTGAACTGATCCCAATACGCTTCATTTTCTGTTTTTCGGACGGCATCTACTCTTTTAAGATCAAGATTTTTCCCATCAGAACATTCGTTCCAGGCACTATGGGGTGAAAAATGATGCGATAGAAGTGTACTATATTGCTTTTGTAAAAGACTGATGGATTCCCTTATCACGGTATGGAAATCGGTATGATACAAATGACTTCCCTGCAAACTTGTCTCAATGCTATATATAGGTTTCTTGGCAGCACTTTCCCCCCTAAGATCGGAGGTAAAAGAAATCTTGGGATCCAACCCAACACCTCTGGCAATGTCAGCAATATCCGCCGCTAATTCATTGATGGAATAGTGTGTTTCTGTAACATGGTTCACCACACGATGTTCACCAACTGGTGGTACATCTTCAACAAACCGGGCCAACGAATTGACCGCATCGTTCAACGCCATAAGTCCAGTACGCTGGTTTCCGCTACCATAGACTGTCATCGAAGAACCAGAAACTACCTGCGCTAGAAAACGGTTGGCTACTGTTCCAAATATCGGATCGTAATCAAAACGGGTAAAAAGATCAGGCGAGGCATCCATTTCCGATGTTAGCAGACCAAAGACCGTTGCTTGCATCACTTCCGTGATGCGAAGCCCCCAGGTACGCGCCGCCATCGCTACATAATTCGAGTCATTTATTTTGGAAACATGATAAATATCGTTTGCCGCCCTAGGGTAAGGTAAAGGCGTCGACGCCAACTGCCCTTTATAACCAG
This sequence comes from Sphingobacterium zeae, assembly GCF_030818895.1. Classification (NCBI taxonomy): domain Bacteria; kingdom Pseudomonadati; phylum Bacteroidota; class Sphingobacteriia; order Sphingobacteriales; family Sphingobacteriaceae; genus Sphingobacterium; species Sphingobacterium zeae. Next base: position 26,256 of record NZ_JAUTBA010000001.1, read on the forward strand.
GCTTAAAATAGCCTTCGGCGATCGGCAATCCGCCCTTGGCATATTCACCAAACGATCCAAGCTTAATAATATGGGCTTTCGGAACATATTCGCGTACTGCCCAAAGCAGACGCATATTGCCTTCTTCATTGTTACGGATGGTATAAAGAGCCTGTTGTAATCCCAACATCGAATAACTCGCCGAACACTGCTGTGCGAGATGATAAATCGTATGCGGCCGTTCCCGACGAATCAGTTCCGCCAATTCGTCCGAACAAACCTCAGCGTGCACAGCGCACATATTAGCTAAACCATATTTTCGGCCAAATGCTTCGATGCGACTTGAGAGATCCGGAATCTGTAGCCATGGCCCAAATCCGAGATTGGCAACCGTGCTTTTGCGCCAGCCATTATCCAGCAATATAATTTTTTGGTCTGGATGGTGCAGCGCTAACTTCATGGCTAGCGGCCAGCCCAAATACCCTTCGGCGCCTAAAATTAAAATTGTACCATTCATTGTTCAGTTATTGGCTAGAGTTAAAATTTCACCTGTAAGGCGAGCAGTAGATCATATTGATTACGAAATGTTGCCGTACCAATTTTTTGACTCGTGTAGGTACCATTTAGACCTAACGATGTACGATAATTTATTGTACGTCTGTATCCCGCGCCCACACTTCGACTCATAACACCACCCAATTCAGGCAATAGAATAAGCCTGCTTCTGTCGTCTGGCGAAGTTCCAAGTCCAAAATTTGCCTGTAATAAATCAGCTTCAGTAAGCTCATATTTTGCGCCTGCCTGAAAAGCGAAGTAGAAATCCTTTTCCTCCTTAATGGCAAAGATTCGTGCGTTCAGCAGAAAAGGGTCAAAACTCTTGCTCGCACCAACAACCAGTGATGCTGCTTTGATCGCGACAACTTCCAGAAAACGCACACCAATCTCCCCTTCGAAACCTTTTCCGAGCTGCCGATAAAGCGAATAGGCCAACCTATATTTGGGAAGCAACACATTATTGGATATACCTATCGAAGCATTCCAGTAAAGCAATTTATTCGCCGTATACGTCAGGTCGCCTTCTCCCATAATGCCCGTACCTGATTGCCTTCCTGTGAATAACAGCTGTGCACCATAACTTATTTTTGGCGACAATCGACGGGTGTAGTACAGTGTCGCAATACGGTATGCAGGTGGCGCTGGATTATCATCAACACCTGAAAAGGAGCTATTCAGCAAAGAAAGTCCAAAAGCATGCTGCATGGTTTTGCTTCGCAGAAGAGCCGCATATTCTCTGTATTTACGCAAATCGAAGCGCTTAGATAGTGTATCAGCATAATGTGCCGCTTCAACAAACCGACCCAAACTGTCGAGTACGATTACTTTTTTTAGAAGAAAAGGCTCGGCATACTCAAAATGCTGTAATGCCGTATCCACACTCTGCAAGGCATATACAAAGTCTCCTTTTGCCATCAGAAGGTTTATTTTATTACTATAAGCAAGCGAATCTGTTCGATTGCCCTCGAGCACGCGATCAAAACAAAAAATTGCGCTATCGGCTAACCCCTTTTTCTGAAAAGACAATCCAGCCGACATCCACGCATCCTGTACCATCGTACGGTACTTTTGATTGTACGGATATTCTGTCCGCAGCATGGTGGCGACCTGAGCAGCTGCCATATACTGCGCACTATTATAAAGGATTGAAGCTTTCTTCTGAAGAAATTCGCGGTCACCCGGATAACTTTGCAGGGCCTGCTGAACAACGAGCAAAGCTTCCGGATAGCGTCTTCTGAGGTCAAGAATATTAGAAAGGTAGTGTAGGGCTTCTTTATTATCGTTGTCTTCGATGAGTAATTGACGAAGATGCGTTTCCGCTTCTCCGTACTCTTCCACCAGTATGCAGGCATTGGCTGCGGCCAGCTTTTGCTCCAAATAAAGCGATTTAATTTTCGGATTTCCCGGATAACTGGCGTAAAGTTTTTCGCTTAAAGCTACAGCCTGCTGTATTTTGCCCGATTGTGCCAGGAAACCCGCCTTTTTTAAGTGTAAATCGATATCATTTGGATAATAACTGATCGCCTGCTCCAATTCCCGAAGGGCCGAGGATAAATTATTTTGCAGGATAAGAGCGGAAATACGCCCTTGCAGCGCTGGCATATTGCTCGGATCTAAGTGAAGCGTACGATCGTAGTAAACGATGGCGCTGTCGGCTTGTTGCTGTTGCAAATAATAACTGCCACAGGCATTGATCATTTGTAATGCCTCTGATCTAAACGCTTTATCACCGTTGCCCCCATAGAGCTTAACTGCAATATCTGCCGCTGTCTGATAGCGATGTAGCTGAAATTCAAAATCCATTTTTCTGCGCAGTAGTACACGGTCGCCTGCATTACGCTGTAAAGCACGGTCTACCCAATACAGTGCCTGTGTCGTCTCCCCCCGAGAAGCGGCTATGCCTACCACCTTTTCCAAGGCTTCCCGATCGCCTGGATTCTGATCCAAAATCGACTGATAAAGTGCATAAGTATCCGTGTTCTGATAATATCCGGCTGCTTCTTTCCGTAAACTATTGTTTAGGTCAAGGGCTTTTTTATCTTTCGGATAGTAGCGTAAGATCAGACGTAACACTTCTAAAGCCTCTGCATAACGATGTGATTCCTGTAGCAGGCTGAGCTTTTGGAATAATGCATTGTAAGATTTACTATCGCTGTTCAATATCGCATTTGCCTTGGCGATTCGGGCGTCATAATCACCGCCTTGCGCCACGAGATTGTTCATTTTTTCGATGAGATCTGTATTTTTCGGTGCGAGTTCGAGCGCCTTTTCATAATAAGAATTGGCCAGATTATTCATTTTATTGCCTTTGTACCAATCCGCTTTTGCTTCATAATGACCGGCCATCGCGAGTCTTACATTCCCATCGGTCGGAAAACGCCGGATCAGAACCTGTGCCCAGGAATCTCCATCCTGATAGCGTTTGAGCATATCCAGTATATTGAGCTTTTTGATTCCGAAATCTTTGTTAGCAGCAAAACGCGCCAATCCCATTTCGACGTACCGCAGAGCTTCAGCAGGCCGATTTTTTGATAAATAAGAACCTATAATATAATAATACACATCTTCATATTCGGGCGAAGCACGCAGTACCAGTTGTGCCGTACGGATCGACTGATCATAGCGCTTCTGCGCCATATAGATTCGGGCCAGTTGTACCTGGGCATCGATATGGGCTGGATTCAGCTTTATGGCCTCCTCCAATGACTTCAAAGCTTTCTGCTGCTGAGCAGATTTAATTTCTACCACAGCCTGTTGGTACAATTTTTCGGCACGCACGGAATTCCAGGTCTGTGCTCGCAGCACCTGTGTAGACAGTAGGAAGAGAATAAAAATAGTATAACGGAAATTCATAATAGCTTAAGCTTGATTTTTGACAGTAGACTTTTGGCTTGCAAAACCTTTACGCTGCATATTCCCCCATACCAGCTTTTGCCTGAACATGGACTGTATGTAGCCTTTGATACTAAAAAAAACAATGAGCGGATGATAAATAAACGGTTCAGCAAAGGCCGTGAGGCACAATCCTATCACCTCGCTCGTTTTGCGGTAATGTCTTTCAATTAACTGATCCCACAGCACGGCTATGGAGCTTACCAGCACAGAAAACATATAAAGAAAAGCGAGTAATGTAAATGTATTTTCCCAATTGATGGCGCCGATTAAAATAAGATAGATGTAAAACAACAGCCCCAAGACCTCAAAAATAGGCGCCAAAAACTCAAATAGGAAGTTATAAGGAAAGACAATCAGGCCGAGCCTTTTAAACTTAAAATTAAATAAAACATGACGGTGTAACAGCATGATCTGGATCAATCCCCTAGCCCAGCGTACACGCTGTCTACTGAATACCGGCAAGGTTTGGGGTCCTTCCGTCCAGCACAACGAAACAGGAATATACCGTATCGCATATTTGTGATTATTCTGGATCATGTAAACACTCATGCGCGTCACCATATCAATATCTTCGGCAAACGAGCGTGGATCATAGCCCCCAACCTTAACGGCGATATGTTTATCAAAAAGGCCAAGTCCTCCAGATACATTTGGGACACAATTAATTGAGCTCCATGCCATTTTTGAAAGCAAGTATGCCCGAATATACTCCAGTTCCTGAAAGCGTGGGAGGACTTTATGTGGCGGTTTGAAGCGCGTTATTACACCATTATCCACTTCAGAAGAATTGATCATCCGCAGAGGTGCCCCTACCGCTATGACCCGGCGTTGGTTGTTCTCCACGTGGATATAACCAGTATCGGGTATCACCTGAATGTCTTTTAAGCGGCTACGGCTCTTTTCGTCTAAAATGGGGCGCATAAGCCTGGAAAGGGTATCTTCATGCAGGATGCAATCCACGTCTGTACAGAGAAAATAATCAAATTTTGAGGCATTGATACCAGCATTAGAAGCGTCTGCCTTGCCCTTTCCGTTTTCTTTATCAATGACCAGCAACTTTTCATAAGCGCGATTAGTAGATCGAAAAAAGCGCTTTACAGTCTTCGTTTTGATCTTTTCATTGTAAGGGAGATCTACTTCCTTAAGTTCGAAATGCTCCACCAATTTTTCCAATGTATCATCCGTACTGCCGTCATTGACAATAATAACTTCGTACAATGGATAATTCAGATGCATTAATGCATACACATTATCAATGATGGTCAGGCCCTCGTTGTAAGCCGGAGCAATGACCGAGATGCCCGGTGAAAGTGGGCTTGAAATTACATTTTGTGTATAGTGCTCTCTATTTTTCCGCCTATATAACATTATTCCCTTATACGATAGCACCGCCATGATGACATAGATCACCATGGTCAGGCTACTGTAAGAAAATATAAAAAGTTGGAAAACGTCAATTATATCTTGGATCATATTGTATACATTATTTTTCGTGCAGATAATAGTTTAGAATGCGCTGTTTTCTTAAAGGCAGATTTAACGATTTCCATCCGAATTGATTATTGCGTACTAAGCGGGCGAGTATTGCGGCAACATGATTTTCGATTTCAAAATCAAAGGCCGACTGAAATTGTTCCGTCAGAAATTCCATCGCTCTGGCCGTCCGAAACATGCCGAGCGAAAACAGAATTTCGCACTGGCACTCGACAGGTTGGTTTGGATACATTTTAATCAATGTTTCCTGTGTATGTACAGCTCTCAAATGACCTAGCGCATTGATGGCGTGCGAACGTAAACTGTGGTCGTTCACATTAAGCAATCCTTCGATGCTGTCTATGGCCTCCAGACTCTGTTCGTGTGCGGCAAGCTTCATGCAGCAGATAACAACAGTTTTGTTGCGCGAATAACGGATCCAGTTTGCAAAGTTTGATTTTACCGTATCGCGGGATTGTTCGAGAATCCGAAAAAAACCGATCAATTCCCATATACTCAATGGATCGCGCACCTCATCAAAAAAGCGGAAAGGCTCGTTCTTGCTGAAGCGCATAAAAGCGCTTCGGGCTGCAGAGCGCAGTTCAGACTCTTCACTGAGATTGAATCGGAGAATATCAATATCGGAGATCGCGTAGTCCATTAGCGTCAGTTCGTGCAATCCCTGAACATTGCGATACCATTTGCGCGATTTCATCTTTTGCAGCGAATCCAGATTTAGCCCAAGTAGCACATAGATGCGATGAAGAATCAGTGCATTTGTTCCCGCCACATGCCATCGGAGACGGATTAAGGTATCAATTAAGGTCTGGCGGTTTCTTTTGTCCATCAGGGCCAACTCATCCAGTACGGCCTGATCGATGGATACATGGGCACTTTCATTACCCATTTCCTGGATAAACTGCGGCAGTATACGATCTTCAATCAGCTGGTCAAGCTTATCTTGCCGACGTTGTGCTTTTGCCGTCCTGAAACGGAGCACGATAATAACAGCATAAGCGACAAATGTTCCAATAAAGGAGGTTGCCACAATCCCCTGAATCACCGCAATAAACGTTTGATCTACCGTCATACCTTAGTTTTCAGCAAGGGCTACACGTGTTTGGATATTTCCAATATCGATCCCCACAGGCAATTTGGATTGATCCTCAATGTGACGCATAGAATTCAGCAAATAACCTCTTACAGCCAGAGATTCAGGCTGATCAACAATTTTCACTCCGGCAATATCCCCAAACTCTTCCAAAATGCAGTCGATGAGATCACCATAATAAGCCCCGCCACCACATAGAAAAATCCGGTTTGATTTAGCCAAGTTTCGATCATTGACCACATCACCCAATGCTGGTGATACAATTTCGGTATAATAGGTCTGTATCGCCTTCTTGCGCAGTCCCTGAAGGTCAATTTTTTTACGGTTGATATAGAGGTAGCCATTTCGAAAAGCCTCGTCCAGCTGCTGCATGCTCTGGAATGATAGATCATGCGTCTGTTGTAACTGCTCGCGGAGGATACTGACGGCGTAATGCATGCCCGGAGCGCTTCCCATCGCATTTTCTACTACACCTTCATCGGTACTAAGTCCCGTTTCCAATGTACCGAAGCCAAAACTAAAAACAAAGAAAGCCCCCCTTTCACAACTCTCCCCACGCCGCAAAGCCACCATACAACTCACCACCTCCGGCAAAACGTCAACCTGCGCAACCTCTATCGGCAAGATACCAGATCCATCCTCACCATAGACAGCCGGATCGGACTGGATAATATGCTTTCCCCGTAGCGTTTGTTCAGCCGTTTCCCGATACAAGCGATAAGTACTATTGGGCAAACCAATCGTTACCATCAGGGGGATATCGGAACTTACACCACTCGTCAAAATTGCCGCTTTAAACAGCAATTGGCATTCCAATGACTCCGGAGAAGCATTTAGAGGTCTTCTGGGACTACTTCCCTCATTCAGTGCTAACTTACCACAAATATACCACTGCTGTCCCATACGTATTTTTAACCCGGTCAACAGTGAGTTAGCCGTGTTTACCAATGGTGAATTTGTTGCCTGCATCAGGCTTGAGAATGACTGTACTGTATACATAATATGTTTCGTGTGTTCTATTTATTTACCACCAACGTTTACCAGACATCACTGGTGACTTCTGTGCATTATTTATCACAGTTTCCTGCACATGTGCTATCTTCCCCGCCTCCAATAGTTCTTTGAGACCTGACATTCCTGACACATCAACTATCTCCTTTACTTCTAAAATTTTTTCCACGCCTGTCATTTCTGCCACATCTAATGTCTCTGACACATGAACCGTTTCGTGTTCATCCAATAAATTTGGGGACTGTACAAAATCGCCTATCTTTGATTCGTGAAGAATCGACTCGCACAATACATCTGGCATACCTGCTACAGGACGCGCAGTATTTACAAGAACAGCGAGCTCACGCTCAACTTCTGGCGATGATTTTTCGTCAGCATCTCGGTCTCCCCTTACGATATACTGCACTCTTATAAAAGTTTTCCTACGATAAGTGGCTTTTTAAAACAGTCTTCACGGACAATTTCCAGTCCCTCACGAATATGGAGGTAGCTCATGTTGGATGTAATAATTGTCCGGGTACGAGGAGATTCCTTCATCACCTTATTGATAATCTCATAGCCATTTGCATATTGCATATGCATTTCCGTAATAACAATATCGTATTGATAGTCACGGGCTTTCAAAAAAGCAAATGCTTCTTTACCATTGGCTGCAGAATCCAGTTGAAATGCTTCATTAGCGAAAACATTCGAAATTATTTTCCGCATGAGCAGATCGCTGTCTGCATGCAATACCGAAAACACCCTAGCTTGCTTCGATTTGAGATCATGAATTTGCATACTTTAATTAAATAGATTAAGTTGATTAAAAATGGCATGACAAATTTAGAAATACAGGAAAATGATTTCCCTACCAAAAAGGGTGGTTTTTGAAAAAGGTGACTTTAAAAAAAGTAAATGCACCGCTTAGTTAACCGAGCGGTTTATTACGGTGCATGCAGTCCAAGCTATTATTTTTTGCTGACAAAATGAGATCACAACGGCTTATTATATTTCAGCATAAGCTCCGACCGGCTATTGACCTGTAACTTTCCATAGATATTTCTGATATGAAACTTCACGGTATCCACACTGATGAAAGCGGTTTCAGCAACCTTTTTATAGGTATATCCTTGTTGTAATAGGGAAACAATCTCGATCTCGCGAGGGGTCAACTGTTCGCGATGACGGTAATCAACTTTATGATTGAGCGCAGGGTTAAAGTGAGATATGACCAAACGAGCTACCTGTGGACTCATCACAGATCCTCCTTTCATCACTTCTAATAACAACTGTTGCATCTCCGCTAGTGGTGTACTCTTGAGCAGGTAACCGGCTGCTCCCGCACAAAGCGCCTGAAATATATGATCTTTATCATCAAAAACCGTAAACATAACAACCTGTATATGCGGAAATTTACGCTTGATATACCACGTAATTTCAATACCATTTTTATTGGGTAAACCAATATCGCAAAGCAGCAGATCTAAACATTCAGGGCTCCAGGCTTCATCCAGCAACTCACGAAGCTCACGCGCCGCTACAACCAAGTCAAACTGCGGATTATCAGCGAAGAAAGATCTTAATGATTCCAGCACCGGCATACGGTCTTCAATGATGGCTAGTCTAAATTTTGTGTTTCGCATAAAAATATCTTTGGCATAAAAAATAATGAATATATGTTATTCTAAATAGTTTCTCGCTCTTTTCACCGCATCCACTATAAACCATACGCTAAACAAAAAAAAGCAAAAGCTTACCCACACCAATTTATCCAGACTCTTAAGAATATAAGCTTCCTGGCTGCTGTTAAAGATAATGGCTAACACCATACTGCATTGCAGCAAGAGATAAGTGCTATATACACAATTAAAGATCAGCACTTCTCTCTTAACAACTTTAGAGACAGCGTCAGAAATATAGTACAAGCGCCATTGCCCAATCGCATAGACGATGGCGAGTGCAAATCGCAATATGTAGTGTAATTGCTGATCTACAAAGCCGTAATGGTGCTTAAACCCTAGTGGTATGTCCTCCACTAGCATCTTAAGCAGTTGCTTTTGTTGCGCTACGGGCGCCAGCGCATAAGGGATGATATCAAACAATCCAAAGCAAAACGGCAGTAGATGCACTATCCAATACTTTGGCAACACTGCACTAGGGGTATATTTGAACCAAACATAGAAATAAAAACAAGGACCCACCAAATAATAAAAAGGGATACCTTTATTATAAATTCGCGGATAATATTGAATTTCTCCTGTATAAATCATACAATAGATCAATACATGCCAAATCAAGGCCAGGACTCCTACGCAGAGCAGCAACTGCCCGCTATCTTTGTATTTAAAATAGTGAAAAGCTCGAAATAAAAGACCCGATACACAACAAATCCCCCCCCAGCATAGCGAAGCCCAAACTTATATAAAACTGTGGGTTATACGGCATCACATCAATTAAATAGGTCATAAAAAAATTTCTTTGCATGAAGTTTGGCAACCAATTCAATTCGATAATGTGTTGCAGATCTTTCAACTTCGAACTTCCCTCCTATGGCCTCTGCCCGACGTTTCATGTTAGACGTCCCCTGGCCATGTCGAGGATGTCTTGCATACGATTCCGCTGCTTTCTTAACCCGCAAGACATTGGATACCTTTAACACAAGCTGACGAGGAGCTATTTTTAAATAGACATCTACTTGTCCATGAGGGCTGTGCTTACATATATTATGTAATGCTTCTTTAAATATCAAGTAGACATTCTGACGTACATATTGTGGTAATTTTCCAGCACTTTCCAGATTTACATCAAACTGGACCTCCACATCTCGCATCGGAAGAATTTGGGATACCAAAAACCTCATCCGGTCCTCTAAACTTCCCTGACTATTATTACGCGAGTCTATTGCCCAGATCACATCATCCATCGTTTGTACAGCCTCCCGGCTGTATTCGGCAATTTTCTCAAGTGATCGATTTTGTCTTGCCGCATCTTGGTCTATCGTTATCAAATCTGTCTGCATGGCAATACCGGTCAGCAGACCACCAACCTCATCGTGCAAATCCCGCGCGAGCTCCAGCCTGAGCTTTCTATCCCTCTTCAGTTGTGAAGAGCGCATAATGGCCACAGCATAAAGAACAAAGCCAATGCCCAAAGTAATCAGCACATAAAAAAGCTGCGTCTCATAAAAGTTGGGCTTTTTATAAAACAACCACCGTTTGCTTTTAACACTTAAGCCATTGTCGCTTACCGCTTTCACTTCAAGTTCGTATTCGCCAGTTCTTAGATCGGAAATGCTGATTTCTCCCGATGTTGATAATTCCTGAAAGGATTTTACGAGCGGACGAAGACGAAAGTAGATTTTGTAATTTTGTTTATAAGCATCTATTTTTGCGACGTTGAGATTAACAAATTCGATTTGTTTGTCGAACATGACGGTATCCTGATCAGCATTGGGAGTATAGGATCTCAATATAGTACTAGAGCCAGTGCCTATAGCTATTCTTGACAATACTGGTTGTGGTACACTTTGCTGCTTCAGGCTGTGCAAAAACTCCTTCGGTTGAATCGCAATACAACCTAGCACCCCTCCGATAAGCAACTGCCCTTTAAGCCTATCTTCCAGTACCGACGCTTGGTTAAACTCTTCAAAGGGAAGGCCATGCATGGCATAGGCATTATAAAAATTTTTACCATCCCACACCGACAAGCCTCTATATGTCCCTAAGAAAAGCAAGTTATCCACCCAGGCCATATTGAAAATTACATTGTGGGCTAGCCCAACATTGGTGCCATAGGTGTCCACATGTCCTGAAACGGCATCAATGGCTATAAGCCCTTTCCCCTTTGTGGCCAAGAAAACCTTGTTATTATAAAAGGTGTGGCTATACACCTGCAATCTCTCACTTTGTAGGGGATAGATTTTCCGAACTTGCCCAGCCAAATAGTCAAAATAACCATTGTCAGTGGTGAATGAGATGACCTGCTGTCGTACTTGAATAGAATTGATCCGCTCACCCATGCCGACAAGCCTTCCTATTTTATCACGTAACGGACTTACTAATCCCGTATCTCGATTGTAAACCCATAGTCCACCAGATGTTCCTACCAGGTAGCTGTTGTTCCGATAGTGGCAGAGGCTATACACCATGGTAGACAAATCTTCGCGTGTTCCCTTTGCCTTCCTGTATGATAGGAAGCTAAATTTCCCCCGAACTAATAATCCCAAAAAATTACCCTCCATCCCCACTAACGCAGTATCTTGACCAATTGGCAAAAAAGCATAATAATTATTTAGTGGGGCAGATTCTTTTATGGATAAGTCGTTTAGCGTAAAATATTTCAATGGCGCATAGCCTCCCACATAGTACTTATCCTGCTGTTTTACGATTGCTCTGGCCGTACCGGTATTCCAATAGCTAAGCGAGAAATTTCTCTTGACAAGGCTATATAGCCCATGCTCTGTAGCACAAAAGCCTTCATGCCCCTTAAAGTCAAGTTGGTTGAGTTTTGAGTTGAAAAGGCTTCGCCGGACATCATGTATATTTTGGCTTATGAGCGTCATTCCCAGATTATTTTGATACTCAAAATAACGGCCATCACCAAATAGAAAAATTATTTTTCCCGCTTCTGCAAAAGACCAATGTGCCCAATCGCGCATATCGCCTATATCAAGTCCCTTCAGATGTATTTTATTAAATTGCCGTCCGTCAAAGGTTAAATAGCCTAAGCCATAATTTCGTAAAAGTAGGCCCTCTTTTAATAAGAAAACATCATCTAGCCCTTGATATACCCTTTTTGGCATTTGAAAATGCTGTGCTATTCCCGTTTTTAAATTTACAAAAAAGAGCAAGCTGTTGTAGGCAAACCAAAGCCTATTATCATCCGCTAGAAGGCAGTGGCCTACAGGCCGACGCAACTCCGATAATGCAGGCTCAAATCCCAAAACTCTTCTCTTCTTATAACCATTTATCTGCCAGACAACTCCCGAACGGGTCGCTACGAAAAGATGTTTGCCTTGATTAAATATCGCGATAACATATTCCCCCAAAAGCCCTTTTGAAAACGTATCTTGTCCAATAAAACGCCATAACATTGTATCAAAGATGAATAGACCATTTCTCGTCTCTAACCATAGCCGTCCGCAATCATCAGTGGTAAGCCTATTCACTTCTGTAAATCCTAACTCTGATGTATAAAGCTCCTCGAAAGGTCTTATGGACACACCATCATAACGGTAAAGTAGGCTCCCTGCCACAAACCATATAAAGCCTTGTTTATCACGGCCAGCAGATTCGATATTCCGATGGAAAGAATCTATTCCCGATAGAATCTCAATTTCATGATAGCTCGAAGCCACTACCCTATTAAAAACAGGCATAGCAAAACAAGTGCTTAATAGCAATAAGATTTTTAGCGCTTTTTCAAACACAATAGACTAAGTTCAATAATATGGACAGATCAAATATAGTTATTTGAAAACAATTATATATTAATAATCGATAAAAAATTTTACTCCAAAGAGATTTTAAAATCTTTAGCAATAACGGTATCAAGTCTAATGCCAGTCACAAAACATTGAACTGCGCAAAATGGAGATTTTGCACATGATAATCGACAGTTTTTACACCCCATTATTCATTTTATTCAACTAGCTTTGATCATCAGTTTTCAAAAAACGCCGCATTAGACCCTAGTGTACCTATTTAAACTTATTGACTAAATCGTATTGTAAAACGCTCATTAGATAAAATTGCAGTGAAAAGATTAAGTATGGGAAAAATATCAGATCAGCAATTAGCAGAGATAATTTCAAGAAGAATACTGGAAATCATGAATTTAACCGGGCTGACCATAGAGAGCCTAGCCAGTTTGGCTAATGTTTCCACATCAACTATTCGGAGTGCCTACCGTAAAACCAGTTCACTATCTGTAGATAGCCTATCAAAAATATGCTTACCTTTTGCTATTAGGCTTTCAGACTTTTTTGATCCAGCTTTATCGTTAAAAATCGAAGTAGAAAAGCTGCCCCATTTGAAGTACTTGAAAAAGCGCCTTACTGTAAATGGAGAATTAAGAAACTCCGAATTACCTATAGATGAAAGAATCAATCGAAGCGAACATCACAGGAGACAGCGAGCACTCATTGCCAATATTATCCTCCAATCCAATTACTTTGAGACCCCAAAAACAATCGATACGATGATCCGTGATTTTAAAAAAGAGTATCAGATGAACTTCACTCCCGAGAGATTATACGCCTTACTTTTAAAGCATTTAGGCAGTGGGCTGCTCGACAAAAGGGCTTTACCGAAATTAGCTCAAAGAATGCCCGCCAGTAAACGTCCTTACCTCTACTTTAAAAAAGAGTTGAAAAAGCAAGAATAGGTTCCCCTAATTAAATCTGACGAAAGGAAAGCGGATTGTTGCCTGTCTGTCGTTTAAAAAAATTGCGAAAATTAGATTCATCCGAGAATCCCATTTCATAAGAAATCTGAGATATCGACAGATTAGTATGCTGAATATAGCGCAAAGCCTGCTGAGTGACAACAGTCGATATGACACATTTAGCCGATTTGCCGCTAACAGACAAACACAACTCCGTCAGCTTACGTGGCGAAAGATGCATACGGTCCGCATAATATCGTACACTAGTATGCTCGCGGTAATGCTTATGCAAAAGCACGGAAAATCTATTAAATGATTGAACAGAAGCAGTCTCTACAGATGAGCGCACTGTATCCAACGTTAACATTTTTTGATACCCGTCTAGTAATAAAGATTCAAAGCAATGATGCGCAACCATCTTATCGATTGCACAATCTCCAGTGCATCCTTGCAAACGCGCCACGATGAGTTTCTTAAAAACTAGATATGATCTACATTCACGCATTGACAGAAAAGGATGACTTCCAAAAAATAATCCCGAATGTAGTATTTCGGTATCATCTTTCGACCTTTCGTAAAAGTCTGCGGTGAACCACAGCAAATATCCTTCTGCAACTTTAGCTGCAGCAAGCTCGACTTCATATTGTGGTCCGATGAATATGAGTTCGTTTGCAGCAAAATCATAGGACATTCGACCAATTTTAATACGGACAGGCGAGCCGGTTCGAATAATTGAAAAAACCGAAGCATTGTGCAGCCTCTTACTAAGCTGACTGCAATATTCAGCGAGATGAAGCACATCAAATTGCCGCTCTTTTTTTCCTACAACTGATTTACAAAATTCCATTTCCTGAACAAATTTTTCTCAAAATCAATAATATCCAGATTTTCACAGAGCATGGTATAATGATAGATCGATGTTAACATTTTTCGGGGAGATTGTTTTGAAAAAACAAGCTTTACGCCACTATCCAAAAATCTCTTTTTTTCATCCGTACTTTCGCTGGCAGAATAACCAAATAAGCGAATCATCGGATACCGACATCGTAATAAACGAGCCGTTTCCATACCATCCATCTCCGGCATATGCAAATCCAGAATACATACATCTGGATGATCGATACTCTTATCAAGGAGATGAACAAGCTCCTTTCCATTGTGACAAGAATATAGCATCTCATAGTTCCCCATTTCACGAGCCAAATGTTCGATTACTTTCAGGTGCAACACATTATCATCAACAAATGCAAGTTTTAATTTCCTGTCCATGGAGGTAATTGTTAAATTATAAATTTGATACCTTATAATCTACACGATGACTGTTCTTAAATTTACTATTGAAACACATGGACATTGTCTTGTCAAAACTTTCCTGTATAATTAAAAGCATTTCAATTTTAGGCGCGATATATCTCTGTTTACTATTCATATTTAGGTCAATTATAATTTTTTCTACAACCTTGTACGAGCTATTTTAATTGTAAATTATTAGTCTAATTCAGACTAGAAAAAAAACATTACACTCTGATTACAAATAAGATACATGGAAATATTTTTGATTTTCAACAGGACTTTTGTACAAATAAAAACATTTACTAACCAAATGGTTATTTTAAAGGCATATCTTGTAATTAGTTAAAAAAAAATAGTTATATTTGGATAGGTAGAATTGTAGTCTGAATTAGACTAATCTGTATAATCTAGTATCTTTATGCTCAGACAATAGCAAAAAGTTTACCTCATGATTTTTAATTTTACTTTATTGAATCCTACTTCAATATCTTTCATCTACCTTGCATTTGTTGACGAGCAACAACAGCAATTCTTAATTAAAACTCCTTTAAAAATTATTCCAGCTCAATGGGATCAAGAAAAGCAAAGGCCCATCAATATTTATTTAAAGAAATTCAAAAAGCTCAATACAAAGCTCGATTCTCTAAAAATAGCAATAGCATCCTATCTTTCTGACTTAAAGTCTAATAAAAAAGAATTTTCACTACGGGCAATCAACCGCTTGGTCAAAAAATGCTGTACAGATTCAGAACCTACACTCCCAGCAGGAGGACTGCTACAAAGTGTAGACAATTTTATCCAAAGCCGAATTCACCTGATTACCCCAACCACGCACAAACGATACCTGGTTTTCTTCCGCTTATTAAAACGCTTTGAAGGCTATCAGCAGAAATATCTTATGTTGGAGCATGTGAATAGCACATTTGTACAGCAATTTATTGCATACGGCGAAGTGGAAAACTATAGTATAAGTACGATCCACCGCACAATTCACTTTGTACGAACGGTACTTAATTTTTTGGAGAAAAGAGGGGTCAGAACATATGTTTACGAGTTAGAACTTCCTAAGGTCCGGAAAATAAATCGTGCCATAAGCCTTAATGAAGATGAGATTAGCACCATAAAAAATGTAAACGTACCAGCCCATCTAAAGGCCGCTAAAGACTGGCTGATAATTAGCTGTTACACAGGGCAACGTGTATCTGATTTTATGAATTTCAACCTTGATATGATGGAAATATTAGATGGCAAGCCCTGCTTATCCTTTACCCAACAAAAAACACAGAAAAGTATCTTACTCCCACTCCACCCAACTGCATTAATTATTATGTCAAATAATGGGCACAGCTTCCCTCACAAAATGACTGCCCAAAAATATAATGAGCAAATCAAGGAAGTCACTCGCCTCGCAGGTATTACTGCATTGGTGAAAGTAAGAAAGCGCAAAGGGTTTCGTGCATCAGATCAACTTATCCCAAAATGTGAGGCCATTACCAGCCATATTGGGCGAAGAAGTTTTGCCACAAACTTTTATGGTAAAATTCCGACAGCCTTACTAATGGATGCAACAGGACATAGCACAGAGCAGATGTTTCAGCGTTACATCAGTAATGTTGATACCGAACGCACACGCTCCCTAGGTACTTACCTGGAAAGCATGTACCAGAATCGAAGCAGGGCAAAAGAACAGCAGTTGAGCAGTTAGGTTCAACAAATAACCTCGGAAAACCGTACGCTTATCTATTCAGCTGATCACCAACTGATTTTTTTAGCGACGTCTCAAGGGCATCTTGATGAACCATTAAGGCTGTGCTTTTATAGCGTAAATATTCTTTCGTGAGGTATATAAATCCCTGGAAGGCATTGCCCCTGCCCCAAGAATTCTTAGCCAAATAGTATTCTCGACCATTTTGATCTTTAGCTAAGCCGATAATATGTAGCGCATGATCGTCTGTTGTTTCCCATGCATCAAATGCCTCTTGGCGCATCAAGGGGTCGACTTTGAGTTCAGCCTGCGGCCGCACAAATTGATACCTCTTTTCTTCCGTTGTCATCATCGAAACTGACTTCTGAGGGACATAAGCGATACCATAAGGCCAAGAGAAACCAGGCTCAGAAATATCAATTGTACACGCTACCGTAAAACCTTTTTTTAAAGCCCCATCAACGACAGCGGTAAGTTCTTCCATAGGCATATTATAAAATTGACTAAAAGACCAATTGTCGGGAATCAAAAAAACAAAAGATTTGTAGTAAGGCGCGGTGGTAACGGAAGCAATATGGATATATTGATCCGGATCAATGCCTATAACCTGATCAGCAAAGCTACGTGCCGTAAACTCTTTACCCTGATAGTCAAAATAAACAGGCACTTTCCCCAGATAGTCATCCATCACAGCATCAATATCTCGTTCCCAACCGCTTTTCATTATCCTTGTCTTCACCATACCCGACAATGTGCTGTTCAAAACCGCGCGCATGCGTTTAAAATTACCTGGGTTTTTCCCCGCTTTAATACCTGTATAGGCAGCTGTGGGCATCGCCCCATGCAGGTGCAACATGTCTATCACATCATGAAGCTGCCCACCCTCATTTAATTTTAATCCACCATGCAGGCGGAGGTAATTCCGCGCCCGTTCCAGATAGGCCATCCGGACCGTATATAACGGCGAAATCGCTACAGGAGTTTTACCCATTCGGATCATTTCTGATTCAAGAAAGGAATTCCCAGTATAAGCCCAACAGGTATTGGAAGCACCTTGGTTCTTCACTGCTGTACTTTCTAACCGAATCAAATCAGTAAAGACAAATTCTGACCGCCGCAGCGTTGAACTTTGCGGATAATAAATTCGGTAAAAAAGTCCGATACTTACCAAAAAAATAACAAATGCTACGGCCAAGAGGATCCGACTTTTCCGCTTCTTCATCATAATCTACCTCCACAGATAACGGCAGTAAAGGCGGGCAATAGCCTCCTTAAAACCCCAAAAAACAACAAGCCCAACAGAATAACACAGACTGGACAAACGAAATACATTAACAGCAGCATCACATCCGTTTGCGGCTTAACCCAACCAAACAAAAATTTGATGATAAAAACCAGCGGTAAACGGTGATAAGCAAATATAAAAAAACTTGCACTAACCAAAAAGTGATTTGGACGCCAGCTACCCTTTTCAATAAAGTACCCCGTCACTGCAACCGCAGATATCAAACCCAACAATACATTTGCACAATACAAATAGCTCCAACCGCCCTTTTCAAAACCGTAAAACGCTACTATGATTAATAGTATATAACATAGCACAGGCCAAGGTAAAAATGACTTGATAATAAGCACAAAGTTCTTATTATATAAACTAAAATAAGCCCCTGCCGAGAAGAAAAAAAAGGATACACTGCTCCATCCGGGTAGGTAAAAATAGGGGTTCAAGACCCAAACTAACCCAAGTATCAGCACGGCAAATATAGCCAACTTCCTAATTAAAAAGTAAATGATCGGCGACAGCAGTACAACCACCATCAGATCACGAATAAACCAAAAGGGCGAATTGATAGGTAAATTTTTTGCTGCTTTGCCATGCACATGGGAAGTGTCCCACAAAGACCAAAGCCAATCGGCGACACTGTACTGGACTATCGGCTTATTGGAGCCCGACAATAGTTCCGCAAAAAAGGTTTGTGCAAAAAAGAAAAAAAGTAATACCACCAAATTCCAAAAAATATATGGAATCAGTAAACTAGTTATCCGCTTTCTTAACTTTTTCAAATAAACCAAAAACGAAAAAGACTCCGTACCATAAAAAAAAAGGAAACCAGAGATAAAAAAGAAAAGTGGCACACATACCTCAAACACAAGCTTCGAAAAGAGAAAAAAAAACTGTTCAAAAACAGCATATTGACCAATGTCAACCTGTCTCGCGCCTTGAATGATAATATTTGAAAAATCCGTATGAATAAAAACAACTCCAACAATCAGCGGAAAACGTAAAAAATCAATAGTATTCGACAGGAGCTGTTCTGACGTCAAATAACCTAAAGTCGAAGGGTGAGAATATTCTCTTTCCATGAGTCGGATTCGGTTGTCTTGATTATAACCGTAAATTAAACATTTTCAGGCAAATTTTCGTCTTTTTTTTCATTATAAGAAACCTCGCCCCAAATTCTATTTTATTAATCCTCATCAGGATTTCGATTATCGCTCTCCTCCTCTTTACCAGCAGCAATCATTTCGTTCACATCAGCCATATCCCCCGTTTCCAAATGTTCGATCGCCTCAGCCTGCTCTTCTGAGTAGTGGTCAATAAAGAATGTACAACCTATTGGAAAATGATCAGAGCCTATAGAGGGATACGTAAACAGTTTATCAATAAACACCGTTGGACTATGGAATAAAAGATCCAGCGGCACTCTGAAAAACCAATAATTCGCATGGAAGGTAGATAGTATACCCCTGCCGATACGGGCATCGATTAATTTACTGGTTTTTTTAAATAGGAGCGAAGACTTGGCCCACGCCACGTTATTAAAATCTCCAGTAACAACGACCGGCATTTTATAATCGTTTACCCGTTTTGCCACACTGAGCAGATCACCATCACGCTCTTTGCTATTTTCTTCTTCAGTAGGACTTGGTGGCGGTGGATGAACAGCAAAAAAAACGAACCGATGCCCATCCAGAGTTTCCAGTTCAGTCTCGATACTTGGAATATCATCAGCTACAAAATAATGCACCTCACTTTTATTGATTTTCAGATTAGTATAAAAATGCATGCCATAGGTATTGTCTAATGTTACCTTCTCATAATTAGGATAATCCTTTTCCAATACACGCAAGGCTCTTTCCCATCCAGCATCACTTTCCATGGTCAAAAAAATATGCGGTCTCTCCTTTTGAATCAGCTCGATAAAGCGATTATACGCTGTATTGAATTGCAGTACATTACAAGAGATCACCTTAATGCTATCCGATGCACCATCGCTCTTTTGATAGGTTTCTCTGCGCCAAAATTTGGTATAGCGAATCAATATATAGCTATGGTATACAACCAAAGTGAACTGTATACCCTGCAGCCACCAAATCCAAGGATCATCGCCTACCAAATAAAAACCCAACGCAACGGTGGGTACCTGAAATACCAATAACTGCAACTTCACGAACTCAGCTACCCGAAAGATCCAGTGTTGGCTTTGAATAAAGGGCAATACACTCAGTATAATCAATATACTCGAGACTACAATATAGAAAATCAGCATATCGCTAGGGCTAACATTTTAAACAAACTTAAACAAATTATGCAGATTTCATCAAATGATTGTATTCGATTGCTTTTAAACCGTTAAAAATCTTTTTGCACCTTCTCCTCATAGTCTACCCTCGTTTTAGATAACGCGTGCGGGAAATTTGTATGGATATATGCAATCATTTCTTCTCGGATATAACAGCGAAGGTCAAAAGCCTGACCCGAATTGCGGCAGCTCATCAGACACCGAATTTCCATGGTACGCTCTTTAAAATCAGTCACCTGAAGTACATTGACCTGACCATCCCAAAGCGGATGCCCGGAAAGTAGTGTAGTCAATTTCTCACGTAAAAGCTGTACAGGTACCGTAAAATCTGTATAGATAAATACTGTTCCCAATATTTCCGAAGTAGTCCGCGTCCAGTTCTGAAAAGGCTTCTCAATGAAATAAGTGATGGGCAATACCAAGCGGCGCTTATCCCATATATTCACAACCACATAGGTCAGGTTAATTTCTTCCACACGCCCCCACTCTCCTTCAACCACCAATACATCATCCATGCGAATGGGCTGCGTAAAAGCAATCTGAAAGCCTGCGAGCAAATTCCCGAGAGACTTCTGTGCTGCAAACCCAATAATGATACCGCCAACACCTACGCCGGTCAACAAACCCGCGCCAATCTTTTGCATACTATCAAAACTTAGTAGGATAATTGCCAAAGAAATCACAATAATCAGCGTAACAACCACCTTTCGGATGAAGACGATCTGAGTTCTAATCTTCCTTTCACGCAGATTATTTTCCTTGTTGATATCAAAACGATGGTAAAGGTAATCTTCAAAAACCTTGATCCCCTGTATCAATACTAGCGCAAAGAAACTGACCAGTAAAAGTTCATTAGTCCTGCTAACAACACGTAGCGTCCTTTCGTTAAATTGAGCAAACGGCAGCAAACTGTTAAATAAAATCAAGGGTATAAAAACACTCAGAATACGGTTAAATCGTCTGACAAAGGAACGGAATACACTGTAAGACTCCTGTTGAATCGCTTGCCTTCTCAAAAGTGGTATAAAAATGAGCTTAATTAAAAAACCGACCAAAAATGAAAATAGAATTAATGCAATATTCCATAGCCATGAAGGCCATTGCTGTGAAAGTTGGATTAATATTTCGTTCATCATGCTTTCTTATCTGTGTTTACGTTTTGTTCCTATAAAAGAATAACTGATAAAAATGGCTAACGTTTGCATTATTTTCATAAATATAGGATGAAACATTAGTTAGAATACATTTCTGTATTGCCACAAACCATATTTTCAAATCGGCCTCACATAGAAATTGTACTATCAAACGAATATAAAAACACCAAAAAAAACAAAAACAAATATAAAAACTACTTTACCGGCAAAAAAAATCAAAATAATATTATAAAACCAAGGAAATACAAAAGAAAAACACGCGAAAAATGAATAATTATTGATATATATCGCTGTAAAAACAATTAAAAATACTAGAAAAAACTAAAAAAACTAAAAAAATATATAAAAACTTGAAAATAAAAACAAAAAAAACCTTATCTTTACAACACCTTAATAGGTTTATAATTGGTTATTTAAAGGTTTTCATCTCCCCGATTGAAAACCTTTTTTGTTTTTTATATATTTTACGATTAAACCATACAATACATGGTTACATTTAGAGAAAAGCACCCAATTGGCAGGATACAACGTCCCATAATATAGTTAACAATCCCATCATCATATCCAGATCCTCAGCTATCCAAAAACAGGACCATTGTTAATAACCTTTTGGTATGTTTTTTGAGCCTAAACAGCCTATTGCAAGGCAACTAACAAAATATGTACATCAGCGCGCGATATACTATAGAAAACACATTTACCGTTTATTGATGATGGACATGAACTAGCACAATAAACTTTCCAAGAAAATTAAACCAAACACTAATAAAAAAATGAGCAAGAAAAAAGACAATTCAAGATGGCTAAATGTGGCCATATCCTGGGGAGCAAGTATCGTCATCATTGGAGTACTGTTTAAGATCCTGCATATCGGCGGTACCACAGCCAATTATATGATCGGAATCGGTTTGGGCGTAGAGGCTTTCCTTTTCTTTTTAATGGGATTTAATCCGCCGCCACCGGAACCTGACTGGACCCGTGTCTATCCTGAATTGGACGAAAAATTTAATGGTGAACTGCCACAAAGAGCGAAAACTGTTGTCGCCCAGCCGGCCGGCCCCTCAGCAACTGCAGCTTTAGACAAAATGTTTGCCGATGCCAATATCGAACCAGCAAGCATCGAAAATCTAGGCCGCGGCCTACGTGACTTTAGTGAAAAGGTATCTGCCATAAATAAGCTTTCCGATGTCTCATTAGCAACAGAAGAATTCACCAATAAGCTGCGAACAGCGACTTCCAAGTTTGACAACCTGAGCATCGCCTTCGAAAAAGCCTCCGAAAACCTTGTCGCGATGTCAAATACTTCAGGCGATACGTCCAACTACCACCAGCAGGTAAAGAGTTTGACAACAAATCTAAGCCAGCTGAATGACATGTACGAACGCGAATTGCGCGATTCGGCATCCCATTTACAATCCATGAACAAGTTTTATGAGAATCTGAGCTTTACCATGCAAAACTTCAACGAATCGCTGGATGATTCCAAAGCATTTAAAGATGAAGTGGGCAAGCTTGCTAAAAACCTTAATGCCTTGAACGCCATTTACGGCAATATGTTGAGCGCGATGAATCAGCCGCGTGTGTAATTAATTCATGTATCACTTAAATCAAAAACAATGGCATTAGGAAGAGAAACTCCAAGACAAAGGATGATAGGCATCCTCTATCTGGTCTTGCTCGCTTTATTGGCGCTCAATGTACCAGACTCCATCTTGGATGCATTCAAAAATATCAACAACAGTCTCGAAACATCCAAATCGAATGTCAGCACAGCAGTACAGCAGCTGTTCAATGCATTTGAAAACACTAAACTGAAAGAAGAGCCCGCACGTGCGAAGCCCATCTATGACAAGGCAAAAAAAGCTCAGGCAATTATTGGCGAACTCAACCAGTATATCGCCTCCTTAAAAGAAGAATTTGTCAAACAGGGCGGTGGATATGACGAAGAAAAAGGTGATCTAGCGCAGCGGGAAAATGAAGACATCTCGCCAAATCTCATGATCAATGAGAAAAAAGGCACTGTGTTAAAAGACAAAATCAATGCTACGCGCACAAAATTACTTGCCCTACTCACACCTGAAGAACAAAAGATGGTATCATTTTCTTTGGAGGCAAAAGATCCAGAGAAAGCCGTCAATGGCAAAAAATCCTGGGAGGAAATCAATTTTGGAAGCGGAACTCCTTTAACCGCTGCAATGACCATTTTGACGAAAATACAAACAGACGCGCAAAATGCAGAATCTGATGTAGTTAAACTTATCTTGGGTAAAATGGATCAGGCGGTGGTCAATCTGGATAAATTTGCAGCAGTTGCTGTTGCCCCAACATCCTACTTAGTACAGGGCCAGCCCTACAAAGCAGAAGTATTTCTGACAGCATCCGATTCCAAATCTCAACCCGCAATTTCGGTCAATGGGTCAGCACTTCAAGTGGTCGACGGAAAAGGGGTATACGCAGTCAATACCAGCCGTGAAGGAATCTATACCTGGACCGGCGTGATCAAAGTCAAACAGACCGACGGATCATATAAGGAATATCGCACCCCTGTACAGACCTATCAAGTAGCACGTCCGTCGGCCGTCGTCTCACCCGACAAGATGAATGTACTATATATTGGTGTAAACAACCCCATTTCTGTATCAGCCCCAGGAACGCCAGCCGATAAAATCCGTGTCAGCATGAGCGGAGGCAGCATTTCAAATGCTGGTGGCGGTAAATACAATGTGAAGGTAAGCTCTCCGGGCACAGCACATATTTCCGTTTCTGCCGAAGTAGCACCTGGAAAAACACAAACATTGAGTTCGACCGAATTCCGTGTGAAGCGCATCCCAGACCCTATTGCCAAATTTGCGGGCAAAACAGGAGGATCCATGGCCACTGTGGCCCTTAAAGCACAAAATGCACTGTTCGCGAAATTGGATAACTTTGATTTCGACGCTACCTTCAGGGTGACCAAGTTTACGATGATCATTGCCAAACCACGCGCTGATGCCATCGTATTATCGACTTCCGGAGGGCAGCTGAGTTCTAGCATGTCATCGGCATTAAATGGTATTGTCCCCGGCACCCGCGTAATCTTCGACAATATCGTTGCAGTAGGTCCTGACGGAACATCCCGCCAGCTGAATGCTGTCGCGTTGACGGCAAACTAAAGTCGCCAAATATACTTGTATTTAGTTTTTTTATTAAACACTACAAAAACAGGGCTACCCACTTTTGGATAGCCCTGTTTTTATGCGAAAGATTGAAAGCTAAAAACTATGTCAAATGGTTGTTCCGGTTATCGTAGTTCCTATGAATGATGCGGAAAAAACAAGCGAATAACCGTTCCCTTACCCAGCTTACTGGAAAGATTAATAGTGCCGTCCAAGCGCTCCGTCAACTCCTTGACCAATGAAAGCCCTATTCCCGATCCCTGCGCTTCAATAGTATTGCTTGCTCGCTCATGCGCTTTAAATACAAGCTCCAAATCCTCTTCTGGGATACCGATTCCATTATCTTCCAAATAATAGACAGTCCCTTTGTTCGTATTTTCACTATAGATAGCAAGATAATCCTGTTCTGTCTGCTTGGCGTATTTTACAGCGTTAACAATCAAATTAAAAAATATCTGATATATCACACCGCAGTCTGCTTCCAGCTGGAGGAGATTCCCCAATCTAAACGCCAACTGTGATTCGGGGTAAATAAGCTTAGCTTCAGCAATCCATTCGACAAGTTTTTTATCCATCTCGATACATTCCCTAATGGGATTGACAGCACGTATTTTATTGATCTGCAGAGTTTGGTTAATGATAGACTGAATATTCTCTATCGCACCGCGCATATTTTCATACCATTTTTGCTGAACATGTTCCGGTAAACTGATATCCTTTTGACGCAACATATCGTTTCCCATCTTCAAAATAGACAATGGATTTTTTAAATCATGGGAAAGCGTATTGGACAAGAGATCCAATTTTCTATTGAAAGAGATTTGCTCCTTTTGGCTCTCCGCTTTCTCATAGGCAAGCTTTCTTTCGGTAACATCCCAAGACGAGTGTAGAATAGCATAGGTATTTCCCTTCTCGTCCAGCAATGCTTTATACTCGAAATCAAAGTATCGTCTGATAATATTTTTGCCGGATACGATATCAGCTGGTGTATCCTTGGCCCGATAGCTAATTCCGGTTTTCCAAACATTTTTTAAAATAGATGAAAATCCTTCTTTTTCAAAACTGGGAAAGCAAGCACTTAAAGTACGTCCTATAATCGAGCTGTCTGCATGCCAGGTATTCAGCATCGCCTGATTGACAAAGGCAATATTCAAGTCCGCACTATCATATATAGCCGTAGCTAGCGGAGACTGCTCCAGTACCGAAAGCAAAAGGTGCTCATCAAAAGGCATAAACAAAAAATTTAGTGTTCGTGTATCAATAAATATATGGGAATTCTAAACAAATTTACGCAACAGAAATAATGCCATTATTGCACTCTCCTACACAAAGAAAAATTAAAAAACAGCTACAAAAAACGCATATACCAGTATCCTAACGGATTAACGCCGCGCGCGATCTGAGACAAATCAACAAAAGATTGAATGGATTGATATTGCGCATTCGCCGAAATTAGCAGTATTAGATAAACCAATTTATAAACCAAATTCACGATTACTCTTAATTCTCGCTGTCTACAAACGCGAATCATAAGAAAATCAAACGCATACTTCACGTAGTTTGAAAATCGGCAGAATTTAACCGAATGAATGATGAAAAAGTATAAAAAGCATTTCATGCACCTCAGCTTAGCTGTGATTTTCGGTCTCCTTTTTAATTCCTGTAAGGAAAAAGAAGGTGCCAGTGAAGATCCAGACAAAGGTATTTC
This sequence comes from Sphingobacterium zeae, assembly GCF_030818895.1. Classification (NCBI taxonomy): domain Bacteria; kingdom Pseudomonadati; phylum Bacteroidota; class Sphingobacteriia; order Sphingobacteriales; family Sphingobacteriaceae; genus Sphingobacterium; species Sphingobacterium zeae. Next base: position 52,245 of record NZ_JAUTBA010000001.1, read on the forward strand.
AGGTAAAGCCGTTTTTACGGATTTCGCCCCAAAAAAAGGAGCGGTCCGCACAAGGCTGTATATTGAAGGAAGTAATTTCGGCAGCGATGTCAATAACATCAAAGTCTTTATCGGTGAGCAGGAACTCAAAGTCGTTGGGTCAAATGGCAGCCAAATTTATTGCATGATCCCGCGATACACCAGCTCCGGAAAAGTAAAGGTGGTTATCACCCGCAACGCAGGAGAAGCAGTTGAACACATTTTCCCCGATGAATTCCAGTATGCTAAAAGTACCGCTGTCGGCACCCTTGTCGGCAATGTGGATGAAAACGGCAACTCATCTATTATAGATGGTAATTTTGAAGAGGCTAGATTTGCCTATCCAGCCTATATCACCTACGAGCCCGAAAGCAATGCACTCTTCGTAACCGAACTGGACAGAGCTGTCCGCCGCGTCGACCTACAAACGAAAACAGTCTCCACACTGATTACCAATGGGCAGGCCGGTTTCACAAAAATGCAGACCACCACATTAAGTGCAAATACAGATACCTTATTCCTCACCGACGACAACCAGAATCTGACGGCCAGAACCAAGGTCGCCATTGCCTATTCCCTCCGATCCGAAAACTACCGCCGGGTACATCCTTATCTCTATGATCCCGCCGCCTATTCTTGCGCCCCACACCCCATTCACAATAACATGTTCTATAATGGCTATGCAGGTATAGCCATCAAAAAGGCTATATTTGACCCTTTCCTCAACGAACTCGGACCCAAGGAGCTCTTTAAAATCGGCGGAAATACCAATAGCAGCTCGCTGATCTTTTTTCATCCAACAGGCAACTATGCATACATCGTTTCCTACGGCTGTATCTATAAAAGCGTGTACGACTGGACCACCCGAGAACTGCAACCACCCATTATCTTTGCCGGTAGTCCTACAGCCAAAGGCGATGTCGATGCCATCGGCACTTCTGCCAGAATCGAGCGTGCCTATCAAGGTGTATTTGTAAAGAATCCAGACTATGCAGGACAGGCCGATGAATATGATTTTTACTTCTGCGACCAATACAATCAAAGTATCCGAACGTTAGCCCCAACAGGTGTGGTCAGCACTTTCGCAGGTAAAGGTAGCCCGACCCCCGATGGTAGTAAAAGCGGCTATATTGATGGTGATCCGCGCAAGGAAGCCCGGTTTGCCGATCCCACAGGAATTGCCTACGATGAAGAACGTAAGATATTTTACATCGCCGAGCGCAATAATAAACGCATCCGCACCATATCAATCGAGTAGCGAAATTTAAAGTATACAGACAGATCCATTATGTACGCTATCACCCAAAGATTGCGCCCCAAAGGCGTATTGACCAATAATAAACCGATGAAAAAAAGAATTCTATTGCTCCTACTGGCGCTGATCGCCGTTAAGCTCAACCATGCGCAAAACGGTTCGCGCATTCCGGTCACCATCACCGGAACTGTCAGCAACAAGGCGAAGGAACCGCTTAACGGCGTCACGGTAACCATAAAAGACCAACCCGGACTTGGAACAGCAACCGACAACAAAGGAAACTATACCATCAAAGCATCCAAATACCAATGGTTGGTATTTGCCATGCTCGGTTACGAAAAACAGGAAATTTTAATTAAAGATGACCTCAAAATAGATATCCTGCTAAAAGAAGCAGACCATAGAGCGATGGACGAGGTCATCGTCACCGCGCTCGGACCACAAAAGAAAGCCACAGTTACCGGTGCCGTCACTACTGTTGATCTCTCCCAGCTAAAGACACCAACCTCGAGTATCACCAATGCACTGGCAGGAAATGTAGCAGGTGTAATGGCGATGCAGTCTAGCGGCCAGCCCGGAAGCAACATGTCCGAATTCTGGATAAGAGGTATCTCCACATTTGGCGCCGGCACCTCCGCTTTAATCCTTGTCGACGGATTCGAGCGTAGCCTAAACGAAATCAGTATCGAGGATATCGAATCCTTTTCGATCCTGAAAGATGCCTCCACAACCGCGATATACGGTTCTAGGGGTGCCAACGGTGTTGTCCTCATCACCACAAAAAAAGGGAAAACAGATCGCGTAAGCATCAATGGCAAACACGAGGCCTCCTACAATACACGAACATTTACGCCGAGCTATGTCGATGGACATACCTATGCAAGTCTCATGAATGAATCACGTATCACACGTAACGAAGAGCCTTTTTACAACAACGAGGAACTCTTCCTTATCAAAAATCGACTCGATCCTGATCTATACCCCGACATCAATTGGATGGATATGTTTTTAAAGGACGGTGCCTTTACACAACGTAGCTCGCTCAATTTCGACGGTGGCGGTTCACTGGCAAGATACTTTGTTTCCGGAAGTTACATCAATGAAGGCGGAATGTACGAAACCGACGAAAACCTCAAGAATTATAATACCAACGCCAATTATAAAAGATGGAATTACCGCGCCAATATAGATATGAACCTCACCAAATCCACTTTGTTACGCGTGGGTATCAGCGGATCGCTGGGCAAACAAAACCTCCCCGGTGGCACCTATGATGAAATCTGGGCCTCGCTCATGGGACAGAATCCCATTTCTATTCCTATTAAATACAGCGATGGACGCGTTGCATCCAGAGGTGGAGCAGAAAAGCAGAACCCCTGGGTATTGATCACACAGCAGGGATATATCGAAAATTGGGCAAACAAACTGCAGACTAACGTTACACTAGAGCAAAACCTAGATGTGCTGACCAAGGGGTTACGTTTTGTTGGGCGCTTTGGTTACGACATCAACAACAACAATAATATCCGCAGGATGAAGTGGCCAGAAGGCTGGATGGCCGAACGGCTACGCAACTCCGACGGCGAGCTTGTACTCAAAAGAACAATTACCGAGCAGCTCCTCACCCAGCGCTCCAATGCCACCGGCGACCGCTTTGAAACCCTACAAGGTGAATTGCACTACAACAAACAACTCAAAGATCATACCCTCGGTGGAGTAGTACAGTATACACAAGAAAAACGCGTTAACACCTCCAATTATGGCGAGGATATCATGCAGGGCATAGAACGCCGAAATCAGCGGCTCGCAGGTCGGTTTACATATGGTTATCAGTCGCGCTACTTCTTCGACTTCAATTTCGGTTATAATGGATCGGAGAATTTTGCCAAAGGCCATCAGTTTGACCTCTTTCCAGCCGTCTCCGGAGCATGGAATCTGGCCGAAGAAAAATTCATCAAAGAGCGGCTTAGCTGGATGAATATGCTCAAGATCAGGTACTCCTTCGGTAAGGTCGGCAACGACGCCATGCCTGTGCGCTTCCCGTATCTAGCTTCTTTCAGCACCGATGAAAATCTCGGCTATAATTGGGGCGATATCGAAAGCAAAAATCTCTACCCCGGACTCACCTATTCCCGTATTGCCTCCAATTCCATTACCTGGGAAATTGCCACCAAACACGACCTCGGACTTGATTTTTCTTTTTTCAATGACAAATTCGGCGGACAGCTCGACTACTTTCATGAACAACGTGATGGAATATACATGGAACGTAAATATATCCCTTTTGTGGTCGGCCTACAAGGACAAGATCCCAGGGCCAACGTCGGTTCTACACGATCCGAAGGCTTTGACGGCCAGATGCGGTTTACCCAAAAGATCAATCAGCTCAGTCTAACAGCACGCGGCACCATGACCTACAGTAAAAACACCATCCTCGAAGCCGACGACCAATTCAGCAACTACCCATACACCACCCTTTCCGGCTTTCGGGTCAATCAGAACAAAGGGCTCATCGCCTTAGGACTTTTTAAAGACTATGAAGATATCCGAAACAGTGCCACCCAAAACTTTGGACGTACCGCCCCCGGAGATATCAAATACAAGGATATTAATGGCGATGGTAAAATCGACGACACCGATATCGTACCCATCGGTGCTACGCGTTACCCCAACCTCGTCTATGGCTTTGGCTTATCAGCAAACTACAAATCGTTTGATGCCAGCGTACATTTCCAGGGTGCCGGGAAATCCTCCTTCTTTATCAATGGATATACCGTATACCCATTCAGCCAGGGCGACTGGGGAAATATTCTGACCGATGTGGTCGAATCCAACCGCTGGATACTAGGGGTCAACGAAGATGTAAATGCCCAATATCCCAGACTCAGTTACGGCGGTAGCGCCAATAACTACCGCGCTTCAACCTATTGGCTCCGCGAGAGTTCGTATCTACGGTTAAAAACCCTCGATATAGGATATGCAATACCCAACGGATTCACAAAAAGAATAGGCATCAAATCGGCACGGCTCTATGCCATGGGCACCAACTTGCTGACATTCTCCAAATTTAAATTGTGGGACCCCGAAATGAACAGTTCCAATGGTCAAGCCTATCCACTGGCCAAAACAATCACCCTCGGACTTACCATCAACCTTTAATGATAGCAACATGAAGAAAATAACACTACTCGCACCCCTGCTGCTCAGCCTCGGTTTAGGTCTATCCATCAGCTCCTGCTCCAAATACCTGGATGTTGAGCATTTTTTTGATGACCGACAGAGCGAAGATCGCATTTTTAAAAGCAAGGATTATACGGAGCAATGGCTCGGAAACTGTTACAACAAACTATTGGACTACAACCTCGAAATGGGCCACCGAAATTATACCATCTCCAACTACTCGGACGATATGTTCTACAATGAATCCGCCGGAGGCAACGGCGATGAGTACCGGCGATTCAAATTTGGAGAGTACGATTATACCTGGCAGCGCCAATCGTGGGCACAGTCGTATGGCGGAATCCGTCAAGCCTCAGTCATGATACACAGCATGGCTGAAGGTGGAGCTTTCACGCCAAAACAGGTCGCAGACTACAAGGCGCAGGCACGCTTTATCCGAGCCTACCTGTACTGGCTGCTCCTACGCAAATATGGTCCAGTACCAATTATGCCAGATAAAGGTGTAGACTACGACGAAAGCTATGACAAACTAGCCTACCCGCGCAACACCTACGATGAAGTAGCCACCTTTATTGCCGAAGAAATGGCTCTGGCAGCGCAAGATCTACCCTTGAAGCGTGACAACCGCAATATCGCCCGCCCCACGCGTGGAGCAGCATTGGCCACACGCGCCAAAGCATTATTATTTGCGGCAAGCCCCCTGGCCAATGGTAACGCAGAAATGAGCGAATTTACGGACGATAAAGGCCGCATGTTGATTTCTGCACAATACAGCGAAGAAAAATGGGCCCGTGCAGCAGCGGCGGCCAAAGATGTGATCGATTTAAATGCCTACAAGCTATATACAGCCGATTTTAAAGCCAAAGGTACTGCCGACTATCCGGCTACCATCACTCCCCCTCATCATCCCGAATATTCCGAAAAGAACTTTCCGGAAGGGTGGGCCAATATTGATCCCTTTGAATCTTATCGCGCCGTATTTAACGGTGATCTATATGCGGCGGAAAACCCAGAGATGATCTTCACGAGAGGCGAAAATCAAACAGATGAAAACCACGGCATTATCGCGTTGACAAGGCACCAGATGCCCCAAGTGGGCGGCGGATACAACTGCCATGGCATTACCTTGAAACAATGTGATGCCTACGCCATGAATGATGGAACCACATTTAATAGACAGCAAATCCGGCAGAAATACGGAACAAATATGTTTGTGCAGAAGGCTGAACTTGATCAATTCAAGCCACTCCTGGAAAATGTATGGAAAGACTTTGCCCATCGTGAACCACGATTTTACGCTTCAGTAGCCTATAGTGGTACACTGTGGACCATGTCTAGCGCCACCTCCAACTTATCCAATGTCACCAACAAGCAGATCTTCTATTATCGGGGTGAAAATGAGGGTATGATCAATGGTGACCGCTGGCTACCTACGGGGATAGGCATGATGAAATTTGTCAACCCAAAAGATAATGCCACAGGCAATGGCGGCAAGATATACCCCAAAGTGGAGATTGCCATACGGTATGCCGACCTCCTACTCATGTATGCCGAAGCGCTCAATGAGATCAATGGTTCCTATATGGTTGCTAGCTGGGACGGCAAAACTACACATCAGATCACTCGAAATATCGATCAGATGAAAAACAGTATAGGTATGGTTCGTATCCGCGCCGGAGTGCCCAATTATGACAACGCCATATATACCGATCAGGCAGCGTTACGCCGCCAAATTAAAGGTGAGCGGCAGATCGAATTGCTGGGCGAAAATCAGCGCTACTACGACTTACGCCGATGGAAAGATGCTCCAATAGATGAAGCACAACAGATCTACGGCTACAATGTGTATATGACCAAAGACAATGCCGACCTATTCTATACCCCTGTGCGCGTACCACAACTCCAGACTATATTTTCTAAAAAAATGTACTTCTGGCCCGTCGACTGGGATGAGCTCCGCAAAAACAGACGCATGACGCAGGCACCGGGATGGCCTTCTTTCGATTAATTAAACCCGCCAAAAAGAATCAGATAGAAAATACCGCAATCAACATTGCATACTTATTTAAGCATTTAAAAAAAACACATGAAAAATCCTTATATCTATATTTTAACCCTAGTCTTGGCCTTGTTCCAAACGGGGTGCAACGATGAATGGGAGGAAGAACTGTATACACAGATGGTGTCTTTTAAAGCCCCAATTGGAAATGAAGGTGTATCTGAAGTGTATCTGCGCTACAACAAGACCGGCGAAGTCACCTACAAATTGCCTATCATACTGAGCGGCTCCCGCGAGAACGACAAAGACCGCTATGTCAAGGTGGCTGTTGATAGCGATACACTAGCCACTTTTAACCAGGAAAAATATCAGTACCGCAAAGACTTATATTTTAAGCAGCTTCCCGAACAGTTTTTTGCACTGCCCAAGGAGAGCTGCCTGATCCCCAAAGGAGCACATACCGAAAATTATCCGATCAAATTTAAGTTTGAAAACCTCGATCTGGTCGAACGCTATGTACTTCCACTGTCCATTCAGGAAGACCCCTCCTATGTGACCAATAAGCGCAAAGGATGGCGCAAAGCATTGCTCTATGTCAAGCCATTTAATAATTATTCGGGCAACTATTCAGCTACATCCATGAATGTCTATGCCGACGGGCAAACTAAAAACCCACTTGTATCCAGCGTCAGAACATCATGGGTGGTAGACGAAAAAGCAGTGTTTTTCTACGCCGGAGTGCTGGAAGAGAAATCAGAAGATCGGGGCCGTTACAAAATTATCATGGAGTTTATGGAACCCTCGGAAGATGTTAACGGTATCAAATCGGGTACTCTTCATGTGTATGCCGCCGACAAATCCATCAACTTTGAAATGCTCGGGCAGCCCACGTACCAATTAAGGGAAATCGCAGATGCCACCAAAAAATATTTGGTCAAACAGTACTGCACCGTCAACCTAAAATACAAATATGACGATATCACCACCATGCCCGGTGTGCCCGTACGCTACCGCGCAGAAGGAAGCATGACGATGGAACGATCACGCAACACTCTTATTCCCGATGAAGACCAGGCCATACAGTGGTAGCATACGTCCGGGTAAATGCTGATCAATCAAGCGATGCAATTCAATTGAAAATCTTTAAACAAACACATCCATGAAAAGAATGACAGTAACCTTTTATTTTATGATGAGCAGCATGTTATGGGTATCTGCCTGCCAAAAAAACAATCCTAAAAACGATTTAGAGCCCATCCCCAAAAGCAATACGCAACCTGTAGATTCTGCTGCCGACGATACAGTAGTGTTAGATAGTACTTTCTCCAATCCACTCATGCCCGGAGGTCCCGACCCCTGGGTAATCCAAAAAGACGGTACTTACTATTATACCTATACCCAGGGAAGTAAGCTCGTTATCCTCGAAACCAAAAGCATGTCCGAACTCGCTTCCGCACGTCGATATGAAGTCTATACCCCCCCTGCAGATCAGCCCTATTCAAAAAATTTATGGGCACCCGAATTGCATGAAATCGATGGTAAATGGTACTTCTATTTTGCAGCAGATAATGGTAGCAATGCCAACCACAGAATGTATGTGCTCGAAAATTCTTCTCCCACCCCCGTTCAGGGCAACTGGGAAATGAAAGGTAAGATTTCCGATAGCACAAGCGAATGGGCCATTGACGGAACCATTTTGCGGCATGACGGAAAGATGTATATGATCTGGTCGGGCGGAAATGCCGGCGCACCGCCCCAAAACATTTATATAGCACCCATGAGCAACCCCTGGACAATCTCAGGACCAAAGGTCATGATTGCCACGCCCACCTACGCATGGGAGAAAAACGGAAATCCAATCAACGAAGGCCCCCAGGTGTTGATCAATCCACAGGGCAAAGTCTATATCGTTTATTCGGGCAGCGGTTACTGGTCCGACGGCTATTGCCTAGGCCTACTGGCGCTAAAAGATGACGGAGACCCACTACAGGCAGCAGATTGGACAAAACGCAACCATCCCGTATTTTCCATGAGACCCGAAAGTAGCATTTATGGTCCCGGCCACAACGGTTTTTTTAAATCTCCTGATGGAAAAGAAGACTGGATGATTTATCATGCACGTAATGTAGCCAATGACGGCAATGCCACACGCAGACCCTACATCCAGCGATTTTCCTGGCATACAGATGGCTCGCCAAACTTCGGTCTACCGGCCAATCCTGCACTCAAACAAAAGCGTCCAGCAGGAGAAAAATGGCGGAAAATATATACCAAGAAAGGATGGACTGTCGCTGGCTTCAGTTCCGAAGAACCCAATAACAACCGGGTGGCTGCCGCAGTGATCGATGACAATATCAACTCCATATGGATAACCCGCTATTCGGTCAATCCAACAAAGTACCCCGACCATTACCTCACCATCGACATCGGAAAGGCTCAACCCATAGATGGTTTTGTAATCCATCAAAAAGATGGCGACAGAAAGATCAAAGAATTGGAAATCCATGTCGGCAATGACAATCAAAACTGGGAAAACCTGGGCACCTTTACCTTGAGCGATGTCAATCTCCTGCGGCAGTTTATCGACCTGACGCAGACCAAGCAATTTCGCTATTTTAAACTCATACCTAAGTCAGGGTACGACAATCAACAGCAGCCCGGCCTGGCGGAAGTAGGCATATTCCGCAATAGCGATTAGCATACACTAAAAGATGATTGCTGAAAATTATAGGGGCAGTCCAAAAATTATTGGATTGCCCTTTTTTGATCCCCTATCGTTATGTCGAATCAGGATCTCGGCATTGACTTTAGGTAAGCCGACGGAGATACCTTATAATATTTTTGGAAGTTCTTATTAAAGATACTCTGTGAACTATACCCTACTAGGGTTGCGATCTGCTGTAAACTATATTCATTTTGTGCCATGAGTTCAGTCGCTTTCTTTAAACGCGTTTTATCGACAAGTTCCTTGGGCGAAAGCGCAGAAAGCTGCTTTATTTTTCGGTAAAATGTAGGCCGGCTCATCAACATATGTTCAGCAAGTTCATCAATACCAAGTTCCGGATACCTAAAGTTTTTTTTGATATAAGCATCCAGCTTGTGCAAAAACTCAGCGTCCAGCTTCGAAGGCGCCAACAAACGGACATCTTCAAACGGCGCATGAGCAAAATGAGTTTTTACATTAACCCTATTTCTTAGCAGATTGTCCACCTGCACCAGTAAAAGCTCCAAAGGAAAAGGCTTCTGAACATACGCATCGGCACCCACTTCAAGCCCCTCAATATGCGCCGTATAACTATTTTTTGAAGTCAGCAATAGTACCGGTATATGGCAATAGTTGAGATTCGATTTGATGAATTTACAGAGTTCAAAACCGTCAATTCCAGGCATCATAATATCCGAGATAACCAGATCAATCATTTCGCTATCTAAGATAAGTTTTGCACTTTCACCATTGTCAGCGGTGTGTGTGCAATAATTTTCATTCAATTCTTCAGACAAGAATTCCAGAATTTCCAAATTGTCGTCAATAATCAATATGTGCTGTCTCATAATTATCTAATTTTTTTCCAACTGCTAAGTTCAAACTCCCTTTCCTGCCGTAACGGCAGCTTCAATTCAAATACGACAAAGCTACCGCCACTTTCTATAAGCTGGAGGGTACCCTTGTGCAGCTCGCTGAGCGACTTGGCCAGCGAAAGACCGATCCCGGTTCCGAATCCAAGACTATTCTCTAGCCTAAAAAACGGTTCAAAGATCTTTTTTGCATATTTACCAGGAATAGGTTCACTATCATTTCCAACCGTAATGTTAAAGCTATTTTTTTCGATATCTGGATCTGCCAGGCACACATTCACGTAGGTGAGACCGTATTTTATAGCATTAGAGAGTAGATTGTTCAATATTTTTACTGTGGCTTCACGGTCGACAAAAGCGATGACATCATCTTTAGGATAAGTACTGTTCAAACGGATATTATTCTGTTCGGCGATCTGTTCAAAAGAAGATGTCACTTCCTTTAACAAGTCAACAATATTTGTTTTAACAAAATTGAGCCCAAATTGATGCAATTCTGTTTTTCTAAAATCCAACAATTCTGCTGTCAGTTCGGTCAATCTCAATGTATTTTTTTCAACCTGTAACAAGTTTTTACGGATAGTGTCGCCATCCGCAATTTTTCGTAACATGCCCTGCACCCGCCCGAGGATCAACGTCAACGGTGTTTGTATTTCATGCGTGATATGGGTGAAAAACTCAATTTTAGCCGCATAGATTTCACGTTCCTTTTCATGTTCAAACCGCATAAGTTTAGCTGCATTTTTTCGAATAGTCCATCGATGGTAATATAAAGCCATCAAGACCAAAAGCACGATCACCAGTAAAGTATAAAAGCTGTATGCGGCAAAAGTTTTCCAAAATGGCGGCTTTATAATAATGACAACCCTACGCTCAATACTCCTCCAGCTGCCTGTATTACTTTTCGCCCGCACCGTGAAAATATATTTACCCGGTTGTATATCCGTAAAATAGGCTTTTCTATTGCTGGCAAGAATTGTTCGTTTTTGAGCTAATCCTTCCAATATATATTCATATCTGGTAACCGCCGGCGAAGCATAATTGAGCGCAGCAAATTCGATACTGAAGTTATTTTGGTTATAAGCTAAACAGATACTGTCGAGATACACTACCGAACGTTTGATGGGGCTTTTATCCGTACCAGGATGGATAGCTTTATTATCTATCTCCAGGCCAGTAATAAATAAAGCTGGGCGAGGTCCAGTGGTTAGAAAATCTTTGGGAGCAAAGGCGATCAGCCCTTTTACTGACCCAAAATACAAGATACCAGACCGGTCTTTGTAAGCCGAACAAAAATTAAACTGATCAGTGATCAATCCGTTGGCTTGCTGATAGTTTCTAAAGGTCTCCGTTTTGATATCCAGACACAATAGCCCCTTTAAAGAACTTATCCAAAGGTTTTGAAAATCATCTTCCAGTATACTAAAATACACATTGGTCGGAAATCCCGCTGCAGTATCGTATCTTTTAGTGGACGTTCGGTCTCGACTTAAGCGGATCAGCCCACCACCTTCCGTCGCAAACCAGATCGCCCCCATGCTATCCTCATGAATACCATATACTGGAAATTCGGGAATATGACCTGTTTTAGTGCTGCTCCCAAATCGGATATTCCCCTGTACACCCGACTTGGGATGATAGTAATAAACACCGTTCGACATGGTGCCCACCCAAATAAACCCATTTCTATCCTCCCGGATGCTAAGCACATAAGGACGGTCAGGGATATGATTGATTCGATCAAAAGTCTTTCTTTTGAGGTCGTACCTAAACAGGCCGGCGTTCTCATCATAAGCTGTACCCACTAATATCGTGCTGTCACTTGTCTGAAAGATGCTTAAAACAAAATCGTTGCCAGATTCGGCGGGCAGACCGATAGCACGATGCTGCTGACGGATTAGTCCTGTCCGGATGTCCATAATCTCCAATCCCCGATGAAAGGGCCCCACAAGAAGATTATTTCCCACAGCGAGCAGACCGTGGATATTCGGATAGGAAAGCGCATTTTCACCTGTTGTTGGATAGTGCTTAAAATGTTGCCTTTGCGGATCAAACCTATTGAGACCGGCATCTTCCGTGCCAATCCAGAGTTGACCATCACGATCAGGAACTAGCTCACGGACGGCATATCCTGATATCGAATTCTGTCCCACAATAGGGTAGTATTTGCGAAAACGTGCGTTTTCAAGCGAGCAATAGTTCAGCCCACCAAAAAAAGTGCCCAGCCACATCCCCCCGCTTCTATCTTTGCACACCTTATAGACAGCGTTATCCGTCATAGCATACGGGTCATCAGCGCGTTTGCCAAGATGCCGGCATTTTTTGATGTTGGGATTATAGATATATACCCCAGATTCTGTTGCGACCCAATAATCGCCATTATTTCCCTTACAGATATCCCGTACAAAAACAGCGCTATCGTCCTTTCCATTAAGCACAATCGTCGTCGTCATTCGCTTATCCAAATCATAGCGCTTAAGCCCAGCCCCAAAATATCCAACGAGTACCGCAGCATCATCAAGCGGGAAAATAGCACTAATGGTATTCATATTCGAAGGCCTGTTAAAGTTTACCGTTCTCATGGTTTTCACAAGCGCCCCACGTGGGTCGAAAACACGAATTTCTCCCCGCTTATTACCCGTCCACAGATTTTTGGCACCGTCCAAAAATAAAGCAGTAGTCTGTATCTGATAATTTTTGACGATGCTTTTTTTTATGCTATAGCGCCATAGCGACGAATTGGCGATAAACCAGATATCATCCCCATTGGCCATGACCTGTTCGATATATAGCTGAGGGATCAGGTCTACTGGCGATATCACCTCACCAATGGTATCGTACCGATACATTCCCTTTCCTGTGCCGATCCATAATATTCCTGGCTGTCCTTCAGTCAAGGTATTGATTACATTGTTGCCGATGTTATTAAAAGGATCATTTTTATTTTCGCAAAGCTTAAAATTGTAGCCGTCAAATCTGCACAGACCTGCACGGGTACCCACCCACATAAAGCCTTTGCCATCCTGCAAGATGGAGCGAACAGCCTGATGAGGAAGTCCATCCTGCGTCTGATAGTGCTTAAAATAATATTGGGCATGACAAACAACCACGCTAAACTGCAGGATCAGCCAAACTAAAAAAGTAGGATAAGACATAATCTATGTTGGCAATCGGTTCTTTCAAATATAATCAAATGTACCAAAAAATGACAAGAGCAACTGTGATGACACTGCGGACAGCAGATAGCTGTGTCAAACAAAAAATGGTACAGCACGGTCTAAATCAAGAAAATATTAGCTAAGTCTAGTCACTTTGAGACAAAACGACAAAAGATTGAGCAAAAATGGAATGAAATTTTGACTTCTTTTGAAGAATTTAACACCAATTATACATGACGATGAAAAGATCACTCCCCCTATTGTTATTTATCCTACTATTATCTTTTGTGTTAAAGGGACAGACGGTAATACAAAATCCTTTACCAATCGCTTTCGGTGATCCTTTCATCCTGACGGATTCCGATGGGAAATATTATATGTATGGCACCGGCGGCGATGTAGACAAAGGCTTTGGAGCCTATTCATCTACCAACCTGCAAGACTGGACCTTTGAAGGGCAGGTTTATCATCAGGACAATAAAAATGGCTGGGGAATAGACGCATTTTGGGCACCTGAAGTATACCTGCGGAATGGCCGTTATTACATGCTGTACAGTGCGCAATGGAAAGAGAACCCGACGCAAGAACTCGAGAATTTCAGAATCGGTGTCGCCGTATCAGATAAGCCCACGGGGCCATTTATCGACTGCTATGACCGGCCAATTTTTGATCCCGGCTATCCTATTATCGATGCCAACCTTTGGTTTGAAGATGGCCGGGTTTACCTCTATTATTCCAGATGCTGCTACAAACATCCGGTCGAAAGCGAGGTGGCCACTTGGGCGAAAAACAAAGGCTGGTATGACAAAGTAGAAGAAAGCTGGGTGTATGGCGTAGAAATTAAACCTGATTTCTCCGGTATCATTGGCGAGCCAAAGTTACTGTTGCGTCCGCCACTAAAAATGGGCGTTTCCGACGATTGGGAGAGCAGATCGGTAACCAGCAAAGAGGTAAATCGACGATGGACAGAAGGCTCTTATCTCTTTAAAGAAGGGAACACGTATTATATGATGTATTCAGCAAATAATTTTGATGGCAAAAATTATGCAATTGGTTATGCCACTTCGAAAAGTCCACTAGGTCCATTTAAAAAAGCGTCAAACAATCCCATTTTACAAAAAAATGGGCTGGTAACAGGTACTGGACACAATAGTATTGCCTATTCGCGGGATGGCAAGCAGCGGTATTGTGTCTATCACGGTCGCACCGCTGAAACAGGGCATCAACGACTGGTTTTTATAGACCCGATGGAAATTACCGCTGATGGCAAGCTTATCGTACATGGACCTACATTAAAAAAGTGATAATACAAAAAAGCGACGTATTTCCTAAATTGGAAATACATCGCTTATATATAGACAATATATCTTATTAAATGGATTTAAAAACCATGCACCTATTAGATCAAAATGACTAAACCATTTTAAGATTCTCAATTTCTTCAATAGAAAGACCGGTAATATCACTAACATCCGCCTTGTTATAGCCCTTCATTAACATCTTTCGAGCAGATTCCAAAGCCTGTTTATGCTCTCCTTTCTCGAGACCTTCAAAAGATTTCATGCGTTGTCTTATCACATAATGCGACATCATAAAAATAAGGACGATCGGTCTTGCACAAAAGAAAAGCCTCATCCTCCCCATGTAGTTTAAATTCTAAAACCCCTATAAAATAAATCACAGGTAAACAGTAATCATTACCCTTCTTCCCCTTTGACAATTGCTTATTAATCAAACGTGACGTATAATAGACAGCGCGATCCTTGAAATATTCCTGAAATAATTGCTGCATCTCTATAATAAATATCTCTCCATCTGTACCGATACAATGTAAATCAAAAACAACCCTTCGCATATCTTCCTGATCACCGTCATACTCTATAGACTTATAAAATAAATCGGAAATTATTTTCTCACCTTCAAATAAGCTATTGAGCAATTCGATTAAAAGAATTTTATTTTCCTCTCGTCCGAAATAAAGCTTCCAACCAAAGTCAGTACTGGGATCAACATATTTACCAATGGATTTTAATTTACAGCCAAGCCAACAGTTCAGGACAGTTGATTAAAAAATTACCTCTAATATTACCCAACAAACCTGTTACAAAACAATCCTTTATTGGAATATCGTCCACACAAAATAGTGGACAATACGAACTTGTTCAGGTTTGCGCGATAACCAATTAATCTGCCTTAAAACGCTTTTTAAAACCTATTATAAACAAGTTAAATGTATGAATTATCCATTTTTCAAAAAATCTTTGCTAAAGCGGAGTATCAAGCTTCTTTACCCCCTGCTTGCGCTCTCGCCAGCCCCGGTTTTTGCATTACCAACAACAAATTCGCCACTTTTACTATCCACAAAATTTGCCGGTGTAACCGGCCGTGTACTTGATCAAGACGGCAAGCCTGTCTACGGCGCAACTATTCTGGTCAAAGGCAGCAAAGCCGGCGTAAAAACAGGTGAAGATGGCGTGTTCCATATTAACCTTCCTGCAGACAATACAGTTATTGTTGTGAGCTATGTGGGTTATAAAGTACAAGAAATAGACACGAAGGGCAAAACCAATATCACAATCCGACTCGAATCCAATACCAGCATAGATGAAGTTGTCGTGGTCGGATACGGTACAAAAAAACGACGCGAAGTCTTGGGGGCCGTGGCCTCTGTCGACCCAAAAGAAATCCAGGACATTCCGGCAGCCAACATTGCCGCAGCCTTACGCGACCGCGTTGCAGGATTGGGCGTAAGTGAGTCTTCGGGCAGGCCAGGCGCAGCAGTTACCCTCAATGTTCGTAATGCTTTCGCCTCAGACCAAGCCAAGTTGCAGGGTGTAACCAATGAGCCACTGTATGTTATTGACGGTATTATTTCATCATCCGATGTCTTTGAAAACCTAGATGCATCCATGGTAGAAAACATTTCGATTCTTAAAGACGCATCGGCAGCCATTTATGGTGCCTCCGGAGCAAAGGGGGTTATCCTCGTCACCACCAAGAGAGGGCAGGTAGGAAAGACACAGCTCACCTACAACGGTTACCTCGGTATCTCAGACGCTACCGTAAAGCCAAAAATGCTTTCAGCCTATCAACACGCCAAATTATTGAACGAAACCTACGCACTCAATAATGCCCAACCCACAGATTTCTTCTCGGATGAAGACTTAGCTTATTTAAAAACAAATCCGTATAAAAGCTGGTATGACGAACTTTGGAAACCCTCTAAAATGGAACGCCATAACCTATCCATTTCCGGCGGAAGTGAAAAGATAACCTTCTTTGCAGGCGGAAGCTATCAAAAAGAAGACGGTAACTATGCAGGTATGAGCCAACAGAAATACTCCTTCCGATCCGGCTTCAATACACAAATTATTGATGGTTTAAAAGCTGATGTTGCGTTTAATGTAAACAATACAAAGACCAATAGCCAAAATAGCCTATCCGACGACCGCGATCAAAACTTCTATCAAACCCTGATTACGACGCCGCAATGGGTACCCATACAGATCGATGGCCTACCGGTAAACTTCAGTAACATCAATGCCAATAGCAATACCAATCCACTGGCAATTATCAACTCAGGCTATTACCAAAAACGCAGTAACGCTAATTATAGCATTAACGCCTCCCTAAACTATGCGCCAGAATACCTCAAAGGATTCAGTGCCCGCGTACAGATCTCCAATTCGGGAACATCTTCCAGTGGCCAAGAATACCTCCCAGCTTACGATCTATACGAGTTTGTACGCACAGGCAACAACAATAAGCTCTACACCAACACCGTAGACAAAGTGTTTCGTATGGATGGTAGCAAGACAAGGATTTTACCATCCTTGGGCAAAGGAAATAGTTACCAGGGAAATATCGTATTACAATATGGAAATACATTTGGAAAGCATAGCCTTGATCTCATGGTAGGTGCAGAACAGTCGGCTTCCAATGCAGAAGGATTATCCGCTTACTGGACCAATCAACAGCTGCTAAATTTAGATGAATATTGGGCATTCGACCAATCGACTTTCACGCGGTCCGACCGTTCAATCACCGAAGCCGTCAAACGATCCTTCTTTGGACGGCTCAATTACGATTACAAGAAAAAGTATCTGCTTGAAGTGATTACCCGTGTCGATGCCTCCTCCAATTTTGCGAAAGGTAATATCTGGGGGGTATTCCCCACGGTAGCGACGGGTTGGGTGGTCAGTGACGAAGAATTTTTTAAAGACCTCAATTATATCAGCTACTTAAAACTAAGGGCTAACTATGGATTGGTAGGTGAAGACCGCGTATTAGCACGGCTATGGCAAGAACGATTCAGTGTCGACCTCGTCAATACAGGCTATCTCTACGGCGAAACACCGGTCGCATCACTCAACCCAACCATTATTGCCAACCCCGATATCTCCTGGGAGAAACACCGTACCTTTAACTTCGGAATAGAATCTCGCTGGTTTGACAACAAACTGAGCTTTGGGTTCGAATATTATCTCCGAAACTCGTACGATGTATTTGACAAAGGTAACGACGAGAATTTCCCGATGTACGCCGGATTCAAAGCTCCAGTCGTCAACTACCAGAAACGGAGAGGCTGGGGTACCGAATTTTCCTTGGGTTACCAAAACACCTTCTCCAACGGATTCAAACTTTCCACCAATATGAACTTTGGCTATTCGGCAAGTTACACTACCCAAATGTACTTCAACAAATTCCAGCTATGGGATTTCTCCTATCCAGACTGGAAGGTGGAAATGGGAACAGACTCCCGTAAATACAACAGTTCAAATTATGGACTGATCTATCAGGATATGTTGCGCACACAACAGGAAGTGGATAATTTCTTGGCCAAAAACCCCAACTATACCATCGATGGCAAAGTACCGCAGGTCGGCTGGACCGTATACGAAGACACCAATGGCGATGGGAAGATCACCGAAAAAGATCTAACCACCATGTTTGATAATACATCGCCGGTTTTTTCAACAGGGATCACCGTTGGCTTGGCTTATAAATCGTTCTCCTTAAACACCAATTTCAGGGCCGTATTTGGCGGAAAAGTATTCTATGAGTCCCAAGCCATGACCGCTCCTACTGCATTCGTGAATGTTCCAAGTTTTTGGGAAGACCATTGGTCGTTGGAAAACCCCAATGGAAAATTCCCACGATATGACGATGCTGCGATGATGAAA
The DNA here is from genome assembly GCF_030818895.1 of Sphingobacterium zeae. Taxonomy (NCBI): domain Bacteria; kingdom Pseudomonadati; phylum Bacteroidota; class Sphingobacteriia; order Sphingobacteriales; family Sphingobacteriaceae; genus Sphingobacterium; species Sphingobacterium zeae. The sequence continues at coordinate 70,614 of NZ_JAUTBA010000001.1, forward strand.
AAGTGGAATTCTACCTTCTGGGCAGAAGATGGTACAACCATCCGGATCAACAATATGGTGTTCAACTGGAGTGTCCCTAAAACCTTTACAGATAAGATCAATGTACGCTCGCTCAAGCTGATGCTGTCGGGGAACAACCTATGGACCATTGTCGCACCATTTAAACACCGCGACCCCTATTCCTCTTCTTTGTACAATTATCCCACAATCCGTACCATTTCCTTTGGTTTAAACTTTGGTATTTAAAATTTTAAGACATGAAAAGACATTTTACATACATAATAGCCTTATTGGTGGCGTCGAGTACAGCCCTGATGACACAGAGCTGTAAAGATGATTTTTTTGAGCTCGTAGATCATGGTGGTCTGGACGCCCGCATTTGGGACAACGAAGGTGCCATTGAATACTATCTGGCTGGTACCTATAGCATGATTATGCCTACCCATCCGCATGAAGTCACAACAAACGATATGCAGATGCACTATGCCAGTGACGAAAACTACTTTTCGGGAACGAATGCAGCCAGTAAAAAAGTATTGGGTCTGAGTGGAGAAATCACACTTAATGATGCCAAATACATCGCCACCAAATACCAGGGTACCAATATTGGGGATAACCGCTACTTTGACATTGCACGCTGCAACAATGCGATCGCCTATATTCCAGCAGGAACCTTGCCACCAGAGGTCAAGAAGAAATTTTTAGGACAGTTTTATGCCCTACGCGCCATAGTATATTTTGAGCTTACACGGCTCTACGGTGGCGTGCCCCTTGTACTCGATCCTCAAAATCCAGACAAACTGGAGTTAAGTGGTCGGGTATCCGCAAAAGCATGCTTTACACAAATCGTCAGCGACCTGGATGCTGCAATGACGAATTTAGATGGCGTAACCTGGGACGATGGCACTGGCCGTGGTAAAATGACCAAAGCAGCAGCAGCAGCGCTGAAAGCCAAAGCGCTGCTATACTGGGCCAGTCCACAGTTTAATCCAACCGACAATGCAGCGCACCCCTACGAAGCACAACGTTGGCAAACTGCTTTTCAGGCAAGCAAAGAAGCCTATGAACTCTGTCAAGCTGCCGGGCGGGCCTTAATGCCCAACTATAATGAAATCTTTTTAAGAGAAGGCATAGCCAATACAGAAGCGGTACTACTTCGTTCCTATTCTGCCACATCACCTAAGCGTTACACTATTGTCGAACGCGCATCGCGCCCCGCCTCCGAAGGCGGAGCACCAGCAGATTATTATGTTCCGACCACCCTTTTGCTCAAAGCCTATCGCATGAAAGATGGCACACCCGCCAACGGGGATAACCTCCTGTATGATGATGCGCTTTTTTGGAAAAACAGAGATCCACGGTTCAAAAACACCATTGTCTATAACGGTGCAGACTGGCCATTGAGCGGCAAGACCGGACGAAAACAGTGGAACTACACCAATGCAGACGGAGAATCCTCCATAAAATCCTTTTATTGCAAAAAATTTGTCAATCCATCACTTTCATCCGCATCTGTGGGTATTTTCAATGATATAGGCGGCAATGGTATGGACTGGATTGAGATACGATTTGCTGAAGTCATGATGAACTATGCTGAATCAGCAAATGAAACAGGCGATCTGGCACTCGCTAAAGAACTGGTCCGTAGTATCCGGCAACGCGCCGGCATCGAACAGGGGAAATACGATTACGGTTTGTCCCTTGCTGCAAACAAAGAACAGATGCGCGATCTACTGATGAACGAACGGCAAATTGAATTCGCTTTTGAAGGAAAGCGCTATCACGACCTACGACGGACGCGTCGCATGCATACCCTCGAAGGAACGATCCAAACGTATCTGTTCGAAACCAAATCCGATGCTTTAAAGAAAATATTAGAAGCAAAGAACGCTGCCGGGATCATGAATCGCGAGCGTTTAGACATGAATAATAGAGATACCGTATTGAACTACTTCAAATATCCCTACAACTTACGCGCAGAAAGCGCGAATGGAGCCTTTGCTTTCCGCGATTATTATTATTTCTACCCACTTCCAAATACCTTTATGAGCTCCTCACCACTGCTCGAGCAAACAATCGGTTATGAAGGCGGTACATTCGATCCACTAAACAACTAATTATGAAAAAGAAATATTTATTGCTCCTTATCCTCTTCAGCATATTGCTTTCCTGCAAACGGGAAGGCGACAATATTTTCAATCAGTTTACGGAGGTTAAAGTGACCCTGCACCAAGAAAATGAATTTAATATTGGTACGTACAAGGATGTTGCTTTCGGAGACTCCATCTATGTCGATTTTACGATTAGCTCAGCTTCCAAAGACATGCATCAGGTATGGATCTTTTACAATGGCGCCGGTGCAGCAGCACTCAAAATCCCCTTGGCAGACGGCGAAAAAAGAAGCCTCCGCTATGTCTATAAAATTAAAGCCGATAAGGTGGGACTTACCACTTTTCGAATAATGGCGGTAGACAGCGAAGGCGTATTTATGGGCGATGGCTATACTTCAGTCACCTATAATGTAGTATCAGATTACGCCCATCTGAACAATCGCGTGCTCTATATGCCAGATAGCACAGCGCAAAGCAGCGCTTGCTTTATTGACTTGATGGAAGGAAAAACATATACGTATGCTGAAGCCAAAGCGAATGCAGGAAAAATCGATCTGGGGATGTATCGCACCTATAAAGTAGAAGCCAATGGTGCCATTACCTATTCCTATAATATCTATTCGCTACAAGCCAGTCCGATCCCCTTTAAAGCTTTTGACTTTACGGATCTATCTGGAAAAGGCCGGGCAACCTATTTTTCCGGTATACAGAACAATCAGGCATCCACATTTCTAAACACCTTAACATCTGGAACGGTTATTCAGAACAATGCAATTTCCCGCAAAACGACAAATCTTTCCCTCAATGATCTTAAAGTGGGCAGCATGTTCTACTTTAAGACCCCAGACGAAAAATACGGTGTCGTTATCGTCAATGCTTTGAGCGGATATGACAACAATCGCTATCTAAACATCAGCATTAAACGTCAAAACTAATTTGTCCCTTTTATCCCTTTATAGTATGGGGTACCGCAACTCTGCTGGTACCCCTAACATAATAACATTATTCAAATGAAAATTGCCACCCCCAATTGAAACAAAAAAAAGCGATGTATCCCTACAGCGTAGAAATACACCGCCCATCATCTAAATCACCTAGTAACCAGGATTTTGTTTTAAGTTGGGATTCATCGATATCTGCTGTTGAGGTATCGGAAACACCGTTTTGTTTTCAGCAGTAGGTTTATGATCCCACCACGTTGCGGTATGAAATTTACCATAACGGATTAAATCACGCCTCCTGAACCCCTCAAAAATAAACTCACGCCCACGCTCCGCCAAAAGTTCATCTAACGTCAGCGTACCCGTATTGTACTGTGCTGCCGCCCAGTCGGCATCCGCAAATGCCCGTTTTTTGCACCTATTAATCAAGTCAACTGCATCTTGTGAAGCCGTACCGCCGCTTTTGCGCATCAGCGCTTCGGCTTTCGCAAAATAAATCCAGCTTAATCGATAGACATTCCAATCGGTATTATTGTAATTTTCATTAACAGGTATAACGACACCGTTAACATTCCCTTCGACGTTATTTCCAATTTTATATTTGTTAAATCGGATTCCACTGTTTTCTTCACCGTCACTCATGGTAGACGATGTACCCCCCGATTTTGCCCGACGAATATAATCCACAAAGACAAGCTGTTCACCTTTATACTCTTCCGATCCTTCAACAATTTTACCGTCCACAAATTTCACCATCGGACCACTTAAAAACCATTCCTTTTTCCGTAGATCATTTGCTGCATACTGACCGAAAACACCGGGTACCAGCACAATCCCATTATTTCCATTTCTGCCACCGCCATAGATTTCACTCTGCACAAAATGATAGAATTCACTTGGAAAACCCGCCGAAAAATCCGCTTTTTTATAATCGTAAGCGATAGAAAAAATGGTTTCCTTCGATAGATCATTCGTCGGAGCATAAGCGTCCTTAATATTCGGATCTAATTCCATGGCACCATTCAAACCACCCCCGTCACCCGATATCAGCTTATCAGCAGCCGCGATACAGTCATCCCATCTCGGCTGTCCATACCATTTCTCAGCATTTAAATATAATTCGACAAGCATCGCGTACCCTGTAGCCTGCGACACCCGACCCAACATCGCACGCGATAATTTTGGGGCTAAGTCAATATTATCTCGAATTTCTTTCTCAATAAATTCAAACACTTCTTTGGTAGAAGAGGGCTCCGGAAGGGGTTCTTCAGCAGTGGTCGGCGCTTTTGTGGTTATCGGAATATTTCCGAAAAGATCCATCAGCTTCAGGTAGTGCAATGCGCGTAAAAGCTTAAGCTCGGCAATGTATTGATTCTTTTCTTCCGTTGTAATCCCCATACTGGCCACATCAGATTTTTCTAGAATATCGATGGGGCTATTACATAAGCCTACCCCCCAGTACATCAGTACCCAGGCTTGATTCAACCCACCTTCATCTACTGTCCAGGTATGGTAATGCAGGCGCTTCCATTTGCCATTATCTTCTCCATGCCGTCCTTTAGTTGGCCAGGCCAATTGGTCGGCCGATAATTCTGCCGGACGCCACCAGCCATCCTGCCCCGAGGGCGATATCCAAGCGTTGGCATGGGTATACGGTCGCAATACAGCAGATATTACTTCATTCTTATTTGCATAAAAATCTTCTGCAACAATAACATCGTAAGCATTTTCATCCAATTTTGTACAACTCGACGCACTTATGACGCACGCCAGCATTAAAATTTTAACAATATTTTTCATAGGAATTAGAAACTAAAATTTACACCAAACAAAAGCGACCGCGTATTCGGATAAGGACCACGGCTGTCAATCCCCAAGCGTTGCCCATTCACTTCATTCCCCAAACCCGTATCCAATACGAAATCCGGATCGTTGCCCGAGTAACCGGTTATCGTTGCCAGGTTTTGTACAGTCATGTAAGCGCGCAAGTTATTTACCCAGCTGTCATTTTTTAATTTAAATCGATATCCCAAGGTGACTTCGTCAATTTTTAAGTGACTTCCACTTTCGAGGTAGTAGTCCGAATACATATAGGTATCGTCGATGTCTTTGTATTTGGTGAAAGCATCTCTCAACAAGTTGCCCGACCACACTTTATTACCATACGAAAGCGCAGTCGTATTTAAGATGTCATAATCAAATTTCCCACGCATAAACACCCTCAGATCAAAGTTTTTATAAGAAAAGTTATTCGTCCACGAAAGATAATATTTAGGTACAGCATTGCCGATCACCGATAAATCCGAAGCGTTGAGATCATCCCGCGAATTATTGATCTGATCATTTCTTACCGCCTCACCATTTCGGTTATAAAACAGCCATTTCCCATCCGCATCAAATCCGGCAAATCTTTTACCGAAAAACTCGCCGATGCGATGTCCTTCATAGGTGGTAAATGCGTTGCCTAGGGCACCTGCTCCGCCAATGTCCCCAAACTCCTTATATTTGACCGTAAAAATATCATTCGAATAACTTTCCATTACATTCTTTAATGTACTCGCTGTAAAGTCCATATTCCATTTAAAATTTTCACGTTCAATGGCACGATAGCTGAGCGCAAGTTCAATACCTTTGGAAGAAAGCGTACCTACATTGGAATAGACATTCTCTCGTATATAAGGTGGTTGAGGGGTCGTGTACGTATCCAACAGGTCAACGGTTTTACGCTGAAAAACATCAATCGAACCCGAAAGTTTGTTGCTGAATAACGTGAAATCAACACCGATATTCGTCTCCTTTTTTGTCTCCCAACGCAAGTTAGGGTTGGGGTTACGATCAGGACCGTAGGTTTCCCGGTAGGCTCCGTCGGGGTATAGGTATTTTCCGCCGCCCCCTAATGTCAATCGGGAAGCATTGTTGGAAAACCCTGTATTTCCCGTTTCTCCATAACCCGCACGAAGCTTCAAATTGTTGATAAAATCAACATCCTGCATAAAGTCTTCATTGCTGATATTCCAGCCTACAGATACGGCAGGAAAACTCCCCCACTTATTGTTTGCACCAAATTTAGAAGAACCTTCTCGTCTAAGGATAAACTGAGCCATATACTTATCGGAATACGTATAATTTACCCGTCCAAAAAAAGCAATCAACGTATTGTCATTCTTGTAGCTGTCCATATTGGCACGACCATCGCGTAATGCTTGCCCTTCCGAGAGGTTATCCTCATGAAAACGATCATTTATAAAACCCCTATTATCTGCACTCTGCCCCTCCTCTTTCTCATAACGATAACTATAACCAGCTAATGCCGTTATGCTATGCTTCTCAGCAACGGTTGTGTTGTATTGCAGTGTGGGCTCAAACGCATACCGCTCATTCAGTAAATTCGATTTCGAAGCATAGCCGCCACCCGGATAATCCTCATCTTCCATAGACGCTTCACTGTTCAAAGCCCGATAGGCACCATCGATATAAGAGTTGCGTTGCACCGATCCAAACACACTGGCTTTAAGTCCCTCGATGATGGTAAGATCCGCCTTTCCATCCAGGGAAGAGGTCTGTTGCTTCCGGTAACTGGTTTCTGTAAATAAGCGCGCAAATTCATTTGTACTTGTGCGGTCGTAACGATACGACCCATCGTCATTAAAATTTGATAAAGTAGGATTTTTAGTGGCCTCACTCTCCCAGCCGCCCCCGCCCAACAGATTCGCATTGTTGGTATTCGTCGCAATGTTCATCAATACATTCAATCGGTCATTCAAACCTTTCTGGTTGATGCTGGCGCGCACCGTATATTCCTTCCGCGAATTTTCCTTGGCGATACCTTCCAGATTTCTGAAATTTACACTACCCCGATACGTGGTCGATTCATTGCCACCAGACAGGGATAGATTGTGATTTTGTGAAAAATTATCCTTGTTGATCAAATCGTCAAAAAAGTCTGTCGAATGGCCAAAATCCGGCTGGTTTAATTCCCCCGATGCAATTTTGTCCCTAAATTCCTGTGGAGTCAAAAAATCAGGTCTATTGTATACAAATTCCTTCCGAAAATAATTGGAATAGTTAAAGACCGATTTTCCTGGCTTCCCTCGCTTGGTCGTAATCAATATGACACCTGCGTTGGCACTGGTACCGTAGATCGCCGCGCCCGAACCATCTTTCAAAACATCCACAGACTCGATATCATCCTGTTGGAGCAGATCCGGATTTCCGCCAGGTATTCCATCGATTACAAATAAAGGACTCGCACTTCCGGTCACAGAAATTGCTCCGCGCAATTGCGTCGCCACGCCTGAATTTGGGTTCGAACCGCTTCTAGACACCTGTAAACCAGCCACCTTACCCTGTATAAGGTCTAAGGGATTTCGCGCACCACTTTGACGAAATTGGTCGGCGCTCACGTGCGCAACAGAGGAAGTGACCTCCTTTAACCTTTGTGTACCGTATCCGACAACCACCACTTCATCCAATTGACTCTGATCAGCCTCGAGTTGAATCGAAACACTGCTGTTCTCCACAAAGGCTTCTTTGGTTTTGTAGCCGATCGAAGTCGCCACCAGTACTTGCCCCGCCTTGGCATCCAGCGTAAAATTTCCCGATGCATCAGACTGTGTACTTTTAGCAGTTCCTTTGACGGTGATCGTTACACCTGCAATTGGCTTCCCATTGCTGTCCAGGACTTTACCTGTTAATTGTTGTTGGTTAGTTTTTGTCTCCTTCAGGAAACTGCTCTCCAAAATGGCTTTGGGAGCGGATTGGGCGTGATTGATCGTACCGGCCAGCACAATCAGTGAGAAAAACAACCTGGATTTCCCAGTCAAGCGCACCACTGTTTTTAAATCAACATTGTTCATGTTTAATAATCGTTGGTTTTAAAAACGATTTAGCATTTAGCCAAAATCGCATCTTGTTTAATAGTTAGCATTATATATCAATAGTTCGTTGGAATAACTCGGGCACATCTGCGCCGCCTGTTTTGCAGGTTTACAACAATCAATTAAACAAATCCCAAACCCATTTCGTTTGGCAAAATCGGTTTTGCATGAAAAATATATAGAAAAAAGGGAGTCTAATACAAGACTCCCTTACTACACCCCCTTTTACTAGGCCGCCAATTCCTCATGAGCAACGTATCAATCTTCTCTTTATCAAGGCCTAATCTTTTTTACTACTGACGCCACACCTTTCTTGTTATCCAGCGCTCTTGGCTGTTTCTTAATCGTATTGGAATACAACCAATACAGGCAAATGATCTGAAGCATATTGACCGGCCAGCGCACCGGATGAAACCAAGGTATAGCTGCCTCACTTTTTTAATACCGCCCAAAAAAATTGTTTATGCATTTTTTTTCGTATCTTCCCCCTCCACAAATCTTCAAATGAAAACATTAGGCAAAAAGATCAGGTTGCTCAGGCAACAAAAAGGTTGGACGCAACAAGAGGTTGCAAAGCAGTTGGACGTTTCAATTCCTGCATTTTCAAAAATGGAAACAGGAATTACAGATCTTAACCTCTCTCGGTTAAATCAAATCGCCAAGTTATTTAATTTGACTTTGGTGCAGCTGGTATCTAATTCGGATACAGACGACATTAAAGATTACAGCAACGAAATAAGCATGCTGGCCCGAAAGCTACAACAAAAAGACGATGAAATTATCCAAATCCGCAAAAAAATCATTGCGCTCTACGAGCAATTAGAAAAAGATACCCCAACACTATAAGCTCAGCCTATCCAAATTTTACAGCATAGCATCCTATCGGCTGAAAACTATTGCCATCAACAGGAAGTATTCAGCCGAAAAGTTGTAAATTTGACAGCTGGTTACAGATTTAATCCGCATAGAATCTGACCGTTGAAAAGTTTACTATGGATATTACTGCAGAAAATAAGCTATTGATTTCGCTTTCCCATGGCGACGAACAAGCTTTTTTTGCCTTATACGATCAGTATAGCCATGCCCTATTTTCCACTATTTTTCGAATGGTCAAAGATCGGCAGGTCAGTGAAGAGATCGTGCAGGATGTATTTCTAAAAGTCTGGCAAAAAAGATCGACCATTGACCCCACGCGAAGTTTTAAATCCTGGATTTTTACAATCGCTAAGAATGATGTGATCTCCTGGTATAGAAAATTAGCGAAGGAAGCCGAGATGCAGGAAAATTTATACCAGCATTTCGAACAGCTCTACCTGATGGAAAAAGAAGTTGATATCGAAGAAAAACAGTCCGCATTATTAGAAAAAGCGCTCAACACCCTAAGTGAGCGAAGAAGAGAAATATTTGTGCTGTGCAAAATAGAGCAGAAAAGCTACGAAGAGGTTGCTAAGCAATTGCATATTTCTGTATCCACCGTGAGTAATGCCATGGTCAAATCCAACCAACATATCCGCCAATTTGTGCAAGACCATTATGAAGAGATTTTAACAATTCTTGTCACATTCTATTTTTTTTAAAAAAAATGCCACAACGATAGTGTTTTTGCTAATAAGTTGCGTATTAACTTATAGATATGGCAAAAAAAATAGAAGATATTTACAAGAACTATTTAGATGGAAGTATCAATCGTGTCGACCTCGATAGACTGCTCCACCATTTTGAACGTGCCAGCGACGAACAGCTCGAACAGCTCACTGCTTTGGCCTCGATCGATATTGACCAAAATCAAATCGATCAACCTTTTGCGTCCCATATCGCCCGTATCAAACAAAGATTGGAAGATAGGCTAAACCAATCAGATGGATTAAACCAAGCGAACAAACAACCGCTTCGTTTAAGATACAAACAGCAGTGGTGGGCTGCCGCTTCCATTCTACTGGTCGCTGGACTGGCCACCTGGTTTTACCTCGCACAGCGCGTGGCACCTTCCGATATTGCAGCACCATCAGTACCCACCTTATATGTGAAAGATAAGTCTGGCAAAGAAATCGCCATTTTACCAAAAACAGATTCGGCATGGCAGATCGGCGAAATCGCATTCTCCCGTATCGACAGTCAAACGGTAAAAGTCACCGCGACAGGAAATACCCCAAGTCTGCAAACCATCTATACCCCCAACTCCGACTTTAGGATTATTCTGGAAGATGGCACCAAGATTACGATGAATGCAGCATCTACCCTCACCTTTCAGGTTCCTTTTGATGCGGTCAAAAGAGAAGTTTCGCTCGAAGGAGAAGGCTATTTCGATGTAGCTCACGAGGCACAAAGACCATTTACCGTTCATGCTGGAGCCGCAAACGTCGAAGTACTGGGCACCGTTTTCAACGTACGAAATTATGCGAGCGACGGACAGGTCACCACATCACTGCTGTCCGGACGGATCGCTTTGAACAAATCCGGAACCGCTCAGCGCATTGTGCTGCATCCGGGTGAAACGGCCATCACCGACCACAATGGAATACATCGGGAGAAGGTAGCGCCAAAGCAAGTTACCGCCTGGACGGCAGGCTACTTTGACTACCGCGATCAGTCGCTCCGTGTCATCTTAGCTGATTTGTCCAGATGGTATGGCGTCGAAGTCGATACCCTCCCGCTACCTAACGACCGGTCGATCTATATGAAGGTCCAAAAAAATATACCATTACAGGAAATGCTGAATCTCTTAAATGAAGCTAGCGGCCTCCATTTTCAATTGAACAATAAAAAAATCAGCTTAAAAACCATGTCTAAAAACTAACGCGTAACAATTCACTTTTAACAATACATATTTAACAACTAAATACTACATTAACCTACATTCTACCATGTCCTACCTAACCCCAAAGCGACCGGTATTTTTGCGGAAATACTTGAGTTTGGTCGCTGGAATTGCCTTGATGAGCATGATTGATCCGTACGAACTGCATGCACAACAAGTACAGTTAAATTTTAAAAATGCCGATGTCAAAGAAGTGATCACAAGCCTATCGGACCGCTACGGCTACGAATTTGTTTTTGACGGCAACCTGTTAAAATCAGCCCGCCCAATCAGTGCCAACCTCAAACTCTCGAGCGTTGCGGACGCGTTATCCATTTTGTTTAAGGATCAGCCCTTCAGTTACCGTCTGGAAAACAAGCGTATCATCCTTTATCGGAAAGCGGCATCCACCAATACTCAGCCTGTGCGCGGAAAGGTTATTGATAGCCTGGGCAATACCATTCCCGGCGTTTCAATCCACAGCCTACAGGACAATAGCCAGACGATGAGTTCCGGAGATGGCGATTTTGAACTGAATGTTGCCAACCCTGCAGACATCCAATTGTCTTTCAGCCACGTCTCTTTTCAAGAAAAAGTGATGCGTTTCAGTCCCGATCAAATTGCGCGGCCCGTGCGGGTCATGCTGAGCGCAAAAGAGTCTATGCTCAACGAAATTATGATCACAGGATATCAGCGCATCAGCAAAGAGCGTAGCCCTGGAGCGTATACCATGGTCAACAATGATCAGTTAAACAAACAGATCAACGTCGACTTAGTTTCCGCGCTCGAAGGCCAGGTAGCTGGACTGACCTATATCAAAAACCCTACGCGCTCTGCTGCAGATAGTCCCGTACTTCGCGGCATCGGCACCTATTCCAATGATGTCACCACCAATCCGCTTATCGTTGTAGACGACTTACCCACCGAGCTTACCCTGAGCGATATCAACCCCTATGACGTCGAGTCCGTTACCGTACTAAAAGACGCAACAGCAGCATCCATCTATGGCGCCCGGGCAGCCAATGGTGTTATTGTCGTCACCACTAAAAGAGGCAAAGGCCAAGGAGTTTCCGTCAACTTCAATGTCGATCAGTTCATCACGCAAAAACCGGATATCGCCAAGATGCATTACGCCAGCACTTCCGACCTGATCGACTATGAAATCGATGTGTACAATAAAGAACGATCGCGCTATGCGAATACCGAATCTTTGTTCAATTACTATGGAAGGTTGGGTAGTGGAAGTTTAAAATATTATTCCCCGTTGTACGATCTATTCCGTAAAGAATCTACCGGGGCCATTAGCCAGCAAGAACGCGAGGCGACGATCAATACCTGGCGCAACAACGATTATATTAAAGAGTTTACAGACAACGTCTGGCAGAATGAATCACGCCAACGGTATAACGCCAGCATGTCACAGAATTCGTCCAAAAGCAACACCTTTGTTTCATTCAACTACGATAAAGGAAAAGGTCTAGTACGCCATGAGAAGAATGAGAAATTCAACCTGTATTTGAAATCCAGCTTCAACGTCACCAAATGGTTAAATGCAACAGTGGGACTGAACGGTACCTACGGTGTCAATAAAGAAACCGATGGTGATTACAATAATGTATTTTTACAGCCACGGTATACACGCATCAAAGATGAAAATGGCAACCTCGTGTATGCACCATACGTTGACCTTTCAAGTTCCGTCGGCCCCGGATCGGCCATTAACGGCGAGACGGCAGAACAGATTGCTGCAAACCCAAATTTAAAAAGTACCGCCTTTAATGTGCTTGAAGCCTTAGGCGAAGGCATCGAGAGCAGAAAGAATTTGAATCTTCGCGCATTTACGGCTTTGCGGGCCACTATTTACAAAGGACTCTCTTTTCAAACACAGTTTTCCTATGAACTGGGACAAACATCCCGTGAAAGCTTCTACGACGAAGATAGCTACATGATGCGTGTTGCCTCAAATGCAATGGTCAGCTACAATGCGGCGACGGGAGTATACACCAAAAACCTGCCAGCAGGAGGCCGTTACTATCAATTCGAAGCCAAACGGTACAACTATACGTTCCGGAATCAATTTAACTATGATAATACCTTTGGCCAATATGGCCAGCATCAGCTAACCGCCCTGGCCGGCTTTGAGATGCGTCAGTCGCATACACCGCGTCCTATCCAACAATTGCTTGTGGGGTACAATCCCGTCACCTTGACCTCCACCACCATAGACTGGGCCACATTGAGCAAAACCGGTGTATCGAGCTATATCTATGGGGGCAATGTCCGATTGGGCGACTTGAATGGCGGTGCACAGAAAGAAACCTTACATCGCTACACCTCGCTCTATGCCAATGCCGGCTATACCTATAACAACAGATACAACCTAACAGGAAGTATCCGCGTTGATCAGGCCGATCTCTTTGGCGTAGACCCTAAGTTTAAATACCGCCCATTATGGTCTGTCGGAGCAGGGTGGAATGTCAGCAACGAAGACTTTATGAAAAACAGCGCATGGTTAAACTCGCTCAAGCTGCGCGCAACGTACGGTATTACCGGCAATGTGGATCAGGAAAGTTCCAGCTACGGTACCGCCACCTGGAAATCCGATAAGCTTTTCCCCTACCTGCAGTATCTCGAGCAAAAATCGTTGCCCAATCCCATGTTGCGCTGGGAGAAAACAGCAACGACCAACTTCGGTGTAGATATTTCAATTTTAGACAACCGCCTGTCTGCCACTATCGATGCCTATAATCGCTACAGCTCCGATTTGCTGATCAGTGCTATACTCGACCCAACTGTCGGAGCCAATTCACGTGTTATTAACAATGGGGCCTTACGCAACAAAGGAATCGAGTTTAACATCAATGGCGTGTGGCTCAAAAAGAAAGATCTCACAGCAAGCACCCAACTGGTATTCTCCTTCAACGAAAACAAGGTCGAGAAAGTGAATGGATTGACCGCTACCGCGCAATCCTATGTTGGCTCACCTAGCAATTACTTCTTTGAAGGCAACAGCTACAATTCCATTATGGCCTATCGCTATGCCGGCATGGTGAATGGTTATCCTTATTTTCTGGATCAGAACGGCGACTCCAATGTTATTTTTGATGAAAATGGCACCCCTACGAAGATCAATGATATCAATTCACCCGATGCATTGGTCAACTTAGGGACATTGTTTCCAAAATATACAGGATCCATCAATCAGCGTCTGCGCTATAAAGCATTTGATCTTTCGGCCATGTTTGTGTTCTCCGGCGGACATAAATTGCGCAAAGATGCCATTGACTTCGCAAGCGATAAACTGACTAACGCGGTTCTGGTGAACCGCTGGACAGCAGGAGCCATTAACGATTATCCCCGATTGATGGTCGATTATCCAGACAACCTACGGAGTGGCGCGAGCACCTTATCAAAGTTATGGCGCTATAGTGATCAGCAAATCGTCTCGGCAGATTATGTAAAGCTGAGAAACATAGCCGTAGGCTATCAATTACCTAAGCAATTGGCCCATAAAGCCGGAATGCAAAACGTCAGATTAACGGCGCAGGTCAATAATTTATGGACATGGAGCGCCGCCGGCAATGAGATCGATCCAGAGTCCTATTCGCTCAATAGTGGTACACGCACTTTGCCGCTGGCCAAATCATTCCTGATGGGACTTTCACTCACTTTTTAACCCGAATCTACGATGACTTTAAAAACTATAATGGCGGCTTTTGCGACTTTGGTCGTCTTTACCGCCTGCGATAAATACCTCGACATTACACCAAAAGGTTCCCAATTGGTGCGTACAACACAAGACTATTACGATCTGGTGGCTTACCCCAATAGAGGCTACCCCGTCAATAATTTTCAGTACCTGGTCGATGACCAATACCTTAAAGAATCTAATGTCATCGGTTTGACGCCGAACATCAATACCATCAACTTTTTGTTTCAGGAACAGGAAGACCGGGTCAGTCAACTCAACTCATCGAGCTTTTACAACCAGTGCTACAAATACATTGCACAGTGGAACATGATTATTTCCCTGGTGGATGAAAGCCCAGGCGATAGCCAATTGAAGACCCTGGCCAAAGCCGAGGCCAAGATGTTTCGAGCTTTCGATTATTTCCACCTCATCAATGTCTACGCCAAGGCCTACGATGCCAGCACGGCAGCGCAGGACGGCGGTGTCTGCATCATGGATAAATATGACCTGGAGGCCAAACCAGTCAAGTCGACAGTACAGCAGGTATACGATTTTATTCAAAAGGATATTGACGACGCTATACCCCATCTGCAGGAAAAACCCACCAATCCCTACCACCCATCGCTGGCCTTTGCTTATGCATTGAAAGCCAAGGTGCATCTTTTCAAAAGGGAGATTGCCGAAGCACAGGCGGCAGCCGAAAAAGCCATGCAGCTAAATGGACAGCTCATTGACCTGGTACAGTATGAAAAATTAGGCGGACCAAGTAAGACACCGATCATCGCCGAAAATAATCCCGAAGTATTGAGCTACATGTATATCAATGGCTACAGCGAAATGAACTTTGGGTACAGCTACATGTTAAGCCCCGAACTGACGAGCATGTTCGATAAAGAAGACAAGCGTTTTAGTTTATTCTATACCAAGACCAATGCCAGCTTCCTGGATATCGGCGCCGGCGCAAGTTACTATAATGTCAGATACACCGCATTTTTCTTCCCTACCGTGGGACTAAAAACACCGGAAATCTACCTGATGCTGGCCGAATGTTACGCCCGTCAAGATCAATATGCCAAAGCCATCAGCCTATTGAATAGCTTACGTAAAACCCGCATTGAAGGCGACAAGGCGATCTTGCCAGTTCCGACGACACGCAAGGAAGCGATGGATCTGGTTATTAACGAGCGCCGTCGCGAGCTGCCGATCGGGTACCACCGTTTCTTTGACCTGAAACGCTTAAATCTCGAAAAAGAATATGCCAAAACACTCGTCCGTGTCTTCCCGATTGTCAATAAGACGGTCGAGCAAAAGACCTATACGCTGGCACCAAACTCCAGAATGTACATCATTCCATTTCCATTGGATGCCATGAAGTTAAACCCAAACTTACGGTTAAATACAGACGAAGCCGTACCGTTTTAATAGATGCTATAACAAACACATGAAAAACAAAATTATCTTTAGTACCCTCGCCCTGCTTTTGTCTGCCGGTATAATCCAAGCGCAGCAACCCTTGGAAAAGAAAGCCGATAAAACGGCTAGTAAGACCGATGCGAAAACAGCGGCTAAAACAGATACCCTGAAAACAAAAAATGACCTCTATGAGGCCTACAGTAAAATTTTAAATAAAAAAAGAATTTCCCGCTCAGGCGTTTTTAATGTTATCGAATCAGAAAAGAAGTGGTACCTGGAAATACCCGATAGTCTGCTCAACCGCTATTTCCTTACCGTAACCCGCCTGGTGTCGGCACCACAGGGATTTCCGATGTATGGTGGCGAAAAGCTGAATGAGCAGACACTTTACTTCGAAAAAGGCCTGGGCGACCGTATACAGCTCCGCGCAGCAATTTATAAGCAGGATGCGCCAGAAAATGATGCCATTCGTACCGCATTGATCCAGTCCCAGGAAGATCCCATTCTTGCTATTTTGGATATCAAAGGACTACAGGAAGGTGGCAACAGTTATTTGGTGGAGGTGACCGATCTATTCCGAAAAGACAATGCCGCCCTTTCTTTCGACAGCAGAATAAAAAGCGAAAATAAACTATCCTCCCTGGCAGACGACCGTTCTTTCATTACCGATATGAAGGTATTCCCGATCAATCTGGAAGTAAAGACCACCAAAACCTACAGTTCCACATCAGGTACGCCAGCAGCCATGTTAACAGGTTCATTGACCTTTACCACCAACACGTCCATGGTGCTGCTGCCACAAGTACCAATGAAAAAAAGGATTTACGATGACCGCGTAGGGTATTTTGCCAACAAGTATGTCCTCTTCACCGATAAAGACCAACGCTCAAAAGCCTTTAATTTTATACAGCGCTACCGTCTCGAGCCCAAAGCGAAAGATCTAAAACGCTATTTAAAAGGCGAACTGGTCGAGCCTCAACAGCAGATCGTCTATTATATCGATCCGGCGACCCCCAAAAAATGGCGTCCCTATCTCATCGCAGGTATCAATGATTGGAATAAGGCATTTGAACAAGCCGGCTTCAAAAACGCCATTGTAGGCAAAGAATGGCCCGAGCGAGATACCACCATGAGCCTCGAAGACGCACGGTTCTCTGTGATCCGGTATTTTGCTTCCGAAAAGGCGAATGCCTATGGGCCACGCATATCCGATCCGAGAAGTGGCGAGATTATCGAAGCCCATGTAGGCTGGTATCATAATGTCATGAAACTCGTTCAGCAATGGTTTATGGTGCAAGTGGGCCCATTGAACAAAGCTGCACAAAAAATGCAGTTGGATGACGAAGTGATGGGGCAGCTGATCCGCTTTGTGTCGTCGCACGAAGTAGGGCACAGTTTGGGCCTCCGTCACAATATGGGAGCAAGCAGCCAAACGCCAGTAGAAAAATTGCGCGACAAAAAGTGGGTCGAAAAGAATGGGCATACCGTATCCATTATGGATTATGCGCGCTTCAATTATGTGGCGCAGCCCGAAGACGGTGTTGGCCTGGCAGGCATCTATCCACGCATCGGCAGCTACGATAAATGGGCCATCCAATGGGGATACCAATACCTCCCACAATTTACGAGCGGTGAAGACGAGCAACTCTACCTCAGCAAACAAGTAACAGACAGCCTCAGCGCCAACCCCAAGCTATGGTTCGGCGGTGAAGGGAACGATGAGGATCCGCGGTCACAACGGGAAGATCTTGGCGATGATGCCGTATTGGCAAGCAACTATGGAATCAAAAATCTACAAAGAGTGGTTTCCAATTTGGTCGAATGGACGAATGAACCCGGCGATGATTACAGCAACCTAAAGGATATGCACAAATCGGTGCGCGCACAGTTTGACCGTTATCTTTACCATGTCCTCAAAAACATCGGTAGTCAGCAAATAACCAAGAAAGTACGCGGCCAGGAGGGAGCCGTTTATGCAGCAGTTCCGAGAGAGAAAGTCAAAGCAGCCATGCAGTATGTGAATGACCATGTATTCAACCCACCCCTATGGTTATATCCGCAGGACGTCCAGGATTTGATCGGCAAAGATGCCAACAAGGAAATCGTCGAGCAGCACGAACAGATGCTGAACATGTTGATGAGTCCAGGCATGCTCTACAATGTGTACATGAAGTCCTTCAACAGTACAAATCCCTATGGCCTCAACGAATATTTAAACGATATGGGCGGAGCTATCTGGACCTTACCTGCTGGAGATCCCCGGGTTGCCGTCTTTAAACGTGCACAACAACGCTTCTTTCTCGAAAAAGTCAATCAGATCATCAATCCCAAAGTTGGACAGGGATCCGATATCATTTCACAGGCACAGCGCAGTGATATCCAATTGTATGTACGGAATTACCTGATCGCTCTAGTGCCCGAAATTAATCAGCTTGTCGCAAAACAAAAAGATCCTTTAAATAAGCAACACCTCGAGCTGATGCTGCTCGAAATAAAACGCATTCAAAATCAAATTAATAAAGATTAAAAAAGATGAAACCGAGCTTATTCGAGCGATCATCACATATTTAAAAGAAAATAAGAACATGAAAAATAAACTAAAAGGAATTTACATCACCTGCTTGATCAGTCTTCTCATGATTTCCTGTCAATCAAGCCACGGACAAGATGTCGCACAGGCACAACGTGACCGATTATTTAAAAACTACATGGAGGTAAAAAAGGACATCCAGGATGAAAACTTTGACAGCGGCAAAGCACATGCCGTTCAGTTGGAAAAAGAAGTTCAGAACTTTCGGCTGAAAGGATTGCAGCTCGACGACATGATGCGTCTCAAGAAGGTAAGTCAAACCATGAAGGCCGATGCTGCCAGCCTCAAAGCCGCACAAGATCTAACGGCCATGAAAGCGTCTTTTTCTGCAGTCACACAATCCCTATTTACCATTATGGAGACCATGAAATGTACAGATGATGCCCTCTACCTACAGTACTGCCCCATGGAAAAAGGCTATTGGTTAAGTTACGACAAGGCAATAGAAAATCCGTACGCAGCGTCAATGCGCAAGTGTGGTGAGCTGGTGAAAGGAATGGCGAAAGCCGATTACCCCGAGCCAGTGGCCTGCCATTAATGGTATCTTAAAAGCCCTATAAAGATTCCAATTAGAGGCTATCCAAGATAGCCTCTTTACTTTCGATACCTGCACCTTCCAACCGCTCTTCTCCCAGCCTTCTCTCAATTATCACTACATCCGCTAAAGCGTTCTAAACTTGGCTGATAATTTACTTTCGACATGTCATTCAATTGTGGCCGTTTTTTTGTTATATTTAGAAACTCGACAATCTACTGTCAATATATACCCATGAATTTGTATGCGAAGTGTAGCGATCGAACAATCTGATTTTGACCGGGCAGTTTTTGACCTTGTGCCTCTTCCCATGTGGATATACGACCTGGATACATTGCATTTTCTGGCAGTAAATAAAGAAGCCATTCATCAATACGGATATAGCGAGGAAGAGTTTAAGCAGATGACAATCAGAGATATTCGTCCGCAAGAGGATGTACCCAAATTGGAGGAAGCCGTAGAAAGAACCAAAAGTCGACGTACGAAGTTCAAGAAAAGTATTTTTAGACATCAGAAACGTGATGGTCGCATCATGTATGTACAGGTCAAAGGCAACACCATCGATTTCAACGGCAAGAGAGCGGAAATTGTTACTGCGACAGATTTAACAGAACTCTACGAGAAAGAGATCAATTTAAACGCGGCCTATGAGGAGCTATCATTTAGCGAAAAGAGGTATAGATCATTGATCGAAAATGGCCGGGATCTTGTGGCCATCATCGACCTCGAAGGCAAATACAAATATGTAGCCCCCACCTCCACTACCGTTTTAGGCATTGAACCCGAAGCATTCCTGGGCAAAAATGCCTTTGATTACATCTATGAAGAAGATGCTCCCCACGTCATGGGGCAGCTTAGCAAAATGACAGAGTCGCAGTCTGTGTCCATTGACGCATATCGTTTCCCTGATATAAACGGGGACCTGCGCTGGTTTAAAACAGAATTGTCAAACCACCTCAACACACCGCTGATTGAAGGGATTATCGCCACCACACACGAGGTTACCGCCGAAATAAAAGAGAAAATCGTTAATGATCTTTTTACCGAACTGACGTCAACATTTGCGAAGTCTTTATCCTTGGCCTCCTCGCTGGATCAAGCCCTTCAGCGGCTTGTACTGCTGCCCAAAATACGTGTGAGCGAAATATGGCTGGTCGCGCCAGACCACAGCACGTTAAACCTCGTCTCGACCTCGCTGCAGCAGCGTAAGTTCGATTTATTTTACCAGCACACACAGGCATTTACTTCCTGTAAGGAAGGAGAAGGGTTAGCAGGTAGCACCTGGAAAGAGAAAAAGTTGATCGTTTGGGACAATTTAGGCCAAACCAAGCAGTTCCTACGTGCCAAAGCCGCCCAGCTGGTGGGTCTTTCCACGGGTATTGGTCTACCAATCATGTATGGCGATGAGTTTCTAGGCTGTATTGTTTGTTTTTCAACATCCGCACCAGAAATTCTTTCGGAGAAGATAAATTTACTGATGCATGTCAGTGAAAAGCTTGGTCCACTGGTTAAACAAAAAGTAACAGAAGAAGAATATCGCAATGTTTTCAATATTTCTTCAGATCCACTTTGTATCGTTGGTTTTGATGGCTATATCAAAAAATGCAATAAAGCCTTTGCTAACCTGATGGGTTATCAAAATACATACCTATATAGTACAGCAATTTTTGAGCTCATTTATCCCGATGACCGGGCAAGTGCAGCCGAAGCGCTATCCTTATTAATAGGCGGTCATTTGACCGAACGTTTTTCAGGCCGGTTTTTAACTGCTCAGGGCGAAGTCAAATGGTTACAATGGTCCGCTACTGTCGCAGCGGAATCCAAAACAATCGTTGCCGTTGGGAAGGATATTACCAAACAAAAGCTTGCAGAACAAGCGTTACAAACGGCTTATGAACAGTTAAAGACAGCGCAAAAAATCGCTAAGCTAGGTTATTGGTTTAGACCCATAGATTCCGATATCTCCGAATGGAGTGAGGAGGTTTATACGATATATGACTGTTCACCGGACACTTTTATTCCCACCGTAGAAAATGTAAAAAAAGCTTTATTGCCCAACGAACGCTATTTGATGGAAGATGACCCCTCCGTTCATCTCCAGCCCGGAACGACCAAGAGCTTTGAGCATAAAATCGTTACCCGGTCGGGAAGGCTGAAATGGGTGCATCAGGAAGTACTATTAGTTACTGACGAAAAGGGTGATCCTGTTAAAATTGAAGGCACGATACAAGACATTACAGCCTCCCGTCAGGCTATGGATCAAATTAAGAAGCAGAATGACACACTCCGTGAAATCGCCTGGCTGCAGTCTCACAGTATCCGCGCTCCACTAACACGGATCATGAGCCTAATTTACCTATCAAAGGAATTAGATGGTGGCGGAAAATCGCCCGATGAAATTATGGATCTGATTATGGATTCCGCACAAGAATTAGATGATGTGATTGCGCAGATCACCGTTAAAACAAACCTTATTCATCACGAACATGGAACAGATACTACTCATAGATGACGACGCTGTCATCAATTTTATACATACCAAAATCATTGCTAGTGTCTATCCAGATGCGACTGTGGTTATTTTAGAAAATGGGAAGAAAGCGGTGGATTACATACAACAAAACCAACAAAATTCCTATCTCGTCTTCTTGGATATCAATATGCCCATTATGGATGGCTGGCAATTTCTGGAAGCGATGCAAGATTTTCCAAACAAGGACAACCTGCGCATACATATGTTAACTTCTTCCGTAGATTTACGAGACCAGAGTCGCGCAGCAGACAATACCATGGTGCTCTCTTATCTACCAAAGCCTTTAACAAAGGATGTTTTACGATCGATACCCGTTGAACAGTAGCTGTTGGTCAAGAATGGATATATCCTAACAAGCACAAGTTTGAATACAAATTCGTATCTTTGAGGAAGATACAAATGAAAAATATTAAAAATGAACTACAAAATATCATTTTTGGAGATGGACCAATTGGCAGTTCAAGCAAACTCAAGCAAGTCCAACATTTCCTTAGAGAAAATGCGATCTCAAGCCAAGGAATTGAAAGACAAGAGTATTCCAAAGGTGAAGAAGAAAAATGCTTAATTGATTTCGCGACACAACATGCTCTATGCTATTTAGGTGAAATAGATTAGCAAGCGTCCCCTAGTCAACCTTTTCGACTATATGTACTGCACAGTAAGCGCCCAATAATTAGACTCAGCTAAGACAGCTCCAAAAACGAGGAAAAACAAACTCCAAAAAGATATTTTTAATTTTTCAATTTCAGCAAACTGTTCCTATATCATTTTAGCTGGATGAAATACACAAAATGCAACGAAGCAACTTAATCAATTAGAGCGCTTTATAATTAAACATATGTCGAACAATTGCTCAACATTATCTCAATGAAATAGGCTTTTTATCTTTCATCCTGACATGGGTATTTTAGCATTCCTAAGAACGCTCAATTGAAGAAATATTAGGAAAAGAATAGAAGTGTGACGACGCTCCAATTAATCATCTGACAATTAGTATCTTACACTAAAAAACAATGATGTCCCCGACACAGATGTCGGAGACATCCCCCAACCAAATGATACAATAACTTGTTTTCCAATATTTTAACCGTATTTTTATATCCTAATATTGATTTCACATGATATCCGACTTAACAACATCTCTGATTCAAAGAAGAAATATACTTAATAACAACGTCGCCATAAAAGAGATCTATCAACAAATAGATTATCCAGGAATTATGTTTGAAAAAAAGTATAGATTCACAAAACAACAAGTTTCTGATTTTTATGAAGTTGATATACGAACAATTGAAAGAATCTTGGAAAATAATGAGGGGGAAATCACAGAAAATGGCTATGAGGTATTAACTAACGAGCGGTTACGAATATTCAAGGCTCAATACTTAGGTACCCAAAATGTTAAAAATAAAGACGAAATTAACAAATCCCCGTCATTAGGTATCTTTAATTTTAAAGCATTTTTAAATATAGGCATGTTGCTAAATGACTCTGATAAAGCCCGTCAAATTAGATCTATGATTCTAGATATTGTAATCGATGTCCTATATCAAAAAACTAATGGTCATACAAAATACATTAATCAAAGAGAGCAACAATACATTATAACTGCAATGGATGAATTTAACTACAGGCAAAAATTCACTGATGCAATAGATCATTATATTCACCCAAACAATTTCAAATATTCTCAATTAACAGATAAAGTATATAAAAGCATATTTAAGGAGAATGCCAGTGAATATAAAAAAATTTTACGCTTAAGATCAAAAGAAAGCGTCCGATCAACGTTTTATTCAGAAGTCTTAAGAATTGTGTCAGATTATGAAAATGCCTTTGCAAAAGAATTGGAAAGAGCATTTAATAAAAAAGGCGAAAAATTAAGTTTAACGGAAGCCCACGAACTCTTCAATGATTTTGCTGAAAGAGCAGAAGATATGATGGAAGCTTCAATAGGCGAAGCCCGGAGCAAAATGGCGAGTAGGGATCTTGCCTTTCGTGATGCATTACACGAAAGGTTGATCGAATACGTCAAGGAAGTTTCGGAGGAAGATTTCGATAAATTTCTTGGAGAGCAGAGTGCTTCTTTGACAAAAAGACTAGAAGAAAATCAGGACGTATTTAAGAGACTAAAAGATCGCTAACTATGTATATTTACATTGAGACTATCGAACAAGTCATCGGCATTCATGATACAATTATATCAATTTCTGGCGGATTACCTGGAGTAAAAAATATAGGCTATATTGCTAGCGTAATAGAAAAGGTGAAAGACGACCTATATTACCCAGAATTTGAGAACAAACTTACCCACTTGGTGTTTTCAATCAATAAGTTACATGCCTTCCATGATGGAAATAAAAGAACTTCTATAGGAGTTGGGGCTAGTTTTTTAGAATTAAATGGCTTCGACCATATAGTCACGAAATTTATAAGGGAAATGGAAAATATAGCGGTTTGCGTTGCAGACAACATAATCGACCGTGATTTTTTGGAAGAAATAATTCAATCAATTTTATTTGAAGACGATTATAATGAATCCCTGAAACTCAAAATTTTAAGTGCTTTACAAACTATTACTAATCAAGAAGATAATGAGTCTTCATTAGAAGGGAATGAATTTTAAATACCCCAATAAATCAGAGCATCGAAAAAGCCACTCCTTTTCGGAAATGGCTTTAACAAATTCCTTATAACCTTTAAGATTCTTTAATATTATTTGCATGCGCTTGAAAAATGCTGGCGATATACCAAATACAAATTCAACCTTACCAATTATAGATTACAAGCTCAGGTGAACTTGACATTTTGTATTATTGTATTCATTAAATAAAGAGCTTGCACGTCTTCAGATTCGATATGATGCGTGTATCCGCTGCAAATAATTTAGTTCTTAAGTTAAATAATGGATTGTTTAAAAATATAAACATATTTTTATGAGTGGAATTAAACAGAGCGAGTTAATCAAATTAGTTGGGTTAGCCTCAACAGACACCTCTTTGGTACAGTTTTTTGAACGTCATGGTTTAGGAAAGTTGCCAAAAACAATCACTAGCAATCAGGGGACAAAGTATCCGCCCGACTAACTACATGTCAGTTGATTTTTTGAAGTTCTGTGGATAAAGTTCCTTTAAGTTTTTATGGTTTATAGACATGATGTTTTCCAGCGTGTTCTTTAACCACTGGAACGGATTTACCTCGTGCTTTTTGCAGATAGCAAAGAACGAGTAGATCATTGCAGCCCGCTGTGCTGCTTCATGGCTGCCTGCAAAGAGATAGTTTTTTCGTCCCAGGGCAACAGGGCGAATAGCATTCTCGACAAGATTATTAACAGCACCACCAGTACGTCCACCGACGCCAACGGTGGATTTACACTGACCAATGTGGAGAAAAATGCCATTCTTATCATCCGGATGATCGGCTTTACCTCCAGGGAAATTACCTATAATGGCACCTCCAGTGTACATGTACAACTGCAGTCAGACACGCAGCAACTCGAAGAGGCTGTTGTTGTAGGCTACGGTACTTTGGAAAAAAAAGAGTTGACCAGCGCCGTATCGAGCATCAAGCAGAAAGACATGGTCGCGGGGGCTGTATCACCGCTCTTAGCGATTCAGGGAAAAGTACCCGGCCTCAGTGTACTTTCCAACAACGGCACGGATCCCAATGCGGGCATCTCACTTCAATTGCGTGGGGTCAATTCAGTCAATGCCTCACAAGGTCCCCTGGTGGTTATTGATGGTGTGCCCGGCGGCGATATCAACTCAGTCGCCAAAGAGGATATTGAAACCATCAACGTACTTCGGGATACCTCGGCTGCAGCCATTTACGGAACACGTGCTTCCGGTGGTGTCATCCTGATCACCACCAAAAGACCTCAGGTCGGCAAGGCGCAAGTGAATTTTACATCCGAATACTTTGTCGAAACCATCCGCAAACGTCCACAGGTATTATCCGCAGAGAAATTTGTCGAATATGGTCTTGGTAAGGATCTCGGACACCGTACAGACTGGTATGATGAAGTTACCAATAACAATCCATTCAGCCATCGGCAGGTCGCCAACATCAGCGGCGGATCCGAAAACGCCAATGTTTATACCACGTTTACCAAACGCGACGCCAAAGGAATGGCGATCACGTCAAAACGTGAGGAAATCGGTGGACGAATCAACAGTGCCTTCAAATTTTTCGACGGCTTTGCGGAGTTAAATACAAATGTAAGCTACAACCAGGTGAAAGCGTTTGGATCTAACGGAGACATCTTTAACAACAATGATATTTTTAATATGGCGCTGGTGCTCAATCCCACCCAAACGCCTTACGATGCCAATGATGTCAGCGGATACAACGTATTGGAAGGTGGATATGACACCTGGAATCCTGTAGCTGAGGCGCGCCTACGCAGCGATGAAAAGCAATTCAAATACCTATTGGCTAATGCGACCTTAAAATTAAACCTGACAGAACACCTGACCACCAGTGCGACGATCGGCGTAAAAAACAATAGCGAGCATGGCAACTATTACCGATCTGCGCAACACCGTATTTCGCGTGAGAATAATGTGGATGGATTTGCCAAACAATATTACAGCCGGTTCAATGACCGCATCTTTGAGTGGACCGCCAACTACACCAACCTATGGGCCGAACATTCTTTAAACGCTGTGGCAGGCTACAGCTACCAAGATTTCAATGGACAAGGATTTTCTGCCGAAAACTCAAATTTCCCCGTGGATGGTATTGCCGATAACGACATGGGTACAGGGACCTATTTACCAGACGGACGGGCAGGTCTTGGATCCTGGAAAAACCCATGGGTCAAACTTGCCGCTTTCTTTGGCCGTGTCAACTATTCCTATCTAGATCGGTATATCCTCACTGCTACAGCACGATACGAAGGATCGAGCAAATTTGCTCCGAAAAACAGATGGGGATTCTTTCCCGGACTTTCCGCAGGCTGGCGCATATCACAGGAGCCCTTCCTCAAAGATGCTAGTTTTATCAACGACCTAAAACTCCGGGCAGGCTATGGCGAAACAGGCAATGAAGGCTTTGATGCAAAAGTGGCAACACGGATGTATAGTGCCGATACCTGGTTTCTGCAAGATGGTAAATGGTTCAGGACATACGGTGTGATGCACAACCAAAATCCAGATATCAAATGGGAGGTCAAAAAAGAATACAACCTTGGCTTGGACTTTTCTGTACTGAACAATCGCTTAAGTGGCCGTTTTGATATCTACAAACGTAAGATCGATGATCTGATTTTCGACATCAGCGTATCCCAGCCCCCAGCAATCCACGATCGGACAACCATGAATGTGGGCAGCATGCAAAATACGGGGTACGAGTTTGAACTGAACTTCAAAGCCGTAGACAACGAAAATTTCAGTTATACAACAAGCCTAGTGGGTTCGCATAATAAAAGCAGGCTCAACACCTTATGGGGTAGTCAGACCTTTACCGACCGGAAGGACTTTCCGGCTCCCGGCTCGCCAGGATCGGCGGTGAGGTTATATCCCGGCGAGGACATTGGCCGCTTCTTCCTGTGGAAATTTGCAGGATTTACCGACGACGGTTATTGGAAACTATACGATAAAGATGGTAATGCATTTGACGTGCGCGACCGGAATAAAACAGTAGGTGACAAGTCGTTTGTCGGCAATGCCATTCCCACACTACAGCTTTCCTGGAACAACCAGTTCAGCTATAAAAACTGGGACGCCAGTATCTACATGCGCAGCTGGATCGGACACGATTTGTTCAATATGATCAACATGTACTATAGCCTACCTAATGTAAAAGGTCAGAATGTTTTGGAAGAAGCCTACGACAAACATAAAAATATCAAGGGAGAAAAAGAGCTGAGTGATTACTGGTTAGAGAAAGGCACCTTTCTTAAGGTTGACGCACTCAACATCGGTTACCGCTTTAACCAGAATTGGATCAAGCCCTTAAAGTCCATGCGGATATATGCCACCGCACGCGACCTCTTTGTATTTACAAACTATACGGGGCTAGATCCGGAAGTCAATATCAATGGTCTCGAACCGGGCTTCGAAGAGCGCAATGTCTATCCCAAGACACGGACTTTTATGATGGGTTTACAAGTAAATTTTTAAAGCTAGCAGGACAAACATGAAAAAATATATTTCCATAGCCACCCTATCCGTAGCCTTGCTGCTATCCGGATGCACCAAATTGGATCAAGAATTCTATAGTTCGGTCACACCGGACACCTTTTTTAAAAGTGAAAAAGACATCAAAGCCGCCTTATTTAGACCATTTACCCATGCCAAATGGTATATGGGCGAAGACCGCTGGCGCTTGCAGGAATACACAGCCGACAATTTTGCCATCACCACCAAAGGACGTCATTGGTATAATGGGGGCGAGAATGAGCGCTACCATTACCACCGTTGGACGGCGGACGACAACTGGGTCTGGGGCAGCTGGCGCGGCACGCTGATGGGTGTTGCCTTGGCTCTTGATGCGAAGAGCGACCTGAGCAAACTGGACTATAGCAAATTTACACTTACGGAAGAACGTAAAGCAGCAGACCTGGCCCAACTGGATGCCTTGATCGCCTATTTCTATCTGCGCGGGCTGGATTATTTTGGCGGTATGCCTATTTTCGAATCCCTAGATCAAGAATCCCTTCCGCGCAATAGCGATCAGGAGCTATTTGCCCATATCGAGAAGCTGCTCAAAGCCGCTATCGAGAACCTACCGGCAAAGAAGGCTGGCGACAGAGAAGAGGGGGCTATCCGCCAAGCTGCCGCTGCAGCCATGCTGGCACAGCTCTATTTCAATGCAGAGGCCTATATCGGGAAGTCCATGTACGCAGAAAGCCAAAAGTTGGCTCAGGACATTGTCAATAAAGTTTATGGCGACTACAGCTTGGATACCAAATGGAACGGCGTACATGGATTTAAAAACAATGATTCGCCCGAGATGATTTGGTCTATGCCGTCAGAATTCAAGATGCTGGAGTACAATTGGTTTTATGCAGATTTCTACCATTACAACACCAGGCAGTTCTTTGCACAAGATATGGGCGGCAACAATGGCGCCCACCTAACTCCATCCAAGAAACCCAACGGCTCCCTTTACGCAGCAGACACTAAGCTAGGTTCACCTTTTGAAACTTTCGACCAAGGCGATCTCCGCAAAGCACCCTATGTCTACCACGGCACAGACCAATACGAAGGTATGTTTATCGTAGGCCCCCATAAGACCCCTAGCGGCGAGGCCATTGTTGGGGGTGAAGAATATAAAGATAAGCCCCTGGACTTTGTAGACCAAGTCGGCCGCTTTTCAGAAGTTGGGCCTGAAAAAAAATACAGTTCCATAGACCAGCTGCCCTCAAAGATGTCCGAAGGCGAGGAAAACACCGGTATACGTTTGGTGAAGGTACCGATCCCAAATCTTGCCAACAATACCTTGCGTTGGGGTGCAGATATGCCGATTATCAGACTGTCTGAAATATACTATATGCTTGCCGAATGTGAATTCAGGTTAGGAAATAAGGAAAAAGCTGCAGCACTATTCAATACCGTCCGAAAACGAAATTTTGCGCAAGAGCAGGATCCGAATCCCGTAACAGTTGCAAACATCGACAAATACCGTATTCTGGATGAATGGAGTATTGAATTTTTAGGCGAAGGACGCCGGCGTACCGATTTGATCCGATGGAAAGCATTCACCACAGAAAAATGGTGGGATCATAATCCCAGCACTTCGGCACATCTGAATCGTTTTCCCGTACCCAATCAGGCTATTGCCGGCAACAATAGTCTGACACAAAATCCAGGTTATTAAAGAGCGCAACGAATCGATTTAAACGAATAGAGCCCAGTCTGATTTAGTAAACAGGCTGGGCTCTTCAATTTTACACTAAACCCTTGATTCAATCATCCCTATTTCTCTCGCACCTTTCACTTTATTTTTTCGATTACTCACACTTCAATTGTGACTCCCGTTATTTGAACAAAACGCTTTATCCTTTATAATAAGAAAACTCTAAAAAAAACTAAAAAATCTTTATACACTATATTGAATTTAATCTTCAATATTCCTACTAAAATAACTTAATATATGGATCAAACATAAATATTTGCCCTCTTTTCCCTCCAGTCATTTCTTTCAAGATATGATATTGTTTCATTTCATCAATTATTTTGTAGGCAGTTGGCATAGATACACCAGTAAACTCTAACACCTGTTGCGCGTTAATGATTGGGCGTTGATATAAGTGGTCTAAAATATTGAGTATATGGTGACTTCTTGTGCTATTTTTCTGAATTATTTCTTCTTTTTCCTTTTTTAATTTGAGAATTGCATCAAATGTTGCAATTCCATTCTTTGCAGTTTCTATGATGCCTACTAGAAAAAACTTCAACCATTGCTTGATGTCATTGTGCGTACGAACTCGCATTAAATTATCATAATACAACCCTCGGTTTCGTTCAAAAAAATCCGAGAGGTATAAAATAGGCCTTTTAAGAATTCCTTTATCTACTAAATAAAGTGTAATCAATAAACGCCCTACACGGCCATTACCATCAAGAAAAGGGTGGATAGTTTCAAATTGATAATGAATCAATGCAACCTTCAACAAATCAGGAAAAAAATATTCTTCATTATGTGCGAACTTCTCCAAATCATTCATTAATTCAGGAATAGAAGAATGTACTGGTGGTATAAAAGTTGCATCGTTGATAGTCGCTCCACCGATCCAATTTTGACTTGTTCGAAATTCGCCAGGTAATTTATGCTCACCACGCACACTGTGCAATAAAATTCGATGGGTATCACGAATTAATCTTGATGAAAAAGGCAATGCGTTTAGTTTTTTAATTGCATGGTTCATTGCATCAATATAATTATGAACTTCTACCCAATCGTCTCTACGTTCAACTACTAAATCTTCTTTATCTAAAAAAGCATCTTCTATATTGGTTTGTGTCCCTTCAATCTTGCTGCTTTGTGTTGCTTCCTTAGCCACATGCATGCTAATAAACAAATCAATATTAGGAATGTATTCAGAATACATATCTAAGCGTCCCATCTGCCGATCGGCATTTGAAAGCAACTGTTGTATTTCCATATCATCCAATAGCCATTGTTTATTAAGTTCAGTGGGCTGAAAACTTTTATAATAGCCTTGATTGATATAATTTCCCGATTTGAAATCTTTCATTAGATTAAGTTTACAATAAAAAACAGCATAGAATAAATACTTATTAAAATTCGGCTTTACAAAATTAAATAAAGAAATCCTTATTTAAAATTAATCATCATATTTTAAATAAGGATTTCTTTGCTAAAAATTTAAAGGTATTTTTCCAAACCTCTCGAATTATTCAATTCCTTGCATCTGTTGATACGTAAACAGCTGCGGATAATTTTTTGGAAGTTCAGTTGTCAGGTTATACATTTGAAAATTATCATTTCTAATTCTGCCATCCGGATCCATGAGTACGTAGCGCGGAATTCCGTTAAATTTAAATAATTCGCGTAATGCCCTATATTCATCGGCAGAAACCCGATAAGATTCAAACATGCTATTTTTAACAATATAGTCTTTATAAAACTCCATATCTGGAGTCCCTTCACTATCTGTTATAAAAACAAACGCCACATTCGGATTATCTTTGAGTTTTAGGCGTTTCCCCTACGTTGATTCGATACCCGATCGGCAGGGACCGCACCACTGTGCCCAAAAGTCCACAACAACGACTTTACCACGATACTTATCTATCATTTTTTTAAAAACAGAGGCGGCATCGGTTTGGGGTAGTACATAGCCGTTTCTGGACTTCCATTCACGGTCTGCCAGTCTGAGCGCTTCACCTTGTAGATCCTCGTTCGTCAATATGGCCCGCAACTGATCAGTAGTCTTTGCTATCGCGGCGGCATCGGCAGCACCATTTAATGCAGATTTTAATGTACGTAGTTTTGCAACTTCTGAGACCAACGTATTGGCTATAGTAGGGTTAGTTTCTCGATTTGCCGAATCCAATACAGAATAGAAGTCTTTTGGGCGTCGACCATTTAATGCATCACGACTAAATAGTGTCGAATACTCGAATCGGTTGATAAAGGTAGAAAATTCATTTTGTGTCAAAATAGCCGGATCATTAAGGTCTAGGCGCGCTATAAAATCAAAATAATCATTAGGTAGTGGCTCTTGCAAGAAGTTATTTGTCGGATTGCTTCTTAAATAATTATTTCGATACATTTCCATATCCATTAATTGAACGGCATAATAAAGTGAAACATCCGTTCGGATCAGATTTTTTAACTTGACGGAGAAGTTGGATTTTGCCAAACGCTTGTTTACATCATTTTGCACCGAATCCCATTCCGCAACAACCAGCTTTTTGTTTGCTGAAATCGACCTTTCTTTCAACATTTTTTCCAGACCTTGATAAAAGGCGCGAGGATTCTTCCCCCAATTGAAATCTTTGAACTGCTGATTATCAGCAGCAAGCGGACCTTCATAACCTATTAGTTCTACATTTTGATCTGTAGTCATTTTAAATCTTAAGGCTAGTGTTTGCCCGGGTTCGATATAAAAATCAAAGCGGTCATCTTTAAATCTAATATAAGCAAGCTCTGGGTTGGTCGCCAAATAACTTGCTTCAAAACGGCCATCCGGATAAATCTGTACAGTGGTAGGATAATCTTCACGGGTCAACTCATTACTGCTATAAATAATACCACTTGTAAATTCTAATGCAGGACTATAATCTTCGATAAATCCGATGATGCGCACAGTATCAAATTGAAAGAAATTCTTTTTATACGAAGTAAGACTTTTTTTCACTTTAGCTTTAGCCAACTGCTGCGTTATCCAGCCATTTGGATCGGCCTTCGGCGTTTTTTCAGTAGATAATTGTGCCGTAGCAAAAGATAAAAAGAAGAAAGAAAAAAAAGAAAGTAATGTAAGTTTCATATCTAGGCTGTTGGTTTTCCTAAAGTTAATCATTTAATCCCTATGTGCAATATAAATTACAGAAGCTTGAATTCAATTAAAGCCACGCCGTTTCGGAGATGGTTTTAACAGCTTACGTATAACCTTCAAAATTCTCAATATTATTAGCATGCGCGTGAAAAATGCTGGCGATATACCAAATACAAATTCAACCTTACCAATTATAGATTACAAGCTCAGGTGAACTTGACATTTTGTATTATTGTATTCATTAAATAAAGAGCTTGCACGTCTTCAGATTCGATATGATGCGTGTATCCGCTGCAAATAATTTAGTTCTTAAGTTAAATAATGGATTGTTTAAAAATATAAACATATTTTTATGAGTGGAATTAAACAGAGCGAGTTAATCAAATTAGTTGGGTTAGCCTCAACAGACACCTCTTTGGTACAGTTTTTTGAACGTCATGGTTTAGGAAAGTTGCCAAAAACAATCACTAGCAATCAGGGGACAAAAAGCATTATTTGTAAACCATTAAATATATCATTTTGGTTTGCTTACGATATTACTAATGATCATTATCAACCCCCAATTAGTCCCCGTAACGACAATTATAAATTTAAAGCTTACTTATCCAGCATCATTTTTACGCATAGAGAACATTCTGATAAACATCCTGATCCCAAACCTAAAGAATTTTGGGATGTACTGCCTCCACCGAGCGCATCTCGGGAGGAAACAGAAATGGTAATGGGTCCGCCAGTGCATGTCAATGATGACACCTGGAGCTATAAATTGTCCATAGAGGAAGAAAAAAAACTTGTTTTGAACTATACTAAAAGTTCAAAAAACCAGCTATCCTATAATAGCTGGATATCAATACGTCAAGAGTCAGAAATTGTAAGTAGAGTTTTCTATGATCGCAAGAATGATTTTGAGAACTTTCCTTTTTTAAGGCGAGCACACACTTCAATTATCAAATGGTTATTTGACAGCAGGTTTCTACAACTTACTGAGGATGTATATCAGTTGCCCCTAAAAGGAGATACCGAAACAATTTTGGATTTTGTTGAACATCACCTTAAGAATCATCTTTGGAAAAATCAACTGGTAGATATGGATCAGCTCTCCAGTTTTTTATATCATATTACTACAAATAGAATACTAAAAGATCCTGAAGGTAATCGTGTATCGCTTTACATTCGCACCATCATATTAGAGATTTTAAATCAGGCTGAAGTGTTTGAACAGATTTATGAACAGAATTTTAGCGCCACAGATCAGTTTCTAAATGATATTTTATTTGATGAAACCCTGTATAGCGATATTTCTACCGTTTTAACGGAAAAATTTAAATTATTTCAAAGCTGGAAAGCATCTCGATGATGCTTTCTAGCCCTCCTTCCATATTCCCTTTCTCTATGCCTACGCTATCTACTTTTTTCAAGCCCTACATCTGATCTAACTGAAAGATGGATACCAATACAGTTTCTATGCTCCTTTGAAATATTTCTCAACCTCACCATTGGAAAGACCAAGTTTTTGGCATATTTCAGCAATAGTAAAACCTAGCTCTTTAAGCATTTCAATCTTACCTTCAATCTTACCTTCAATCTTACCTTTCTGAATTCCCTTTTTTTCAGCCTTATCTAATAAATATTCTTGAGTGCCCATAGTATTGCTCCTTCCTATTTTTGTTTTTATCTCTTGTTCAAACTTAGATAAATTGCATACAAGAAGCAATTTATCGATCTCTCCTCTGCCATTGAGAACTAATTATTGAGGAAATATACCCAAAACTTCCTCATTATCAAAACTTACGTAGTAAGTTAGAAACCGTTATGAGCTTAGCTCATAACAGCATCATTTCCTATTAAAAAAAATTAAATCAATGATAATCATATAGCCCCTGGCGAGTGCCTTTATCCATGTCCCTTTTCATCATTTCATCATAGAGATTATGCTTTATTTCTTTCAATCCCTCATCGGTCACTTTCTTGTTTAATATGGCCATAAGTGCGGTTAGGACTATGACAGAAAATGGGTTCTCATTGGCTCTTAATAATGACTCATCCTGATGGAGGATCTTGTAACTGTTAAAGTCGTAGCGCAATGATGTTCCCATAAACTCCTGGGTGAAGACCTCCGGCCGATAACTTCTGTTGTCATTTGCTCAAATCAAAAATAGCATCAGCATTCGGAAAAATAAATCGTAAAAAATGCGAAAATGTTTGCTCCAGGATAGATTTCCACAGGGGGTCGTCTACACGCCGTGATCTTAGACTCATAATTTTTTATTAACTGGTTAAGAATACTAAGATAGCAAAAAACAAGAACTAAAACTAATATATTTAGCATTATAATTTAAAAGTAGCATTGTACTTATTCCCGCTTGACTTTCTCTTGTTTACGTTATCTACTTTTCTCAAAAGGATGTTCATATTGAAGTTGACGAGTAGAAACTAAAATAAATTATCACATCTATAATAACTTTCGGCGATTATAACTATCTTTAAAATTATAAAACATTAAAAATTATACAGCTTGTTTACTAAAATCGCAAAAAACATGCAATTTAAAAATAACCTGCAACCACTGCTTTTGCCTTGCTTCTTAGGCCTGCTTCTCTTTTCCTGCCAAAAGGACCACTCTTCTGAACAGGCTAGTCTTATCGATGTGGAGACCAAAGATCCTAATTGGACAAAATTGAGCATTCCGGGTCAGATCAGAGGGACATCGGCTATCTACGGTAATATTGACGACACATTGGTCGTAGCCACCATGTACAAGATTTATATGACTACGGATAAAGGAGCATCATGGCAAATGGTTCATGATGCTGGGTTTGGCATACCAAGCTTTAGTATGTACCAGGGAGAACTGATGGCGTTAAGTAATTTCCAGGACAATTCGACAAGTCCGAATTTATTCTCTTTAGACAACGGCAAAAATTGGAGCGCAAAGGGCAAGTATGGATACGACGTTTATAATAAAGTACGGGTCAATCGAAAGGAAACAAAGATTAGTGAAAGTGAATCCTACAAAATCATCGCCCAACCCAATGAAATCGTCGACAAAGAATATGGACGCCCGTTAATGCAGCCCGATAAGCTGGTAAGCGTAACTGATAAAGGCCAACGGCTAATCGATTTTCCTTTCCGTAGGCAACTCAATTATATCTATCACGACAAGAAGAATCGGCTTTATATTGGCGCAGAAGGGACAGGTTTTGAGTGGAGTGTTAAAGGCAATGAACGCAGATATCCAACTGCAACAGATACAGCGATCGTTTATATCAGCAAATTCCCTATCAGCACACAATAGCGAGAGACAGAAATCCCCCGAATATAGCGCAATAAAAGCTAAAAATTCTTAAGCAGCTCCCTGCCTTTTACGATCTATTGAAACAAATCCTAACAGTAGCATGTTATCTGTAGAGGTCACCCTTTTTTTTCAATCATCCGTATTTCGTAGAAAACAAATTCATTTTTATGCTCAAATTGCCTATGACTTCTATTTACAAAAAAACTGCAGCGGTGTGTATCGTTGTGTTACTTTTTTTGATGATGACCGTTCTATTCGTCAAAGCAACCACGTTGTTACTCTTGCTATTTGGTGGAATACTATTCTCTATACTTTTTCATGCCATTTCTGACAAAATAAGGCAATGGACAGGCTGCCATACCAAGATATCCCTGTTGCTCGCTATCGTTTGGGTGATTGTCTTCTGTAGTGGCATATCCTATTTTATTGGCAATACTGCGGTAACCCAGTATAAAGAACTTGCTGCCACATTACCCGAAATGATTGACAATTTACAGCGTTACCTTGCCAATACAAACTGGGGTTCTTATCTGATCGACAACATTGACAGTGCCGAAGATCAGGTGAATACCGTCATTCAGCATTTGCCCCAGGTGTTCAGTGGCACCTTTGGTTTTTTTGGAGACCTTTACGCTTTCCTATTTTTGGGCATATTTATTATGATCTCCCCCAGAGAATATATGATCGGCATCCTCAGCCTCTTTCCAGATCAAAACAAGCAAACCGTCGAAACGGTGTTAGATAAAGTAGGTGAGCAACTGAAGATATGGCTAAAAGTACAGCTGTTGGATATGCTCTTTATTTTTACGCTTACCGCGATTTCGTTGCTTATTTTAGGTATTGACCTTTGGTTAATTTTGGCCTTGATTGCAGGACTGTTGACCTTCATTCCCAATTTAGGTCCAACTCTGGCACTCGTACCAGCTGCATTGGTCGGTCTGCTGGATGGGCCCGCAACGGCGTTGTATATTATCGCTATTTTTGTTGGCGTTCAAATTATAGAATCTGCAGTATTCGCACCTTTTGTTCAAAAGAAAATGCTGTCCTTACCGCCTGCTATGGTGCTCTTTTTTCAGTTGCTAATGGGCACACTCACAGGCCCCTTAGGCTTACTATTTGCAACACCCATCTTGGTCGCTATTGTCAATTTTGTCAATGAGATCTATGTCATGCGGGTATTAAAGCAAGAGACAGCAGGCGAGCTGATCGAAGAAATCGAAAACCTCAAACAAGAAAATTGATCTGGTTTAAGTATCAGGTAATCTTAGCGCATCAATTTAGTCTCCTTTTTGCCTCAATAAAAGCGTTTGATAGAATTTTGATAACAAAGTACGCTTGGCCATCAAATCTGACGAATGTCATTTTGAACTATGATAAAATTTCCTCTGGTCACTCTTTAAGGAATGAGCTTCATGAATTAATACAATCATTTCCCAATACAGCGATTTACAAAATGAGGTAAGGGTACCTGATTTTAAAGACATAGGCACCTGCTTATGCAGATGCCTAAATTCTATTTCTTCCTGAACATACGATTTAACAACCGGCTCAACAAAAAGCTGGCTAGTGTCCCTACAAGCGCTGTCAATGCACTGTACAGTAGCCCGCCCACTGAAAATGATGCCCAGACCCCACAAATGGTTCCCCCAATGGTAGAAAGTTTAATATCACTCCAGCGCATCGGCTCCTCCTTTCCTGCGGATCCGTTTGACCGCTTTTTTATCCTTATCCGGATCGTCGTCCTGTCGGCTCCCGTCCAGCAAATCTGCCGAAGCAGCTGTCTTTTCATTCGCCGGTCTGTCCGTATCTTTTTCTAGAACGGACTCCACAATGCCAAGCCCTAGCGCGATATATTTAACAACATTCAACGCCTTATTTGGCAATTTAACAGGTGCCAGCAGAATTACCTGCAGGACCTTTGCGATTTTATTTACGATTTTTTTCATTGATCTTACGTGTTCTTGGTCAGCCCTATAGCGAAAACTTATTCTCGATTTTTAAGATGACCTGCCCAATTTTTACCTGTTCAATAATTGTCCTATACAACTGTTTATACGCTTCGGCCGATTGATATACTCCCCAGTCGTCATAACTTTTATGAAAATAGGTTCCGACCAGCAGGCAGCCTTCCGTATCGTCATGCGTATTGCCGATATGGATGTAAACGAGACTGAAATTGGGGATAGCCCTAATTTCGATCATACCTTCGTGCATATCCGGAAAACGCTTTTTGTAAGCGGTATTCATCCCGCCGTTCCTGTTGATCCCGAGTTTGTAGGTTCCCGCGGGAATAGCTGTCCGACCTTTTATCTTTACATCGCGCACGGTGTCCTCAAGACCATAACACTGGAAGGTTCCGTCGATGTAGAGTTCGGACAGGGTACTATTATTCCCCTGCCGAAAACGTTTTAGTGTCAGCTCCATACCTTACGGATTGCCATATACTAATTCATACGTATATTCATGCCCGGGCGTATCCGTCAGTGTAACCCGGTACTTCGCATTTTCGAAATTCGGATTATCGGCCTGCACCTGGTACATCCACGATATCCCTTGTCCGTCCATGTCCTGCGCCATCCCTACTTCCAGCTCCAAGTCATTTGCATCGAAAATTCCGACCTCTACTTTCACCACCTTCATCACATCCTTCACCATAAACAAGATCTGATCCGTTTCGTTACCTTGATAACTACTATCGTCCCAACGACGAATGACCGGTGCCGTAAAGTAATCTTTAAAGGCTACATTATAGGCTGTCTGATTAATATTTGCCTTGGCCTGATAGGCCGCCTTTAGGTCAGGATCCTGTATCGCCGTACGGGCGTACAACGATGCATCAATAAAGCGATTCTGTACAGCAAGCTGTTTAATTGTGGGTGCTTTCTTATTTTGAAAAGTCGGTCTGCGGGCAATGATTGTCTGATTGCCACGTTGCCGGAATACGAGCATTTTGCCTACTGTCCCCGATGCTCCCTCCATGACGATATTACCTTTTGATTTTGCCATTACGTTTGTTTCTAAATGTTAAATAATCTGTCTAATGTCAAAACGAAGGGCGCCCATCATTGCCTTGACGATACAAATATGCACTCGAAATCAAGCGATGTCAATAGCGTCAAACAGATGCGGGGAAATACGGTTAAATCTGACGGAAAATGTTTAAAAACGGTTAAACAGATGAATCCAACGGTATGTGGCGGCGAGATGCCCCTGGCTTATGTTATCCTTGTGCTTAACAAGGGCTTAGAAAGGGTCATCGTTTAGTTGTTGTAGTATGTTTCTTGTGCGAGGCTAGGGTGAAGCACATAATTGCCCAGATCCGGTCCATATAAAATCCGGGCAATTAGATCTCCTTTGCTATTTCTGCTTTTTAGGGTTTGCCCTGATGTGAGCTGCAATCTCATTTTTAAAGTAATAATCTTTGCCGTCGAGATTGTAAATCGGGAGCTGGGCTTTGATTTGCCCCAATTTAGTATCCCGTATATGCAGCAATGCCTTAAGATCGGTATTATCCAATATTTCCACAGCGCTATCGGCCAGGTTTTGGCTTAAATGCTGCGCTTCCGTGGCGATTACCTGCACAGCCTGTACGAGCGCGCGTAATTCGGATCGAACTTCTTCAAAAAATTTTTCCATAATCTTTGTTAATTTAAACTATCATTCGGTTTATTAATTCAGTTTAATTCATCCCTCCCTACTTATCCGTCTGCTCATTCAAACACGTGCAGCTTCTGCCGAAGTTCCTTGATATAGCTACGGGTCACGGCAAACGAGCGCTGAGGACCCTCACTCATCACAATTTTATTCTTCAAAAAGGAAACAATAAAGTTCATATTGACTAGGGTCGATTGATCCACCTGAACAAATTCGGTTGCCGGTAGAAAATCGACAATTTCTTTTATGGTCTTTTTTGCCTTTCTCGGCACTGGTTTGCCAAACCCATCCAATCGCATATTTCTTTCGAAAAAAGCCAGTTCATTGTCCCCTTTCACTTTCTGCACAAAATAAATATCACTGAACTGTACTCTTTGACACATTTTATCAGACATTTCGATAAAGGCAAATTCAGGTTGTGGCCTAAACGTGAGATTGATCGGAACAGCCAAACGTCGAAAAGCATTTTCTAGCGCTCTACAGACCATCGCAAATGTAGCCGGTTTGGGCATAAAGTCCGCCGCATCCAAACGATAAGAGCGCAGCGAAAACGCTTCATGCTCCGTCACAAATACAACCTCGGGTCTTCTCTTCACATCAATAGACTCATAAAGATCCATTCCATTGAGCACAGTATCCTCAGCGCTCCGATTCAGCACAATATCCATAAAGAGTACATCATACTTGCCTGAGTGGATTTTTCGCAACGCATCTTTTTTATTATCCGCCACATCAATTAGCAGATCCAAATCTGTTTTTTCTAAAAGAGCTTTTAGTTTCTCAGCATCAGGTCGAAAATCTTCAACGATAAGAATAGGGATTATTGGCATACGCTATTATTTTTTAAAATACTCCGTTAAATCGCTTTCCGGTAGTTGTGGAGCAGCGTTAGCTGGACACTGAAAATGGAATGTTGTTCCCGATATTCAATCCGATAGGCTCCGGGCAATACCGCAGCAAATAGTTCCCGAAGCAACTTATTGCCCTCCCCTGTATGCCCTTCCGAGCGCTTTCCGCAGACATGATTGATCATCTGGAAATGCAACTGACCATTTATCCGGGTCCATTCCATGATAATTTGGCCCTGTGTTCCCGGCGGACTGTAGTTCAGCGCATTTTCAAACCACGAGAGCATCGATGCAGCAATGATAGAGCGGCTCCAATCGGTCGCAAGGAGCACTTCTTCCCCTTTAAATAGCATGAGGCGGTCCGTAAAACACGAGGCCATCACCTTGAGCTGCTTCCATTCTTCAGCAATAGCTACTTTGACTTTTCGGTTTGCTGTCACTGCGATGATATATCGGAATAGTTCCAGTGTATCGTTTCGGTTCAGCAATTTATTCTGCTGCGCGATCTTGATCCATTCTTTCACAAAGTGCTTAGAAAGACGTCCTGCCAGCCTGCCGACCTCCAATTCCATTGTGAGCAATTGAAATCTTAGCCGAAAGGAACAATATTTATAAACGATATGTACAAGCAAGGCTGTTTCCAGTGCCAATAAATTGCCTATCGCTATACGATCATGAAATTTCATCAAATGGTAATCGGTCAGTTTACCGATAAAAGAAATACTATGCGCTGGGAGCCATGAATAGGTATAATAGACCCAAAAGTCCATACTCAGGTAGTACCAACCACCAGTCAACAAGACCACGAGCAGCTTGCCATATAAACCGCTCATTTGGAATACTTTTATGGCAAGCCAATAGAGCGTAAATGAAAACAGGTAGGGTCCGGTCAAGGCCAATAGATGTCGCATGGTCAATCGATGCCATACATGAATATTCATTTTGAGCAGCAGCAGCACCAAGAATCCTGTTCCGATAAAAAATAAGATGTATCTACGCGTGAAAAACTGGGTTATTTTGGTCCGTCTATCTTCCATGATATCCTCTTTAAAATGTTGGCGAAATTATTTTTCCCCTATAATTAATGTACTTTGAACACTTAAATTACAAAAAACAAAACATAAATAATAAATTAATTAAAAATAATATTTCGCTAAAAGGAAACATCATCCTTATCAAGAAATTATACAGCACCTCATTTACTTGATTTTATACTTTTTACCCTTTCAGCAAATTTCTCGTTTTTTAGTTCGAAAAATTCCCGGTTTTTCACGTCGAAAAAGAAAGCACGCTCTTGTACATATATAGGCATTACCCACCTCAGTGCATCTTGTAAAACGACCGTTCTATCCTCAACATCCGGATGATAAATATGAATCAAGGGCCAGTTTTCCCATGCCGCCCAATCCTTCATAACGATCCCAGTGATCACCTTGTTTAATTGTCCCTTAAACCTCTTCATAAACCCGTTGGGTTGCTCCCCTCTTTTACAGCGCAGCCTCTTTGATAAAGCCAGATTCCACAGGCCATTGTTCTTGTTTTTTTCCATCAGTAGAAAAGAGAGGGGTAATTGGAACCGGAAGGCAAACTGTGTTATACTCGCGTGGAAATACAGTCTACTAGCTGCAACGGGGACCTTTAACAGGGCCCGGGGCTCTTTGACAGCCAAGCGATTTGCCCGTTCGTCCGCGTCAAGGTATACCAAAACCAAACGGTTTTCATTTAGGGCCGAAAGTATATTTTTCAGCACTGTACGTCTTGAAGCATAGATATAGCGCAGGCTGTCTGCTTCGAGATTGTTATACTGCAGCAGCTGTTCAGTCTCTTTTTGTTCCTCTTTAATAATATTAGGCGAAGCGAGTACAGTAATTTTATAGCCTGCCGCAAGCAGATAGCGCGGTATCAGACGGTATGGGCCATAATGGAAAGAGATGACAATCCCGCTAAGATCAGTTGGAAGCCTTTCAAGACACGTGGCATCCAGCATTTGGTCCAGGTGGACGGGGTGCAGCATCTTGGCAAAAGACTGTCGGTAAGCGCTCCATCTCAGGTAATTCAGTTCAAGATCTTCGACAGTAAACTCCGGAAAAAAATTCCATACGTTGGCAAACCAAAAAGGTTTGGTCAATTGGTTATTGTTCATTTAAATTGTGGTTTAAAAAAAATTTAGGTTCTTGTTCAATCAGTCAACAGCATCAACATTTTTCATTGTCAACGACATCCCCCATTTCCGGAAATAGCTGCATCATCTGAGACAAAGTCAACCCTAGATTGACGATCTGATCACTTGTCTGCATATTCTCGTTCATGTTGATTTGAATTAAATACCGGCCTGCAACGATACGGGTCAGGCCACTCCCGCTGGCTGTGTATGCACTAAAATTGTATGAGCTAACGATCAAATGTGGCTGAAATCCTTCAAAAAAAGAAAAAG
Source organism: Sphingobacterium zeae (assembly GCF_030818895.1). NCBI lineage: Bacteria > Pseudomonadati > Bacteroidota > Sphingobacteriia > Sphingobacteriales > Sphingobacteriaceae > Sphingobacterium > Sphingobacterium zeae. The sequence continues at coordinate 113,302 of NZ_JAUTBA010000001.1, forward strand.
AATGATAGGTTACAAAAATAGAAAGCAAATTGACAGTGATGGCATAAAGAACAAGAGAACAGGTCAGATATCCCTAATTTGGTGCATGATTTCCTCACAAATACGTCATCTATCATTTTTTTAGCTACTTCTCAAACCTCGATATTACTTTTATAAACATGGATTGAGCCCTTTATAAAACCTGATTGACCGTATATCCAATGATCAAAACTTTTCATTTTATATTGCCCCAGGTGACCCAATTTACCAGGCAAGTAAAAGCCTTTTCACCTAAGTTGCCCGATTCCCAACTACAGCGCTATGAGGATGCGAACATCCAATTGATAGAAGAATACATTGATTATCATAGCGTCATATTTTATCGCGTGCAGGCTCAGGTGCAAAGAACATTTCATTTGTCCGTGCAAACCAATAAATCCGATTATCATCTGCTGTATAATAGACATTCCGTTTCGACCATTAAAATAGAACATGCAGCAAATAATAGTCACCTGCAGCTGCCTGCTGGATATGATACTTATGCCTACATCCCCAAAGGGAAGATGCAAACGCTTCTGGTGCAGGGAGAATATTTGATCTACGGTGTTCTGGTCGATATAGGATATATCCGGTCACCCATATTTAAAGAAGACCATTTTCTATTCAAATTCAGTACAGCACATCTCCGCGACAAGAAACGACTATATCAAAGTGCAGCATGGCCAATCAAAGAAAAGACAAGCTATCAGCTATCTAGAATTGAAGAGCATTTTTTCAATTATCATAAAGACAATGAAGCTATGGCTGTAAAACTTGTCTATGACCTATTTGATATCGCCATTTACAAAAATTTTGAACACTATGAAAAGATAGATCCCGATCAGTTCCTGGCCGAAAGGGCCAAGAGAATGATTAGGGATCAGGTAACGCAGACTTTTAGCACTTGTTCCATACAGGTTATTGCCGACCAGCTACAGATTGACATTAGTAAATTGGATAAGTTGTACAAAACCGTCTATGGTGAGACTCCCAGACAGACCTGGAACACGCTTATAATTCAAAAAGCAAAAGATCTACTTCTTGCAGGGCATTCGGTCAAGGAAGTTTCAAACTATTGCGGCTATGGGTCCCAGCAGAATTTTTCAGCTTTTTTTCGGAAACAGACGGGCATCTGCCCGAGCGCTTATAAATAAACAAACATCCCTATCCATCACCCCATATATGGCATTCGCCCCTGAAATTAGACCTCTCGTCCCAAAAATGAGCGCTACCATTCACTAATAGAAATACAACCTCAAAGAAGAGACCGGGCGCCATCGCCAAAAAACCATACAACGAGCTCCCCAAAAGTCATACATCTTAAGCTGATCACTGCAGTAACTTTGGTATAAGACAACAGAAAACAACTCCACGGCCGATCCAGGAGGATAATAAGGATAAGCGACAAGGATAAACTTAAACACATAAAAAAATGAAAAAAATTGCAAAAAGATTCATCAGCACCATGAGTATTGGTGTGATGGCGTTAGGAATTTCATTCAGCGCGAATGCGCAAAGTATTAAAAGTGAAAAAGAAGTTAAAGGAGAGAAAGAAGTAAATACAGTAGCGGCGAATCAGGTGTGGTCATACCATGGCACATCCTCAGACTCTCCTACGGATCCCAGCAAATACAGCCTGGGACCAAGTGATGAATGCGGAACACTAAGCGAGACCATCTGCCAGATCAATGCACCTGCAAATCCATCAAATCCATCACAACCCGATATGACGGCGCTGGTTACCCCGCCGGGATCATCTACCCCAACAACGATCGCCCTTCGCATCAGCACTGCCAACAGTAGTAAAACACCGAATGAAACTGTCACTGATTTCAGGCCGTTTTAATTCAAGCTATAGCTCAAAGAAAGTAGCGAGGGAACTATCCTTCGCTATTTTCTTACGATTATTCCATATTGGTCATATTTTTAACCTCAGCTGGAATATTAAAAATGTAACCGCTGCTATTGGGCAAGAGTTTGAATTGTTCAGTTTTACCGTCAACGGTTACCTCACGGACAATTTCCTTTTTAAAACGTTCGTCTTTATTCAACCGTCTCAAATCCGACCACCTTAGCCCTCTACGAACCAACTCTTTACGCCGCTCCCTAATTATTATTTTCAACAAAGCTTCTGAGTTAGTTTCTGTTACAGGCACAAAGAATTGCTTCTCAATCCGATTTTGCAACAGATAATTTAACTGTTCCAATGCGCTGGTAACATTTCCCAATCGTGCGTTACATTCAGCGGCATTTAATAATACTTCAGAAGTCGTCATACCTACAAAAAAGAGCCCTGCCCCCGTTCCCATATACTGCCCTTTAAATGTAGAGAAGCCATCTGTTCCTTTTTTATAGTTTGCCCGAAGTCGCAAGTCATGCGCTTCATATAGTTGAAGTAAATCCATTGTCAAGTACGACCCTCGACTCCCAATAAACATGGTCGAGCCGTTTGAGTATGCAAAAAATAACGTTTCAGCATTCATCGCTGGATAAGGATAAGCTGCATCGACATTCATTGTATTGAGATCCATCAAAGTCTTATAACTGCCCAATACCTTATCCGCATAATTTTTTGCTTGCACATAATCTTCCATCGCCAAATACACGCGTGAAAGTGCAGCAAAGGCTGAAATCCGGTTGGGTCTTGTCAGTATACCCAGTTCATGTGGCAGCAAGTCACTCGCTTGTTCCAAATCTTCAATAACCGAACCATAACATTCCCCAACTGTTGACCGCTTGGTTTTGTCATTGATATCAGCAGTCAACTTGAGCGGTATGCCAGCCCCATTATTATCACCTTTCTGATCAAAAGGCGCAGCATATAGCTGCAAAAGAGTAAAATGCATCAATGCCCGATGAAAAAGCGCCTGTCCTTTGATGTTAGAAGGATCAAGTCCTTTCAAAATTTTAATATCAGGAAGTCCATCCAGCACCGTATTTGTTACAGCAATAGCCTTATACGCGTTGCGCCACACAACCATGTTTTCAATTGTTCCATAGAGCGCCGGATTTTGAAATGTATACACCTGTTGTTCAAAATTGTAAAGCCTATTGTAACCCGCATCCGAAACGAAAAAATCATCTGTACAAGCTTCGAGCAAAAAAGGGTAACTCCCCAAATTGAGCTGATTACCTGCATCAAGAAGTGCCTGCATATCCTCCAATGTGGATGGCACTGTGCTTGTTTTATTTGTTTTATCCTCTAGAAATTTAGTACAGGAAGCCATACAAAATAGGCTTACTATGAGTAGTTTGTAAATATATTTTTTCATGACACAAGTATTAAAAATTAATATTCCCACCAACTGAAATTATGCGCGGAGCAGGCAAATCCAAATAATCAGGATCGAGATTTTCCTTATTTTTTCGCCAGATCAATCCCACGTTATTTGCTCCAATGTAAAGTTGGCCTTTGATCTTTTTGTCGTTTAGGCCAAAGTTGTAGCCGAGTCTAATATTTTGCAACCTAATGAGATCACCTTTGACGATATTATTGGAAGAATGCTGATAAAAAAGATCGCGATAACTATCGTTGGGGTATTGCATCGATGGAACTGCTGTCGCCAATTCGTCCCCCGGTTGCTGCCATCTTTTAGCAAAATCAGCATGCCCATCCCAGGAGTCAAATAGACTACCATAGACAATGGATTTCTTCTTAAAATAGTGGCCAAATTTAAAGAGTAGACTAAAATCTAGGTAAAACTTGCCATAACCTATGGTATTATTCCATGCTCCGTATATTGGAGGTAAGGCAGTGCCATGATAATTTAGGTATTGCAGTGAATCTGTCGTCAGCGCCTGATAATCTTTCGATATTTCGCTATTTTTATATCCCCTCGGATCGCCATTGACGGGATCCAGCCCAGCGGATTTATAAGAGAAAACTGGGTACAGAGATTTACCCAATAACGGCATAAGCGTCCTCCCACCATCCAGATACAGGTTTGTCGCTCCGATTGTCCCTCTATAATCAGTCACTTTATTTTTGCTATAGGAAAAATTAATGGAAGATTGCCAATAACCTTTTCCAAACCTAACGCTTGATGCGAGCGTTAAATCGATCCCATGGGTTGCTATTTTACCTACATTTTTTGTCAACAGCGAATAACCCGAAGTCGGATCAAAGGGATCATCAGAAAGCAGGTCAAAAGACTTCTTCCGGTAATAATCTATATTGGCCATTAATTTTCCACCATAGATTGAAAAGTCCATTCCGAAATTTAAGGTACGTACCGTTTCCCATTTGAGTCCCGGGTTTGGCGGGCTTCCAATCAGAGCATAAGGCAAATTGCTGTAATTTGAATTACCGACGTAGCCGATCACAGTTTTATTGAGTGCCCCATAAGGTTGTACACCACCGTAACCGAAGGTTGACCGCAGTTTAAGATAATCTATCCAATCGGTCTCTTTCATAAATTTTTCCTTTGCTATCTGCCAAGAAAGGCCTGCCGACCATAGTGGATTCCACTGGCTGTTGACATTCGTCCCGAAGGAATTCGCGGCATCCTTTCGCGCAGAAAAAGAAAGCCCGTATTTCCCCTTGTATTCGTATAAGCCATTAAAATACATGGAAACGGTTCTCGACAATGTTCCTGCATACGAATCCAAGGGCGTCATAAACCCGTAGCCGAGCCCACCGTAGAGCTGATAGATAGCATTATAATCCATGCTTTTGCGGCTGAGAACTTCGGCATTGTAACCATAAGATCCCGAAGAGCGCTGGTCGGCATTTCTGGTATACAGCTCTGTACCGATCAGTGCATTCAAGACATGGTCGCCCCCAAAAGACTTGTTGAAACTCACTTGTACCCTTCCACGATGCGATTGCATCTCATTGTGAGCATTGCGCAATATAGCTCCAAATGGAAAATCGTACAGCTTTGCCCCATCGACAATTCGCGTATACTTATTGATCAAATCCCGCACCTCAAAAGAATCCTCTCCGGAAAGCGATTCTGATTTGGTATTACTATTCTCATAACCATAAATCAAATCAGCCTTTAAGAACGGTAGGATGTCATAATGCAAGTTAAAATTTAAATAAAGGTGCCGATTCCAGGACTTGTAAGTCGAGTTATCCCGATCAGCTAAAGGTCGGTAGTTCCAGTCCAATAGACCGTCGGCATTTGCCCTTTCAAGAAAAGATGAATTATAAAATCTTGGGATCGACAGGAAGTTTCCTTCCGCATCAGCCAATGAAGCATAAGGGTATAACGTATTCTTTCCACCACCGGGCACCATAGGATAACGTGGCGTTGAAGAGAAAATTCGGTCTCGACCATTGATCAGAGAAAGCGTGTTCTCTATGGATAACTTTTGCCCCAATTGCCAGCTGTTTATGGCCCGCAAGGTTAACCGGTCATTATTTGCCCCTTTCGTATCCCCTATACCCCGATCATAACCAACCGAATAGCGGTTTCTATTGGTTGCATTACTTGTGGATATATCCAAAAAGTACTGCTGATTGACCGCAGCTTGATAAACATATTTCATCAGGTCATTTCGGTAATCATGCCCTTCCAATTCTTTCAAATTAGTATTCAGATCATTATCAGACAAGATCCCCGCTTTATTGGCATACAACATATCCACGACAGGCGAAAATATCGTCGTCTGGTTATAGGCGCTATTATATGCATCTTCGTAATACTTATTATCAAACAGAAAACGCTCGACTTCGATAAAATCCTTACTATTGATCACTTTGTTATAGAATAGGTCAGGCTTGCTGCTGACCATTGTTGTCGCTGTGAAATTGATAGTAGGCTTACCGCCCACCTTTCCCTTTTTGGTTGTCACGACGATCACGCCATTTCCTGCTCGAGATCCCCATATACTGGATGCTGCCGCATCCTTCAATACGGAGACAGATTCCACATCATTAGGATTAAGATCATCCAATGTACCATCGTAAGGGAAATTATCGACTACGATGAGGGGCTGGGCCGCTATTTCAGAAAAGGTGTTTATCCCCCGTATATTAAGCACCGATTTTCCGCTCCTTCTATCAAACTGCAATCCGGAAACTTTACCTTCTATACGGTCCAAGATCCCTCTGCTCGGGATTTTATTAAAGTCTTTATTCGATACCACCCCGAAGCTACCTGTGGCCCGTTCTTTCGGCATAATCTGATATCCCGTGTTGACCTGCACTTCATTCAGTTTATTTTCTTTGGTCTGCATCGAAATTATCAAGTTTGCACTATAACTACTCCAGCTGACCTTTTGGGTTTCAAAGCCGATTGCTGACACGGAGACTGTAAGTGGAGTAACTATACTGCTTATTTCAAACTTACCCAATGAATCAGTTCGATAAATTGATGCAGATCCCACCAATTTAATATTCGCGTCAGCAATTGGATGCATATGCTGGTCGATAACCTTCCCACTGTACCTACCCTGAGCAAATACAGTAAAGCAACAAAGAGTTGCCAAGATGGAGCTAATTATTCGTGTCATAGCGATAATAATTCTTTAGAAAGGAGTTAACAGATACCCGACCAATCAATCTTTTTAGTGTTATTGCCGCTATTCTTTCATTGGCATCTACCCAAACATAAAATGGGTATACATCGTGCGGAAACAGCTTAATCAAATAATCATCAGCATATATTGAGGTAAGGTCATTTGTTCGAAGGATATCATTAGGCATATTGTGTATCCGTTGATAAGTATCTTTTTCACCGTAGGAGTTTACTAACAAAATATTTAATTCCTTCCCGAACTGCTTTTTTAGCTCGACTAAGTCTGGAAAAGCAGCGATACAGGCGCGGCAGGTAGTAGACCAAAAGTCAAGAATAAAAGATTTGCCTTTGTACTTAGATAGTTCTACGAATGCTGTGTCCCCTTGATTATAGATTTTCACTTTTCGGGACCAGAAATCTTGAGGTAATTTATTTCCGACGAGTACCGGCTCCACGGTATTAGACCCATTGGCCCCGCTGTCCTTGCGGGGCGTCTGAGCAGATAAACTAAACATAGAAACCAAACACAGCAGCGTCGCTCGTGCTCGTTTGCTTTTAAAAGCCTTGTGTAAATTATATAGTATTGTTTTCATCATCTTAAGGTTTTGGTTGGTTAATGGATTGAAGAAAATCGTTGATTTTTTTGGTCAGTCTGATTTCCTCCATATTCAGGTCCAGTGTCGACAGTTTTACTTGGGTTGTATCTAAATGGCGGCTATGCGTCAGGAAATAGGCTATTAGCGCGCGCAAAATATCCGACAAAAACAACGTTTGCTGTAGAGCCTCTAATTTGCTTTCGGTAGCTTCGCCAAGGGTTTTGCATTTGAGATCCAATGCATAGAGGTTTTCGCGTATCGTGACTAGCGAATAATGATCCCAAAAGTTTTCGATACATTTCAATGGATCGTAACTGTCTTCATGGATCTCATAGAATGGCCTGTCGAGATGCAGGAGATCTTCATAAATGGCTTTCATGTGTTTAGTTTTTAGCTGTGACCATAGCGCATAGCTCTCCCTGTCCGACCGAAATCAGCTCTTTTGTGGGAACCTGAATGGGTTCAGGTCACAGCGGTTAAAAAATAAGAAATAGGTTATCGGACGCGGTGCAGGACAGTTACACGTAATTTGATAGAGACGATACCGCGTCCGTTGGCAAAATAAAAAACCGACCTTTTTTATAGAATTTCTATAACAGTATTTTTCTCAAATCTTTGCTTTTGAAATCGGAAACCCTTACTTTTAAAGTGCGAAGATAAAAGAGATGAGGGCTGTTCAATTTTAGAGCGTGGATCTAAAAAAAATAGGCCGGCAAAATCAACAATTGGTATGCTATAAATAGGCCATTACGGCTTTTATATCCATTCGATACCCAGGGGCTATCGGCCATTGTAGATTTTAAGCTTTTGAGAAGCTATTCCGGTGGGCAGTATTTGTTCTTGATAAGCAATGATACTGCAGGCTGGGTAAGCTGGTCCTTGATCTGCCGTCGTTCTGTAAATGTTCTTAGCTCTTTTGATCTCATAATCTTACAATTTGGTTGTCAGCAAGAGTCTCGAGGGGAAGTAAGAGGGCAAAAATTTATAAATATAAAAGAGGCAAGCCCCACTACCTTCCACTGAATACGAGGTACGACGAATACCCATGACGCAGTTTCCAATAGGGGAGCTTGCCCCTTCCTTTTGCGAAAATACAAAAAGCACAGGGGGTTCGCAAACCCTACGTCTCGCGTCATTGAAATTTCGTCGTTTCCGTATTCGAGACTAAATCAGATTAACTGATTATAAGACAAATATAAAGATAAAAATCAAAATTAGTCCTGTTTGAGACTTTTTATTTTAAATAACAAATAAAAATGACTGATTATCAATTAAATAAACTCGAAGAATTCTCCAAATATATTTTATCCATACTTAAGAAAAAGATTAAAAATAAATCTGAATTAAAAAATAAGTCTAAAGAAATATCAAATCTTCTTAGTGAGAGCTCTCCCAAACTAGATGGCAGAATCTTTCATAAGACCTTGATTTTTTTAGGAGAAGATATTGATACTTTCTGTAACAATTATTTTAGTAAACATGAGGGCCATATTTTAGCGAGTCTAAAAAAGAATGAAAACTTATTTCACGATTTGATCAATCCTTATATAAATAGCCAGAATCAAATTAGTGATAGCTCTAAAATTATTGCGAAGAGATTTAATAGACTTTTCTCAGGAGAACTTAATGAGCTATATGCAGATGAAATATATGGCCTTTCTAAAGCTCTAGCATGTAAACCTAGTCAACTTTTCGATTACTTTTACGCTGATGGCGAGAGACCAGTAATTGGGTTAAGTTAGGATAGCCCAAAAATGGAGAGAAACAAACAGTAAAAAGCTGTTTGTAATTTTTCGATTTAAAAAATTATTTCTATACTAAATCAGCCGGTTGAGATATACCAACATCTAGCGAAGCGGCTTAATCTATTAGGGCGCTTTATTATTAACGATAAGATTTTTCATAATTTAGATTTATAAAGTTTCTCCTCTTTTATCAGCGACGAAAGGGGAGTTTTTTGAGCATATAGCATCTTTAAAATGAAAAGCCACTCCCTTTCGGAAATGGCTTAAAATAAATATCTATAAACTTTAAAAGTATTTGATTACAGCTTTTCGATCTCTTCGATAGAAAGACCGGTGCCTTTAGCAATATCAGCAATAGGTAAACCCATTTTCTTAAACTCCAGTGCAATGGCAATAGCTTCTTCCCGCTTACCTTTTTCAATGCCAGTCTTAAGACCTTTTTCAATGCCTTTCTGAATTCCTTTTTTTTCAGCTTTATCTAATAAATATTCTTGAGTGCCCATAGTATCGCTCCTTCCTATTTTTGTTTCTATTTCTTTTTCAAACTTAGATAAATTGCCTACAAAAAGCAATTTATCGATCTCTCCTCTGCCATCGAGAACTAATCTATTGAGGAAATATACCCAAAACTTCCTCATTATCAAAACTTACGTAGTAAGTTAGGAACCGTAATGAGCTATGCTCATTACAGCATCATTTCCTATTAAAAATAATTAAATCAATGATAATCATATAACCCTTGTCGCGTATCCTTATCCATCTCCCGGTTTATCATTTCATCATAAAGATCGTGTTTAATCGCTTTCAGGCCTTCGTCGCTTATTTTCTTGTTCTTGATAGCCAAAAGAGCAGTAAGAACAATTACAGAAAATGGATTCTTATTTGATCGCAATACCGACTCTTGCTGATCCATGATCTTGTAACTGTTAAAATCATAGCGCAATGACGTGCCCATAAATTCTTGCCTATATACCTCCGGCCGATAGCTTCTATTTTCATCGGCCAGAATAGCTATAGCCGTAATAGGAACTTTATAACGATCCCATATTCTATAAAAATAGCGAAACATGCGCTCGGCCAAATCACCATTTCCTTTGCTGCTCTGTATCTCAACATGGCAGAGCACAAACTGTTCGCTCCCATCATTTAAATAGACTTTGACGAGCTTATCGACATAACGAACTCCCTTACCGTTACTTTCCGGAGGGAATAATTGCTCAAACTCTTTGTCAAGATAATCAAAGGGTCTATTCAAATCAAAAACAGCATCTGCATCCGGAAAAATAAATCGTAGAAAATGCGAAAATGTTTGCTCCAAAATAGATTTCCACAAGGGATCATCTATACGCCTTCTTCTTGGACTCATAATTATTTATCAACTGGTTAACAGCATAAAGATAAGAATTATTAATACAAAATACTAATATAATTAGCATTAGTTTAACTATTTTCTATAACATGAACCGCTAGATGTAATCATTCATAATATAGTTAGTATTTAAAATTGGTTTCCTTTTATATCGGTAAAAGAGGATTATTGTTGATCTTTAAAATGAAAAGCCACTCCCTTTCGGAAATGGCTCAAAATAAATATCTATAAACTTTAAAAGTATCTGATTACAGCTTTTCGATTTCTTCGATCGAAAGCCGGGTTCCTTTAGCAATATCAGCAATAGGTAAACCCATTTTCTTAAACTCCAGTGCAATGGCAATAGCTTCTTCCCGCTTTCCTTTCTGAATTCCTTTTTTAATTTGAGAATTGCATCAAATGTTGCAATTCCATTCTTTGCAGTTTCTATGATGCCTACCAGAAAAAACTTCAACCATTGCTTGGTTCATTGCATCAATATAATAATGAACTTCTACCCAATCGTCTCTACGTTCAACTACTAAATCTTCTTTATCTAAAAAAGCATCTTCTATATTAGTTTGTGTACCTTCAATCTTACTACTTTGTGTTGCTTCCTTAGCAACATACATGCTAATAATGCCATAGAAAAGATTGAGATTGCACTAAGAACTAAACGCTAATCATAATGCCTAAATTAAGTATTCTTTGGTCTCAAAAAGGAAGCTGGTATTAAAAAGAATACTGGTTAACAAAATAAATAATCACGCATATAATAACTCTCAGTTATTATAACTATCTTTAAAATTATTCTTAGATTATAAATTACCGTACTTGCTCATTCAGATTCGGATCCGGAGTGTCCTATCGACGATACCTGGTTCGTGGTTACTATGCACACGATTTATGTCAAACCAGAAAAGGTGGTGGCTAAACGAGGCTGTGAGCAAATTGAGGTATTTATTTCCAATTTAAAACGCGCAGTTCCTAAACATATGAAAAAGAAGCTTGAAAAGAAAAATAGTATTTAATAAAAAGAAACGAGAGCAGTTTAAAAAAGAAAGTGAATTTGTCTTATTTGTCGCTACAACAACCAATTATTTCCTCCGGCCACGGACAATCTATCAAATGGCTGCGGACTTTTCGAATGAATATAGTTTCGAAATTACAGCTGAACGGATTAACTCCATTTTAAGAAAGATCGTTGTGAACGGCATTTTAAAGGCGCACAAAGTTCCCTATCGTTACGGATTTGGTTATAAGCATATATTATTTAGCACTGTCGTATATTATCATCCCGATCTCGATTGGAATGAACATCCTGAACAAATAGCGGGCTATAATTGGATGCCTACCTATATTTTCTAGCGATTTGACTGCAGTTTTTAAGATCAGCGTCAGAGGTATTGCTGTTTGAGCTGTACAGCGTCAAAGCTATTTTTTATAAGTTAACGATAAATTATTTTTTTCATGAAAAACATAGGGAAGACAATTAGATTACTTCGGATACAGAAAGGCTGGGAACAAGTAAAATTTGCCAAAAAATTGAACTTATCTAATCCCGCTGTTTCAAAGATCGAAACAGGCTTTACCACGATTACGCTCTCTCGTTTACACCAGATTGCAAGCGTATTTAATTTGACAACTGCACAGTTATTAGCTCAACATATCACAGGTAACGCAAACGAAAGAGATGAGTGTGCTGAAATTTTAAACAAAATACGACAACGTGAGGAAGAAATCAAGCAAATTCAAACGAAGATTATACAACTCTATGAGGAACTATACAAAAAAGATACTGTTTAAATACCAGCTGCACTAAACGCTGTTATAGCTGCAATTTGTCGCATTAAAGCCATTCCTTTTCGGAAATGGCTATTTGTCCAGCGTTTCAAAAACAGAATTCTGAGAACGGTATTCCGGCACGATATCTTTCACCAGCTGCACCAATTTCATTTTATCGGTGTTCGGATCGGCGGTTTTTGCCAACGCACACAATTGCTCTATTCTCGCCTTTTGCACATCCAAATCGGGTGTATTCACCTTTGCTATCATGATCTTTTCGTGATAGGTCTTCTCGGTGTTTTCGCCATTCGCCAGCAGCTCCTCAAAAATTTTCTCTCCCGGGCGCAGACCGACGAACTTAATATCAATATCTTCAGGGTAGTTGTAGCCCTTTAAACGAATCATCTGTTTGGCGAGATCTATGATCTTGACCGGCTCACCCATATCAAAAACAAATATTTCCCCACCTTTACCCATTACTGCGGCCTCCTGCACCAATTGACAGGCTTCGGGTATGGTCATAAAATAACGGGTAATATTTGGATCGGTAATGGTGAGTGGCCCTCCTTTGAGCATCTGCTTTTCAAATAGCGGGATGACCGAACCATTAGAACCCAATACATTGCCAAAGCGCGTCACGATAAAGTTCGTTTTGGAGTTGCTATTGACGGTGGATATCGCAATTTCAGCGACACGTTTTGTTGCTCCCATCACATTTGTCGGATTCACGGCTTTATCCGTAGACACCATCACAAATTTAGATACCCCATACTTGTCCGCCAATTGTGCCACATTATAAGACCCCCATACATTCGTTAAAATTGATTCGTAAGGATTGGCCTCCATCAGCGGAACATGCTTATATGCTGCAGCATGAAAGACGTAAGTCGGTCCGTAAACCTGGAACAAAGTTTCCATAAATAGCGCATCCCTGACATTACCTACCATAAACAGGCACCGATCAAAATTTGCCGACGCGTTCAGCTCCTGCTGAATATCATATAGCGAAGATTCTGCCTGGTCTACCACGATCAGCTGTTTGAGATCCGTATGTGCAAGCTGGCGCACCAGTTCACCGCCAATTGAACCCGCACCGCCCGTTACCAATACAATTTGATCCTTCATCTCTGCCGCAATGGACGGGTTGTTCAGATCAATGGCTTTTCGCCCCAGTAGATCTTCGATGCGCAAGCTTCGGATCTGGCGGGTTGCCACCTCTCCTGCTAACAGACGTGCCGTATCCGGAATAATTTTGACAATTAATGGAATCGGTTCTGCTAGCTTAAAAACGTTATTCAAGCGTTCGGGCGACCGATTGTCGATAGCAACAATCAGTTCAGCAGCATTGCCATGGCGATTGACGAACTCTTTATCCAATTTATTGATATCGTGGATTCTAAACCCTTGAATACGGTTGCCGATACGATGCGGATTATCGTCCATAATGGCCACAATGCGGTATTTGGTGCGCGATGTTGTATGGATAAAGTGAAAGGTGGTATTCCCCATATTTCCGGCGCCAAAAAGGATCACGGGAATACGATTATCTTTACCTCCCCACATTAGCTCATGGTACAATGCCCGGTAAAGCACGCGGCTAAACGTCATTCCAAATCCCGCTATCAGCGCATGAAAAAGCAGCTGGGTATCAGAGAAAGGAAAGGCTTCATGCAAGAAAGAAGGCTGCGTCCATTCCAGTAGCTTACATACAAGGACCGAAGAAAAATAGCCCAGTCCAATTGCAAACACCATCCGTTGTAATTCGCGGAGACCGGTTTTATGTATAACCCCCTTAAATGTTCCCAGTAAAATAAAGCAGATCAGATAAATGGTGGAGACCAAAATAAGTTGTATGCGCAACGCATCCGGCTCAACGCCGCCCCTGTGTTTAAAGATGAGCACATAGCTGGCAAGAAAGGACACCACTACTATGATCATATCTATTAAAAGAATAACCCAACGTGGCTTGTTAACGGACAAGCCCTCCCTCCATAAATTACTCATTTAAAATTTATTAAAGTTCCCTTTCGAGGTTTAAGTGTGTGCAGATGTACCAATTATATACTATATAAATCGTAAAAATTCTCCTATATAATAAGAGAACTTCATTTTTTAACACGATCTAAAAGTCTAAATAAATACTTTCATCAACCACCTTCTTCTCCGGCCATAAGCGTTGCGGATAATCTCCGCGCTCGATTAATTGATGAATACTTTGTTGAACCTGATCCTTATCTTCCTTATACGTCACACCAAACCACTTTGCATCGGTTGGAAGCACCGAGAAGTTCGCAATACCTTGTTTTACCATATAATCTGGCAAATCGGGGATAAAGAATTCCGCTTTGGGGTTCTCGTGATTTTGCTTCACAAAGTCAGGAAATAATGCACGTGCAATCTCAAATATTTTAGGTGTAAATCCCCAAAAATTCATCGACACCCTGGTGTTTTCAGGCAACATAGTTTCTATCTCTTCCTGCGCGTAGACGATATCGCTCGCTTTTCGATAGATGTTAGTCCTCTCCGTAACGCTCTGTAAATGATTCGTAGCATTCACTTCACATACACCACGCGAGACATAGCCAAAGTCTGAAAGGGTATTTCCAACCTCAAATCCAACTAATGCCATTTCCGTATCATTGGCTTGATGCTGTAAAAAAGTAGCCATTTTCTGAAAGGCATCATAGCCGTAAAAGTCATCCGCGTTGATCACACAGAATGGCCTATCCACCTCTTGCTCCGCACTCATTACGGCATGTCCCGTTCCCCAAGGTTTTTGACGTTCGACAACGCGATCCACACCGAATTTTTTTAAGTCAAAATCCTGATAGGCGTAAGCAACTTCAACGGAGTCTGGGAGCTTATCCCCTACATTCGTTTTCATCACCTCCAAAAATTCCTCCCGAATTACAAAAACGACTTTTCCAAAGCCAGCCTTTATTGCATCATAAATTGAATAATCGATAATTTTTTCACCAAAGGGGCCAAAGCACTCTACCTGTTTTGCCGAACCATAGCGGCTGGCCATCCCGGCAGCCAAGATGACTAAAATTGGCTTCTTGGAATACATTTCATTTCTTAGCATGACGATTTGATCTTATCTGTTTGTTGTTTTAAATATTTCTTTATATACTACACGATGAACGTTATAATACACGATTATTTTATTTGTTTGTATTTGAAAATTTATAGGATAATAGCAGCATAAAATAACAAAACATATGCCACTATATGTCCTTTACCATTAACAAACTATGAATAATTGATTAAAAAGAACCCTATAGGACCCTAAAATAGTGATGCCTCATCTTTTGTAAAGAGAGGCATCCCCAAAGAACCTTTTTATATTTACAGTTTCTCTTCTGTTGTTGCTCCTTCAGCCTTATTTCCTTCAAGCTCCTCCGCCTTTACGCCTTTCGGATTGCTCCATAGTTTCTTTTTATAGGCATCCAGCTTCTCCTCCACTTTTTTACCGTCCAGCTGCTGGCCCCCATTTTCTGTATCTTTCAGATTTTGCAACATACCAGGCGATGATTCCCTCACGATTGTACTTGCAAATTTGTTCTGTACAAAGAAATCGTCCATGGTCATATCGTACAGACCCTTATCCGGATCAGAAATATCGACCTGTATCAAGCTATAACGCAATTGCGGAAAATACAACCAGAATGCTGGCGTTGCCCCCACAGATTCTGCTAGTTCTGCTGAAGTGGTGATATTCATTAAGGGTGCCACGCCAATAATGCGTGTCTCTAATCGGCTACGTTGCTTATCAAAGAAAATATCCTCCTTCACTCTAAATTTGGTTACGCGTGCCGGATCAAACTCATTCAGCGCCATTTTGGAATCGATCTGATTACCCTCCCCATCAAAAATTGGGACCAGCACGCTATCTGCAAATCGAGCCATTCCCTCTTGCGCACTTAATCTTCCTTTGAACGAATCATCATCCGGACTGTAAAGTGACAATTTTCCTTTTTCAATGGCTTTCATAATCACTTCAATCAATGAGTTGCCTGGTACCGCCAATAAATTATTTTTTTCATCCTTAAGGTCGATATCGCGCCATACACGCTTGTAAAAGCGAATATTCTTTTTATTCACCTCGGGGTAAGCAAAAGGCACCGCATCCTCCATACTATTGGCCTGGTAAAAGCCATCTTCCAATGGAATGGTATCCTGAATTACCTCCCCCGCAGGGATAGGCGTTGAAGCACCCGTTTGCAACATCCGCTGTTGCGCAGGTACAGTATCTATTGTGGTTTCTTGTTGCGCGAACAATGACCCAATTCCAAAAGCCATCGCCGCTATCAATACTATTTCTTTTTTCATCGTTATCGATATTTATATATAGAACAGCGAATTAATATTTACGTGTTTTACTTTGTACGGTTGGCATTTCAAAAGCCGACATCACACAACGGAAACCAATGTAAGAATGCGGTTCATAATCTACCGAGTAATTTCGGGTTTCACTATTTAACTGTTCACCGTTATCTTTCCAAGATCCGCCGCGCACCACCTTACGTTTCAGAGCATCGCCGTCTTTCTCATCAGCATCGTAAAGTAACGCCGGATTTAAGTCATTCACAAAAACAACTGCCGAAGGGCTATACGCATCTAGCGTCCACTCCGATACGTTACCAGCCATATTATAGACACCAAATGCATTCGGCATATACGATTTCACCGGAAGCGTAAACGTGGCACCGTCACGCGAATACGTTCCCTCACCCTGTTTAAAATTGACCGCCAATTTCTTTTTACCTTCCGCACCATCAATAGTCATGCGCGATCCTGCAATCGTATCTTGAGGATCCAATTTACCCGATGCCGCATATTGCCATTGCGCTTCCGTTGGTAGGCTCAAGCTGAGCTGATAGCCATTGAGATAGGAGTTTTTCAATACCGTAGCCGCCATCTCATTTGCACGCCAATCCGTAAACGCACGCGCCTGTCTCCAAGTAACACCTACCACCGGATAATAATCAAAAGAGGGGTGGGTGAAGTAATTCGCATCTAGCGATGCAAGTTGCGCATTTGGAAAATCTTTTGTCCAAATATCTTCAACGGGCATTACGGCTACCGTATCGGTCACATATTTCTTTTTCACATTCCCTTTCGACTGAAGGTAAGAGAAACGATATTTGATCATGTCTGGATTGAGTGCTCTTCTATTGCCTTGCATTTCAAGCATAGGCGCAATACGTTCTTGGATAGCAGGATCATTGCTTCTCCAAATTGGGGATATCTTTTTCACTTTCGCCCAGTTGATCCGCTTTTGTCCAACCTGCTCGCCTGCAACATCCAAAAAATATTGGTCGTCATTTAGATAATCGGTTACAGCGACGGAGTCTGCCACCCAGTTAACAAATTCACGGTATTGTTTATTGGTTACTTCCGCTTCATCAATAAAAAATGCGCTCACACTCACATTTTTCCCGACGTTTCCGCTATCTAGTGATCCTTTGAACAAAATGGTTCCCGAAGGAATATACACCATTCCAGGAGGAGGAGGCAATTTTCCGCCTTTAAACGCATTTACTTTTGGCGCTTTGTACATCGCCGTATTCGATTTACACGCAGTAAAACCAATTAATATAGCTAAAGAAAAAAGCCCTAGCAGGCGATTGCCATTATAACTTTTAAGTATGTTCATTATTATTCTATTTTGATTTAAACTGGCCTAATTACGATTGAACAATGCATATTTTACGCCTACAGACACAAAGCCATATTGATCGTTATTCTTATTGATAACACCATCCAAGTTATCGTTAAAGGTCAAAGTATGCTGGTAGTTCACATTAATTGCCCATTGTGGTCCATAGAGTGTCCGTCCGAAAGGGATATCAACACCGACATTTAATGGAACGACAAAATGAATTTCACCTACGTCTTTGCTAATTTCTCCGCCTACCGATTCCAGATAATTGGCATAGAGCGCAGAAATATTTTTGGCAATTCGATTTTTAACCAATCCAGCTCCAGCGCCCACATAAACGTTTGAAAGGATACGAGACAATGTGTTTGCCTGCAAGGTGTAATAACTGTAATTTTTCGCTCCTTCCAAAAATTGACCAACACGGATTTTTCCGTTGATGTTTCCTGCGAAATATCGATTCTTAAATTCGCTTTCGTAACCATTCCCTGCCAAGGTTCCTTTTTCACCATGCAGCCCGACAGAGATAAAAGGCGTAATGAGATAATCCAATTCCCCATAAAAAGCGAATTTAGATTCCACATTACCTAAATCTGTCAGATTGATGGTCCCTCCAGCACCTGCTCCGATGCTTATTGGCCTAGAGAACTGCGCTGATGCAGTTAAACCTGTTAAAAATAAAATTCCAATAAGGTTAAAAATCAGAAGTTTTTTCATTTGGTCGAGTGTATTAAAATATTAATAACAACGACTTAGGCTTTATAATAGTATCTAATAAAAAATCCCAAGCCGTTATCTACGACTTGGGATTCAACAACAATAAGGCCAAAATTAGTTAATATAGACCTTTATTTTATATTTAAGCGATCTTTTAGATCTTGCCAAACTTTTGCAAGACCAGTTTTCTTAGTACCTTTGTCCCCATAGCCATAGCCGTAGCCATAACCGTAGCCATACCCACGAGCGAAGTCCACGTCATTGACTACAGAAGCAAGATTTTTCAATTTTCCATCGACATACAATTCACGCGGCACCTGCAGTAAGCGCTTGTCTAGATAATTTACACGAGACACATACAGTGTGAGGTCTGCATTATGTGAGATCAACAAGGTATCTGTTACTAAACTTACTGGAGCCGTATCCACCAACACATAATCATAATGCTCACGGGCGTATTTTATTACATCGTCGAAGTGACCATTCATTAATAATTCTGCAGGATTAGGTGCAATATAGCCTGAATAGACCACATCAAAATCATAGTTCCCTGGCTTTTTAATGATGATATTATCTACATCCATATCCGGGTTAATCAAAAATTGGGTAATACCGACATTTGTATGCTGCAAATGAGATAATCCCAAATAATCCAATACTTTTGGGCTTCTTATATCTGCACCAATTAAAAGGACTTTTTTCCCAGACATGGATAGGATCTGGGCTAAGTTTGTGGTGACAAACGATTTCCCTTCTCCAGAGATCGTAGACGTTACGAAAACAACTTTAGATGCCTCCCTATTGTCAGATCCAAACATGAAACTCATGTTCGTACGGAGAATGCGAAACGCTTCGGCGAGCGACGAACGATCATTAAGATGGACGATGGTATCTTCAGCTGTAGGTATTTCACCAAGTACTGGTATTTTGACTATGTCTTCGATATCCTTACGGGAATGAATTTTGTTATCTAATAGAAATTTAAGATAAAGGGTTACAAAAGGTACAAAAAAGCCTATTATCAAAGCTGCTAACAAAACAATTTCCTTTTTAGGAGATACTGGAACTTTATTTCCATAAGCCACATCGATTATTTTCAAATTATCGGGAGTAGCAGCTGCTTTCACCTCGCTTTCTTCACGCTTCTGAAGAAGTAAAAGATATAAAGATTCAACTATTTGCTGTTGTCTAGAAATCTTTCTAAATCCTTGCTCTTGATTTGGAATAGAGCCAATACGACTCTTAATTTCACTTGATTTTTTTTCTAAATTATTTAATGCTAACCTAGTTACACGCTGATAATTTTGCAATGACCTAATGATATTATTACTACTTTCTGCAATATTCTCATTAAGTGCAATAACGGCCGGATTCTGACTAGAGGCTGACTTTAATAGATCGTCACGCTCTAAAACCACCTTATTATACTCTGCAATAGCAGCAGTAATTGATTCATCCTGAAGGCCAATATTAGATGCAATAAGTTTACCTTTCGGCTGATCTCTTAAATAATCATTCATATGATCAACTAATTGCAACTGTGTACGATACTCTAATACTTTCTTCTCATTTTCAGAAGCTGTATTAAGAAAAACACCAGCTTCCGCAGTCATATCCACCATAGAGTTTGCGGACTTAAATTCTGCGGCTTCCCTATCAGAGCCTGAGAGATCTTTAGAGATTAATAGCAAACGTTTGTTTATAAAATCTGAGGTAGCACGAGTTGTGCGCATCTTATCTTCTGTTAAGTCAGCGTTATAAACATCAATTAAACTATTTAAAATCAATTCAGCTTTCTTACTTATTGAAGAAACCATAGAGAAATTTACAATATAAGATTGCATTTCTTTATTGGGTGTAATACTTATAGATGACAGAATTGCGTCTATAGCCCAATCTACAGGCACTATTTTAATTATAAATTCCTCATTAGTTCCAATCCGTGCTCTATTATTACGGCTGAAAACGAGATTCACATTTCTAATTTTAAACGGCTTTTCATAATTAGCGGTAAAATTACTTTTAGATTCCAAATCAGTAATAGATAATTGATTAGAACCTTTTAAAACTATTTTTAGGTTTGCTAATAAAGTATCTTGTTCACCATCTGTCTTTAAAGAAAATGGAACATCTTGTTCTAATACTTCAGCAGTCCGTATTTTGCCCTTTACTGAATAAATAACATTTAAATTATTCCTATTGACAACTTTACGCATTAATCTACGCGAGTAAAGAACTTCTATTTGATCTGTTACAAATGAAGACCTGGAGCCCCCTAATCCCATACTGCTAGTCAATTCAGCAATTCCGGCTAACTCTCCAGCGGAAGCGCTTTTCTCATCTTTTAATAATATCTTGGCTGATGTATTGTATATTCTTTGTGCATATCTTAAATATAATATAGAGATACCCAAAGCAAGAATAACAGTTAAAAGAAACCATTTCCAGTAATAAGCATATTGCTCAAAGAGTTGTCTTAAATTAATACCTTCTCCTTGCGATTCTTTGATATTCGTTGATTGTTGTTCCATGGATATAACTAGCGTGTCAATACAGAAATGACAGTGATTAATAGACCTGCAATGGAGATAATCACATTTGTATTACTTCCAAGTTTAGAGTTATTGATTTGAGATTTATTGGGCTCGACATAGATTACGTCATTTTGGGCTAGATAATAATAAGGTGAATTTAAAGTACTCTGTTGTGTTAAATCTAAACGGTGTACTGTTTTCTGACCATTATTCTCTCTAATTAACATAACATTTTCTCTCACACCACGGATCGTTAGATCTCCAGCCATACCTAATGCTTCTAAAATAGTTACTCGCTCTGTCGGCATAATGAAAGATCCCGGCCGTGCGACCTCACCTAAAACTGAAATTCGAAAATTATTAAAATTTATATTAACTCCTGGATCTTTAATATAAACATTTAAATCAGTTCTAATTTTCTCCATCGCTTCAATTCTAGTTAGTCCAGAAACTTTTACTTTACCCAACATCGGAAGTGTAATCTCTCCATTCTCATCTACAGTGTAAGTGGGCCTAAGTGCTAAATCTGTAGCTTGGGTAACATTACCTGCAGACATTGAACTCATTGGGTTAAATGATGTTGTAACTCTTGGATCGGCCGCAGACACAACAATAGTTAATATATCGTTAGGCTGAATTTTTGGAACATATTGTTCATATATAGCGCTAATCTGAGTTGAATCAGGTTGAAGATAGACCATATTTTTTCGCGAACCGCAGGAACTCAACATCATTAGAATCGTGGCAAATAGTCCTAATAGTAACCCAAACTTTAAAAATAACCGCATGCGTTGTCTGATAATAATTTGATTTATGACAAAAATATATTTTTTTCTCCAAAAACACCTTAAAAATAACATCTTAATAGGGTCCATTCTTTGAGCATCCTGTGCCAAACAATATTTGTGCCGAATTTCACAATATGATGATACTTTTAAATAAACGTTATGGTCTATTAAAACGCTTTATAAATTCGGATAATCATTAGAATTATCCAAATATAATCGTTCTCCTTTCCATCGAGTATGTTTAATCATTATATTTGAGTTAAATTTAATTTCATTCATGAATAAGCCTCTTCAGAATATATTTTTCCAATTATTACGCCTAGGTCTTTGGGGGCATGGAAATGTAGCGAATGATCACATCATCTCTACCGAAGATTGGGAGCAACTCTACACAGCAGCCGTCAAACGCACAGTTGAAGGGTTAATTTACGATAGCTTTAGTCAATTACGTGAAGATCAACTCCCCCCCCTTCCTCTTAGGATGAAATGGGCCATTCGCATAGACCAGATCGAACGTGTTAATATGAAAATGAATGCGATTATTGCAGAGCAATATCACTTCTTTTTGAATAACGGTTTACAACCCATTCTTCAAAAAGGAATGGGTGTTGCACAGTGTTATAGAATCCCCTTACATCGTGTGTCCGGCGATATCGACTGGTACTTTGACCATGGCGAATATTCCCAAGCTCGAACTTTACTGAAGAAAGAACATATACATATCCAAGATACTGCAGGCTTTAGCCTAAATTACTTGTATGACGGCATTGATATTGAGCATCATAAGAAACTTTTTGATATTCGAAATCCATTTAAAAGTTCTTACCTCAAAAATTTAAAGCAATTTTATTCAGATCAGTGTCAATATTTAAAGGTAGAACATCAAAAAGTCCGCCTTCTTTCTCCGGAATTACAAATAATTCAAGTTAATGCGCATATTCTAAAACATCTTATTTCATTTGGGATCGGACTGAGGCAATTTTGTGATTCTGCACGTCTCTACCACACACTATCTTCGAAGATCGATCCTGAAGTTCTTAAAAATATCTATCGCGATCTTGGAATTATTCAATGGGCACATGCCTTACATCGTATCTTAGTAGAGCTTGTTGGCCTTCCAATAACAGATATACCATTTCCTTACCCTAAAGATACAGAAATAAATTGGATCGTTGAAGAGATTTGGTATGCTGGGAATTTTGGATATTATGATGAACGGTTTCAAAATGGAACAACATCTAGCTTTTCTATGCATCCGGACGGCGCTAATCGCCTTTTGAAAAACTTTAGGCGCTATTTTAAATATGCTCCTATGGAAGTATTTTTTTATCCATTGGAGCAGCTGTATTCTAAAGTGATTGGGATAGACCGTGATTGATAAAATAGTCTGTCTCCCAACTATAGTCATCAACCGCTGCATGCTCAATGGGATAATCGGCATATACCAATAATTCACTCCCATCTTGTAACGCACGAAATGCCGTTGCATAACCTGCTGGTACATGTACGATTTTCAGGTCTGATTCATTAAGTATATGATGATCTACAGGCAAATTTGGATCTGCATTTTCCCAATTGTCTATTTTAACCAGACTAAGCGAAAAAGTACCTGAAAGCACATAAAACCACCGTTGCTCAATCCGATGTGCGCGCCAACCACGAATTAATTCAATATCATTATTTTTAATTATGTAGAATCGCTTAACTAGGGTCATATCGAACCCATTAACAAAGCGAATCTGTCCCCTATAGTCCCGGGCAACTCCGCCCTGAATAGTTTTCACTGCAGCCATCTTTCTATCTTTTAACAAATTTATTGATAATATAACGCTTTAATCCCAGATAACATGTACTCAAAAAAATCAACAGTCCAATAGCAAAAAAGATCTGCTTATTGACACTCTCCGATGCTACCTTTATCACCATCAAGCCTACAACAATCTGAAGTAATCCATACGAAAAAGATATCCAGAGTTTATTTACACCGGCCTCATTTCCTAGGTACTGATACAAATGTGAACGATGGGCTTCAAAGATATTTTCACGGAGAGACACGCGACGAATTATAGTCCAAACAGCATCTATTCCATATACGGCCAAAAATAATATATAGATCAAGTTACCGGAATGAATAATAAGTGCCCCCAACGCGAAAAGCAGAATGAATGCAATACTAACAGAGCCTACATCCCCGGCAAAACATTTCGCCTTCTGTCGGAAATTGAAAAAAGCAAATACCAGTACCCCCAAAATGGTATATATCAACAAATCTTGCGCTATAAAATTCAATTTAAAATTGACCAAAAGTAATAAGGTTCCAACAGCCAGGCTATAAGATGCAGTAATACCGTTGATACCATCCATAAAATTGTATGCATTGATTACACCGACCACAACAACAAATGTGACCAGTAAATAATACCAGGGCATACTAAACAATTGCAACTGATAAGTCATTAATAACACTGAAGAGAAATGAACTAACAAGCGAATCTTATTTGAAAGCGTATAAACATCATCCAAAAAAGAGACTAAAGTCATTAGTGTAAGCCCTAAAAAGAAATAAGGATATTGAAAATCGGACAAGAAGAAATAAAATAATGCGGCGAAATAAAATATAACACCACCACCACGCAGCGTTATTGCTGTATGTGAGGATCGCTCGTTCGGTTTGTCAATTATATTAAATTTGTCTGCTACTTTAAAATATAGAAGCTCTAAGACGAAGAGGATAATTAGAATAAATATATATGTCATTACTTTAAATATTGTAGGTTAACGTGTATCAATTCGTCAATAAATTATTATCTAGATCTTCGAAAATAGAATTTTGAGATTTAAACTCTGGAACAATGGATTTAATCAATGAGACCATTTTTATTTTATCATCCATTGGATTCGCCCGCATAACTAATTCACAGAGCTGATCAATTATAATCTTTTTTCCCGCCAAATTTACGGTATTTACTTTTGCAATCATGATTTTTTCATGATAAGTTTTTTCTGTATTTTCTCCATTAGCCAGCAATTCCTCGTAGACTTTTTCTCCTGGCCGCAATCCGACTATTTTGATATCGATATCTTCAGGATAGGATAATCCCTTCAAGCGGATCATCTGCTTCGCTAGATCCATTATCTTAACCGATTCGCCCATATCAAATACAAATATTTCTCCCCCATTTCCCATTACGCCAGCTTCCTGAACAAGTTGGCAAGCTTCCGGAATTGTCATAAAATATCGCGTGATATCGGGATGTGTTATCGTAATTGGTCCACCTTTCTCAATTTGCTTTTCGAACAATGGAATAACTGATCCATTTGAACCGAGCACATTTCCAAACCGCGTCACGATAAAATTAGTTTTTGAACGTTCATTCACAACACTTACAGCGATTTCGGCCACCCGCTTTGTTGCTCCCATAACGTTGGTCGGGTTTACCGCTTTATCCGTTGACACCATTACAAATTTTTCAACTTGATATTTGTCCGCCAATAAAGCAAGATTATAGGATCCAAAAATATTAGTCCATATAGCTTCATAAGGATTAGCCTCCATCAACGGCACATGTTTATATGCTGCTGCATGAAAGATGAATTCAGGACGATAGTGCTGAAATACACTTTCCATAAAATCCTTATCGCGCACATCCCCAACTATAAAGTTAAAATGCTCAAAAAAGGGATTAGAACGCAGTTCCTGTTGTATATCATATAATGCAGACTCCGCTTGATCCAGCACAATTAAATGTTGTGTCACTAATGCAATTTGACGCACTAATTCTGAACCGATTGACCCAGCCCCCCCTGTAACAAGAACAACTTTATCAGCCAATGCTTCCTTAATAATAGGATTGTCAAGCTGTATTGCTTTTCGGCCGAGAAGATCTGAAACCTTCAAGGCCCTGATTTGCTGCGTAGCAACATTTCCCTCCAATAACGCCGCTGAGT
Source organism: Sphingobacterium zeae (assembly GCF_030818895.1). Classification (NCBI taxonomy): domain Bacteria; kingdom Pseudomonadati; phylum Bacteroidota; class Sphingobacteriia; order Sphingobacteriales; family Sphingobacteriaceae; genus Sphingobacterium; species Sphingobacterium zeae. The sequence goes on from NZ_JAUTBA010000001.1 coordinate 138,907, forward strand.
TAGGAATGATCTTTATCTTAATTGGGAGCAACTCAGCCTTAGATGAAATATTCTTTAGTCTCTCTGGCGATGAGTTATCAATTGCTATAACCAGTTCTTGGGCACCCCCTATCCGCTCTAACAATTTCTCATTCAGCTCTTCAAGTGGCCTGACGCGAATCCCTTGAATGTAACGGCCTATTCTATTGGGATTGTCGTCGATAATAGCTACTACCTTATAGCGATTTCGAGAACCTAATTGCAATAAATTATAGGTGTTGTGCCCCATGTTCCCTGCGCCAAATAGAATTACTGGGATCGCATTTTGCCTGCTGTTCCAGAAAAAACTATGATATGCCGTTTTATAGAGTAAACGAACGGAGGCCATAGAAATTCCCGTTAAAAGTGCGTGAAACAATAACTGTGTTTGAGAAACATAGTATCGGCTCTCAATTGGGTTCGAAACAATAGCTTCCCATAGGTAAGACAAGGAAACTCCGATAATAAACGCAACGGCGATACAATTTCCAATTAGTTTGAGATCGCGCAAGCCTGTACGCCTCACAATACTTTGATAAGGTTTAAACCAAATGAATATGATAACATAAATTGAAGATATGATTGCCGACTCCAATAGCATAATAGGCCACGGAATTACACCACGATGCTTCATCACCAGAATATAACTCAAAACAAAATTGAACCAAACAATAAAAAGGTCAATTAAAAATACCAACCAGCGTGGCCCATCTTTCCGTAGAAACCCCTTAAGACGATCTCCGCTATTACTCTGTTTATTCCTAACTTCCATTTTTATGTTGTATTATATTACTATACTCCATTTGGCTTCCCATGTCTCCCCTTTATCTAGCTTTACAATTCCCTCTTTCTCGGAAAATAGCAAATTATGATCAGCATGATCGGGTAAACCCTGCCAAGGTTCCAAACATATAAAAGCACCCCCCGGAGCAGACCATAATCCAAAATAGGGAAACCCCTCAAAGGAAAATGTTAGTTTCCGGTTAATCGACTTTAAATGCACTGAATTGGAATTTAGATGTTTAAATATCCAGGCATCCTCTTTAAAAGTATCTTTATTAAGAAATAGACAATGGCTCTCTAATTTTACAGTATCAGATGTTTTCGAAAACAAGTTATTATGCAGATAGTAGCGTTCTACTATATCATCTGCCGGAAACTCCAAGCAACAACTGGTACCAACCTGATCATAAGTGCAATTAAATGCAGGATGAGCACCTAAAGAAAAATAGAGTTCATCACTATTTGGGTTGAAAACTGTATAGCCCACTTCTAGTCTATTTTCCTTCAATTCATACGTTACTCGTAAAGAAAAATCAAAGGGAAAGCAATATCTCGTACTATCATTAGCATCAAGCGCAAAAACGATCCTTGTTATTGTGGTTTCTACAATATCAAAGTCAATATCCCGAGCGAAGCCATGCCTAGGTAGCTGGTAGGTTTGACCGGCATGAATAAACCTTCCTTCTTTCAATGCACCTACGATGGGGAAAAGAATTGGGCTAGACTTAGCCCAAAATCGTTCATCAGCCTGCCATATCCATTCATACCTATCCCGCTTGTCAACAACAGACCGCAATTCTGCACCTTTTTGAAGAACACCAACCCTTAAATAATCATTTTCTATCGTATACATGGCGTTTCAAAAATTATTCACCGATGATATCTTTCATCATACGGTCTACCTTCTCTTCTAAAGCTTTTTGTACATCGGCATAGTCTGCGGCATCTTTTAAGTCTTCTTTCACTGAACAGTAGAATTTGATTTTAGGCTCAGTACCCGATGGGCGGGCCGAAATCACGTCACCGTCTACTGTGATGAACTGCAGTACATCCGATTTAGGCAACGAGATCGCAGTTTTCTCGCCGGTACGCATATCGGTGGTTTGGGACAGTTGATAATCACGGATCTCCTTGACCTGAACACCTCCGAGGCTAGTCGGTAAATTAGCGCGTAATCCCGACATCATCGCCTGAATTTCTTCGGCTCCAGCTTTTCCTTTTTTTGTTAAAGAAATCAGTTTTTCCTGGTAGCAGCCAAATTCCTTATAGATATCCATGAGTACCTCATAGACTGTTTTGCCTTTTGATTTGAAATAGGCGGTCATCTCGGCCAAAAAAGCACAGGCGTTGGGAGCATCCTTGTCGCGTACAAGATCACCGACAAGGTAACCATAGCTTTCTTCCCCGCCCGCCAGATAGTTTGCCGAATCGCCTAATTTGGTCATCAGTTCGCCAATATATTTAAAACCAGTGAGCGTTTCATAGCAGGGCACACCAAAATGTTCTGCAATGTCTGCCTCCAGGTTTGTTGTTACAATCGTTTTAACAATATATGGATTTGATCCCAGCTGCTTAAGATCACTTTTAGCGCTAAGGACGTAGTAGATCAATAAACTACCGATCTGATTACCATTGAGCAGCTGAAACTGTCCCTGGTTATTTTTTACGGCAATTCCCACACGGTCAGCATCCGGGTCTGTTGCCAATACAAGATCAGCATCAATTTCTTCCCCTTTTTTCTTCGCTAAGGCCATGGCATCTTCCTCTTCTGGATTCGGATAAATTACCGTTGGAAAGTTGCCATCAGGAGTAGCCTGCTCAGAAACAACGGACACATTTTCAAAGCCCCAGGCTGCTAGCATTTTAGGAACAATGGTAATGCCGGTGCCGTGTATCGGAGAGAAAACAATTTTTAAGTCTTTTTGCGCTAATACAGCTTCAGGATGAATGCTTAGTTTTTTATTGGCGTCGATGTAGATCTGGTCGATTTCTTCCCCGACGGGAATGATATTTTGTGTATTTCCGTCAAATTTGATGTCATCGACTGAACGGATTGCATTTACTTCCTCGATTACATTTTTGTCGTGCGGGGCAGTCAGCTGGCAGCCGTCGTTCCAGTAGGCCTTATAACCATTGTATTCCTTTGGATTGTGCGAAGCCGTTAGCATCACACCGCTCTGACAGCCAAAATGACGGATGGCAAAGGACAGCATGGGGGTTGGTCGTAAAGACGTGAACAGATGCACTTTGATGCCGTTGGCTGCAAATACGTTGGCAACGAGCTGCCCAAAAGCCTGTGAATTATTGCGGCTGTCATAAGATACCGCTACCTTGATCTCCTGGTCTGGAAACTGTTTTTTGAGGTAGTTAGACAGGCCCTGCGTTGCTTTACCAATCATGTACTTATTCATCCGATTGGAGCCTACGCCCATAATGCCTCTCAAGCCTCCGGTTCCAAACTCCAGATCTTTGTAAAAAGAATCCGTAAGTTCTGTCTCCTCATTACTGTCGATTAAATCCTGAACTTCCTGTCGAGTTCTTTCATCAAAACTGGGGCTTAACCAATCTTCGATTTTCTTTTGTATCTCTTTATCTAGGAATTTCATAAAAATATATCAATATATTGGGTTATATGGCTATTTATTCTGAAATGATTTAATAGTCAATACGAGCCCTTCTTTTGTACTTAAAGGTAAATTAGAAATGCCAAGTGCCTTTTTTATTTTTGTATTTGACACGATATAAGACTCAGTTAGTTTTTTCAAGCGTTCGGAGTTTAAAGGTAATGGAAGCACATCACCTACTTTTACGATTGACTTGATTAGAGAAGCAGATATGTGCCATAATTTAGGCCTTTTGTCTAATGTTTCTGAAATCAACGCAACCAAATCATTTGTCGACAGAGACTCATCATCAGCAAAATTATATATTCCCGAAGGGAGATCTCTCTTTTCAATCATCTTTTGAACAAGAAAAGAAAGATTATGGATACCCAAGAAGGAGCGCTGATTAGGAAAAGAAGCAAGCGGCCAAGGCACTCCTTTTTCCACCACTTTATAAAGAAGATTCAAGTTTCCTTTGTTACCTGGCCCATGTATCATACATGGTCGGATTATAAATAATCTTTTACCTACGGGTATCGACTTACTCAACAAATAATTTTCAGCTTTAAGCTTAGACTTTCCATAAGGTGTCAGCGGATTAGCTTCTGTACTTTCCATAAGAACATCCAAAACAGTATCTGCAACAGCTTTTACAGATGAAAAATAAAAGAAATCCTTTATATCTGATTTCAGAAATAGATCAAATAATTTTATGGTTAAATCACAATTAACAGTAAAATACTCTTCATCTGCAGATGTATTTGAAGTATCATGTGCTTTTCCAGCCAGATGAATAATCGCAGCAGCCTCACCGCTCAACTCCTTTGGCCAATTAGAGTTTCTAAGTGAAAGATTTTTAATACTATTTCCCTCTTTTGCTAAATAATCAGCAAGATTTTGACCGACAAAACCGGAGGCGCCTGTTATAATGATATCCATACTGTTAAAACGCTACTATTTTCTTTTTAAGAATCCGAATATCTTCCATATAAAACGTGATTTTATACGCCAAGCTTGAAATGGAATTTCATTCATTCGAAGTGCTTTTATAATTTCTTCGCTCACCTTTTTATACGATTCATATCCTGAAGAGCTTACACCGCCCATCAGCATTTTATGCGTCGTAATTCCCGAATATTTCCATGATATCTGTTGTTTTAAAAAGTATCTAATAATTAGCTCATAATCTGCTGCAATCTTAAAATCTAAAGAATAATTGCCTAACGTATTAAATAAATCTTTTCGAAAGAAGATAGCAGGATGTGCTGGCATAAACCCGATTTTCAATTTTTCAGGGCTCCAGTTTTTTGCGGAATAACGACGAACTATCTGATCATCTTCTCGATGCTGCACAATGTCTCCTATACTGGCCTCAACATTATTTGCTTTAAGAAAGCTAACAACGTTAGATATTGTATTCTCATCATAAAATGTGTCATCCGCATTTACGATTCCAATGTAATCGCCTGTAGCCATATCGATGCCCTTATTCATGGCATCATACAACCCCTTATCGGGTTCTGAAACCCATTTTGTGATCACATTCGAATACTTCTTTATAATTTCTAATGTACTATCCTTGGATTGTCCGTCTACAATAATATATTCCAAATCAGGATAATCTTGAGATTGGACAGATTTGATAGTTTTTTCAATTGTAGTTGCCGAGTTCCAGCAAACCGTTATAATGGAAATCTTCATCAGTTATAATTCAAATTATTTTTATTCACACTTAATCAAACCCCATTAAAGATCTTTTCTAAGAATCTTCAAATAGTTATAAAAAATCTTTTTTTCGAAATTTTCAAAATTAGCAACGGAAGAATAGGCCTTACCAATCTGATTATCAGTATCTTTCTTTTTAAAAGAATAGTTCTCAGAATGCCACCAAAATAATCCTGAGATACTAATATTTTTATATTTAAATCTCGAAAAATATCGTATATATTGATCAAATACAGAACTATCAATCAACGAGACTCCTTTCACTTTGTTACTAGGATGAATTCGATGCCATATAAAGGGATATACTGGCGTACCAAATTTTGAAGCAAATTTCAATGAAAGCGATAATGTAGCATCAATTTTTTGCTTTTCAGAAATTGAAATTGGTTCATTATCTAAAATATATAAACTAGGGGATAGGAAATCTAAATTTTTGATCAGCGGACTTAATCGTTCTATTTTGTTTGAATAATTTTCAAGAGAAGATTCATAAAATTTATACGGTAGGCCGTAATATCCCCATTTAACATTTGGCCTAAGTCTTTTCGCATAAGCAAGCGCTTGATTAAATTGATCAATGTAAAAATCAAATTTTGAATTTTGCCTTATAAGCGCTTGCATCCCATCACCTTCCCAATCTAAAACAGCATAACCAAATGTTTGCTTATCTGGAAAATACTTACTTATTATCTGCTCTAATCCTTTGGCAGAAAATCTACCGTTAGTAACAAAATACCCTTGACTTATATTTACATATGTAGTCAATGAATTATCCTGAACAAATTTATTTTGAAATGCAGTTCCTTCATTAAGGAAAAAAATTTTTTTTTCCTGAGAAAAACTCAAACAAAATGAAGAAAACATCAGAAATAGAAAAAAGATAATTTTCTTATCGCATTTTACTAAAAACACTCTCATTATACGGAGAAAATTATAACCGAATTCCATAATTTTTATGTATATAGCTCCTTATTTTATCAACTTCGTTGCCACAATTTTTTTTGATTTCGTAAACCTTTGCATCTACAAGCGTGCGGTACCACCATCCTTGAAAAAAATGCCAAAGGAAGCCTTCTTTACCATCTAGAAACCCGAATTTAAAAATGTATCTATAAAGAAAGTACAGAAAGGACCTAATAAAAAGCGGACTCTTTATATATTTCATTTTTAACTTCCTTTTTTTTGCCGCTTGCTCATCTAACTTATTGTCATGACTGTTTCCTAGAATTTGATATTCCATATCTAATAAATCAATTGCTTCTCGCACAGAATAGCTATTATGTTTAGTTGTCCACCAACCAATATTATTCAAGTTATCGTCCGCAAATGCCCCATTAAGGTCAATGATCTCACCAAAATCAACTTGAATATGTTCATCCATCCATCGATTTTCCGATCTTGCCCTTCCAAAGCGAAACAATCTAACCATCTTTATCTTTGGCATATGTTTCATCTCTCTTCCCATGAAAACACGCTTCAACACCAATGTTGCTGCAGAAACACTTTTTGGAAGATTATATAATTCATTGTTAATCACTTCAACACCATTTTCGCAGAGATACTCATCTGCATCAAGCCTAAGCACCCAATCTGTATCTATAGGGCAATTCTCTAAAGCCCAATTAAATTGAACGGCATGATTAACCCATTCATTTTGATAAAAATAAGCGCCATAACTCTTTGCTATTTGCATAGTCTTATCAGTAGAAAAAGAGTCAACCACAAAAACTTTCGCGTTAATCATTTTCAGCGATTTTAAACAACGCTCTAAATGAATTTCCTCATTATACGTTAATAAAATAACAGATATTCTACACATTTGTCAACTCCCTTTTTTTGATAAATCTTGAAGGATTTCCTCCTACAATAGTCCATGGTTCTACGTTTTTAAATACGGCAGCTCTAGCACCTACAACCGCTCCCTCTCCAACTGTAACTCCCATACCGATAAATGCATCAGCTCCAATCCATGCTTGATTTTCGATGACGATAGGGGAAGAAATAAGTTCATGATTTATACTTTGTATATTATGTGAAGCAGCGCACAAATAACTTTTTTGAGAAACAGTAGCGTGTGCTCCTATAATAATTTTTCCAACATTGTAACAATCCACATCTGGAGCCAAACAGGAATATTCTTTCATCTCCAAATTCCATGGTTGATATATCTTTACTGTGGAATAAACTACAGCTGTTTTACTCACTTTCGCGCCAAATAATCGTAGTAACATTAGCTTCCATTTATTTCCTAAACTCCTAGGTAATGGTCTCGCGAAAAGCATCCATACTAAATTCCAAATAATTCGCTTTATTTGGTTGCTTCTCGACATGCTATTTTGATATTTTGAAATATCTATTTTAATATTTTCACTTTTCATATTACAAAGTCAGGTTTTTTATCATTTGATAAAATCCAGCTATAAAGCTCAAAAAAGCTATTTGCAACTGAATCAATAGAGTATTTATCCTCGATAAGTTTTCTTCCATTACTTCCCATTGCACTTAATTCCAAATCATTTTTTTGCATCATTTCCTTAAGGGATGCTACTAAAGGATTAACGCCTATTTCTATCCATTCGCCTGCACAATATTCATTAATATCTTCCCAGGGTGTACCATTAGTAGTTATAACGGGTAAACCACAAGCCAGTGCTTCAGCGATTACTATGCCGAAATTTTCACTAAAAGTTGGTAAAACAAATAGATCAGATTGGTGGTATGTTTCGATTTTATCCGGTCCAAATTTAGGTCCTAAAATCTTTATACTTTTTTCTAAATAATTTGACTTAATTAAATTATTTAAAAAAGCTATGTATTCGCTCTCCCCATTTCCCACAATTTCAATTTCCCAATTAGACTTAATTTCACTATCTAATTTTTTCCAAGCTTCTATTAAATATTCAATCCCCTTTTTAGGATGGATTCGAGAAAGAAATAAGATTTTTCTCTTTTCTTTCTTTTGCTCTTTCCAATCCTTTATAGGGTATTGGGATAGATCAATTCCATTTGGTATGATAGCTATTGGATTTTTGTAACCTAATAAACGAATACTTTTTGCCTCCATCTTGGCTGTAGCATGTAAACATGTGGCGTTCTTCAAATCATTATGTTGGTACAAAAGCATCGCTAGTCTCTTTTTTAAATAAGATTGTTTTAATGACCACGGCTCAAGCATTCCTCTTATTGAAATTATATAAGGAACATTTAATCTTCGTGCAACTTTAGCCATTTGACTTACAGGAAAATCCCAAATACCATGACCATGGAATAAATCTGTTGTAGTTCTTTTTAATCCCGACTCCAAATCTTTTGACATCTTTAAAAAGCGAGGTTTGCAGAAATGAATATGCGACTTTTGGGAGTCAAAATTTGTAATTATAGGATCATCAGACTTTAGTGTAAATAAATCAATAACATCGATATTTTCATTTTCAATAAGTTTCTTTATAAGAACCGTAGAACTTCTAGCAGGCCCGCCCGTAGATTGATCTATTGAAGAAATAGTGTGTATTACTTTCATTTTAGCCGTTGTTATTTTTTACATTTATTTGTCCTATCAATAGCCAATAAAATGCGAATAAAAGTGTACCGGAGGCAAATACGATTCCCTCAAACAACATATAAAAAAGCATTAATATTAAACAACTTAGAATAAATATATTATTTTCATTATTTTTGTCTTTAAGGAGTTTTCGAAGTGCTGTATAATTATTTGTAGCAAAAAAAATAAAACCTAAAAGCCCAGTCATCGATAAAACAGCAAGCCAAGAAGTTCCAGGTTCAATTATCCCATTTTCTGTATTAAAATCATCATCTCCATGAATATCAACAGAAGCAAATCCTATCCCAATAATTGGAGAACTCGAGAACTCCCTTAATCTTTGATTCCATTTAATATCTCTAGATCCGTACTGTAAATCGCTACTTTTCGAATTAAACTTAGACATTACGAAGTCAGCTTTACTTTCCCATAAAGGAAATGTCATAATAATACCAGCAGTAATTAGAAATAAAATAGAGACAAAGCGATGAAGCTTATTTCTATACAAAATAAAAAAGTAGGCTATTATCGCTAATAAGAGACCCGCTATTGCCGCTCTGGATCCAGATTGTATCAATCCTATAAAACAGAAAATAATCCCAAATATTGAAAAAAGTTTAAACTTTCTATTTCCAGAATTTCTTAAACCATAAATTAGCGTTAAAATCGCGATACCACACATTGCTGAAAGAACCATAGAATGCCTGTAAAGACCTGCAAAGTCCGGCCTTAAGTTATTGTAGTGATCTATTTTTTTTCCAGCATGAAGACCAACAAGCATCAATACAACAGATAAAACACATATCCAAACATTAAATTTTAAAATATGTTTAAATACCAATGATCGAAACAAATTGAAGGATGCAGATTCAATAGAATTTGTTAGAAGTAGAATCGCTGCACAAAAAACAAAAAATCTAGAATATGACTGAAAAAAAGTCGGTACGTCATTAAGAGCAATACTAAAAAAACAAGATATCAGAAAGAATAATAGAACAAAATCGATCGATCTTATGCTGTTAGTAGAAAGAAAAATTTGAAATATCAGCAATACAAATATTAAAGAATAATATATCGGACTTAGGTCAAAAAAGAAAGAGTTACTGGTCAATAAGATCCCAGCAAACAAAAGTGATAGTATTTTTATAAGTAAAACTAATCTCTCGCTCATCATTCTACTATTTATATTTATTTATTATCTTTTTTAGAATTTCTATATTAAAAATAACAAAAGAAGATAATGAAAGTACTACAAGGTATGTATAAGGTAACTTGTTACAACTATACAGAAAGTACAATGTCGAAAAAATTACTAAAGGAAGAATATACTTTATTGCAATACTTAAAAATTCTCGGCCCTCAAATAACCGACTAACACAATATATTAGGAATATCAAAGAGGTGATTTCTCCTAATGCTAGAGAAAGTCCTAAATAAACCACATTATTAATGTAACCTCCTAAAAAAAGGACAGACACAGTGATACTAATTTTAATTATATTATATATTAAAATAATCTTACCCATATTTACTCTTTTAATAAACTCAGATAAAATCATTGAATAGTTCTGAAAAAGAATTGCAATCAATAAAAAAGCAAGCAGCTGTATATTAAAATCAATTTTACCTAGTGTCCAAATATTAAAAATCCTCGGTATAATTGGCGTGAATACTACTATCCCAACAATTAGTAAATTTCCCGATAACTTCCAAAAAGACGAAATTAAATCTAATATTTGAGTTTTTTGATTTAATGAGAAGTATTTTTGCAAATTGGGCATAAGCGGCGTTGTAGCAATATTTGACACCCGTAGGGCTGAATTTGAAATGATTCTATTTGTTCCGAAAAGAGTAACAGTTAAACTGTTATAAGCCCTAGAAACCACTAAACTTAAACCGATTTCATAGATTTTTTCTATAATAAAGCTGATGCTTAAAATAAAAGATTTTTTAATGGCATCGAATGATTTGGAAAGATCAAATTGATTAAAATTGAATTTTAAATCAAAAGGTAAGTTTTTCTTACAATAAAAAAACAGATATATACTTTGTAAGCATTTCCCAATTAATAGAAATATACAAGTGTAATAAACACTCTTTGTAAAATATATTCCCACAATTGTTACTATAAAATCGTACAATTCACCTAATGTTTGGTGTTTAATAGTGATATTGACCTTACCCAATGGTTCAAAAAAACGAACCATAAACATAGTTGTATATTGATAGATAATGAGAGAAATACTTAAATAAAATAGGGATTCACCAACTTTTAGTTCTGAAAATTGAAGATCATTATAATCCAAAAAGGATCTCAATATTGTCTTAGAACATAAGATAAAAGTCACAAGAACTTGAAAAAGCATCATAACAAGACTTGCACCCTGACCCGTATTAATAGCTTCATTCACATCCTTTCCTTGATGATAACTTAAGTTAATTACATTCGAACTGTAATATAATTGCCCCAAATTAATAGCTCTTACCATTAATACAATGGCAGAGATAATTAACCAAAATGCATACCCATCTTTTCCAACTGATTGTATAAAAATGGGAACAAATAATATCTGCTTAAAGAAATTTATAACGATAGAAGAAACTCCCCATTGTAATGACATGAAATACGACGGGGATTCCTTTATTTTTCTTAAAAAATTACGAAAAAACATCTAATATATTTAACTTAGATATGCTTTTTAATTATTTAAATCACTTTTTACCATCTCATTAACCAAAGCGGCCAAATCATATTTAGGTTCCCAACCTAATTTAGTCTTTGATTTCGTAGGGTCGCCAATTAACAAGTCAACCTCTGTAGGCCGATAGTATTGGGGATCAACGCGAACAATAACTTTCCCTATCTCCAATTGATATTCAGGGTTTGAGCAGGATTTCACTTTAGCAATCTCATTTTCTTCTGCTCCTTCAAACTCCAACTCAACACCAACTTCTAGAAAAGCTAAACGTACAAAATCACGGACAGAAGTCGTCACTCCCGTAGCAATCACATAGTCTTCCGCGACGTCCTGCTGTAAAATGCGCCACATCGCCTCTACATAATCCTTAGCATGTCCCCAATCACGTAATGCATTTAAGTTTCCTAGATACAAACACTCTTGTTTACCCAAGGCAATAGCGGCGGTAGCCATTGTAATCTTACGTGTCACAAAGGTCTCTCCACGACGAGGTGATTCATGATTAAACAAAATACCATTACAGGCATACATATTGTAGGCCTCTCTATAATTTTTGGTTATCCAAAAGCCATAGATCTTAGCAACGCCATAGGGAGAACGTGGATAGAAGGGAGAGTTTTCATCATAAAAACCTCTTTCATTTTTATTCTCTTCTAAACCTCCATACAACTCAGACGTTGATGCTTGATAAATTCTTGTTTTTTTCTCCAATCCTAAAATACGTACTGCTTCCAAAATACGCAACGTTCCAATCCCATCAACGTTGGCAACATATTCTGGAGAATCAAAAGATACCTTCACATGCGACATCGCACCTAGATTATAAATCTCGTCTGGCTGAACCTCTTGAATAATGCGGATAATATTGGTCGAATCCGTCAAATCACCATAGTGCAACTTAAAATTTACATTCAACTCATGTTGGTCTTGATACAAATGATCAATACGTTTTGTATTAAAAGAAGAAGCTCTCCTTTTGATACCATGTACCATATAACCTTTTTCCAATAATAGTTCTGCCAAGTATGAACCATCCTGTCCTGTGATACCTGTAATTAATGCTGTTTTCATATTTAATATCGTATACTATTAGGTATTGTATAAAACCAGCTATACAATACGGTTAATAATCTTATAATTTTACTTCTTTATATTGTCCTTCGTTTGCTAAAAACCAGGCGTAGGTCCGTTCAATTCCTTCTTTCAATTCAACTTCATGCTTCCAACCCAGCTCATGCATTTTGGAGATATCCATCAATTTACGCGGCGTACCATCTGGTTTAGAGCTATCCCAAACAATCTCTCCTTCATGACCAACAACCTGTTGTATTAGCTCAGCAAGTTCTTTTATGGTTAAATCTTCGCCTGTACCGACATTATACAGATGCTCGGGTAATGTATTCTCCAAAGCAAAGATGACAGATGCCGCCATATCGTCCACAAATAAAAACTCACGCATAGGCGTACCTGATCCCCACAAAGTGACGGGTTGATTCCCGTTTAACTTTGCCTCATGAAACTTCCGAATCATGGCTGGCAACACATGGGATGACTTCAAATCGAAATTATCATGTGTGCCGTATAAATTGGTCGGCATTAAACTCACATAGTCTTTTCCAAATTGTTTGCGAATGGCTTGACAGGTTTTTACACCGGTAATTTTTGCGATCGCATACCATTCATTGGTAGGCTCCAAGCTATCTGTTAAAAGGTAGTCTTCTTTTAACGGCTGAGGCGCAAACTTGGGATAGATGCAAGAAGAGCCCAAGAAAATAAACTTGTCAACGTCACTTTGCAAAGCGGTATCAATCAAATTATTTTGGATCTGCATATTTTCCATTAAAAACTGATACGGAAAATCATTATTGGCCAAAATACCCCCCACACGAGCAGCGGCATCAATAACAACTTCCGGCGACTCCTCCTCAAAAAATGCTTGGACGGCCACCTGGTCACGTAGATCCAGCTCAGCACTACTTTTTCCAATAAGGTTTGTATAGCCTTTTGATGCTAATATTCTCCAAATAGCTGCACCCACCATTCCACGGTGACCAGCAATGTATATCTTTGTATTTTTTTCCATCAAAAATGTTTTTTCGGCTAATCCAATAATTTTGACTGATGCTTTTCAAGCATGTTATAAATTTTCTTGACGTCCTGAGATTTTTCCTTTTGTATAATCAAAAACGCATCTTTGGTATGCACGAATATGGCTCTTTTAAGCCCTACAAACCCAGTAAAAATATCCGTCCCGATTACTATATTTCCTTGATCGTCTTTTGGGTAACCGCTATCGATAAAATAATCGTACAACGATTCAAAAGAACCCAAATCGGACCAGTCAAAACTTGTCGGCACAACCCGAATTTTTTTAGAACGTTCCATTACAGCATAATCTACTGATATCGAAGGTATAGCTAAAGACAAATCTTCATCTAGAAATCCTTCTTTAGACGCTTCCCATACCGCCAGCGCGCGCTCATAAACAACCGGCTCATATCTCTTTAATTCTTCCAAAAAAACAGAAGCCTGAAAACAAAACATTCCTGAATTCCATAAGAAGTTACCTTTCTCGATAAAATCTTCTGCCGTATCCTGATTAGGTTTTTCGCGGAACGACTTTACCTCATCGCCATCAAATTCAATATAACCATAACCTGTCTCTGGACGGGTAGGACGAATACCAAACGTAACAATAAAGCCTTCCTTAGCTTTTTCTATCCCCTCTTCCATCGCCCTTCTGTAAGCTTCATCTCCATCAATCATATGATCGGAAGGCGTTACAATAAGGATATCTTCTGGATCTACACTAAAGGCCGCAAAAGCAATTGCCGCTGCTGTATTACGTGGAGTAGCTTCTACAATATTTTTATAAGGCAGTCCGCAGGACACCATCGCCTTATGACTTAAATGCGTATTATCTTTATTTCCTACCACAATAACGCGCTCAGCTACTTGTTGGTTGCGCTGCACTGTCATTTCAAATAGGGATTTCCCATCAAACAAGCCCAAATATTGCTTTGGACTATGCTTGCGCGATAGCGGCCACAAACGGCTACCGATACCCCCTGACAAAAGAACGTGTACGATGTTCATTTTGATAATCTTCTTTAATAGTTATTCAATAAATTATTCGCCGATGGCATAATAGTCAAAACCCAAAGCATCTAATTCTTTACGATCCAACAACTTTCGACCGTCAAATACAAAGGCTGGCTTTTTCATCTCTTGTTTTATTCTGCCCCAATCATAGGATTTAAACTCATCCCATTCGGTCAAAATAGCTGTGGCATGTGCATCGGCAATCGCTTCATAAGGGTCATTGACAACCGTTACCAGGCGGCGGTTTTCTTCGGCCGAACGCGTGCCTAAATAATCAAGATCTTTATAAATCTGCTCCGCGGAAACTTTAGGATCATAAACAACTACATGCGCTTCTTCTTCTAACAGATGGTCGGCCACATAAATGGCAGCAGATTCACGGGTATCGTTGGTGTCTTTCTTAAAAGCCCATCCCAAAAACGCAATCTTTTTACCATTTACAGTATTGTACATGGTCTTAATGATATGCTGTGCAAAACGTGCTTTCTGATGATCGTTCAATGTAATGACCTGCTCCCAATAATCAGCCACGGCCGTTAAATTATAGGTACGTGCAATATAAACAAGATTCAAAATGTCCTTTTGGAAGCAAGAACCACCAAAACCGACAGAAGCTTTTAAAAACTTAGGCCCAATACGGCTATCATGACCAATAGCTCGGGATACTTCATCCACATTAGCTCCAGTAACCTCGCACAACTCTGAAATGGCATTAATCGATGATACACGTTGTGCTAAAAATGCATTGGCCACAAGCTTCGAAAGCTCGGATGACCATAGATTGGTTGTCAAGATGCGCTCACGCGGAACCCATTCGGCATATACATCCACCAAAGCCTGTACCGCTTCTGCATCTTCTCCCCCAATAAGAACGCGATCTGGGTTGTGCAAATCCGTGACCGCAGTACCTTCGGCCAAAAACTCTGGGTTGGATAAGATATGGAAATTAACTCCGTTACCGGTATTGTCCAAAATACTTTTCAATGCCGCAGCAGTACGAACCGGCAATGTCGACTTTTCAACAACAATTTTGTCATTTTTAGCGACCGAAGCAATCTGACGCGCACATAATTCAATATACTTTAAATCGGCTGCCTGACCTTTGCCCTTACCGTAAGTTTTGGTCGGTGTATTGACAGAAATAAAAATCATATCAGCCTCATCGATGGCTTTGTCAACATCGGTAGAAAAGAAAAGGTTACGTCCTCGTGCTTCTGCAACGACAGCATCAAGACCTGGCTCATAAACGGGAAGATTGTCCAGATCGGTATCATTCCAGGCATCAATGCGCGCCTGATTGAGATCAACTACTGTAACCTGCACATTGGGATTTTTCTGTGCAATGACCGACATGGTAGGTCCCCCTACATAACCTGCACCAATACAGGCTATTTTCTTAATTTCTTTCATTTTATTGCAGTTAATTCTTATTTTTTGATAGCAATGTTTTTCAATGATTAAACAGGTGTGTCCACTTTTTGATAGAGAACGATAACACCTTGTACATTTTTAGGTACTTCTGTATACACGGTCACCTTCTTACCAAGTATTGTGCCAGCTTTGGCGGCAGCCTGCATTAAGTAGGCTGAATTAAGTTGCTCGCCAACAACAAGCACTTCAATATGCCCCGAATCCACTCCTTTGGCATAATCCCCCATCAGCGCTACTTCATGAACATCCCCGGCACGCTCCAATATTTGATCCACAAAGGTTTCAATGCCCAAAAAGCTATGGATCAGTCCCTGAAGTGACGAAAATAGCGAATGCTTGATATTAGCCTGATAAAATATCCGATGATCACGCTCCTCGCGAAGTAAATAACCGGCTTCGGTCAGTTGATTCAACTCCTTGCGAATTGAATTGGTCGATTCTTTGAACTCATCCGCCAAGCCCCGTAGGTAACCCCGGTTGCCTGCCGAAACAAAAAATTTGATTAATAACTTTAAACGTGTCTTGGATGTAATTAAGGTATCCAACATTGGAATAGCATTTAAGTTGAGTAACAAAAGTACTCATTTCTAGTTGTAGCTCCAAATTAAATTAGTATTAACTATCTGAGAATTTAACAATAAGCACATAAACTCCACGTGGAACATAACCAAAAATGAAGAAACCCCGGCAAGCAGGGTCCCTTCGGGTTAAATAGGTATGTAATATGGAATAAAAACACGTAAATTATTTATTGATCATATCGCCCTTTTTTTCGGAATGAATATGATAGACACCCATCATGGGAAGAACCGTGCTAAAGGCTTTCTTGTCCCCATTCTGGTAATTAATTACAGCTTGTATTCTGACTTTATATTGTGTCAGATCAACTTCTTTACCTTTATCCGATCCGATCCGAAACCGTACCGAAACTTCATACGAAGTATTTTCATTCTCTTTAAAGGGTAGCACCAAGATCTGCTGCAGCTTGATCTCTACTTTTGCGTCTGTCGACCGGACGTCCTTCACCACAATATTAGTGACATCGTCCCGAAATCGCTCACCCCGAAAAACAAGCGCCCCGTGGGTCGCCCGCAAACTGCCGCTGTATTGCCCAGGATGTTCCTGGAAACGGTAGTAAACATTCATCGAAACATCGGTAGGTTTTTTCCTTCTAGAAGAAAATACCCGAAATAGCGCGTACATAAATGCAATAAACAGGAATATATATAAATACGTCATAATCAACTCATCATTCTATCTGAATTTCAATACCCTTGCGTTCGTAGATATTCGTTTTAAGTGCGTGAAGCAAATGTAAAAAGTAAATGCAGACGGAAACAGAGACCCTAGGGTCTTATTTACAATTAGGAAAATAAAAGCTTATTAGATTTACTGAAAATAATGCACTTTTGTTTGCCTTATGAAGCCAAATATTATTGTCACCATTCTGTTGCTGCTGAGCATAGCAACCATCCGCTTCGGAAGAGAGGCGCTGGTAGCCAATAATCTGGCAGCATTAAAGACTTGCGTGGCCAACCAATCGCCGATTGGCATTACCAAGGAAAATCCGGCATATACCCATCCAATATATTACTCCACCCATCCCGACCTCTTTGTCCCCCTGAACCAGATCAAAAGGGATGTCGATCAGGAAAAGGGCATTTTCTGGTTAAAAAAACAGATTTATCCTTCAGACAGCTTATCAACAGGGAGTTATGTCTTGTCTTTCGATTATCTGACCTATGTCAATCTTACGGTGATCGATGCCAAAGGGGAAATAGCGTATAGAAGAAGATCGGGCTTGTTCCGCAAACGCTACGAACTCGCGCCGCAGGATGGCCGTGATCATTTTGTGTTAAATCTAAAAGCTGGGACACCCTACACGCTATTGCTCCGGGTCAAACATAGCAAAGGCTACACCCCCGTATATAATTTCCATTTGCAAACGGAACTAAATTACGTCAAAAAGAAGCAGCGTAGCCGAATTGTCCACGCCTTTATGGAAGGTGCCATTATCGTACTACTGCTCTATATGGCATTGGCCTGGATGGTGTCGCGCTACCGCCCCTATATCTGGATCTTTCTATTCCTGCTGTCTATCGGTATGTATAGCGTAGCGCTGCAAAACTTCTTTGTCGATTTCTTCTTCTATAATAGGCCGCAACTGGGCTGGAGCACCGTATCGCTTTTTAGCCGCTTTGCAGCCATCAGCTTCTATCTGCTGACCATCGATTTTCTTCAGTTAAGAAAACTGCACACACGGTATTATAAAGTCGCGTGTTATATCATCGCTGCCATTGGCCTCACTGCACTGTTTACTTTCGTCAATAACTTTTATTTTGTCAATTATAAGCAGAGCAACTGGGTCAATATTACCCTGGGTATTATCCACATGCTTTATTTTTCCAACTTGTTTATTTCCCTCTGGAAAAAGATCGACTTGATGCAGCGTTTCCTGGCCTATGGAAGTGTATTTTTTGTTACGGGCATTACAGCGATGGTGTATTGTGCGCTTACGCTGCAGGAACAGGCCATACAATATGTATCCATGCTGACGCAGTTTTTTGCCCTGTGCATCACCATGCTGCTACTGATCGGAATACGCCTAAAATTACGTAAAAACGAACTGGACTACCATCGATCGACCGAATCCATTGTGCTGGAACGCACCACCGAACTTAAGAAAGCAAACAACGCGCTTTATGAACAGCAGATTCAACTGCTGCAAAAAAATCGGTATATCGAAACCTTGATCGACGAAGTCAATCATCGGGTCAAAAACAATTTGCAGCTGTTATATAGCCTCGGCAGTTTGTATAAAACAGGGGAAAACCATGGTGTGCAACACCACCGCGCCATTCAATCCATGCAAGACCGCATCCACGCCATGATGCTGGTGAACCAGCTGCTGGTCTACAATCAAAATAGCCAGCTAAAGTTAAAAGCCTTGGTGATTGAAACAGTCGATTACCTCAGGCAGATGCATGACCCCGAAAAAACAGTCAGCATCAACGTCGATATTGAACAAGACTGGTTTATTTCAACCAACACGTCAATCCCCTTAGCATTGATCATTACAGAGCTATTGACCAATAGCTATAAATACGCTTTTCCAAAAGGAAGTATTAGCGAGCCAGTCATTAGCCTGCGTATCGTCAAGCAGAGATTTGTGACAACCATGCACGTAGCAGATAATGGCGTGGGGGCAGCCGAAGCCGTTTTATCCACTTCTTTTGGAATAGGCCTGGTTAAAGACCTCACCAGACAGATCAAAGGGACAGTGACAATCCTGCAAGAGCGCGGATTTCAGTATATATTTGAATTTAACAACATGATATGAGCCTTAAAGTATTAATTGTAGAAGATGAAATGATTATTGCCCGATTTATTGAATATCAGCTCCACTCCCTTTATACCGGTTTGGAACTGCATATTGCACTGACTGTCGACGAGGCAGATCAGTACATGGAGCAAAACTCACCCGATCTGGTACTCTGCGATATTCAGCTCAATGATCGATTGGATGGCATTGAGCTGATGGAGAAATATACAGCAAAGAAACATTTCAGTCTAATCTTTATCACTTCTTATCAATCCAAAAGTAGTATCGATCGCGCAGCAGCACTACATCCTGAGAATTACATCATTAAACCGCTGGGCGAAAACCGCCTCTATGCAGGCACGCACATGGTGATCCAGCGGCTACAGCAACAAAAGAATAAAAGTCAGGCCGTGGAAAAGCTGAAGACATTGACGCCGGCCGAGTTAAATATCCTGAAGCTGATTGCACTCCGCCATACCACCAAATATATCGCCGAATCATTATTCCTCAGTCCCTATACCATCAAAAATACAAGACACCGCATCTGCCGAAAACTGGATCTCAATGAAGAAAATAATGCCCTGTTATCTTGGGCTATCGAACATCAGCACCTGCTTAAATTTTGAGACAAAAAAATAAGGGTTTGCAATGAAGCAAACCCTTTCTCATAAAATAAGAATTACGCAAATTATGTCGTCTGATCAAGTGGGTCTTTAGCTTGATAAAGCTCCCCGATCTTCAATACGGTACTGAACGTTTTGGGTTTTCTGTTGGCATAATTCAATACACCAGCCACACGTATCCCCTTACCCTCCAAAGCGGTGAGCTCAGCTTTCCTTTTGAGCAATTTAAATCGGACAGAAACAGCCGAGTCACCTTTTTTCTTCTGCTCAAAAGGCACCACCACAATCTGTTCCAGATTGACAACCAAAGCGGGATGACTGGGCTTCACCTCTTTGATCACTAAATTTTTAAGTTCGCTGTCTTTGGGTTCCGTACAAAAAACAAAAACACCACTTTTTGTCCGATAGTCGCCGCTATATTGCCCCGGTCTATCCTGAAACAGGTAATTGACCTCCATCGAAACAGCCTCGTTAAAGAGCTTCTGCTTTTGTTTTGCCTTTAAGATTAAAAAAATGGAACTCAAAAGAAGTACCGTAAGTGCTATAAAAGTTACCATAATAAAATAGTTAATGAATAGGAATAGGTGAACCCAAAAATAAGGTAATCGCCTATAGCACATGAAAATGGAAAGGGGACAAAAAGGGGACAATTACAAATTAGGCTTTAACAGGGCAAAAAAGGCCTATCCGAGGGACAGGCCTTTTAGTGATTTAAGCTGTTATACTAGCTCAACTAATTGACAAAAAACGTGAGTATAATTCGAAAATTGAAAATAATGGCGCCCATTAATCAATCAACTTCGACTGATGACGTTCTAACGTGTTGTAAATCTTTTTAACATCTTGGGATTTTTCCTTATGTAATACCAAGATCGCATCTTTTGTATGCACAAGAATGCTATCGCGCAATCCACAAATGCAGTATAGGTGGCAATAGAGGGCTCTCAACCCCGTCAATGAAGAAAACATGAAATATTACCCTTATGAGATTAGTGTTTCTCAGCTTCCTTATCTGCAACAACCCGGCGTAAACCCTCACTGGAGAAACGGTGCGTGCGCTTATTGTAATAGATCTCAATATTTTCTTCCACACAGTACTTACGGCCAGAGAAATCTTTGTCGCGATATTCTTCCCCGATAATACGCATATCGATCGGCAAAGCTTTAATAAGGTCAATCAAATCTTGCTCAGTCTCATAAGGAATGATTTCGTCCACATATCGACATCCCTCCAATTGGATATAACGCTCCACAATGGTTTGGGTTGGTTTGGCCTTCTCCGGAAATACCTCTGATGGGTCGGTATTAAGACCAATAATTAAATAATCGCAGTGTCTCTTTGCTTCTTCAAGCATCATGATATGTCCGGCATGCAATAAATCAAAGACGCCAAAAGTAATTCCTATTTTCATGTTTTTTTAATAGCTGATGAGAACTTAATTAAATAGATTTCAATACGGTTTCATTGTCCGAATTCGCTTGAGCTACAATTCGACGTAAGCCAGAACTGGAAAAGCGGTGATCTCGACTATTAAAATAAAGTTCAATTCCTTTTTCCTCACAATATGCTCTTCCCGTAAAGTTCTTCTCGCGGTATTCATCCCCAACGATTCGAACATCAACGTTAAACGAGCGAAGGATATCTTCTAAATCCTGCTCTGTGGCGTAAGGCACAATCTGATCTACATATTTACAGCCTTTAAGCTGAATATAACGCTCCACTACGGTCTGTGCTGGCTTATTCTTTTCAGGTCGGTCCAGCGTCGGATCTGTCTGCAAGCCGCAGATCAAATAATCACATTGTCTTTTGGCATCTTCGAGCATTTTGATATGCCCTGCATGGAGTAGGTCGAATGCACTGAAGGTAATACCTATTCGCATTCCCTTGGCTGGGATTGTTATCATCATCAAAAATATGGATATAAAATTTATTAATAAAACGGCTGTATAGCTACTCAAAGATATAAAAATATCCCACTTAGCGTACTTTTTACACCGAATTTATAATAGATTTAACGTAAAAATCATGCCAAAGAAGGAATATCGGCATGCCGAATATACAAGTGCGCACAAGCACGCGCATCAGAAAGTGCCTCATGGTGGTTAAGTTCAATTCCAAGTACCTCGCAGCAGGCATTTAAACGAGCGGGCTTAAAACCTTTTCCTTGGTAAATTTTAAAGGTACATTCCCATTTTTCCTGTAAACCAAGGTATTCGTATGGCAAATTGTAATAATGCATGGTTTTGCGAAGCACACCTCGATCAAACAACTCGTTATGTGCTACCATAATCCGATTATTGATAAGCGGATAAATACGTGGAAAGAGCTCTTTAAAAGTAGGCGCTTGCGCGGTATCCCTGGGTCGAATACCATGCACACGAGTAGTCTGCCACATATACTGATTATTAGGAGGCTGTATTAAAGAATAAAATTCATCCACAATAATTCCCTGTTCAACAACGACCAGTCCAATGGCACAGGCCGAATTCTGATTCGCTGTGGCTGTTTCAAAATCTATTGCGGTAAAACTTAATCCTTGCATAATCGATCCTCCTTTAACTTCAACAAAAATAACAACTTTTTCACGTTAGATTAACTTTAATCAAAAACATGTTTTTCAATCAACGGATAAACGATCTCTTCTGAGAAATGATTTTTAACAAAGCTCTCTCCATTTATTCCATGTTCCACCATTAAAGAAGGGTTATCTAAATAAGATTGGATGGCCTGCGCTATATCAACTCCATTGATCTCAACGAACTTGCCGGTCCTGTTTTCTATAATAGAATCTATACATCCGGTCGCACGGCTCGTTATCACGGGCAAACGGGATGCAGATGCCTCTAATGTCACGGTTGGAAAACCTTCTCGAAACGAGGGTAAGACAAATAAATCCATCTTATTGTAATAGTAAGTGACATCTGATACCTCACCAGCGAAATCAATTGAAGTCTCTTGATTAATATACTCTAAAAGATCATTTTCGATCGGATCACGCTCATCAATAGGTCCTACGAGTAATAACTTGATTTTAGCATTAGCTCTCTTTAGGATCTTCCATGCTTGAATTAGCTCAGCAATGCCTTTATCTTTACTTATTCGTCCAACAAATCCTACAACCCGTACATCATTTTCCTTAAAGCCATCTCTATATGTAAAGCGATGCACATCCACTCCATTACAAGTCCCTTTACCCAGAACAATATTTTTATGCGGCTTGTTCAATCCGAGCTTCTCCGATTTACGTTTAATAGATGGACTTACATTTACAACATAATGTGAGGTTGCACTGTTGAGTTTTTCAACCAAAATTAGAAGCTGTTGTTTTATACCAGTTAAAGTTTCAAACACCAATCCATGTCTAAAATATATTCTCTTTGGGGTACCCGCAAAAAACGAAGCAATACCGCCTATTAAGCCACCTTTAGGACTATGGGTGATCACAATATCGAATTTCTCCTTTTTTATATACGTGGCAAGCCTGTAAATGGATTTAATATCCTGAAGTGGATCAATCGCTCTTTTGACGGGAATGGGAAACGGCTTAAAACCATATTCTTCAGAAAGCTGCATTAGCTCATCAGAATAAGAACAAGCCACATGAAACTCTACTCCTTTGGTTTTGAAATATTTAAATTGATTTCCTATAAAATATTTTATCGAAAATGAGACAGATAAAACATGTAGCACTTTTTTACTCATTTATCAAACTTCTATAAAGCGTTTGCAATTGGTGAACTGTATTTGATACATCAAATTTTTTGGAGCTTTCCAGACATCTCTTTTGAATACTGACATAATAGCTGTACTCTTCTAAAGCTAAAATTTTATTCATAAGATCTATCTCATTTCCCTTTTCAAAAAGTAATCCACCATCCGATACGACTTGTGCTAAACCATCAACATCTGAAGCAATTGTGGGTATTCCGCATGCCATTGACTCGGCCGCTGCTAAACCAAAGCCCTCCCAATGCGAACTTAGCACCGAAATATCACACATCTTGATCAGTGAATATGCATCTGTACGTATGCCCAAGAATTTCACTCGATCTTCTAGATCTAAAGATTCGGTCAATTGCTTTACCTGAGGAAGACGTTCTCCATCTCCTATGAATATTAATTTATAGTGATGAGGAAGTAACTTTAATGAGCGCACAACCGTATCCTGATCTTTCTGAATACGAAATCCTGCAACCATACAAATTAGCTTTTCGTTTTCGTTGAATCCAAAAGACGCTCTCGAATGCGGTATCACCTCATTAATACTGGATACTTCCACACCGTTCAATATGACTTTATATTTATCATCACCGGGGTCAATTTTTGATTTTAAAACCTTCTTAACACTCTCCGTAATACAAACAACACGCTTGTACATAGCATATACAATACGTTCTAAAGGAATATAAAAAGCCTTTTCCAAACGCCTATTAGACGTATTATGTTCAGTAAATATTAATGTTGTTTTACTTCTTGTTATAAGTTTTGCAAAGGCTACATAATACATTGCTGGGAAAAGATGAACATGAATTAATTCATACTTTTTCAGATAGGGGAACAACTTAAATATATTAAAAGGATTATACAACGACGTTCCTAAAGACATAATATTAATATCATTCTCCTGCCGCAACTTTAATAAAAAAGGAGTTTCTTCTCCATTGAGTAATAGAAGATCAACATCTACCCCCTCTTGTTTTAGAAGAGGTAATGTGGAAAGAATCAATTTTTCGGCGCCCCCTGTATGAAGACTATTTATAATATGTAGTACTCTCAAAACTTATTTATTAAATGTATAAAGATATTGAAACTTTATCTAAATCATTTCATCTTGTCACTTCTAGAAAATCGCCTAATTTTATAGATATATTTCAAACCAATTATTAAACTAGGGAAGAAAAGGACAGTAGTTAAGAATTTATGATGTGAGTTTTGCAATAGGCAGGACAGGTTTCTCCTTCCAGCTACTGAATAGACGATATATTTGATCTCGTTCTTAACTTTCGAAAACAAATCCAATGGCTGACGTTGGAGCATTTGTTTTTCAAGAATAAATCCATTGATGTTTTTTGCTGCTAGTCGAATGGTATCGGCAGATAGACCATCATTTAAATATTCTCCAGCATATATGATTTTATTTATACATTTAAACTTTCCAAATTTTTGCATATTCATATAAATTACCCCCTCTGGAATGAGCTTTTCACCAGGATATGAAGCCACTAAGCTACTATGATATATATCAGTTTTTATTACGAATAGTTTATCTCCAAAACACCTGTATCTACCAAAATACATATCTATATAATTAGATGTATTCTTTTTAAATGTTGAACCAATAAGCTCTCCAGACCTTGTTGATTTAAGAAATGCAAGCCCGATCTCTCCCTCATCCAAAATAGAAACATGCTCTTTAACCAAATCAAATGCACCAGGAACTAATACATCGTCCGAATCCAAAATCAATGAATACTTCCCAATTGGTTTTTCTGCAAATGCTCGTATTACTGCATTTGTCTTACCGGAATTTTCTTGAGTTATATATCTCAAGTTAATCTTCATTTCCTCTAACCAGACTTGCACGATAGAAGCTGTGTCATCGCTAGAGCCATCATCTACAATGATCCACTCGAAATCTGCGAATTCAAATTCCTTCAATGACTGATAAATACCACCAAGGCAATAACCTCTATTGTATGTTGGAGTAATAATAGATAGCAACATATATTTAAATAGTACGTTTAAAAAAAAAGCTTTAATAACAGAACTGATTTATTGTTGCCAATTCGAAAATTATGTTTAAAAATATAATATATCTTTTCGAAGAAATTTAACGATGGAAACTTAATGTATGCCTTGAATATGCTGGTTTGCTCAGGTGTAAACTTATCTTTAAATTTTTCAAAAAAAGATTTGTTCGCTTCATAATGATCACGATCCAAAATAGGATTAGCATAATTGAAAAAATTAAAAATACGTTGTTTAAAAGATGTTGCTACATTACCCGTCACATTTTTAAAATGTTGGCGATATAGCATAAGAGAATGATCAACATATTTAATTTCCCCAAAACAGATTGCCCCCATAGTGATGTAGTGATCGTGCATGACGATAAATTCAGGAAAATCGGAAAGTTCATTCAGAAGAGCTCGATTAAACATCAATGAGCAGCCTTGTACCCCACTATTTAAAAAAAGACTATTTGCTAGACAATCTCGTTCAAAAAGACTCACTTTGTCTTTAGTAATATATACACCATTGTAAGCAAACGCATTGCAATATACAGCGGCAGGTGAATTACGATCTGCAATTGCCTCAAATAAAGTCTGCAATTTTGATTCAAACCAGATATCATCCTGGTCACAGAAAATAATATATTCGGCTTTTGAATATGTTAATAGATGTAAAAAATTTTTTGCCGCGGAATGGCATGTTACACCATCCTCAACGAGGCATATCCGCTCATCAATAGATTGATATTTTTTTAATATGCCTATTGTCTGATCGCTGGATCCATCGTCATGAATAACTAGTCTCCAATTTTTATAGGTCTGCCCAATAATCGAAAGAAGTTGATTTTCGATAAATTGTTCCCCATTATAAGTAGCAAGTAAAATATCAATCATAGGTATGAAAAAATATATGGCCGAACTAAATCTTCGTTAATCATTCTAATCCCATAAAATAATAAAAAGGAAGCTATTAGAAAGTAATATAAAACAAACAGATATCGCTCACGTATCCTATTTGCCATTAATTCTATCGTCATAGCAATTAAAATACTACAAAATTGAAACATTATAAAAGAAAAGCGTTGAAAAATAGAAATATTTATAAATAGAAAATTCATAGCCACAGCGATAGAAACCAATTTGTAGTAAAAATTGCCCGTTTTTAAAATAATGGGATCCAAATGTAAGTGTTTCGATCTATAGTTAATCAAGGAAAAGTACAAAAGGCAAATACAATAACCCACCATAGATATGGATGCGCTACCAGCACTTTCGTCCTTTAAATAGATATTCATGTGATCAGCATTGTAACCTAATAAAGAAAAAACGAGCTGCAGTGTAAGTAACTTACCAATAAAGTAACATGGTATAGGTATTAAGACATACCATAGTTGGTTTTTAAATATCCTGATGATAAGGACTGCCAGTAGAAGAATGAAAGCAGAATTGTGGAACGATATGGCCACTAATATAGTAAATAAGCTTTGGAAATATTTTTTTGAAAGAAATAATGAAATTGCCCACATGCATATAGCAGCAGATAAACCGTATCTAATTTGCGTGAAATCCCGATATAGATAGAAAAAGCTAATATAGAATAGAATACTTAGGAATACATAGCTAGACTTCTTCCAGAAAAAGATATAATTAAATAAAGCGGTGAAGATAGCCATAACTAAAAAAAGTATCCTATGGTTCCCTCCAACTAATGAAATAATTTTATTTAAAAACACATATCCTTTTTCAACGTACCCATATCCCCCTTCTATAATTTGCATAAAAGTGGAAGTGCGGTAAAAATCGAACATATCCTGATAAGCTTCGCTATCATTATCTATCCCAACTTCTCTAAAACCTACGATTAAAGTTATAAACGTACAAAAAACTAAGTAAACACACAGTTTCCCTAATCTCGACTCTACGAAATCAAAAACACAAAGTATATAACTTATAAAGAAGATGGTATAATAGAGTATCATAGTTCCATCAGAGTTTAAAAGTTCAAATCTTTTAAAATTGAATCCCAATAAAATTGGGGTCTATATCTCAATACATTCTGTTTAAGAACATCGACATCATCTATTTTAGTGTTCGAAACAAACTCATTCCAACATGCTATAGGTAGAAATTGAGCAACATCTTTGTTCTGCAGAACATACTGAGTCTCCTTAAGCGGCGTTGATAGGATAGGCAGTCCTGCGGCAAGATAAAATGACACTTTTGTTGGATAACAAATGTTGTAGTATAACCTGCTTTCATCATAAGGAATAACACCAACATCACAAAGGGAAGAAATCTGAAGTGCGACTGAATCGGAGAAACTCCCTAAATAAAAGATATTATCAATACCTTTAAGTCTTAACGTTTGCTCTATCCAATCCCCCCCCGTGCCGAGCAAATAAAGTATATGGTTAGATTGCTCAAAAATATGTATCAAATCTTCGATCTGACGACCTTTATTCATAGAGCCCACATAAACATATCTTAATTTGCCAGGACACCTTTTCAAAAGCTCATCATAAACATGCAAGTCAAACCTCTCTAATTTGGCGGCTCCGTTCAATAGAACTTTACATTGATCAGATCTTAGATTATACATCTTTATTGCATAATCACGCATACTGTGAGATGCAAAATCATATCCTACTCTTTTAAAACTAAAAAGCCGTTTCTGAAAAGACTGGATGAAGGGTAAGTTTGGCAATTCTAAATCCCTATTTTGCTCAAAAGGAAGATCATTCACTTCAATTTGCAAGACATGTCTTTTCGATAGCCGATCAAGGAAATAGAAAACAACTTGTCCTAACCCCAAGCGAAATAGAAATGTCGGAAACAAAACAAAAATTGCCCCCAGATGCATATAAATATGATGATTCCTTTTAAAGCTAAAATATAAAATAAAATTGAACGTATTGATAAATCGTTTAAAAATATGTACTGATGCAATATTTACGATTTTCACATTAGCGTAAGAGCTAAAATGCCTATAAAATGCGTGGTTACGAACAGCCCCCCCTTCGGAAATAGTACCGCTAAAATGCTTAATATAAAACTTCATAAAAACCTCCTTTTAGATTGTAAACCACTATTCATATTTTATAATGCCATATTTTTAATTTTTTTAATCTTCCAATATAAAGCTGGCATAAAAGCGATAATAAAACATGATAACCTTACTCTCGCTGAAAGATTCTTCAGCAAAAGAATAGAAGAAAGATGCTTCGTTAATAATTTTCTTGCTCTTTCATCCTCATAAGTTATTGCCAATAGTCCAATATTTAGCAACTTAGCCTGATAATTGGGATTTATAAGATGATTATAGCCTTTTGTTTTAAAAAAAGATTCCCGTAAATCAAATATCGCTAATGTATCATTAATTCTTTGTTGTGAGATTTTTTTGGTTATACTCGCTTCCCGCTGCCTGTAAAAATAGAGTGGCTCTCGCGTATATGCTAAACGATTAGTATTGGCATACAACTCATGGATAATATATTCATCTTCATGGAGCACGCCAACGGTGTATCTTAAATTATTCCAGACACTAATCTTATACAGCTTATTCCACGCAATTACATTTTTGGGTATCCAGCTTGGATTGTATAGATTGTTAAGCATATATTCTCCGGTATATACATCTACTGAGTGATCGTATTTTGGTTGTTTAGTAGGTGGTACAGAAGTAAAGTTGGTGTAGTCACACATAGCGATTGAGGCGTCAGAATCTAATAAAACCTGTAAAAGGTTACAGATAAAATTCTTATCTATGACATCGTCTGAATCCACAAATGAGACATATTCGCCATTTGCGAGATCGAGTCCCTTATTTCGGGCATCTGAAAGGCCTCCATTTGTCTTATTAATTATCTTAATCCGAACATCATTCTTTGCATATGCTGCGCATATGTTGCCAGAACCGTCAGTTGAACCATCATTAACTAAAATGATCTCCAGATTGCTATAAGTTTGATCAATTACACTTGTAAGGCATTCAGAAAGGTATGGCTCCACATTATATACAGGAATTATAATGGAGATCAGTGGCTCCTTCAAATTACGACAAATATTTTCCATCAGTTCTTCAATCTACCATAAAAGGCAACAAGCCGCTCAAAATTCTTCTTTCCCAACAACTTAAGCAGAAATTCATTTTTGTTCCACTTGCGCTTGCTAGGCAACCAAGAACCAGTAAAATGATGGATGCAATAGGTATTGGGCGTGATATAAATCTCTTTTGTTAACCAACTCTTTGGACAAAAATAATCACTCGGATAAATAGTGCAATACCCTTCTATCTCTTGCAAAGAATTTTGGATTTTAAGCCCTTTTTCTTCCATAATTTGGGTTATTATTTCCGTATTTGGTGTTATATCTATAGTTCCATCTTTCAAATAAAAGCTTCTATGATCATAATATTTTAAAAGCTCATTCACCCATAAGCCATTTTTCTCACTACCCATTAAACCTGTAGTTAACCGATCGTTATCCTCAAATCCGGAAAATGCAACATGGTTATTAAGGAAATTATCTAACGGCTTTAATATCTCCACATCGCTGTCTAAATAAATTCCGCCAAATTCTCTCAATACATACAATCTACATACATCAGCAACGAAAGCAAATTTACGTTCTGCA
This sequence comes from Sphingobacterium zeae, assembly GCF_030818895.1. Taxonomy (NCBI): domain Bacteria; kingdom Pseudomonadati; phylum Bacteroidota; class Sphingobacteriia; order Sphingobacteriales; family Sphingobacteriaceae; genus Sphingobacterium; species Sphingobacterium zeae. The sequence continues at coordinate 169,119 of NZ_JAUTBA010000001.1, forward strand.
TACGCTTCGGCTGCGAATGGATATAAGTTAATATCAAAATTATCTTCATTCCAAAGTCGTCTTTCATATTCTGGCAAATATCTTTTCCACGATTCGATGCATTTTAATACTAAATCCGGCATCTTACCGCGACCAAACCAGCAATAGTGTATTATCTTAGGTATCATATATTAAATTTTCCTTTTAATTGCAAAAATAGCCTGTTCAATACAGATTTATCAAATAAGACAAATGAACTTACAGTCAATAAGATGACAGTCAAAATTGACAGACTTAAGATCAATCCTACCCAATCATCAATTGCTATCAATGAAAGATATTTCCACAAATAAGCAACGAGTATCAGAAGTAAAAAACTACCCAAGCCCTTTGCTATACGCAAATAGAAATATAACTTATCTTCATTCAAACATCTAGCAGCATAAATCGGAGTAAAAGTAAGGTGGCTAAACATCCCTGTTAGAAGCGCGCCTGTTGGAATAGCATAAAGACCCAACTTAGAATATTTACACAATAAAATGACAGTGGTAACACTTAAAATAGAAATAAAAACACCCCAAAAAGAAGCAATCCTCAACTTATTAGTGATAACAAAAACATGGTGTATAGTCTCAATCGTTCCATGTATAATAAAGGGTACCAATGTAATAACCGATAGCAAATAAAGCTGTTCGGAATTTTCATGTGGAAGCCAGAGCTGAAAAAACTCTTTTCCAAAAACAAAGAATACAGCAATAGGAAGTAATAATACAATAAAAATCGCTTTGAAAGAAAAGTCCAAATTAGTTTTCATTTTAATTAGATCGTTGTTCGCATATGCCCTTAATAATTCCGGGAGAAACAGCGGAACAATAATACCCAACAGCATCTGCAGCGCCATAGGCACCATTTTAGTCAACGATAGTACACCCATATCACTTGCGCCAAAAAAACGATTTGCAATTATAAGATCCAATTGGGTATTTATAACGTTGGACAGCGCTAATACAGAATTCCAAACACCAGCCCCGACCAGAGTAGAAATAGCTACCCATGAGAAATCGCCTATAGAGAAAGCGATCTCAGGCATTAACCGCTTAGTAAGTTTGTAATTTGCATACATAAAATATACTGCCGAACAAAACGATGCAATACCCAAAAAATAAATACGCGGAGTGAAAAAATAAAACAGCAAAACAATGATTAATAATCTGATGACATTCATCACAATATTAATAAGCGCTAGTCTGTCAAAACGATTGAGCGCAAATGCGCTCACTGAGAAAATAGAAGAAGAAACATTAATGACCAAACCCAAAAAGACAAATGCGAATAATATCTTCACATCAAGTTGAATATTTAACGGGATATCCAGTATGTTTTGTGCAAAATAACAGAACAATCCACCGGTTAATATGAAGAAAAGTGATACTAAGAAATTACCGAATAGAACAGAATTGAAATATATATTAACTTGCTTTAAATCTTTTTTTTCAAGGCTTATCGTTATAAAACGGCTCGACATAGAATTCAACGCAGTTGTCAAAATCCCGGCATACATGATAAAATTAGTAGATAAGGGATAAAACCCGTAAGCTTCTTTCCCTAAGGTTTCAACAAGATAGGGCGTCAAAAAAAAAGTTAATCCCACCCCTGTCAAAGCACTCATGCAGTTTGACAACAAATTCACAAAAAAACGCTTCAAATCCATCTAAACAATATTAACTAGACATTAGATCCCTAAAAGATTTAATACCTAACAAAATAATTACACAGATGAAAGATGCTAAGATCCCGCCTATAACAAGACTTTTAAGCTTCCCTGTCTTTATAATATGAAGTGGATAAATAGGCTCATCTATAACCTGAATAAGCGGTGTTTCTTTGAGTAAAGCCATTTTGGACATTTCTAAATTTTGCACGAGTTGTCCTAATATCGCCTTATTTGTTTCTACAGAAAATTGTGAACGCTGAGCTGGAATTAAACGCTGCGACTGCTTAGTTGGATTAAGGTTAGGAGTTACATCAACAATTACTGCTGAAGATGCAATAGCGCCATTCATCACTGCACGTACCGAATCAGCCTTTCGTTGAAGAATAACGATATTATCTAAAGATTTCTTTGTTTTTGTTGTGATATAGAAACTATTGACCTGATCGACAATTGCCTCATTAAACTCCTTTGAAAAGACCTCGTTGGGAGATATGACATCAACCTTGATAATTGAAGACTTTTTGTCAAGATGACCAACTTCTAGATTACTTTTATTTATATTTTGTACAGTCTGTTGAAGAATACTATCTCTAAGACGTGCCTGCTGAGAATTTGAATTTTTCAGGAAGTCAATATTCAATAATTCTGGATTAGATTTTTCCCACTTATTCCGTTCATTTGTTAATGATAAAAAACGGTCTAAAAGTAACAATGAGCTGTCGCTAGGAGATCGCTGAAGAAGCGCCAACTCAATCATTTTCCGTGATTTATACAATTCAAACAGATTATCACCTTGAAAAATTCCACCTCCAGATGGGCCTAGATCCACACCCGCGAGCGCAGCAAGTCCTGCCATTTGGCCTAACCCACCGCCATTACTTTCACCTGACTCCAAAACAAATGTTGTTGTAGATTTGTAAGTTGGATGTTGCAATTTTGCATACAAGTAACCTATACCCCCACCTAAAATTCCAACGATAAATATAATGTACCATTTTAAAAGTAAATAGCTAAACAATTTTCCCAATTTCAAGAAAATCTCCTTTAAGCTAATCTGTTCCGTAATCTTTCTCTCACTCATACTACCTCAATAAACTAACGATAATAGCCGCCAAAGAAGCAATACCAGTTCCTAACCCTACCCAGCCCTGCGCACTCATGCGTTCTCGAGGTGCCCGCTTAGGAACAATAATTTCTGCCCCCGGTTTAACTTCGGGGTAGCCGCCATCTTTACCTTTTACGGCACCATTCGCATACTGAACAAATACTCTTTTCTTCAAAGCATTGTCGGTAAAGCCTCCAGCTTGATTCACATAGTATTTTAAGTTCTTGCCTTTAACATAGACCACATTGTTTGGATTCAAGACCTCACCAACAACCTTCACTGTTTCTAATTCCTTGGGTACGCTAATAATATCGCCATCTAAAACCAAGAGATCACCTTTTTCATAAGGTTTTTCTAATATTTTATTCAACTCAATACCCACCAGATCACTCGTTTCAATGTCCGATGCTGACGTCCCTTGTTGTGATACTTTTGCTAAAGCGCTACTTTTTGCTTGAGTACCATCATAGTTTCTTCCTACACCCTGATCTAGGCTCGTATCTTTTTGATTGCTTTCTTCACCCAGCCTATCCTTTTCCAGTTCTTTCTTCAATCGCTCCTGCTCCTTTTTTTCAGCGGCCTGTAATTTAGAAATACCGGTGCGTTTTAATGAAGCACCTTCGGTATAAGCATAAGTAGTCAAGCCACCTGCACGCTTGATAATATCTGAAATGCGTTCATCCTCACGCGAAATCGTGTAGTAGCCTGGATATAATACTTCCCCCTCAATCTTAACCTGACGTTGGGTCCGGAAACCCGCATCACCCAAAACGGAGATAACATCGTAAGGTTGCAGTGTCATATTTGGATCGGTAAGCACACCCTCTTTAATGTCCACCAAGATAGTATTCGATGAGCGGTGATCGGTTACGTCCAGATTTTTGATGCGTCGGGCGATTTCTACCCTAGCATTCTTAGCACCCTCGGTCAAGCCGCCTGCTTTCTGAATAAGATCGCCCAGTGTTGCATTGCTGGCAAAAGGGAAATCACCCGGAAAGCGAACCTCGCCCTGAACAGTAAATTTGTATTCGTCTCTTAGATCAAAGATCGATGAAATCTCAATCTTATCTTCCCGCTTTAATGGAATATCGGCTGCAGTTCCTGCAAGGACATCGCGTACATTGAAATTGATCAATTCGGAGGTATTGTCTGCTTTAAGACGATTAATAATACCGCGTTCCAAGAAAGCATCTTCACGCACGCCATCGGCCATCTCCAGCACTTGCTTTAATGTCATGCCTGGCTCTAAACCAAATATGCCTGGACGAAATACTGCCCCTAACACGCTAATACGATTGGCAAAACGATCCAAAATAGGTTCTACAATATATTGATCGCCACTTTTGGGTGTGTAATTGGCAAATTGGTCGGCGTAGATATCTTGTACACTCCGCTCGCGGCCTGTGGTCTGCAACACTTTAACCTTGGCACTATAGGCATTTTCGGTAAAATCCCCCGCATAACGCAAGATATCGGAAAGGGATTCTCCGGGTACGGTCTCAAAAATGGCGGGGCGCTTAACTTCGCCTTCAAATTGTACTCTGGCACCGTAAACGGGGATATGAATAATATCTTGATCTTGTAGACGGATGTTTCCTTGTTGAATACCATTGGCTAAAAAATCGTACACATCAATCGTACTGATCACTCGATTGCCGCGGATCACCTGGATCTTGCGGTAGGTACCATTTTTATTGGGACCACCTGCGGCATACAGTGCATTAAACACGGTTGCTAACGAAGGCAAACTGTAGGTGCCCGGTTTTGTAGCTGCCCCCGTTAACGTTACACGAATGGTACGGATGTTACCAATATTAACGCTCACCTGCGTACGTCCTGAACGTATTGCCGGGTAAGTACCGCTTAAGCGTTGTTCAATTTTACTTTTTGCTGCAGCAATGGATAAACCAGCCACATTGATTTGCCCGACATATTCTACTTTAATGGTTCCATCGGGACTTACGGGAAGCTTGTAGGAGGCTTCGTTATCGCCTGTGATATCTAATAGGATCTCATCGTCGGGACCAATAATGTACGAGCTAGGTGTAGCCATACGGAGATTGGGCTCAAAAGTGATGGCGTTATTCTTGAAAAGGTCTGAGCCAAAAATCTTGAGCTTACCCTCTTCATTATCCGTCGAATCCCTTCTATTCGTCTGATTATTTTGCAAAGAATCTACATTGGAGTAACCATCCACCTGGCGGCCATTGCTGCGCGTATTGCGCGACTGGCTGGAAGAACCTTGTGACGTATTTGGCTGCTGCTTTTTACGTTTGATATCCGCCAGACGCTCTTTTAATTTTTGGACTTCGACAGCTGAAACGCCCTGTGCACGCGCAAAGCCATCTAACTGACTTTCGTCATACCCCATTAAAGCGGCCTGTTTGACATACTGTTCAATCTGTGCGTCACTAAGATTGTCTACTTTTATATTGGCAGGATTGGTCTGTGCGTGTACTGTACCCACAAATCCTGCTATGCATAACCATAATATTATTCTTTTCATCTATACCGCGGTATTTGCCGCAAAATTAGTAAAACTATTTAATTAAATGATTGAAACATTTTCTGAATCGGCGTATGGTCCTAATTTGGCACTAAATACCATTTGCTACAGCCTATTGTAACGAACGTAAAAACAAGTAAAGTTGCTACACAATAGGGTAGCTGGGCAATCATCATATTACTTTTTTTATTTAACGAAATAGTTAATCCGTTAAGAAGGCTTATATTTGCTTATTCGGCTATTTACGAGGTCAATAGACTGATAAATGATAATGAATAACTTCAAAATGAAAAATGTTTCGACAGCACTCTTCCTAGCGATTAGCGCACTCCTATTATCCTGGTCCTGTACGGGTACGAAGAAGGAAAACAAGGAATCGCCCCCCCAAAACACCTTATCAAGCAGTGTGTCGGATAGCGCCTTATTTCATTTTTGGGATCAATTTGATATGCAGGATACGGCTCTGGTCAAGAATCCGGAAAAAGGGGAACAGCAATTAGCCGATTTTCTGGGGCTCTTAACAAAGACACCTGACTCCGCCACAAGGGATAAGGCGGCAGCAATCATGCTCGACAAAGCCAAAGTAAACCGCACGAGTTTTGACTATTTCATCAAACAATACGAACACTATTTGTATGATGGCAATTCGCCCATGCGCAACGATATCGCCTATGAGTCGGTATTGCGCTACCTGATCAATACAGCTGTACTCACTGATCTGGAAAAAGAGGGCTACCGCCCAACCTATAAGCTGGTACGCCAGAATAGGGTGAATCAGACAGCAACCGACTTCAGCTTTGAACTACCCAACGGACAGAAGCAAAAGTTGTCGGAGACGGATGCCAAATTTATGCTGTTAATGTTCTACGATCCGGACTGTTCGCATTGTAAGGAAACCATCCACCAGCTTCGCGACAACCCGCAGCTCGTCCAGCTGTTTACACAGCTGCAGATACAGATCGTGGCAATAGACCCATGGGGCGACCGCAGCAAATGGAAGCAGTACCAATCGGAGTTGTCGTATCAATGGATCAATGGATTGGATACTGATCGCCAGATTTTGTCGGCCAACCTATATGACCTTAAAGCATCGCCAACGATCTATCTTTTGGATGAGCACAAAAAAGTGTTGTTAAAAGATACGTATTTGGAAAACGTGATACAGTATTTTGCCAATGCCCATAAATAATGCAAGACCAAACGGGAAAAAATAAACCAAAGATTGTCTCCAACGCAGCCTATTTTGCTGAAGTGCAGCGTATGCTGCAGGAAGGCAAAGAAGTCCGCATACGCATTAAGGGACAAAGTATGCGTCCATTTATACAGGATGGAGATACGGTCATGCTACGGGCCTACCAAGGGCAACCGCTCCCACTTGGCAGTAATATACTCGCCAAAGACAAGGGAAAATTTGTGTTTCACCGCTTGGTAGGGAAGAAAAAGGATCAATATGTATTGGCGGGCGATGGCAATCTCGTCCTGCACGAGCACATAACGGAAAAAGACATCATTGCGGTTGCTTATATGCATTACCCACAAGATAAAGAAGCAGCAATAGCAATCCACCAGCCCTGGCCAAGACTGCGGGGCTTGGGCTGGTACCACATCCGTTTGCTCCGGCGTATACTCACAAAATTTAAATCGCTCACTCCAAAGAATTAAGCTTAAATTTATTGTACGCCAAGCAATTCCACGAATAAAACAATTTTAGTAAAACTTTTACGCTTTTTAAGTGTTCTCAATCAATTATATTTCCGAATAAAACATAAAATACAGAAGTTGCCAATAGCACATCAACCACTGGAAACAAAACAGACTGATATCCACAGGATTACAAAAAATTCGAAAAGTAGTGTAGCATTTTGGATAGATTTAACGTTGAGTAAATAATTATAAATTATTAAATGTATATTTGCATCGATTATACTAACTATAATTATGAGGGAAGAAATTTAGTTAACAAATGTTACGTACCATAATATGCAATGTGTTAATCTATTATCTCTACTCTATATTGGTTCTAGATTGTTAAATAATCTTAAGCCATAACGACAAATTGTTTATCGGGAAGTGTAAGAAAAGAATTTTCAAAAAGTCATATCAAGTTTAGCATGGTGTTTTTTCATTTAGCGGTAATTAGCATTTAGCAGCATAATGAATAAGGGGTTGAATAGCATGAAAGTATTAGTTTTAGGAGGAAGTAGCGGCTTCTTAGGAAGTCATTTAAAGAAGAAACTCAAGGATCCAATTCAATGTGAATTTGTGTCCATGAGAGATTTAAGTTGGTCAAAGGAGAACTTTCCAACCGACTGCATCATCAATTTAGTAGGCAAAGCGCACGATTTTACAGGAAAGGCAACGGAAGAGGATTTCTTCTTTGCAAACTTTGAGCTGGCAAAAAAAGCATTTAGTATATTTATTTCCTCCCAGGCGAAGTTATTTATACATATCAGCTCCCTCGCCGCCATTGAAGAGGTAGAATCGGCCAAATCCCTCTCGGAAAATGCGAACTACAACTCCGTATCACCTTACGGTAGATCTAAACAAGCTGCTGAGGAATGGCTGTTGAGCCAAAAAATTACCTGCAGACAAGAAATTGATTATCTTGCGTCCGCCCATGGTGCATGGCGCAGGCGATAAAGGTAATTTAAAACAGCTATTTTCAATTGTCAGTAAAGGAATTCCTTATCCCCTCGTTCGATTTAAAAATAAACGCTCTTTTCTGTCAGTTGATAATTTCTGCTTCTTTGTCGAACAGATTGTTTTACAGCATGCAAAGATCAATTCGGGAATCTATCACCTGTCCGACGATGAAACCTTATCGTCAAATGAAATCGTAAACATCATGAAACAGGAAACAGGTTTAAAAATCCCTTGTTTCCCCCTACCGAAAAGTATAATTTCATTTCTATCAAAAATTGGCGACCGCAGTAGCGTATTTCCATTGAATACCTGGCGGCTAAAAAAACTAACCAGTAATCTGGTGGTTTCCAATAAAAAAATAAAAGTGGAACTGGCAATCGAACGGCTACCAAAAACAGCAAAGGAAGGTCTTCGAGAGACCATCAGGGCATTGAAGCAAAAGTAAATTGAAGCATGATTAAATCGTGTGTCAAGGCAACCCACACATCACAGCAAATCACTGAAAAAAATATAAATTGTGCCTTAAATACAAGCCTTTAATATTGTATTTAAGGCACAATTTATTTATGTTTGATAATATAGCCCCATGGGGCTATTACTTATTATAAAAGTTAAATAGTATGAAATTAAGATCAGATTTAATTTTAAGAACCATAGGTTCGGATCATTTAATTGTGGACCCGAGCCAGGATATGGTAGACTTCTCAACCGTATATACCCTCAACAGCTCGGCGGCCTGGCTTTGGGAAGAGCTCAAAGGAAAAGATTTCGATACGGACACCATTGTGGAGTTGCTCCTTGAAAATTATGAGGTCAGTAAAGATCAGGCTGCATCTGATGCAGCAGTGTTGCTCCAGGATTTTCAAAAACAGGGATTGCTCGAAGAATAGCAAATGAACAGCAGCAGCCTCAAACAGCACCTGCGCTGGGCCTGGTCCATTAGCAAAGGGTATCGAAGCCGCCTGTCGCTTTATTTTATATTGGAGCTGATCTGCATCGTCCTCTCCCTGCTCTTTGTGTACTTGTCCAAGAAAGCGGTCGATACGGCAACGATGCCGGGCCAACTGCCACTGAAATGGCTGCTGATAGGCATCATAGCCACCATTACCCTCAACGTTGGCATCAAAGGTTACTCCGGGCGACTGATGGAACGCATCAAACTGATGCTGACGCTGGAACTGCAGCGCAACATGCTCGACGCCCAAATGCTCTCCGTCTGGAAGCTGATCAAAAACTGGCATACGGGCGATATTCAGATCCGCATACAAACGGACTGCGAAGAAGTCGCCAATACCATCGCCAATACCCTACTGTCTTTTGTATTGACCGCAATACAGTTGCTGGCCTCGGTCGGATTCCTGTGGTATATGGATCCGATGCTGGCCCTGATGATCCTGGCCATATCACCGCTCTTTGTCTTTTCGAAACTGTATTTCCGAAAAATGCGCAAGCTTAGCCAGGAAGTTAAAACGGAGGAAAGTAACTTCGCTAACGTGCTGCAGGAAAATCTCCGCTTTCGCCTCCTCATCCGCGCCATGAGTGCTTTCCGAAAGAGAAGGGCAAAATTGACCGAAAGCCAACAGCAACTTTTCGCACTAAAAATGCGCCAGATAAACTTCTCCACATATACGCAGGGTGCCATGAAGGTGGCCATGAACGCCGGGTACCTCGTGGCTTTTTGTTGGGGAATCTACCGCTTGCAATCGGGACTGATTTCTTTTGGTACCATGACGGCCTTCTTGCAGCTGGTGGCCCGCATACAGTCGCCCATCCTCGCTTTGATCGCTTATATCCCGGGCTTTGTCCGGTTCCGCGTCTCCGCAGATCGCCTACTGGAACTGCAGGCCGGTGAAATGGAACCGCAAGTGCCACAGCAGCGCCTGCAGCACACGCAGGAGCTCCGCATCAGCGATCTGTCGTTTCGCTATGAAGACAAATGGGTGCTGCAAAATTTGAATCTTTCCCTGAAAGCGGGTGAACCTACCGCTATCATCGGGCCGAGTGGAAAGGGAAAAACTACCTTGATCCGGTTGCTGCTCGCATTGCTGAAACCCGGAAAAGGACAGATTACACTTCGGGACCGGGATGGTGAGCGGCCGCTGTCTGCCAGCCATCGCATCAATTTTGCGTATATACCGCAGGGCAATTCGCTCTTTAGCGGTACAATTCGTGAAAATATACTACTGCACGCCAATGAAAATCATTCTTTGGATATAGACGAAGCCTTACGCATTGCAGGCGCTGAATTTGTCTTGGATCTACCGGATGGCATAGACACCTACATCGGCGAGTCTGGTATCGGGCTATCGGAAGGACAGGCGCAACGCATTGCCATAGCGCGTGGATTGATGCATGATGGGGATATTTGGCTCTTCGATGAGGTCACCTCGGCCTTAGACCGCGCAACGGCTGATGCACTGATACAGCGCTTATTGGACTATGGGAAGCCTAAATTGTGCCTCTTTGTGACGCACGACCTTCACTTGGCTGAACGGTGCCAGCAACGCATCTACCTGGATTAAAACCGGGCAATCATTTGGCTTTCTTGTGTTTGATATGGAGAATATCGATCTGATAGGTCCTTTCTGCATAATGGATCAATACTTCGAGATCGTTAATTTTATTGGTCAGAATCTGCTGAAAATGCAGCAGCTCTAGGTTTCGCTTTTTGGCCGCCGCCAGTTCGGATGCTAGTTTCGCGATTTTTTCTTCGGCCGAATGATGGCTGATGTCGCCTGCATAGCCGCTCTGTTCGAGCGTCAGGTCCAGAACTTTCTCCGGATTGCGTTCTCGCATGGCTCGTTTCACCCAGCTCACAATGGTACGCTTATCTTTAACCTGGCTGCGCTGCATGGCTTCTTCAACGGAAATCCGCCCCGTGAGCACTTCACGGGCAACTTGTAACATAAATGCTCTTCTATCTTTCATTAGCATGGTTTCTCTTACTGTCTAATGTGCTAAAAAGCCGCAACCGACCGGTAGGGTACGGTCGCGGTGCGCATATTTATCGGTGCTTTTTGCTGCCGGTAAAGCTATTTCGAATGGAACGAAGCAGTTTACCCCAGCCATTTTTTCGCTCATCCCGGCCATACCCATAGCCGTAACCGTAGCCATAACCGTAACCGGACTGCCCCAACTTGAGGCCATTCAGAATAATCGCCAGATTGGAAAGTCGCTTCTCGGCATAGATTTTTTGGATCTCCGGCAACTGCCGCTTATCCATTTTACCTGCCCGGATAACAAATAAAGTCAGGTCAGAAACACGGTCTACCACTGTGGCATCGGCGACAATGCCGGTGGGTACGCCATCGATGATAATGTAATCATAGCGGCTACGCAAATCGGCAATCAACTGGTCCAGCCGCTTGCTCAGCAAGAGCTCTACTGGATTGGGTGCCTCCATGCCAATGGAGATATAATCTACGTTTTCACCATGCAAATTGTAATGGATAATGGCGTCCAGTTCGAGGTTGATGTCGGAAAGATAGTGGCTCAGGCCCTTGCCGTGTATAATGCCCATGCGGTCACTCAATGTTCCCTTACGCAGATCCATATCCACAACGATCACTTTTTTATTTAAAAAAGATAAGGTGCTGGATAGATTCAGTGACGTAAAGGTTTTCCCCACGCCCGGAATAAAGGAGGTCAGGGTAATGGTCTGCGGATGCTTACCCTCCCGCGACATAAAGCTCATATTGGTACGCAGGATGCGGAAAGCCTCCGTGAGGGGGTCTCTGCCCATACCGCTCACCAAAATGTTGTGCTGCGATAAACGCCGATTGTTGACCAATGGAATTTCGCCCAACAGCGGTACATCAATGGCCTCCTCGATATCTTGCCGACGCCGAACACCGGTGTCGAGAATGGACAGGGTCATAATTACAATCGCGGGCAATATCAGGCCTATGCCCATCCCTAAGCCCAACTTGCGCATCTTGCTCGGGGCAACGGGATCGTACGTCACAATGGCTGGATCGATAACGCGGATGTTGTCTTCGGTCATGGCCTGGTTAATGGCATTCTCCTCGCGCTTGTTCAACAAATACAGATAAAGTTCTTCTTTTACTTTTTGCTGCCGCTCTACAGAGAGCATCACCCGTTGCTTTTGCGGTACCTGCATCGCTTTGCCGCGTGCAGCTTGCTCTTCTTTCTTCATATTGCCGGCCTTGATCCTTAATCCGCCGATGGCGTTGTCTACTGCCCGCCCGATATTGCCGCGCATGGACTGCAAGGCCCGGTCCAGATCCTGAACCACCGGATTGGCATCACTGCTGCCTTCAATAAGGCGGTTGCGACGAAGCAAGGTCGTGTTGTAATCGTTGATTTGGGTTTCTACATTGGCATCTACCAGTCCGGTATTGTTTGGAATCAGCTCATTTTTCTTACTGCCGTCGGCCAGATAGCCGCGCATCATCTGCGCAAGGTTGATATCGGTTTCTCTACTTTGCTGCGCTCGGCCTGATACAATCGGCTGTCTTCAAAATAGGCTGTGCCCACCGTGGACGCATCCATACCCTGATTTTGTGTCCGCAGATTTTCAATATTTGATTCCACGGAACCCAGTTCCTGCTCAATGATGGCCAGCCGCTCCCGAATAAAATTAGCGGTGTTTACGCCAATCTGGTTTTTGTCCTGCAAGGCGACTTCATTGTACACATTGATCATCTCCCCAATAAGGGCGGTGGCACGCAGCGGATTGGTATCCTCTGCAACAACCTGCAGCAGGGAGGCATCTTCTTCCATCTGGGTAATGGTAATGGTCGAGATAAAATAATTGACCATACGCTCCAGCGCAAACTTCTCTACCTTGATCTCTTGCTCCGGTAGTGCTTTGCCGGGGGTTAGGGCCGACTGCACCGTAACCTGCCCAAGGGGGGTGTTAACCGGTTTGCCTAAGGTGGCTTTCACCTCCAACGTGGCTTCACCGTGGCTCCAATTGCTCAACAATACTGCCGTACCGCCAACTGGTGTGACCGTAAAGGAAAAGGAATCCTCAGGCTTGGTATGGGGTACGCTCACCTTGATTGGACTAGCCGTGTAAAGCTCGTTGCGTCGCAATCCTGCGGCAACCGAATAGCTCATCTCGGCCCCGATACGGGTAACCGTCTGCCGCATCAATTCTTTCGACTTGAGCTGCAGGATCTCACTGGCCACGCTAATGGAATTATAGGCTTCATTGGTGCGCGAGATGCGTGCCGTACGCGGGGTATTCATCGGTGTTTTGATGATAATCGTTTCGGCACTGCGGTAGATAAACGGCGATTTGGCGTACTGATAATAGTAGTACGACCCAAAAACAAGAATGGACAGTGCAAACCATTTCCAATGGTAGAGCAGATGTGCCAAAACATCCAGCACATTGATCGATTTGTCTTTCTGTAACTGATTATAGTGTGTTGTTTTCATCGTTGACTATTTAAGCAGGTTTATGGCGGTCAAGATCACAGTAACGATACCTGTAGCAATGGTGGTGAAGCGCCAGCTCCGATCTTCGCGCGGTGTATTCTCCGCAGCGATAGGCTCTACATACACAATATCATTTTGCTGCAGGTAGTACGCCGGGGAATCAAAAATATCCTGCGACCCCACATTGGTCAGCATCTTTTTTCGGACGCCATTTTCTTCACGAATGACCGTTACACGGTCTGAAGCAGCATTGCGGGTGACTCCGCCAGCTTTAGAAATGGCTTCAAGCAAATTGATACGCGAGTCGGGCACATCGATAATGCCTACACGGTTGACTTCGCCCATCACGTTGACCTTAAGATTGAGCAGTTCGACTTTCACAATGGCATCTTTGATATAGCCACCGTCGGACAAGCGCTGCGACAGCAGATCGCGAACCTGCTCCAGCGTCAACCCTTCGAGGTGCAGGTTGCCCAGGATCGGAAAGGTAATATTGCCCTGCTGATCGATGAGGTAACTTGGACCGCCGGTACCGGCCGAGCCGCTACTCAAACCATTTTCCTTCTCAACAACCGTGTAGCTGCCGCCCATCACATTGAAAGGTGCGGCGAGCTCGGGGTTTTTCGCGCTCACGGTAATGCTAAGCCGATCGCTCTGCTGTAATTTTAACATCGGTACTTCCAGCGCCCGGTAGGCTATATTGGGTACCATGTCATTGACATAGACCACTTTCTTGGGTGACATGCACGAACTCAGTAGGCTAACACCAAGTAAAATCATTGCTAAAATTTGTCTTTTCATATCGTAATAATCGTTTGTTTTTATATGCATATGCCGTACGCGGCTTCTAAATTGGATTATGCGCCGCGTCGGTTTAAAAAATGAATAATCGGGAACCAGAAAGCTTCTTTCGGAACGTAGGGAAAATAGCGGACAATACGTCGCAGTATGGCTTCGGTACGTCCTTTACGCGCCAAAAAAGTGCCGTCAATACGTTGTACATAAGCTTCATCGTAAAAACCAAAGTTGCCGCTCTGCCACACTTCCTGAAGGATATCCATTCCGGAGCCGCCAGCAGGGCTGGTAAACGGAAGTTTGTCTTTTGCCAAGCCAAGCTCATTGACCAAAAACTGATGCACCGGAGCAATCCAGCGCAACAGGCCGATCCTGCGGTAAAGCTGCTCTAACCGCACGCCATCCAGCAGGTGCCGGTAACGGTGATAAAGTGCCGCCAGGTCGCAGAATTGACGAAGCCCAATGCCAAAAGCCAGGGAATGCTTGAGAATATGTGCCGTCACCTGAACAACTTGAACCTGTGGCGCCAACACGGCGACGTCCTGCCCGGATATAGACAGGGTGGTATCGGGGAAATCCTTCCTGTACTGGTTCAATAATCGCTTGCAAAAAGGATTGTGGAGATCGAAAAGCCGGTCATGCAGATCCATTTCACTTGCTGTCCAACGATACACCTGCCCGCCAACATGGATGCGAGGGATGCGGTTTTTGATGAGATGGAGGCCTGCCAGGGTACACTGGCGCGTGGTTTCAAAATACCAGTCGATATCGCCACAGACGCGATGTTCGGGAAAGCGGTAGCTCTCCGCGACGCCCTGCCCCTTCAACAGCAGTGGACTGAGTTTACGCTTTTTGAAAAAGGCATACTGCTCGGCAATCTGGCTATTGGTACGGCGATGGCTCCGTTCGATCCGGTCAATCTGCACCGACCATTTGATCTGCAGCTGACGCGGCGGCAAATGGTCCTTGTCTAGGCACAAAAGGCCGTCGTAAACAATCCCTTGGACGGTCTGCTCGTTCGCCCGGCGATAGAGCCCGCTCCACTCCGCATCGGATAAGGGAAAGAACTGCTTTTCGTTATGTTGCTGTTTCTTGCCCCAAAGTCCGCTGCGCAAGAGGAACAAGAAGGCCGCTTGAATTTTAGTATTTTTCATAAATCCTCCTACATTTTGCGATCATTTTCTCGCGTGTAAAATTTGCTAGATACCTCTTCCGTCCCCCCTCGGCATAGGTTTGATAACACCACGAATCGGTTCCGATCTGCTGAATGGCAGCAGCCAGCGCTGTTGCATTTTCGGGGGCAACGACGAGTCCCGATACCTGATCTTGGTTGACCCAGCTGACACCGGAGCCCGGTATTGCGGTCGACACAATGGGTTTGCCGCAAGACATGGCCTCGATCTGCACAATGGCAAAAGCCTCGGTTTTCCAGATGGAACTCAGGCAAAAGATATCGGCAGCGCCAAAATAGGTCGGAATGTCATCATCGGACACAAAGCCAACCATACTGACACGGTCCTGCAGGTTGAGGTCCGCGATAAGCTGATGAAGCTGCTCCTCCAACGGCCCCTTACCACCAATGATCAGGTGAAAACGCGCATCCAGCTGCTGCATCGCCTGGATGAGGTAGGCATAGCCCTTGTACTCCACAAGCCGACCCAGGGAAAAGATAATGGTCTTGCCCGGATAGCGGCTTCTGAGTGCTGCAACGGCTGCCCCGTCGTAGCCTACCGGATTGACACCAATGGGAATAAAGTCGATTTTGGCCTTTACCTGTTGTAAAAAGGGCGACTGCTCGACATAAACGGGGGTGGTACCTACAATCTGTTCGGCTCTGTTGATCAGCCAGCTCTGTAAGGGCTTATAGAGTTTGAGCAGGTTCTTTTGTTTTAAAATATCCGAATGCCAATGCAACACAACCCGCCCCCGGTAGCCCGACAGGTAAAGTGCCAGACTGGCCATCGGATCGGGATGGTGAATGTGAATGATATCATATTGTCCAGCAATTTTCCGCAGCTTGGCGATCATTGCCGGAGCCAACATGGTGCCTGCAATTTTAACGGAGGTATGCACAACAAATAACCGCGCATAGGGATTTACCTGTATTTCGGCGGCAGGATGATCTTCGGTCGATGCGCAAAGCATATCACAGCATACTCCGCCCTCGGATAAACCGAGCATCAGGTCGTACATCACTTTCTCTACACCGCCGCGTATGGGATAAAATTTTCCAAGTTGTAATATTCTCATCAATTTTTTTGCGTTTAACAGTTTATGAATAGCTATTATTTTAAAAGCGTATGAAAGAGATCCGTCCAGTTTAGCGCAAAGGGTTGGTCCAATGGTTCCTTAGCCACAGCCTTCAAAAAAGACCGGTCGCCGCGCATCAGTGCACCCATTTGTGTTGCTAAAGCCTTTGGATCGTCGGGATCAAAGAATGACACGCATTTACTCCCTGCCGCCGTGTCGTGTGCATAGGGTAAATCGGCTAAAAGCATCGGCTTGTCATAAGCGGAAAACTCGGTAATGGGCAGTCCCCAGGACTCGGCCTTTGATGGAAAAATCAGACAGTCGCTGCCGGCATAGTAATCTTCGAGCTGCGTACGGCTCACAAAGCCCATAAAATGCAGGGATTTCAGATGTCCCCACCTGCGGTGCAGCCACTGTGCGTATGTATTTTCATCGCCCTTCACCGTCAGATGTACTGTAAAGGGCACCGTATCCTGCTGCTCGAGCAGTGCTGCTGCCCGGCAGATTACTTCAAAATTCTTGTGACTGTTGGGCGACCCGGCAAATACAAAGCTGAATACGCCCGGCGCCTCCTTCTTTTGGCAAACCGCATGCTGCTTGGCCGATAACTCGGGTGGCGCAACAATAATTTTAGTGCGAGGAACTGCAAACAGCCGATGAAAGGCTTTGCGCAACCATTGCTGCTGCACCACCAGATAATTATTGCGCCGAATATTGGGCTTGTAGATATATGTACTGAAGAGCGCAAGCAACGCGATCTTGGGTGCAAAAAAAAGATCGTGCGCCTTCCAGCGATAAAAAGGAAATGCATTATGGCAGTATACGGCCCGGCGCTCGGCAATCACCGACGGACTGGTATCGTGCAGCGAAAACCAAAGGTAAACGGGACCGATCTCTTTTGATATCGAGCGCATGGACACATATTCATAATAGAGGCGGTTGACCCAGCGTTTTTTGGGCCACTGCGTTTCGATATATTCGATATGCGGGAAATCGGCCAGTGAACGCTTGTATACAAGTGCAATAACACGGTAGTCGCCCGACTGAGCCAGCACAGAAAGGCAAGCCAAACATTGCTTGAGGATGGCCAATGGGCCTGCCTCCACCAGATTGACGGCAGAAATAACGATCGTTTTGCTCATCGCTTCTCTCCTTTCATTAAGCGCTCAAACAATAAAAGCCATTGGCGCATAATACGTTCCGCATCGAAATTTTCGGCCATTTCCCATGCTGCCTGGCCCATCTGCTGGCGGAGCACACCTTTTTCCATGAGCCGGCAGGCCTTATCGGCAAAATCTGCACGATCGCCTTCGGCAATCAAATACCCATTCTTACCGGGTTTAATAATATCGCGGGGCCCACATTTGCAGGCGTAGGCAACCATGGGCAGACCGCTGGCCTGAGCCTCCAGCAGTGTCATTGGTAGCCCCTCGTAGCGCGAACTCATCAAGACTAATGAGCTGTGCATATACGCTTCCATAATGTGTTTGACTGGCGCGTGGAGTGCAATCTGCCCGTCCAATCCCAAAGCATGGATCTGGGCCAACATATCGGCTTTCAAGGGACCCTGCCCATAGATATCGAGCTTCCAGTCGGGACAGCGCGCTTGAATATCCTTCCAGATCTCGATCAGCTGGTCAAATCCTTTCTGATAATCAAACCGCCCGACAGCAATAGCGCGTTTCTCGGTAAGCGCTGCCCGCCGAGGTACTGAAAAGGTATTGGCGTTGGGGATAACGACACTATTTTTCAATCCCTTCCAATAGGTCAGGTCTTCATGGGTGAGCACCACAAAACGATCGTATTTTTTGGCCAAGGCCAGATCATGGCCACTGCGCCAGGTATTGACTAATTTCCAGAGTCCTTTGCGACCGTATTGCAGCCGTTTAAATCTTGAAAAGTGAATTTCAAGGACTTTCTTGCTCCCATCGGTGATGTCGTGCAGAAAACTAACATCGTGATCAAACATGGAAATGACAATATCGGCCTTTAAGGGCATAAGAACTGCTTCAAGCCGCTCGCGATGGATACGCTGCCGACGCTTATAGGAAAGTATTTTACGAAAAATGCCCAGTCCCGCATCGTCGGTATAATTGATCGCAAGGTCTACCTGGCAGATCAAAGGATCGAGTTCAAAATGAGGTGCACGTGCTTTTTGATCTGTGGTCACAACAGTCAGTTCATGCCCCATCCGTGCCAGGTAGTTGGCCTTATTGGCCAATACGCGTTCCATGCCGCCAGCATTATATGTTCCCAAGATGCAATAGACTATTTTCATTTTCGACAGTAGATTTGGAAGTGAACAAAGCGCCCTGCACGCCTTCGACGCAATAAAACAGGGCATAAATCAGAAATATATCGGTAGAGACTTTAAACCAGATGACAAACGAGAAGGCCAATAAAGACAGAAACAACAGCTTATATTGGCGGTACCTCGACAGGAATGACAATCCATGGTAGATAAAAAAGCCAGCAAAGACACTGAATCCAATTAGGCCACAATAGAGTATAAAACGGCAATAGCCAATGTCGGTGTTAAAGATCCAGCCGTCAAAAAGGCCTGTACCGATGAGCCAGGTGCGGGTATCTGTGGGCCAAACCCACATGTTCATGCTCAGTTTGTCGGTCGAATCGGTTCGAAACTCCCCCGTCTCGTAATAATTGAAGAAGCCTTCGAAAGCAAAGCGCATATATCCCCGGAAAAGCTCATTGTGCGCATAGAAGTACATGGAGATCAGAACGGCCACCAGCAGCAGAATAGTAAGAACCGTAAAGAAACGGACAAACTCTATCCGGATAATACGGTGGAATAGCCCCGTGGAAAAAAACATCGCCAGCAGCCCCATCACCCCGCCAATGGACGTGGTCCGCGCCATAATATTGCCCAGAATAAAGATGGCAAAGAAAACAATCAATAAAAGGGCCGTCAGCAATAGGGGCTTTTTCTGAAACAGGTCTCGTGTAAACAGCGCGGAAAGCATGATCAAAACGATCGAGAACCGCACGCCGGCATTATCGAGGGAAGCACCGATGCCATACAGGCGGTCTACCTCCTGCGCGAAA
Organism: Sphingobacterium zeae; assembly: GCF_030818895.1. Classification (NCBI taxonomy): domain Bacteria; kingdom Pseudomonadati; phylum Bacteroidota; class Sphingobacteriia; order Sphingobacteriales; family Sphingobacteriaceae; genus Sphingobacterium; species Sphingobacterium zeae. Next base: position 188,580 of record NZ_JAUTBA010000001.1, read on the forward strand.
GCCTGTCCCTGCTCGATATAGCGATCGACCAGAGACTGCACCCCCGGCGAGCTATCGATCCACAAGGCCAATATACACTGCGCCAGACAAACAGCCGCGAGATAATACGTGAGGATATGAAAATTGATATAGCCATGCACCTGACGGATGGCCATAATGACGGTATAACCCGCAAGAAGCCATATCGCAAAACTGAGGTAGTAGGTAGCATAGGCAAAGTCTTCGGTGCGGTTGACATCGGTAGCAATGTAACAGACCAGCGAAAAAACGAGAGCTAAACCTGTCGCCGAAAACAGCGGCCGGCTAATTTCGACCCGTTGGGCGCGAAACAGTTGCACGAACAGCAAGGGTGCACCAATACCGGCCAAAATAATTTTAGTATTGACACTGGGCGGTAGAAATGTAAAGCCGAACGAGAAGAAATAGCAGCTGACCAACAGGCCAACAAAAAAAATCAGTAATCCTTTTATCATAGCGCTATTTATAGATGATACCATAGAAAACCCGTAGCAACAGCAGATGATACATCCGTACTGCCCAATATTGCCTTTTGGAGGCAAACCATTGTAAGAGGCGTGTATGCAGCGACGCCGAGCGGTTTTGCAGGATATAGCGGTCGGAACTGCTAAACCAGTTGGTCCAGCGGATATAATCTGATTTTTGCCCCGTCACCAGCAAAGGCAATTTGATCGTCAATTTGAGAAAGTCGATTCCAGGCCCGATAGCCGATGCATACTGACTTGCCCCAAGGTAGCGCTCAATCTCGCCGATATTGGTTTCTACTTCGCGCATATGCTGCGTGGAGAACGTTTTGCTGATCGAGCCGGCATTATCCTGCCGGTAATGATACAATACGCGGTCCAGCAAACAGATGTGCGTGGCATGGACAAATAATTTTAGCGTAACCAAGAGGTCTTCGCCCATATTGGCTCCGGGTATAAAGCGGATGGAATACGCCTCATAAAGCGACCGACGCACCATAAATAACCACAGATTCCAGCGCATACGCCCCGCCAGCATGGCCTGTATGGCTTCCAAAGGAGTTGCACATGTGGGCTGCAGCATGGTACGCTCGCTGTTTTGAAAAACAAGGCACCACTGAAAGTATACGATGTCCGCTCCAGTACGCAAGGCTTCTTGCACACAGCTTTCTACCGCATCGGTCTCCAGGCTGTCATCGGCATCGACATATAGAATAAACTGGCCCGAAGCATGATTCAACCCCGTATTACGGGCTGCAGACACGCCTTTGTTTTGCGGATGGGAAATAATTTTGACTGTAAACCCTTCTCGACCGTCCACGGCATGGGCAAACACATGCAGCATCGCCAAGCTAAGGTCGCTGCTGGCATCGTTGACACAGATAAATTCGATATGCCCATAGGTCTGCCGACGTAAAGACAGTAACGTGCGTTCGAGGGTGTCTTGTGCGTTATAGACGGGTGTGATAATGCTGACTAAGGGTAAAATTTTCATCATATGCGTGTTGGATACATTAGGGTGTAAAAATTCGGCTAACAACCTCTTGCTCATACCGTTGATCTGCCCGGTCATGCTGCTTGTTTCCATCCTTGACTTCATTGACATATTTGCCGGGGATAGCTACTTTTTTGGGGGCACGCTGCAGGAACCATTCGTATTCGATATCCACATGCCCAATATCCAGGGCGCGTAACCCCAGGTGCGAAAGATCATAAGCAAGCACCGTAGCCGTGGGGCCAAGTGCCAGCAGCACCAGGTCATAGGCTCTGCCTACGCGCTCCGTTTCCAGTAGCAAGGCATCGTAACAGCTAAAGGCTTGCTGCGACAGGGTAATAATACGGCCGATAGCCGATGCCCCTGAAAACAGGTCGTTGCCCACGCCCAGGCGGCTCATTTCACCTTCGACAATTAAAATGCGCTTGTCCTGCCAGAGTTGCTTAAGCTTCGAAAAGAAGCTAACGCAATGCGATTTATCCTGCCAATCCATATAAGGCCGTGTCACACAGGCATCGTAATAGGGCCTCGAGTAATTGAAGTAAGGGATATATTTTCGGTAATGAAACACCACAAACTGCCGCCAGAAAAAACTTCCCTGCGCATTGAGATGCTGTACCGAACGCAGGCCATAAGGGATGCAGATCATGCATACCGCACTGTTGCTGCTCAGAATAGCACGGAGACGCTGCGAGAGCTCGTCGTCCATATCCTGAAAACCCAGGTGCTCGGTCTGATTGATCATATGAAATTCGCCATCGCCAAATCGGGCCATCGAAAGGTTGGACTGGAGCAGCTTATCCAAAGTTTCCATAGGGGTATGAATCTTTGGAAAAGGCAATAGCAACCTGAACAGGCGATACCGAATGGTCAAATAGCAACGTCTTATTATATTCATTGTACTACAGTTGAATTTGAAGTCTGTTTACCACATACCCGTTCGACCATCCGATCCACGAGCTCCATGTTCTTTCCGTTAAACTTGCGGGCAAACAGCAGATCGGAAGCAATCAGGCGATCAAAGTCGGCGCTGGTCCATTCGGTCAGTTCGCCCTTATGCCAGCCGATCATCCGTTGGCAATCGTGATATTCGCTGTTGGTATGATGCCGCTTCAACCGAAAACGGGAGTTCCAGCAAAGGGTCTGGATAAAGATTTCGTCGCTACAGAAGGTATGTCGATACATCTTGAGCACTGCACTTTTGTGGGTCAGGAGATAACGGACAAATGCATCGGTCACGCTGACCCATTGGGTACCTTTTTTGAAGATCACATCTTGGTTGCGGTATAGGCCAAACAGTCCCTGCAAGCGCAAACTGAAGGCACGTGCAGCCCGGTACCAGTAGGCAGAAAGACCCTTGCCGGCTCTAAATCGGTTTGGATAAAAATGGATCCGCCGTACTTTTCTGTCGATCTCCTTGTCGCAGTTGCCCTTTTGGAAACCGATGAACTCCTGCCCCTGATGTGCCGCAAAAAAAGCATGAATCTCATCCTGACTTTTGAGCGGAAGATCTACGCCCGACAATACATGGTAGTAAGCATACTGCTGCTGTGCAGCAGCGGTTTCAAAAAGCCGATATTCTGCCGCCACCACAGAAACATCGCCCCAATGCACATCAACGCGTGCGTTCAATACACAAAGCCGCGCATGTTGCGTGCTGAGCTCGGGCAATTGCGCTACCTTTTGATCAAAATGGATGTAGATGTCGTTGCGCTTATCGTCCAGGCAATGCACCAATTTTTGGAGGACATCAAACTCGTTATGCGCCAAAATAAGGTAAGCGTGTTTTAACCTGTCCATATTAACTATCCTCCTTTCTAGCGGGCGCTGCCGTTTTAGTCTGGCGCAGAATCTGCTGGAGTTGAGCGATGGTATCTTCGGGGAAATACGTTAGCTTGTGCAGGCTGGTCCGCAAAAAAATATCGGAATAGGCCATTGGGTAATTGCCGCCCGACAGCTTGGTCTGCAAGAGATGCGGGTAAACATCACTCACATGGAGGCCCTGCCCTGCCGATTTTCCAGCGGGCAGCAGCTGCTCGTGCAAAATCTGAAAGAAAAAATAGTCGAGTGCCCCGTCTGCAGCTTTCCAGTAATTGAAAAGCAGCTGACACAGCTGACCGAGCAGTGCATGCCCTTTCTTGGCGAAAATAATACTGTTGAGCATCTTTACTTGATGATCTTCGTGCCAGCCCCAATAGTAGGCATAACTATTTTTCCAATAATCGGTGTAGGGTTCCTGCGCGTCCCGCTGGTACACAAAATAGTCCTGTTCACAAAACTCGGCGGGCAACTCATCTGTCAATAGAATGGTGGCGTCGAGCCACACACCGCCATAAACCTGCAGCAGCGCCAGACGGATAATATCCGAAAAAAATGTCCGGCTGATGATATCTGCCTTCCGTTTTGACCCTATAAAATCAGGTATATCGAGGTATTGTGGCAACGTATTATCGTCTACCCGAATGACGGTGTAGTCGCCCCGGTAGGTATCCACCGACTGAAAGCAGAGCTTGACGACATCCGGCAGGCGGTCGGGCTGTGTACCTTGTCCCCAATATTGCCAAATCACTTTATTGGCAGGGAGGTCCATCTTGGCTCGAAGTGGAAAATGTTCGAGCTGCCCGGCCGCTTCCCGCGCGATCATCTGATTCCAGAACGCAGCCACCTTGCGGTGTTTTCGCAAGATCTTCTGTTCACGGAGCATGCTCCAGGCTGTTTTTACGATCGACTTCTTCATGATATAGATGCGCTAGTAGTTAAATCTTAATTCGTTTTTTCCATACACTGCGGAGTATGCCGCAAAAAAAACGGTATTCCTCCAATTGAATGAGCCAGCATACCGTAGCAAATGCCACGATATAACTGGAGAAAAGCAGGAAGGCTTCCATCCCGTCCGTGAGCTCATAGGGCAGCAGTGCGGTGCCCCACCAGACTGCGCAGCCAAGGGCGCACGATACGAATATACTGGGCAACAGATCAGACAGCTGCTGGCGCATCGAGTAATCGAGAAACCTGGCCGTGTAGTGGGTATTGATAAAAAGGGAGGCAACAGAAACGGCCACCTGCCCCCATATTAAACCAAAAATGCCATACCGCAATCCCACCACCACAGCGATGACGATGCAGATCTTTTTAATGATTTCGAGCTTGAGATAAAGATCTGACCGCCCCTTAACCTGCAATACGTTGAGATTGTAGTTGTGAATGGGCTGAAAAAGGGCTCCCAAGGCCATCAGCTGAAAATAGGGGACCGCAGGTAGCCATTTTGCACCGAGCAAGAGCCTGATAATGGGTTCGGCTGCAATGACCATCAGCGAGATCGTAGGGGCAATAATAAAGATAACCAGCTTGAGCACACGCCGGTAGGCATGGCGCAACTGCTGATCGTCGTTGCTGAACTTGGCAAACAAGGGATACGTGACCTTGTTCAATGCGGTCGAAATATTGTTGATCGGTAGATTTTTCAGCGACTCAGCCCGGTTATAGTAGCCCAAGGTTGTTTCCGAAAATCGTTTGCCGATGACAATGGAATACACATTATTGAAAATAACGTTGAGCAGCGCAGAGAGGGTTAGCCGGATACCAAAAGCAAAATGCGTGTTAAATTTATCGCGGTCAAATGTAAAGGTAGGCCGCCAGTCGCTGTAAAACCAATACTGCAGGGTATACAGCAGATTTTGCAGCAAGGCTGAATAGACCAATGACCACACCCCCATTCCTGCCAGCGCAAAGCCAATACCTGCCACCCCGCCCACAATAACCGACGGTAAACGCACCTTGAAGGTGGTTTTAAAATCCAGTTTCTTATCAAATAGCACGGCCTGTACATGCACAAAGCTGTCGATGATGAGCACAATACTATAGACCCGAATGATGGGACTCAAGATGGGTAACTGATAAAACTGGCCGATCCAGGGAGCTGCAATAAATACAAGCAGGTACAATAAGGCTGTCGTCGCCATATTGAACCAAAAAACGGTGGATAGATCGCGTTCGTCTACCGATTGCGTCCGAACGAGGCTACTGCTCATTCCGCCGTTGATCAAAACGGAGCATATATTGATCACCACATTAAAAAGTGCTATCGTCCCAAAATCTGCCGGCATCAGCAAGCGGGCCAACACCAGGTTGACCACAAAGGACACCAGCTGTACGCCAAATTGATCCATAAATACCCAGATTGCTCCCGTTGCGACTTGTTTCTTTAGCTCCATGTGAAATCGGTCATTAAGCCAGTTGCTTGGTCAGCGCCTGGTACTTTGGTTTTAAAGGAAGGGGGAAAGCCGCTAAAAGCCGGCGCTGCAGCGCGCTCAGATCAATCTGAGAGTGTGCTTTTTCCCAATGGGACGCAAACAAGCTCCTCCAACCCGATTCGCTGGTCAAAATGTCATCCAGCTGATCAAATCCATTGTAGGAAGGGATATCAACGGAACTAAAATAATCGTCAAACTTAAATCCGTCGGTATCGATATAGCCCATTTTGATCCACAATGCCGGTAATCCATAGGCGTGGGCAACAATCAGCCCATGCAAAGAAGAGGAAAGGATATACGCGCAGTCTGTAATCTCGTCGATAATACGTTCCACATCGACCGTACGAAAATCGATTAGATTGATATCGGTTCCAAACTTTTCGCGAAAAGCATCGACCTCTTTCCAATGTGGAATTACGCCGAGCTGCTTGGTCTTCTTTTCCTTGCCGCGAATCCAGAGCGGAAGCAACACCGCCGGGTCACCGAAGGTATCGCAGCGCGGATACCCCATGGCCTCCAGCTTCTGACTGGTATATTTGCCGCGGACGGCATACACGCGTCCACCTCCGAACGGATCATCGGCATTCATAAACCCTGCACCCCAAACCGACGATTTACGATTGCCCCAGCGGATAACGGATCCCACCGCAATCAAGGAGGCCTGCGATGGCCAAAGAATGTTGTGAAAGGCGGAAAAGCGAAAACGGATGAGCTGCATACTCAAATTTTTCAATCGGGCCATCGCCGAGGGATCCCAGCTTTTATACTGCACGGGAAGGCCTGTCAGCTCTTCGACCAAACGCGGGCTAAGCGCATCGCCAAAATTCTTTCCGTCCCAGTAGATCAGGTTAACCGTTTTCATAGCTCGCAAACTGATTGTTGACTTTTATATAGGCTGAAAAATCGCTTTCTAGCGTACGGCGAAGACCTTCCTGCAACGCAAAAGGAGGCTGGAATCCGGTCGCTAGCGCCTTGGACGAATCATATTGTGTAACGGCGCAAAATTTGCGAACCCGAACGGAGCTGATCGCCAATTTGCGGCGCAGGATAAAAGCAAGGGCATCAAAAGCGTAGCCGCCCATAAGACCCAGCGAATAAGGTATGCGTAATGTGGGGATATGCTTACCAAGTACTTTACCGGTATAATACACCAGATCATTGGTTGTGAGATCGGGCTTATCGCCATAATTGTACAGACTGTACCCGGTGCATTGGTCCGAAATCAGGTAGGCAATAAATGCCACAATATTGCCGATGTAGGACATCGACTTCTGATTGTCTCCTTTTCCGATCATCATAAATTTACCGGAGGCGATCTGCTGCAACAGGTTATAGACATTGCCGCGATTGCCCTCGCCAAAAATGACCGTGGGCCGGATGACCTGGATGTTCCAGTCGGCATGCGCTGCGTACCACTTCTCCAACACCTGCTCGGCTTGTAGCTTGCTCTTCCCATAATGGTTGAAGGGCGCTACTGCCGCCGCCTCACTTGGGTTTTCTTTACCCAGTCCATATACAGCAACAGAACTCGTAAAAACAATACGTGTGATTGCATTGGCCTGCATGGCGTAAAGTGTGTTTTCAATGCCATTGACATTGACGTCGTAATATTTTGATACCGGGGTAACGTCATCCCGGTGTTCTGCGGCCAGGAGCACCACTTGATGTACCCCCTGAAGTAGACCACACAGCGCATCCCGATCTTGCACATTGCCGATACGGGTCAACTGCGGATATTTTTCACTGATTACCTTATCGATAATCACGATTTCGTGGTCGGTGGTATGGATCAAGAGGTCGGTCAGTCTTGTTCCCACAAAACCGGATCCTCCAATTAAAGCTATTTTCATCTGTCGTGTTTACTTGTTATAGATTGATAAATAATTGCAGTCTGGCAATGAGCTGTCTCTTTTCCAATACATTGAACAGGTAATGAAAGCCCCCCCAGAAGAGCAGATCGACCAGCACAACCAGGTTGTTGCTGACGTAGCGTACAGCCACAATATTAAATAGGCAAAACAGCAACGTCATCAGCAGGATAAAGAGCAGGGCACTATGGCGGCTCAATCCCGCCCGCAGCAACTTGTGGTGCAGGTGATTGCGATCGGGTTTAAAGATCGGCTTACCAATACGCCAGCGTACGAACATGACCCGGGCCACATCCAGCACCGGCACAATGAGGGTGGAAAAAGCGACCACAATAGCACCATCGGAAAAGGGTTTGATAAAGTGGTTGTTCATGGAAAAACTGACCACCAGAAAAGCAATGGAAAAACCCAGCGTCATACTTCCCGTATCGCCCATAAAGATGCGCCGACGCCGACGTGTCGTCCCAAAGACATTTAAATAGAAAAATGGAAGCAACACGGCAACCGTGATAAAGGCAAAAATGGCATGCAACCAGGCGCCATAATAAGCGAATAAAGCTCCTAAAACAGCCAAACCGATCGTTACCACACCCGAACAGAGACCGTCGATGCCGTCAATCAGATTAATGGCATTGATAATCAGCACAACGACAAATACCGTAAGCGGCATACCCAGCCAGGCCGGAATACCAATAACAAACCCCAGTCCATACAGGTCATTGATCCATACACCACTCAGTGGCAGCAGGCAGCCTACCATAATCTGGGCGACAAATTTCCATTTGTAACTCACCCCGATCAGGTCGTCGCCAATACCGATCATAAAGAGGATAACCAGACCGCAGACCAACAAGGCCATACTCGGCAGGATAATCCACGAAGCGACCTGCAGATCGATATTACCAATATTCAGTTTGTATAAACTGACGAAAGTAATGACAAGGATGCAGCATTGAATGGGAGCAAAAGCCACCCCACCCAGTCTCGGGACAATATGCTGGTGAAGCTTCCGGGAATCAACTGGATCAAACAAACGCTTCCGGTAGGAAATCAGTAAGATATAGGGGAGCATTCCCCAGCTCAATAACATCGCACATAGAAAAGGTAATAGCACAGTGCCGTACTTCATTAACTCCAAACTGTTCATGGTGATCTAATCTATTTGTTATAAAAATTTCTGCTCAATGCCATGGGTACATTTACTTTTCAAGGAATGGAATAAGCGCATCCAATCCCATCGCTGTTTTCATCTCCTCGTTGGCATCGTTCAATAACACGAGCCTCGGAAACGACGAGAGAAAAAAATAGGGTTCTACCCCGCCCTCCCCTTTCAGGTCGAACCCGTTGATCCACTGCGACGGAATATGCTTTCGGTAGGTATTCCAATGGCTTAAATCTCCGTTAACGCAGATGGCCACCACATTGACCTTGCCCGATGCAACCCATTTTGCCAAAGGCACAGATTGCTTCATCGCGGCAATCAGTCCGAAGCTTTCCTCCGATTCGGGGTCATAAAAAACCAATAATTTGTACGTCCCTTTCATATCTTTCAGCAGATGCCGGGTACCATCAATGTCTATAAATTCATACGCGGATGCGGATGCCATCAATTTCCCCTGTTGCGCATCAGGATAACGGCCATTGCCCTGACAGGCGAACAAGGAAATTGAAAGCAAACAAGCGAGATATAAATAGATGGACTTCATTTGAATAGTGAATGGCTACTGGTGTAACAGATTATTTGGCAATAGTAATGACTGCACGGCTAAGACGAGGATCATCGTAATACATATTGTCGACACCGCCTTCATAAGCCAGCTCAAGCTGCTGCGGCGATACGTGAAACTCTTTCACCAATACATCATAGATAGCCTGGGCGCGCTCACGGCTCAAACGGTCATTGATGGCTTTGGTACCGGTTCCTTTATCGGCATAGCCCGTCACTTTATAGGTAATGTCTTTATTGCCGGCCTGGATCACTTTGGCAAAGAAGCCCAAGTTGACACGCGCTTCATTGCTTACGACGCTTTGATTAATCGGAAAGGTCACCAATATCGGAGCTGCCAATATTTTTTCTTCTACACGGATATCGGTAATAGTTTTACCCTGCGATACAGCCAATTGCGCTTTGAGTGCTTCATTATCCTCGGCAAGCTGCTGTACCTTTTGGCGCAGACTATTCAGCAACGCATCACTGTACGTGATGACCACCGAACTTGGCTTCTCCCAGCCCCGCTGCTTAAATTTGTAAGTCAGCCCCAGTGCAGCACTTAAATTACCGTCCTGGCTACGGTGCCCCGTTTCACCATCAAAGCGATCGTTTACCATGGCTCCGCGCACATCAAACGTTAGGTCCAACGCATCGCTGAGGCGAAAACTGTTGTAAATACCGATGTTAGCACTGACTTCTTTCTGCTTGGGTGCATCGTTGGTGACCATCCAACCTAAGCCCACATAAGGACTGATGTTATAAAAACGATCTTTTTTATAACCAGAAAAAATGTTGGACAAGTTGAACAGTACATCGCCATGGATGTGGAAATAATTAAATTCCTGATTGTACAGCCAGTAACCATCCCAGGGCTTACCATCATACTGCACCCCCGTAGAATGGCTTCCATTTTGCGTCAGTCCCTTCACTTTAAAACCCGTTAGGCCGGCGCGCACACCGATGCCGGGGCTAAACCACTTTCCAAGGTTAAATTCGAAGCTTGGGGTAAGGCGTTCAGAAAATTTCATCTGCTTATCGTGGTCGCCAAAATAAATCTGGGCGCCCGCGCCAGCATTGATAAACCAGTTGTCCCAAAAGCGGTTGCTCTCGGTCCGATAGCGATCTTTAGATACGGAAACGATTGTATCTGGCTTTACATCAATTTGCTGTGCCAGGGCAACCTGGGCTCCTGCTACAGCTGTAAGTAGTAAAAGTGTCTTTTTCAAAATCATGATCGGTCAAAATTGTTGTTGAATGATAGTTGATAATATTGCTTTGTTAGCTTCAACAAAATTGGATAAAACAAACTTTGGGTATACTATTGGGATGTATACCTGAGACTTTCCATTTTCCGAAAAAATAAAGCGTATAGGCTTTAATTTAAAGGAAAGCATGATCTAACGGTAGATTAAAGAGATTCGGAATGGTAATTTGAGGATAAAAAAAAACACATTTTCCTTTAATGGAAATCAAATTTCTACAAATGATAAGTAAAGGTGACTTTAAAAAAAATGTAACTTACTAAATATGTAGTACTTACACTACAAAAGTTAAAAACATAGCGTATGCACGACTTCTCGGTAAGTGCGTTATTTTATAATAGAGAAATTTAAAACGAACAATAAAGCAGGAATTAAAAAGAATTCAATAAAATGCAAGGATGTAGTCAGTAATGCTGTATCATATCATGAAATTCACAGCAATCGGCTGGGTACACAATACCAATAGGAGATAGAAGCCTGAGAATATGACCTAAAAAGAATGTGAGCGAGGGTTAATGTTGATTGTAAAGTGTACGGTAGCCTAGAGTATCGAATAGAAATCTAATAGACACTTTCTTATCCAGAGATAAAAATAGAAATTGTTTAAAGGAAGAAGATAAAAATCAAAGGGTCATCCGTAAGCGTTGAAAATATTCAGAAGGGGGGATACCTTTTACCGCTTTGAATACAGAGGAGAATTTGCTGATACTTGAAAAACCGGCCTTTTCAGCTAAGACAGAAAATTTCACGTTAAGCAGATCTGGGTTCAGTTCTACACTATTTATTAAATATTCTATTCGCGCCTGTTGGATATAATTATTGAAATCCAATCCAACATGGCGATTTAAAATATAAGATGCATAACGTTGATTAGTACCGAGCAGATCTGCTAAATCTTGTAGAGAAACACCCTTTTTTAAGAAAAATCGGGCCGCTTGAGCCCTTTCAAACTGCTCTACCAAACGGTCCTCCGTTATTTTACTCATCAGCACATCTGCACACTTCAGCTCATCTTTTGAACAGATAGTCTCTTCTCCATCGTTATTTTCAATCCTTATATCATCAGCTAATGGCAAGGCAATCACCTGTGCGTTTTTCCGCGATTGTATGTACCGTAATACAAAAAATAGCAATAACAGTAAGTTCACAACCGAGAGAATACAGTTGATCAGCGTAAATAGGTCATTATAATCCATTTTCAAGTTCATGCGTTGACGTCAATTTGGCTCCTGATTAGTAGCATTGAAGGACCTTAACTAGCTGCATAAGGGCAATCAAAATAATATAGACGACACTAATTTGCACTAAAAAAGAAATATCAGCATAGATTTTTTTATTTACAGGTAATCTTGTAGTAGATACGCTACTACGCTGTAGCTGAATAGCTACAAAGAAAGTTACAACACTAACATTAGACGAGGGTCAAAACGAATAATTTTTATTTACACGCCTTTTTCTTGTCTATCATGTAAATGGATTAATTTATAAAGCGAACAAAAGGATTTTATCTGCCCAAATCGGCTAGTTAGTCGCTATGCTAAGCGATATATTCCTTAACCATATTACCCAAGAAGAAAATGTAATTGAAAGATTAAAGAACTGTTGAATTCATTTTTAAAGGTAGATGCCATCTATCCCTCATATTGTAGTTGTCCCGCTACAACTTGTAGCCGATCAATTATCAAAAAAAATTAAAAGCATTGATTAACAATTGATTCAAAAGATATATTAATAATTTCGAAAACAATAACGGCCATTTGAGTACATCGTGAAAAGCTAACGATCATTTTCAATTTTTCAATACATGAAAAGAAAACAAACACGTAAACGTTACAAAACTACTTTTCTGTTTATTTTGGTGATTGACAGGAAAGGAGCTTTGCAGCGACTTCAACAGGAACGATCAATCCTGGAAGCTCACCACAGCAAATAACCCTACAGCCGAGGACTGGACTGATAAGAGCAACAACAGTAAGGATTTTTGATATATAGGCATATTAATCTAAAGAAAATTTCACTTATGTCATTAAAAAACATATATAAACAATTTAAGCCCCGGCTTATGCTCGGCATAACGGTGGCGTTTGCTTCCTGCTCATCAAAGGAAGAGCAATTTCCCTCAACCAATGGTGCCATATTAAATGTGGGCGTCAAAGGTAATGAAGAAGTCGTTTCAAAAAGCCAGGTTATGTCTTCCATCAAAGCGAGCAGAAACAATACGGAAAGTACACCTGCACAATCAATTGTCTCACGGGTTGAAGTAGACGCGCTCATAAAATCCCGAAAAGGAAATATAGCGGCAACTTCGCAGACTTCGACCACCATACAGACAGCAGAGAATACAGCAAATTCCGCTTATGATGAAAATAATCTTACGCTTTCCTTTGGAGGTTACCGAACAAAGGCATACTCTGTTGGCGGCAGTTCGGTATCGGGAAGTCCCGCCAGAGTGCTATTAGTTGCTTTGGCAGCGGGTGAATACCATTATTGAACGGCAGATAATTATGACATTAACAAAGCGTATTCCGTTAAATCATCGTTTAGCCGAGTAGCCTGGCTTTTCTCCTGGGGAAATGTTACCTATCCTCACCTGGATAAAATGAAGGAAGAAATATCCATTGTGTAAGACAAATCGTCAATAACTAGCCGCATGTAAAAATGGAGTAAGTAAAAACTGGATAGCCTAAAATAGTACGATAGACTATCGATTAGTATACTAACATTAAAACCGCTATTCACACTACATCATGATGGATGTGTTACGAATTGAAAATAAACGAATTCATCTAAACTAGAACCTCTAATGTTTCTTTAAAAGAAAAATAAGGTCTTTTTGATAAAATGATTAATTAAATAAAAACACATTGTTGTCTAAAAAAATGAAAACTAAGCGAGAAACGGAAAACCTTGGCGAGCCAAAGCCTCCTTTTAAAGAACGGCTTCAGATGGCGGTGTCCAGTATACTTGAAGGTCGATTTTTTATCGAAGAAGCGGTAGAACAATATAACATACTTCCATCAAGTATCATTCAAGAACTACGAAGGATACAAAAACTCAAAAAAGCATCGTGCCCGCCAAAAAAGAAAAATAAATAGTTTATGCGTCTAAAAAATTGTCTTTATTTTGAGCCTATACGCTTTGATAATATGTTTTTTTGATGGAGAATTTTAATATTCTTTCGTAATTTGCCCTTTACAGAATATGTTGTGCTTCGCGACCAACCTATTCTATTACAACTCTTAGAGACAAATTTTATTTATATTGCACTATGCAGATACCAGCTTCAACGACATTATCCCAAACGCGCTACCGCATTGCCGAATTAGTGTTGGAATTTGAACATCCCGTAGATTATCCGCTGGTAAACCTTCTCCCCTCTTTTAAGAACTTCCAATGGCTAGCCTCCACCGAGAAAACTGACATTAGCGTCGCGATCAGCTTTGCGCAAGCGCCGATACCGGAGGATATGGGATTGCTCCGCACAGATGAGTCTATCGCATGGGGGAACCGATTTCGCTTTTATGAAAGGGAAGATGGTTTTGTCACCACAATCGTAAACGAAAAGGGCGACGGCCTATGGTATCTCCATAGTGAACGTAATTTTGAAAAGTCCACACTGTATATACCGAGTAGTGCTGCAGCAGAACAAGGTGCGGTGATCACCTGGATGGCCATGATGATCTTTGGACAAGCGAGCCTCTTACATGACACCATCATGATCCACGCATCTGTAGTGAACCATCAGGGTAGAGGCGTGGCCTTTTTAGGCAAGAGTGGAACTGGTAAAAGTACGCATAGCCGTCTATGGCTACAATACATTCCAGACAGTGTTTTGCTCAATGATGATAATCCTGCGATCCAAATAAAACCTGAAGGAATTGTGATCTATGGGACTCCATGGAGTGGCAAAACCTCGTGTTATAAGAACGAATGTTTGCCGCTACAGGGTCTGGTACGGTTACAACAGGCACCTGAAAATGAGTTTGAATGGCAAACGGGGCTGAAGGGTTTTATTGCCGTGTTGCCAAGCTGTACATCCATCCGGTGGAACAAAGACCTTTTCGCAAGCATGAACACCATCTTGGAGAAAATCATTGCACAGGTTCCTGTCGGTTATTTGAAATGTTTGCCGGATGCGGCCGCTGCAGCGCTGTGTCATTCGGCTCTTTTTCCGAACGAATAATAACCTAAAAAAATCCCCTAAGTTGTATGCTTAGGGGATTTTTAAAACACATATGTCTTGATTAACGTTTCTTGATCATGCCGCGATCTGGTCGGATATTGACCTCTCCTCCTTTGAGGGTACGATATCCTTTGCGACTTACAGCGTTAATGGAAGCTTTGGTCGTGATACCTGGCGCAGCATCGTTCAATGCTGTCGCAAGCATGGTCTCTTTTTTATTCCCCACATCAGCAAATACATAATCTTCTATATTACGTTTATCGGGAACAAGTCCATCCCAATAGTCAGAAAAACCAGCAGAATTTTTCAATAGAAAGGAAACTGGCCAGAAAGAAACTTTGTTTTGGACGACCTGCTCAAAGAAACCTACCGGTTTGCCGTAAGTACGCGTACCGGAGGCTATGATCTGTACTTGCATATATGGTTTCAGTACATTGATCAGCATTTCGGCAGCAGATGCTGTACTTTCGCTCACCAGGAAGTAGACTTTATTGAGGCTTAAATTGCTCTTGCCTTCAAACTTGGTATCCTGAAACATATTATTGATACTTGGCGTGGATTTGATGTAATTGTTTACTTCATAGGTAAGCATCAATTTGCCCTTGGTAGTTGCACCACCGATTTTATCAGCAATATAGGCAGAAGCATCGACATAACCGCCGCCATTATAGCGCAGATCAACGATCAGGCTTTTAATCTGCTTATCCTGAAACTTGGTAAAGACAGCATCAATCGCCGACTTGTTCGCTATCCCTTCGCTACTTGATCCCGAAGCGGCCGGGTCTTCTATTTGTTCAAAGGAAGACAGGGCAAGATAGCCCACATTGTTTCCGGTTGACTCATAGATAGTATCTTTATAAATCGGATTAATGGTATAACCATTTGCATAGCTCATTAACGTTGAAAAAGTACTTCCATCCTGATGTTTTACCTGAAGAGTGAGCGTAGGGGCATCCAGGGCAGCATTTAATTTGTTCATCATTTTATCCCGTGCACTTGCATCATTGATGGTACAACCAGCATCTGTGCACGTTACAGCCACAGAATAATCGGCATCTCCATTGACGGCTGTGATAAAATCGGATCGCTTGAAGCCTGCCTTTTGTGCCGGAGATCCACCTTCCACAAAATAAATAATCGGAAAGGCTTTCTTTCCATCGTCGGTACCCAATTGAACATATATCCCATACCCGTCGTTGGTATCCATCTTGAGCCTTCCAGTAGCTGCAGTTGCCGTGTTGTAACCATCGAGCCCCACGATATACGAAAACCGGTCGAACACACCGCCTGAATAGGCTGCATGCGCTGGAGTCAGTCGCTTGAGTGCGGCAAGCACTGCATCGGCAGAACTGTATTGATCGGTAAACTTGGAAGGATCGGCTTTATAGTCAGGAATGGATGTCTCCCAAAGGGAATATAATTTATAATACTTGTAAATATCATCCTTAATTAGCTGCGCTTCGGTACGCTCGGTCACAACGGGCTCGGGTTCTGGCTCAGGTTTAGGGTTATCCTTTTTACAGGAAACGACAACCAGCCCTGTCAGCGCTATACCAACAAACTTTCCTGCTCGGATTAAAGTCTTTAATTTCATAGTTGAAACATTTGTAAAACAAACATAAAAAATTTAATCCTATCTGCAATAAAAAAAACACGCTAGCCTTGGGGAGTGCCAGCGTGTTTACTACCTATTGAAAAACGTTATAATAACAATCTATCATAGGGAAAGGTTTTAAAAAGTTTGTACTTTATTTCAATTTATTGATGTGATAGACCTGCGTAACTCCAGGATCAATTTCAGCACCTTTTTTAACGCTATTGTTCTTAATGTTATATTCGTAGATAAACCACTTTGATGCGGGCGTTTTCACTGCGGTATAGAGATTGCCGTCTTGAATCAAATTAATGGTAGTCGTAGGGTCGCCACCTGTCATCTCGGCTAAGTTGGCGACGATTCTCTTATTGGCAACATCGATAACATAGGGCCTGATATACGCTTTACCATCACCCAACCAGGCGAGATCACCACCTTTTACGGCATAATCTTTCAGATCGTATAAGTAGCTTTTGTCAAATTCCGTCTGTCCATTATTGACGCGCAAGATCGCAAAAGTACCATCTGTTTTACCACGCGTCAAAAGGTAAAGATTGTTGTTATCATCAAGGAAAGAATAGTTTTCTCGCTGCCAGTGACCAGCTACGTAGCTCGCTCTGTCGTCGCTCATGATATGACCATTGGCCATACTTGGGTAATCACAGATATAGGCATAAGCTTTTTTGTTGACAGGTTTATAATCGGAATCGTAGTAGAAAAATCCAAAATAGGCCTTGCCTCCAGCAACGCGCATACTGGTCACATTGAGGATCGTCGGATCGACCGTTCCATCTTTCTTATATACGGTGTAATCCAACATCGGGATCTGCGCTTTTAAAGTCTTATTCAGCGTCATATCCTTTGTGTTCATAAAGTAAATATCTTTTTCAAATATTTTTTTCTCTAGGTTGGCATCACTGGCTCCTGTACTTGTAAAGACAATTTCGTCGTTTGTGCTAAACTGGCTGGCAACTTTTCCAAGGTAAAAATCACTTGGAAACGCATAATTATCTACTTCTTTGAATAAAAGCCCTTGAGGGGTTTGTACCAATTGGTGCTTACTGAAACGTGTACCATCGTTGGACAGGTAATAATAACCATTAAAGATGTACGCGTAACCGGCATAGCGAGCTTGAGGTAAGTTGCCGGTAATGTCTACGCCCTTATTGTTGGCTGGCGATAACAAGGTATCCTTCATGATCTCATCCGTCGTTAAAAGATAGGAGCCATTTGCCGTAGCAACCCATACCGAATATTCTGTCGGTTCGGGCGTTGTTACCTCAGGCACATTTGGACTATCTTTACAGGAAGATAGCAGTAGTGCAGCGAATGCACAAAAACCAAATAATCTATTTTTTTTCATGATTATAAATGTTATTTTATTAATTATAGGATTGAAACTCTAAATTTTACATAAAATGCGCGCCCCGGTTTTTGAAGACGAAAGTTGTCGTAAGCGCGTTCGTCAAAGATATTACGCGCCTCACCCGAGAGATTATAGCGGTTGCGGTTCCAGGAATAGCTAAGCAGCAAACTGTGTACGAGTTGTGTGGGAATATAATTCTTGGAAGCCAGCGAGCCCAAATGGCTGTCGCTTAGGTAAAACCATTTGGTATACTGTGTCGTCCAGTTGATCTGTGTACGGCTGCCTTTACTGAACCAATCGTTTTGTGCAAAACTTAAATCCAAATTTCCATAGACCCATGGCCGGTTTGGGATCTGGTACCCATAAGTCGCGCTCACTTGTTGATTATTTTCATTGGTGTATTTCTGATTATCGATGGCTCGGTCATAACTACCATTGAAGGCGACAGTAATAACATCTTTATACCCGTAGCGTGCTTCGAAACTTCCGCCGTAGATCTTTACACCCGGAATGTTGTAGTACTGAAATTTGTCCTGTCCATTGTCTGTTACAATGCGTGTATTTTGATAGTCTTTTGCCAAGCGATAAAAACCGGAAAGATCTATATTGATAAAATGGTTTTGGTCAAAAAAGGTATTGTAGTAAAAACCGCCATTGAGATTATCGCTATTCTCGGGCTTTAAATCCCAATTGGAAAGAATATTAAAATTATTACCATATATTGCTGTCATCTCAGGCAATTTATAGGCTCTTTCTGCAGAGAACTTTACGCCACCATCTTTGAATATCCGATAACGGGCAGCGATACTATAGCCCGTATTGCCCAAATAGTTTGTTTGTGTCACGATGTCACCACTCAAATACTGATTATTATCGTCGTATTTTCGTTCGTCAATCTTTTGGTAGGTATCAATACCGTAGTATTTAAAGGCAAGGTTGGCAACCAGTCGTTTGTCAAACCATTGACTTTGCCAGGCTAGACCCGCAATATGTTTAATCATATTCTTTGGTAATCCCGAAGTATTGTGATTTAAGATTTTATCATAGGTTTGACGGTCATTGGTACTGATATTATAATTCAGGTTTAAGCTCTGCGTGCGGCTCTCGTCAAAATCGTAGTTCAAGTTTATTCTTCCAAGTAAACTACTGGTATTATCTCTTATATATTTCTCTCGGTTAGGGGTATTTCCAGTGGAATTGGCGATTGGACGGCCACCCCACTCATAGTTATATGTTGCCGTATCCCTATTCCGGGTGACGTCATAACCATAGTTGGCATACATATCAGCATAAAGGCGGTGTATTAGAAAGTTTTGCTTTTTGTAGCTAATGGTCGGCATAATGTAAGCCGATTCGGTCCAGTTGCCACCAAAAGGTTTGTTGATTGTGGCGCCGAGTTGATTTTGCTTATTGTTACCTGAATACGTCAGTCCTACGAAAAACTGATCGGCCCAGCTTTTATCCCGCAGCCCCACCTCAATCTGACCCATGCTTGAATAATAACGGTCATGAAATCGTCTTGCTTCGTCAATAGTGACAAATTTATTATCGATTACTTTTTGAATAAGAATTCCATACTTCTCCTCCGTATACATCTTGTAATCGTTGTCGGAATAATTATAGAAAGCATTGGTACGAATCGACAGCTTACTTTTGGGATTGGTGTACATCCCTACTAATGATGCTTGATGTGTATTGAAGGATCCATAACTATAACTCAGATCAAGAAAGTGCCTATTGCGTTGTTTAGTAATGATGTTGACGGCACCACCAAGAGCATCTGATCCCAAAAATGCCGGAACTACCCCCTTATAAATCTCCACCCGGTCCACCAGATTGACAGGGATATTATTCAACGACATAGCTGGCCCAAAATCATCCATCGGAACACCGTCTATATAAATTTTTGCAGCCAACCCGTTAATGCGAAAAACAAAATTGGATCCCAGTCCGCCGTCTTCACGGATGGTGACACCGGGCGCAGTACGTAAAATCTGATTGACATTGGCTGTTTGATTGGCATATCGGTTCATATCAATCACACTGACATTAAACCCGGATCTTTTTATTTCGTTAACTCGGCGTTGGTTTTCGGTCTGCCCCCTAACATTGGCCGTTTCAAGAACACGTTCATCTCTCTTGAGCTGAATATCTTTGTAATTCTCATTGCCTTTTAAAAGTGCGCTCTGTGCAATGTACCCGATAGAAGTTACTTCTAGCTTATAGGGTGGTTTAGCGTCTACACGCAACTTATAAAACCCATCCAAATCAGTAGAGGTTCGGTTTTCTGTGCCCAGTATACTAACGGTAGCACCTTCAATTCCTTTTCCAAACAAATCTTTTACATAACCTGTAAGGATGCGCTGTGCTTGGACTGAGTTCGTAAAAACTAATAAAAATATAAAAACGATGTAGGAAGACTTAAACATGTTCGTTTGGTAATAATTTCAGTTGTTTATCATGACGTTTAAATAGTCTATTCATTGAAAAATCTCGAAGCCATCTCGATCATTAGAAGGAGACTATTTTCATCGCCGGCACAAATATAGATTTATTTAGATTTATTACAAATAATAATTTCAATTAACCTCTATTTTTCACTTGAAAACAAGTAAACTCATACTGAGATATATACACATATAAAAGAGTGGTGATTAATAAAGCGGATAAATTTTTAGACAAGTTGTAAGAATAAATATAATTGATATATTTGCATAGTTTAAAATGAATCTAAATAAAAGAAGTGATATTTAATCACTATAAATAGTCAACAATGTATACGCTTTTACTCCTATTTATTTTCACCGGTAGCTTTTTTTGGTACTGTTCCTCGGCAAAGGTGCCTATCAAACCAGGTTCATCTTTCGTGATCGCTCTTATACAAAATAAGAGCCGTGCGAGGTTACTGGCCATGGCTGTGCTCGGTCTTTCATGGCTATGGACCATGTACTTGCAGGGTGCTCTTTCGGGAACATTGGCTTTTGGAGCCTATACCATGGGATTCTTTAGCTTGATTGTGCTTTTGTGGCCCTATCGGTATTTCCAATGGAAACAACTGACCGTTATCCTGCTTCTTTCTCTGTTTTTTGAACTTTTTGTGTTTTAAGACATGCCTGCCAATAAAAAATATCTAAGCTCTCCTTTTCAACGTTTCCTCAAATTGACCGCGGGTTTCTTTGGGGGCTATTTTGTGATGCTATACTTCCACCTTTGCTTAACAAAAATATGCGATAAAACAGACATTTTAATTACGGCTTACGTCACAGGTTTTATCGCCTGGGCAATATTATTGCTCGTTGCCTTTCTTGCAAAAAGTGGTTGGCTGATATGGGGCATATACCTGTTTCTGATCGCTGTATTCTATAGCATCTTTATGTACCTATAATATCCTTATCATGAATTTAAGACGTTATAATATCTACTTCAATACGCATACAATCTCTGGGATAATCATTTGTGCCATTTTGTATGTGATTTTTTTCGCGGGATCTTTTTCATTTTTTAAAAATGAAATCAATGCCTGGCAAAAAAACGAGTCCGACAAAGGTGGAAGCTACCAAAATATGGTTTTTGATCATCTCCTAGATTCTATTGCACAGATTAAAGAACTAAAAGGAAGAGATATTACCTTTTACATGCAGCACAACGGTCATGCGAGTTATGTCAATATCGGCGCATCGCAGGATACCCTGGTGGCCAATAAAGCGAAAGCGGTAGCGGCGCAAAAAGAATTGGCCGAAAAGAAACGACTCGCGACGGAAAATAAAGGTGCAGCGGTAAAAGATGCAAAGGCCAAAGATGAAAAAAAGAAAAGACGTGGCCGCGGCCGACGTGGGAACGAAGATTCGATGTATTTTTCCTATGACCTGGCTACTAAAAAATCGTCAGATTATAGCGATGGCTATACCATGGGTGAATTTTTGTATCGCCTTCACTTCTTAGCGCCGCTCAACCAAATTGGGATCAATATTGGCAGACCCTTTGGCTACACCCTTGCTGGGCTGGTATCGTTTATCTTCCTCTTTGCGCTGATCTCTGGTCTGATGCTCCATTGGGATAAAATCAAATCCAACTTCTTTGTCTTCCGGCCCGGCAACAAATGGAAAACGGTATGGACAGATATGCATACGGCCCTGGGTGTGATCGGCTTTCCCTACCAGTTTATGTATGCCCTGACGGGAATCGTACTGATCGTAAACTCCGTATTGATTATTCCGTTTAGCAAATATCTCTATGATGGAAAGGAGGATCAAGTATATGAAGCCCTTGGCTATAGCGACAATACACAATATACGTATTTGTATGAGCCGCTCAAGACAAGCTTCAACATGGGTAACTTCTTGGACAAGCTGGAAAGCAAATGGCCAAATAGCCATATGAACCGCATCTTTATCAAAAATTATGGAGACAAAAGCATGCATGTCGTAGCGCTTTATGATGCCGATATCGATAAAAATTTTGCCGGTTCGGGGAAAATTATCTATCGGGTGGCCGATGATAAAATCCTCTTTGAAAAATCGGCGGCAGAAAATGGCTCTTATCTAGATTATATGAAGGGGTTTATTTACCGACTCCATTTAGCAGATTTTGGTGGCTATCCCGTCAAGATTATCTATTTTGTATTGGGTATCATGGGCTGCTTTGTGATCATATCGGGTATTCTGATCTGGCTCGTCGCAAGGGATAAAAATAATATCCCCAAACGCAAACGCATCTTTAATTTCTGGGCGGCCAATGTATTTATGGCGAGCTGCCTGACGATGTTTCCAATTACAGCAATGTGCTTTATTGCAGTCAAGCTGGCGACGAAAGTAGATCAATCGTTTATATTCCATGTTTACTTCTATAGCTGGCTGGCCCTGGCTGTTTTTTATGTGATCCGGCGCAACATCGCAAAAACAAACTTAGAAACACTCCTACTCGGCTCGATATTGTCTCTTGCAATCCCAATGGCGAATGGTGTAAAAACGGGGAACTGGATCTGGGAAACTTATCGCTCAGGAGCAAACGATATTTTACTGGTGGATCTCCTCTGGTTGTCTTTGGGCATCATCGGCCTACTCATCTTTAAAAAGATGCTGCAAAACCAAAAAAAGGAAAATGCGAATGGTAAAACGGACTCATCCGATGACAGCGTTGTTGGCCGTACGACTGGCACAGCCAGTCGCATGCCGCTTAAGAGCACATTTGCCCTAAAAAACAAACCTGCTACAAAATACTAAAGTTACGATGTTCATCGTTGCAAAGGCGAGCTTTATCACTCGCCTTTGCTATAGTGTTGACGCTAATTTATGATTCTATTGACGCCAAATTTTTCCTATCGTCCGACAATTCTATTGATGAAATCTCGCACAGCGCCGCCCGTGTGTTTAAATCTGGGCCAGAATCAATAGTTATATTTCTCCTTCCACTTGTCCCGTAAACTCTGCCTTAATTTCTCCTCCTGTGGATTTTTACCAGGTTCATATAATTTGACGCCGCTGATTTCTTTCGGAAGAAATTCCTGGACAACAAAGTTTCCTGGATAGGCATGCGAATACTTGTATTCAGCGCCATAATTTAGGTTTTTCATCAACTTTGTTGGGGCATTACGGATAGCCAAGGGTACGGACAGGTCGCCGGTTTGTTTCACCAAAGCCTGTGCCTTATTAATGGCCTCATAAGAAGCATTGCTTTTGACCGAGGTAGCCAGGTAGATCACCGTCTGCGAAAGAATAATACGCGATTCGGGCCATCCAATCACGTTAACCGCCTGAAAACAGTTGTTGGCCAACAATAAGGCATTCGGGTTGGCATTACCAATATCCTCCGAGGCCAAAATCAACAGCCGCCGTGCAATAAAGGATGGATCTTCGCCGCCTTCAATCATCCGCGCTAACCAATATACCGCTGCATTTGGGTCCGAACCACGGATGGATTTGATAAAGGCGGATATAATATCGTAATGCTGCTCTCCTGCTTTGTCATAAATCGCCATATTCTGCTGTACCTGTTTCAGTACAAAGGCATTTGTGATCGGCTCTCGGTGTAGTATGGCCGCATTGACAACCAGCTCCAGCACATTTAATAATTTACGTGCATCGCCACCGGACAGCCGCAAGAGTGCCTCATACTCCTCAACAACGATCGTCTGTTTCTGCAGGTATTCATCCTCATGCAATGCTTTCTCGATCAGACCAATGAGATCTTGCTCGGAAAGATGCTCCAATACATACACTTGACACCGCGAGAGCAAGGCTGAAATAACCTCGAACGATGGATTTTCAGTGGTGGCACCAATAAGTGTCACCAATCCGCGCTCAACTGCTCCTAACAGGGAGTCCTGCTGTGATTTGGAGAAACGGTGAATCTCGTCGATAAATAAAATTGGCTGGTCTTGGTTGAAGTTCATCAGCCTTTCGGCCTTTTCGATCACTTCACGAATATCCTTCACCCCTGCCTGAATTGCACTTAATGAAAAGAAAGGTCGATCCAGTTCTTTGGCGATCAGCAAGGCTAAACTTGTTTTACCCACCCCCGGTGGTCCCCAAAGAATCATGGAAGGAATATTCTTTTGCTGGATTGCATGATAAAGCACTGCGTCGGGACCGACAATATGCTGCTGCCCTACATAAGCGCTCAATTGCCGCGGTCTAAGTCGTTCTGCTAATGGAATTCGTGTCGCCATAGTACAAAGTTATAAATTAAAAATAGCACAGGGACTAAATATTTTAGTTTAACGCTTTAACATTTTTTCACACAATTTTTCGTCATATTTGCTCTATTATTTATGTAAATTGCTTTTCACAGCGCATGAGCAGTATTGAAAGTTGTGCAAAAACAACGCTGAATTGCTCCGATAGTGAAGTTTATAGTAAGCATTAATTGTGATGTAATCATCAATGAGAATGACAAAATACTGGTTTTATATCTTGACCACCCTGACCATATTCATGAATATACCGCGTCGGTCCGTGGCACAAAATGCAGAAAAAGATTATACGGGCGCGATTAAAAAATACGATGCTTCGTTTAAGGGTATCGGACCAGAAGTGTACTTCTTACCTCCACCTAAAACAGCCAATGAAATACTTGCAGAAAACTATGCTGAAAAGAAATTTTTTAGCAAAGAAATTGCGAGGCAACTCTTACTCCAACGTTTGCTACTGCAGCTGCGAAGCACCAATAACCTTGGGCATTTCAACTACTTAATGAATCCGATGCCAGCGACTGCCAACGCCTGGAACGATGCAATTGAAGGGCAAAAGAAAGCGGAAAATTGGACGGCAGGCTATGCTTTATCAAATGAAGCCGCCCTATTTTCCATTAAAAATAACGACAGCAGCAATGCGTCAGCATTTTTATATCAGGCACTTTCTTTGGCTAACCGCACCGATAACAGGGATGATATTGCAACAATCAATTTAAATATCAGCAATTTTCAGCTGTACAGCGGGGACTTTGAGCGAGCCGAAGAAAGTGCACAAAACTATCATACGTACGTGATGAAGAGCAAAAGTTATGTGGAGCAGGCAAACGCCTGGCTTTTAATTGCTATGGCGCGAGCGGGACAGGGAAAATATAAAACAGCCGAAAACAACATCATTCGCAGTGCGATACCGCTATTCAATAAGGCTAAAGCTTATGAAGGAAAGATTTTTGCCTGGGAAATGCTTGCGGAAATCTATTTTAATCAGCATAAATATACAGAGGCCCAATGGTTTCTGCTGCAGGCCCGTGACCTGGCCAATGCCAAAAAACTAAGTAGCGAACTTGCAGAAATTGAATATTTGCTGGCCTCCTCCAAACAAAAGGATGGTAACTTTAAGGTGGCAATCAAAGAGTTTGTGCAGGCCGCAGAGTTGGCCGCAGCGGAAAATAATAAGCAACTGTCGTTGGCAATACTGGACAAACTCGGAGAAGTATATCTGGTCTTAAAAGACTATCCATCGGCTGATCAGACCTACAAAGCCTATACACAGTTAAAAAATGAACTGTATAAATAAAACAATCTACCCCTTCTGCTGGTCTACTGAAAGAGCAGTTTACAGAGCGACTTTAAGCTTTTTGTAAATATTGAAACATAAATCAAATTAATTTTTAGATTCTGCGGTAATGTGCTATGAATTTCACTAAATTTAGCACGCTTATCAAAAAGAGCTGAATATTTTTTAAAAAGAATGATTAATAAAACCGTCGAAAATATGTTTAGGAAACTCA
This sequence comes from Sphingobacterium zeae, assembly GCF_030818895.1. NCBI lineage: Bacteria > Pseudomonadati > Bacteroidota > Sphingobacteriia > Sphingobacteriales > Sphingobacteriaceae > Sphingobacterium > Sphingobacterium zeae. The sequence goes on from NZ_JAUTBA010000001.1 coordinate 214,492, forward strand.
TATTTGCACTTTTTGTTGTATCCATTGTATCTTGTGGTTCAAAACCACGAGTCGCACTTCCTGATGACGAAGGGCTTAAACCAAGCACACAGCATCAGATCATCGCTAAGGAAGTCTCTGGATTATTGGAAAATGCAAGCTACAAAAAGGTCAAAATGAACGATTCAATATCGGGCATTATATACGATAATCTGATCAAAAGTTTGGATCAAGGAAAAAATTACCTGCTTCAGGCAGATATTGATGAATTTCAGTCTTACAAAAATAATCTTGCCCAGGACATTAAAAATGGGGATCTATCGGCCGCTTTCCATATTTTCAACGTGTATTCGAAGAGATACCTGGACAGAATGCAATATGCGCTTTCCGAAATCGGCAAAAAACAGGATTATACGAAAGACGAGTATTACCAGCCTAACCGTGAAAAATTAGGATGGTTCAAAACGGCAGAGGAGGCCAATGACCAATGGCGAAAACGTGTGAAATACGACTTGCTCAACTTAGAAACTGCCAGTGGCAAATCTACCGACAGTGCAAAGACCAAACAGGTAGAGACATTAAAAAAACGCTATGTCAATTTGATCTCTCAGGCCAAAAAAAGCAACGCAAATGATGCTTTTCAGATCGTGATGCAAGCGCTGACAGATGCTGTAGATCCGCATACTTCTTATTTTAATCCATCTTTTGCCCAGGCATTTAACGAAGGAATGGCCAATACTTTTGAAGGGATCGGTGCAAGATTATCCATCGATAACGAAGCGGTAAGTATCTTTGAAATTATCCCCGGTGGACCTATTTTTAAAGACAAGAGCATTCACGTCAATGATAAAATCATTGCTGTAGCGCAGGGAAAAGATGGTGAATTTGAAGATATTATTGGTTGGAGACTGGATGCTGCTGTAGCAAAAATCAAAGGTCCAAAGGGAACAATCGTTCGTCTGAAAATTATTCCTGCCGGCCAGCCAATGAACTCTCATCCACGCATTGTATCCCTTGTACGGGAGAAAATCGTCGTTGAAGAAGAGTCTGCGAAAAAAGAAATCATGAACGTCAAAGGAGCGGACGGAAAAATGTATAAAGTGGGTATCATCAACATTCCTAAATTCTACATGGATTTTGAGGCTTACAGAAGACGTGACCCGAATTATAAGAGCACAACAAGAGATGTTAGGATGATATTGGACACACTGAAACAACAGAAAGTGGATGCGGTGGTTATCGACCTGAGATTTAATGGTGGTGGTTCTTTACCTGAAGCAATTGATTTGACAGGTTTATTTATCGACAAGGGTCCTGTTGTACAAGTGAGAGATACAAAAAATAACATTGATGTTGAAGAAGATAAAAATGCCGGTGTTTCTTGGGATGGCCCACTGGGCGTCATGATTAACCGCTTCTCGGCTTCGGCTTCTGAAATCTTTGCTGGTGCTATACAAGATTATGGAAGAGGGATTATTTTAGGATCTCAAAGCTACGGCAAGGGCACAGTGCAGTCGGCAATAGACATGTCACGTGTGATCAGCCCAACCAGCCGATTGCTGTTAAAGGCATCGGGCGAAAAAGATCCGGACACCCCGGAAGGCGCCCCTCAGTATGGACAGATCAATATTACATTGGGTAAATTTTATCGGGTTAACGGAAGCAGCACACAACACAAAGGTGTGACGCCTGATATTGTATTCCCTTCTCAGTTTTCTGCAGAGAAATTTGGCGAAAGCTCAGAAAAATCAGCGCTCCCTTGGGATCAAATCCAATCAAGCAACTTCAAAAAAGTAGCTGATCTGAGTGCAATCGATAAAAAATTGGAAGCGATGCATGAGGCACGCATCAAAAACTCATTGGAATATAAATATCTGAAAGAGGACATCGAAGAAGCTCAAAAGGATGAGGATGTTAAAATTCCATTGGAATTTAACAAATTCAAGAAAGATAAAGATGACAACCTCAAGAAAAATAGAGACCGCATCAACGCTTTATTGAAATTGCAGGGGAAACCAGCTTGGGAAGAAGGCAAATCACAGCCTAAAATCGACCTGGATTTCGTGAAAGACGAAAGTGCAAAAGTGATGACCGATTATATCATCAACTTTGGCACAAAAAAACCGATGTAATTTGCCCAAAACTAAAACTGTAACGTAAATAGCAAGAGGGTGTCCAAAAAGTGCATTGCCCCCAAAAAGTTAACCACTTTCTGGGGGTATTTTTTTATGAATAAGAAAAAGAAGCACAGTTTTGAATTTAAGCAGAGCTGTGTTAAACAGATGGATGAGCATTATCGCTCTGCAAAATCTCTTGGTAGAGAATTAGGAATCACCTATTCATTACTTGACACTAGGCATAGGATATATAAGTATCATGGATATGCAGGACTTCTTCCCAAAAAAGGGAAAAGGATCTTTAGCCCGTCTTTTAAGTTGTCAGTCCTTAGCGCAATCCGTGAAGAAAGTTTATCTTTGAAAGAGGCCCGCTTACGCTTCGACCTTTTCTCGTATGTCCACATCATCAACTGGCAAAAAAGACTGGATGAATTTGGTCCGGCAGGATTGGAGCCGCAGGCTAAAGGAAGACAACCTATGACTAAAAAAGCAAACCAACAGATCAAGAGAAAGGCCAGGAAAACGAATAAACCACTCACGCGTGAAGAGGAATTTTTGCAGTAGACGAGTATTTACGGGCGGAAAATGCTTTGCTAAAAAAGCTCCAAGCCTTTGCTCAAGAAGAAAACAGGCGCAAGCCATAATGGAGCTAAGGCATCAATTCGACCTGGTTACCATGTTGAACTGTATTAAAATGGCAAGGAGTACTTTTTATTATTACTCCGGGAAATCTGGACAACCGGACAAATATGAACAGGTAAGAAACCTAATCAGCAGAATATACCATGATCAAAAGGGGCGCTTTAGCTATCGCCGTATCGTGCTGATGATCAAACGATATGGAGTAGGTATTAACCACCATAAGGTCGTGCTTATTCTGATGGGAGAAATGAAGCTGAAGAGCCTGATCAGGGTGAAAAAATACCGATCCTACAGGGGTGACCTGGGCAAGATGGCTCTCAATATCCTTAATAGGGAATTCAAGGCTGACAAACCATCCCAAAAATGGGCTACTGATGTTACAGAGTTCAAAGTCAGGGAAGGAAAGCTCTACCTTAACCCGATCATTGATCTGTTCAATCAGGTAATTATCCGTTATGAGCTTACTGACATACCGGTCTTCAAGGTTGTAATGGACATGTTGAAAAAATCTCTTCCTTGTGCAAAAGTATCCTCAGAGTTGGTTTTAGATTCAGATCAAAGATGGCAATATCAAATGCATAAGTATCAACAATTGCTCAGGGAAAACGGAATCACCCAAAGTATGTCCAGAAAAGGAAATTGTCTGCATAACGCTGTGATTGAAAATTTCTTTCGAACACTAAAGTCAGAGCTCTTCTATATGAAAGAATATGAATCAACTGAGCAGTTAAAAAACGATATAAAAGACTACATCTTCTACTACAATAAAAAGGCGGATCAAACTCAATTTAAATGTGGAATGAGCCCGACAGAATATCGAGCTCATTTCTAAAAATCTAATAACTAAATTTGTCCAACTTTTGGGGGCAGTCCATTTTCGGAAAGCCTCTTCTAAATTTTGCAGCTTAAGTAAATTCGCAATTAAGACCCTGAACAGGAAATCAGCTTTCGACCATTTCCTTGGCCAATAATCACCGTTCTTCCGTCTACCTTTTGGCTGATGACAACACTATTATTTCCCGATGCACTCCAATTAACGGTATTGAACGATAATCCATTTTTCAATTTTAGCTGAACCAGAGGCCCTCCACTACTTTTACTTCCCAGTAATGTTACCTCCCCATATCGGCTAATCAATATCCGGAGTAATGGCGCATTACTTGTACCCTTCATATCATAAACTTCAGGTATACCATTTACAGCATACTCCGTACCATCTACAAACTGAATATTCCGCACGGTTCCAAGACTAGTATTGGTCTGAAATTGAACCTGATCGTTCGTACTGCTTCCAAATATATATTGCCCATTTACGCGCATATTGAAAGCGTTGTCGAATTCGGTAATATCAAATTGAAAACCGTAATTTGCCTGCGGCGCGCTAAACGTATTTGTAATTACCTCATTATTAGCATAGCGCGTACCATCTTTAATAATGCCACTGTATGAGTTGCCATTAGCCGTCCAAGTCGCCCGCTCATAATTCCAATTAAGCGCATCTGAGGTTACGCTTTGCGTACAGGCTTTGAAATTCAATACTAAATTATATTTGTGCCCAGGTATAATCTTAATATTTGGGACAACAATATTATTCTTCGTATCACCATCAAGTGTAATGGAACCTATGGTGAGACTGGCCGTAGTTGTATTCGGACTGATCACTAGCGTTGGAAAAGCCGTCACTGAACGTGATCCAGAAGAGATCGCTGCAAATGTAATTGCCGCGCTCGAATTGGTAGAGGCATATACAAGACTACCGTCATTTAGGCTAAATGTTGCAGAACTTTTAGCAGGACTGACAACCATATTTGATAAAGCCGCTATAGATCCAGTCATACTATTGTCCATCTGCACTGTTGTAGTAATCTGACTAAACTGATGCGTCAGTATAACAGCTAAGTTGTTATTTCCGTATGCTAACTGCATCGTTTTTTTAAAGTACATCAGATCGCCATTGACATCTTTCAATTTAGCGGTTGACAAATTGGAAATACCGTCTACATTTGGAATGACAGAAGTGCTATTAATAGAATACACCACAAACGTGTAAGTTTTTCCAGCATCCAAATTGAGCTGTGGCGCATTAGATCCGTAGCTATAGTCAGTTGATTGCAAATAATTACCAGAGGCATCGTAAACAACAATTCGATATTTTACATTAGTATCAAGCGTTTTAGTGATCACCTGAGAAGCTGCCCTCAATGATCGCGTGTTAAGAGCAGGATCGACATAATCGCTTCTTTTAAAGGAAGCATCTAATTGGGAGTTCTGTTGATCTCTTAATGTTACGCCCAATGTCATGTGTTCTGAAACAGCCACTTCTGACACCTGCTCGGCTAATTTGCTATTTGTGACTTTTCTGTTGGATGCCAATACCACAGTTTCTTCTTCGGGATCCCCTACCGATACTCCTACGGTAACAATTGCCAATCCTTCCTGTTCTGCGACAGGCACATTGTTTGACTTGGTACAGGATTGCAAAAGAACTAAACCCATGCAAAGCCCAAACAATAATCTATTTATAGTTAAATCCATTCCTTTCATGATATTTTTGATTAATTATAACTTCCCCAGTCTAAGTTTCTAATATCATCATTATCTTTCGTCCATTGTTCAACTACCTGACCATTAGAGTTTTGAGGCTGTACAGTCGCAGACTCAGCGGCTATACCCGATTCAAGATCGATTAAAAATAGTTCGATTTTTGGTTTTACGTATTGCTTTTTCATGATAAATGATGTTAAAAGGATTTAATAGAATCTAAGATATATATAAACGAGGTTCTTAAACAGTCCAAAATTATCCCCCAAATATTTCATATACAAACAAATACTAGAATATAAAAATACCTGTAGCTAGGCTACTACATAATGTAGAGTTACCTAAATATATATATATATATATATTGTCCGATTAAAAATATTGCTCAAATAATAAAACAAAGACGCGTATGCTGAATATCTATAAAATAGACAATACCTTTATTGACCATCCCAAGTTTTCAATCATGTAAACGTGTAAATGAGCTTGCCGAAGAGGGAAATGGAAAACCATCCACTGTGGAAATCAATCTAGCAGATGCTAGATATGGGGAAGTTTATCACGCACGTTTCCATCCATCAGAAGCCGGTTGAAACCACTACTTTAAAACTTCATCTGGATGGGTTTGAGAAAGCTTACAGTAAACAGAGCATTGAAGTTGTTGCCGATGCCGGTTATGGCAGCGAAGAAAACTACGAAATGCTTGAGGACAAGGAGATCGAAACTTATGTGAAGTACAATTATTTTCATAAGGAACAGAAAAGAAAGATGAAGAATGATCCATTCTCTGTCCAGAACCTGTTCTATAACACCATGGAGGATTTCTACGTCTGTCCGATGGGGGCAAAAATGGAAAATATCCACATGGGAAAACGAACTTCGAGCAATGGTTATGAATTCTAGGTCGCTTATTATCAGGCGAAAAGTTGTGAAGGATGTCCGCTACGCGGAAAGTGCCACCAGGCAGAAGGGAATCGCAGAATAGCATTAAATCACCGTCTTAGAGAACTGAAAACGAGCGCAAGAGGGCTTTTTAAGAGTGAAAAAGGACTGGATCACCGAAGTAAACGCCCGATAGAGGTAGAAACAGTGTTTGGACAGCATCGTTTTTTATGATACTCATCACTGTGGAGGGATCTTAACATTAAATTCACGTTTTATTTGTAACTTATCGCTAGATTGATTGTTTTGGTAATATACCGCCGCTATACGAGACCCTATAGATCCACTTAAGCGAAGGATCGGGATGACATAGCGCAGCAGGTTATCAAGTTAAACGTATAAAAAAGAATATCATGAGACATATCCTCCTGTTAACTGACTTTTCAGAAAATGCTCTTCTAGCAGCAAAGCAAGTTGCACTATGTACAGAAGCATGGAAAACGCAAAAGGTGATTGTATATCACACGTACAATAGTGTTACCGTCGTCGACAATGAACCTATTGTTGTTGTCAATGAGGAAGTAAAAGCGGCCAAAGAAAAGGAACTTGCGGACTGGTTCGACCAAATTAGACTATTGTTCCCACCACAAGTAGCATTATCCTATCAAATGGAAGACGTGGATTTACCGATGGGCGTTCAAGAAATATGTCGTGCCCAAGCTATTGATCTTGTCGCATTGGGTATTACAGGTCAAACAGGCTTTGCTAAAATCCTGGTAGGAAGCAATGCCATTACGTTAATGGATATATGCCCTAAGCCGATGCTTATCGTGTCGCATAAGGTAGATCCGGCAGTCCCCAAAAATGTACTGGCGACAACGGATCTGAAAGAGGTGGATCGCAAACTGGATTTATTTAATTTGGACCAGGTTTTGGAAACCTTTCAAGCAAAATTATATGTCTTGAATGTTGCGAAAAGAGAGGCATCTGCTGCAGACCTGGCGCAGGAATTAAAGCATCTTCATGAGCGCCTGGACAAATACCATCCGATTTATGACTACATTAGTCACGATGATGTTGCCATGGGTATCGAAGAATATGCAAAAGAGAAACACATCGACCTCATCCTTTCATTCCATAAAAAGCAGGGACTATTATCTAGCCTGTTTAAAAGCAGCATATCAAAAAAGATAGCCTGGAATGGCTCCGCCAACTTATTGGTTATTCCCATGGATAGATCATAAAGACAGTATATTTTCACATAAAACCATCGCAATGAAAGTGAAAAGGAAAAAACCGTTTACTTTTTATCAACGGAGTGTCTACCGGGACCGATAAGAATAAGTCCTAAAAATACAAAACAGAGCTCAATTGCATGGGATGCGCCAGAGATACCATCTCCTTTGGAAAGATGCAGTAATCCAGCGATAACCATTGTAAAAGCAAGCAATAGTGCTGCTGGTCTGAAAAAAAGACCCAACAACAAAAATAGCCCTCCAACGGTTTCGGTCACGGCCGCCATAAATCCCCAAAATGTAGGCAGAAAATGGATACCAATCGTGCCCATTGCTTTACCTATGCCGGCCCAAAGCTCTGGGCCACCCTGCAACTTGGGCAGACCGTGCATAATCATCATCACGCCCAATCCAATACGCAAAACCAGAAGCCCTGTATCCCTATACTTACTCAATGAATTCCAAATTGCCATATAAAACGGTTAAATTATTAATTGATGAACAAAACCACTCGCCCTAAATTAATGAAATTATTTAAATTGAAGGTCCTGCAGCGCTATGCTAGGAATAAATTTATTGTATTTTTAATACTTTATGTGTAATTTAATAGCTATATAATCGACGGTAAAACGGTGGACTGCAACAGAAATACGGCCTAAGTCGGTAATAGCTTTGCGACGGATTATGTGATAAACAAATAACTAATAAGGATGAAAAACCTACTCTTGTTAACAGACTTTTCGGACAATGCCTACGCCGCTGCTCGATACGCCGCGCAATTGGCTCCGCTATGGGGCATTGAAAAGGTTGTCTTGTACCATACGTACGAAGTAATCCCTACGGTAGGTACTGAACCTGTTGTTATCAGCAATTCAGAAATTCTTGAGGAGAAACAAAGTGATCTTAATACCTGGCAACAGGAGCTCATGCTGCTTTTCCCGGAAGGGATAGCCTGGAAATCTGTGCTTGAAGAATATGAACTAAGCTACGGCGTAAACCGTACTTGTGCAGAGGAGGATATTGACCTCGTCATCGTCGGCACCGCGGGCAAAAGTGGCCTAAAGAAACTACTACTCGGAAGCAATACGCTCAAGCTGATCGAAAATTGTCACACGCCCTTATTGGTGGTCCCGGCACGGGCTGAACTTAGGGTACCGAAAAAGATGCTGATAGCCTCAAATCTTAAGGAAGTAAAACTAAAATTGAACCGCCTGTTGGTCAATGCATCTGAAGTATTGCGCAAAAGTGAGGTATATGTGGTACATGTCACCAAAGAAGATCCTGCAAATAAAGCTGTAAATGCTGAAATAACGATCATGAAAGATCTGCTGGCGCCCTACAATCCCCTGTATAGTTATATCCTTCATACAGACATCGCCCTTGGGATTAACCAATACATTAACGAAAATAATATCGATATGATGGTTACTTTCCACCGCGACAAGGGCTTGTTAAGCCGAATTTTCAACACCAGTTTAGCCCAGAAGATGGCTTGGAAGAGTCAGGCGGCAATGATGGTCATTCCGGTACATTCCGGCTAATCAGAATAGGCGTTGCAGCTAAATGCTGTTCAGCTATACCTACAAGTAAGTTAGCTGAACAGCATTAGCCGTGGTTTTCAATTCCACTTTTCGGCCTAGTACGAGGGCATGATTGTCATCAATATGACCTGCCGGATAGGCAAACGCTACCGGAAAATCATATTCTTTAACTTTATCCCACACAATTTCTTCCACACTTTGGCCAAAAGCGGGGTCGTTGTCCTTCATGGCAGAGAAACCGCCGACAATAAGACCGCTCAATTTTTTTAATTTTCCCGCACGCTTCAATGCCCATAGCATTCTGTCTATGGAGTAATAGGCTTCCCCTACATCCTCTATAAATAAAATTTTATTCTTGTAATTGACATCCGAATCGGACGCCAGTACAGAAAGTAAGATAGCCAGATTTCCACCCACCAGTTTTCCCTCCCCCTTGCCTGCACGGTTGGGAAATAAGGTTTGCTCGTAGGCAAAGTCCATATTATGACCAAACAATGCATTTTTCAAGGTCTCCAAAGAGGCCTCTGTGCCCGTCTCAAAAGACTTGGGCATCTGTCCATGTATTGTGGCTACTTTAAAATTCCGTTGAATATGACTGTGCAATACGGTAATATCGCTAAAACCCACCAGCCATTTGGGGTGTTTTTCGAAGTTCGAAAAATCGATTTCATCGACAATTCGAACACAACCATAGCCGCCACGTGCGGCGAATACCGCCTTAATCGATGGATCGTCCAGTGCCCACTGCAGATCAGCTGCTCGTAAACTGTCTTGTCCGGCAAACTGGTGGTACGATGTGCTGACAGTCTCTCCGACCACAACCTCCAATCCCCAGCCCTCCAATGTTTTTAGGCCTACATCAATAGATCCACGGATAAAACTCGCAGGACAGACGATCGCAACTTTATCGCCTACTTTCAGAAAATCAGGTATTTTGGACATCTTTTTATCGCTAATGATCAAACAACCGGAAGCACAAAGTCTAGTCTCCAATAAAAAAATTATGGGAAAACGATGTGCTTATCCCTACAAATAAACGTAAATTTATCTGAGTTTTCTACCGCTATTTGGAATAATATTTTTGCGATTGTTTGATATGATACGCATTTATATTGCATATAAACAGCAATTTATCTAAGTTTGCCAAAGAAAACAAGTACACACTTTAATATCTTTCAAGCATTGAGTATTCTAGATAAAAAACGTTATACCATCACATCGGCATTACCGTATGCCAATGGTCCTTTACATATTGGACACCTTGCTGGAGCATACATCCCTGGGGATATCTTTGTCCGCTATTTGCGTCTGAATCAAAAAGATGTCGTTTATGTATGTGGTTCAGATGAGCATGGTGCGGCGATTACCATCCGTGCAAAAAAAGAGGGCATTACCCCACAACAAATCATTGATAAATACAATCAACAAATTAAAGAGAGCTTTGAAGAGTTTGGCATTTCCTTCGATATATACCACCGCACATCGGAGCCCATACATCACCAGTTATCGCAGGATTTCTTCTTGAACCTTTACAACAAAGGTGAATTTGTCGAGAAATTTTCCGAACAGTATTAACGATGAGGAGTACCACCAGTTTTTGGCCGACCGCTATATTACAGGTACTTGCCCAAATTGTAAGTCCGAAGGTGCCTATGGTGACCAATGCGAAAAATGTGGAACATCCCTGAGCCCGACAGATCTGATCAATCCGATTTCGACATTGAGCGGAAAGACACCGGTATTGAAAGAAACAAAGCACTGGTACCTCCCTTTGGATAAATACCAGCCATGGCTTGAAAAATGGCTGATCGAAGGAAAGAAAAATATCCTTAAATCCAACGTGTTTGGGCAATGCCAGTCTTGGCTTAAATCGGGTTTACAACCGCGTTCAATGACCCGTGATCTGGACTGGGGTGTGGATGTACCGCTGGAAGAAGCACAGGGTAAAAAACTTTATGTCTGGTTGGATGCGCCTATCGGTTACATCTCAGCAACCAAACAGTGGGCATTAGACCACGGCAAAAACTGGGAGGACTATTGGAAAACGCATGATAACCCTGCCGATGATTCTACGTTGATTCATTTTATCGGAAAAGATAATATTGTCTTCCACTGTATTATTTTCCCCGCTATTCTTCATGCTCACGGCGATTACATTTTGCCTGAAAATATTCCAGCCAACGAATTCCTTAACCTGGAGGGCGATAAGCTGTCTACGTCTAGGAACCATGCGGTTTGGCTACATGAATATCTACAGGAATTCCCTGACAAACAGGATGAATTGCGTTATGTATTAACGTCGATATTACCGGAAACCTCCGATGCTGAGTTTACCTGGAAGGATTTTCAGGCACGCATAAACAATGAGCTGGTAGCTATTTTGGGCAACTTTGTAAACAGAGTAATGGTACTCTCTCACAAATATTTCGATGGTCAGGTATTGAAGGGATCTGCTTTGTCTACAGTAGACCAAGCGGTATTGGATGAATTAAAATCATTTCCGGTTGCCATTACATCTTCTTTGGAACAATTCCGTTTCCGCGAAGCTTTGGTAGCATTTATGAATGTTGCCCGCCTTGGCAATAAATATCTTGCGGATGAGGAACCATGGAAAATCATCAAAACGGATGAAGAACGGGTTAAAACAATATTAAACGTCGCGGCACAGATCGTTGCAAACCTCGCTGTCCTTGCGCAGCCGTTTTTGCCTAAAACAGCAACCAAATTATTTGAAATGCTCAATTTTCCTCAAGGAAACTGGAATGACGCGGGTTCAGATGCGTTGATTGAAGTGGGCCATCAATTGGGTGAAGTACAATTGTTATTTGAAAAGGTAACAGATGAACAGGTCGACTTTCAGCTCGATAAACTTACAGCAGCAAAAGCCAAAAACATAGCCGACAATGCCAAGGTTGCTCCTGCAAAAGAAAATATCAGCTTCGACGATTTTGTTAAAATGGATATCCGTGTCGGAACCATTACAGCAGCTGAAAAAGTTGCCAAAACAAAGAAATTATTGAAATTGACCATCGATACGGGTATTGATACACGGACGGTAGTTTCGGGTATTGCAGAATTCTTTAGCCCTGAAGAAATTGTAGGGCGTCAGGTGTCCATATTGGTCAACCTTGAACCCCGGGAAATAAAAGGGATTATGTCGCAGGGAATGATCCTTATGGCAGAAGATGCCGATGGAAGACTGGATTTCGTCAAACCAGATACAACAATTAAAGTAGGGAGTACGGTGCGTTAATACCAAACGTCATACCATGATAATAAAAGCCTGTTCGTCTGCACAGGCTTTTTTATAGGCTATTTTTGATAGGTACTTCGAGGCCACCGCTTTTCTGGTAGTAGCCTATCTTTTTTCCTTTAGCATAGTTGGCTGATTAAAAGAATATGCTCTGCATACGTTTCTTAAAATCCTTTTCATCCAAATAATCATAAACGGTATCTTTTAGCTTTTCTAGGATCTCTGCTCGAGATTCGGCCACCACTTTTTTCTTTTTGGTGAGCACATTTGAGACCGGAGCATTCGTGATCTCCACCTTGGTTGCAAACATATTGACATTCATACTTGGAATGGACACCCCCATGATTAGCCCTGGTAGCCCATGAATAAGTTCCGGACCTCCGGAAATAGGAATTTGTCCTGCAAAAAAAGCAACGACATACACTGAATCTTGCACAATTCCATTGACTCTTCGGCAGTCGTATCCGGCAATATTTCGATATTCATCGGTATACTTCCATTTTACAGCAGGCAATGAATCTTTAAGTAAAAGTTGATCATCACCAAATGGAAGCAATTTGAGAAACTCCTGCTGTTGAAAATTGATATAAGTTTTTGAATCTGCAAGGATGGACTGGTATCGTGTGACATTGCGGTAACTCGGAGGATAGTCTTCCTGAATAGTCTCAAAGAGGGTTTCATGATCGTAAAATTTCAACATATGATGTGTCACCACCTCTGTAGGACCATTTTTGACGGCATTGTCGACCGTTAACTTGTCCCAGGTATCTAAATCTGGATTGTTGAGGTAATTACGCTTCAAGAAGTTCTGCACATGAAACTTCCGTTCATAGGTCACTATTCCGCTGCTCGGAAAATAGGCATGCTGCGCCTGGGCTGTGCTCATGCACAGCAACAAAACCCAAATCATCAACTTCGTATATTTACTCATTTGGTATCTCCTTTCATCTGTAAACAAAATATTTTTTCCATTGGTCAGATGGAGCTTATCAGAATTAATATTCACCTTAACTTTGGACAAAAAATTGGATATTGCTATCATGGGCGGTTCATTGATGTAAAATTATAGATTACTTTTAGCATGCCATAACGGCGCAATACGTCGTTGCTCGTCTGAATAAATGACGTTCCATTTTGATATCGGTACACGCCATTATTTTTATTTAAAATATCATTGACGAACACCTGCACTTCCAACGATTTATCTTTCAATAGTTTTTTGGAAACATAACCATTCATATTGACAATGTTAATCGACTGTAATGTTTTCGTAGCAGCCTGATAATTTTGATTGGTCGTTAAAGAGATTTTGAAATCTTTTGGGAAGTAATACGTGAGCTCGGAGTAGGTCCTCAACGTAAAAGTGGAACGATTTAACTCGGGCTGCAAATAGGAATTCATTTGCTGAACACCTGGCCTGATGGAAATATAGAAATCCATCTTATTCGCCTTATAGCGACTAAAACCGATATTCGGTGAAACACTCCACGTTTGATTTCTATTGAGCTTTGGCTCTTCGGTATACGATGATAGGTAACTAAATTGGCTATTGTACTGCACCTGCATCCCTAGATTCATTTTCAACCCCCATTTTTTTTGTAATACAAAACTGTATCCACTACCGCCATACATCCGCCAATTGTCCTTGTCAATATTGACATAGGAAATCTGCTGTGTACCTCTATCCAAATCGTACCGCACACTATTGTTGATGCTATTTTTACCTTGATCTGCATTTACATAAAAATAGATGCTCTGATCTTTCAACTGCTTATAGTTATTGTAATCAATTGAATACGAATTGTCAAAACCGGCTTTTAGGTTTGGATTATCCAGATATTCAATAAGCGGCTGTGCATTTTGCTTTAGGGGTTCTATCTGTGTCAAAGAAGGTTGACTGGTATGTCCACTGTAACGGAAATTGATATTTTTACTTTTAGAGATTTTATAATTCACCGAGAAAACTGGATTAACTGACGTTTGATTGCGCTGTAATGTTGTATTCAGATTATTATACGTCCTCTTCACATCCTCAAAATCCACCCTATTGCTTACATTGACAGTCAACGTACTAGATTTGTAATTCAGCGAAGTATTCACTGCACTTTTCAAGCTGGTGTAATCGAAATCATTTAATAGATTCTGATCTAGCACAGTATATTCACCTGTAACGGGATCTTTATCAAAAGACTGATTCAGCGTTTCCGATTTACTGCTGTTGAATGCATATCCAACGGCGGCAGTCAGCCGTTTTGACAAGGGCTCCGAATAAGTTACTGAGGCGCCGTAGGTATTGTTGGCCAGCTTATCATTTTTAAATTGATCAATCAGGGTGGTATCACCTGAACTTTGAAAGATGTTTTCAGAGAAATATTGGATTTTTGAACGATTCTGATCCGTATTTGCATTCATATTAAAAGTGACAGAACGGCGCTCTTTTCTGAAGCGGCGTGTTAACATCGCATTGACATTAAATCGATCCTGATCAGCATTCAAATCATTTTTTGATGTCGTCTTTGTGATCAAGACTCCATCCAGTGTACGTTGATCAGCTTCAGAACCAGAGAAATTATCACGGCTAGACTTCATAAATCCCATATTAACGGTCAAATCGGACATCGAATCCAACTTCAAATCATACCTCAAATTAGCAGTATTGGATTTACTTTCGTTCTGCGACCGCGTCACGTTATTGTCTACCTGCGCCCGCTCAGGCAGATTGTTTTGCGCATTGTAGGTACTGGTGTTGCCAACACGGATCTGATTACGCTTAAAGTTGACATTGACCTTGTGCTTATCATCTTTGGTTTTATCGGAATAGCTAGCACCCATATTGATCGCTCGAGGTACTCCTCCACCGGAATACGTACCGTCCCAGTCGCCATCAGAACCGTCGCCACCCGAGGTAATCATAATACCTCCGCCTTCCATCACCTGCACATTGCTGCTTCCACCGACACCATATTTTTGGCTATCTTCAAAGCCCAGTCCAACCATGCCGTCATTGGCAAGAATGCCATACGCGGCAATTTTTTGCGAACCTTTAAACTTATTGAACATCACTTTACCGCCGTAATAGTGATCCGTACCCGCTCCGGCAACGGCTTGCCCAAATAGTCCCTTCTTCTTATCTTCTTTGAGTTTGATATCAATGGTCTGCGTACGCTCGCCATCATCCACGCCCGTTCGAACGGCGAGGTCTGATTTCTTTTCATAAACCTGCACTTTACTGACCATATCTGACCGAATATTCCTAGTAATTAACGTGGGGTCATCACCGAAGAATTCCTCCCCATCGAGCAGTACTTTTTTCACTTCTTTGCCCTGAGCGGTAATCTTGCCAGATCCATCCATCGTAATGCCGGGCAATACTTTTAACAGGTCCTCAACTTTGGCATCCTTATCAACTTTGAAACTACCGGCATCGTATTCGATGGTGTCCCCTTTAATAACCACCGGAATTTTGCCATTCACCTGCACCTCCTCCAACAGTAAGGCTGCTTTGGATAGTTTCACCAATCCAATGTCTACGTCTCCGGCAGTAACTTGGATATCCCTTACCAAATCTGCATATTGGGGATAGGAAACCACCATCTTATAAGTTCCTGTATCCAGATTTGCGAGTTGGAACGTTCCATTTTCTTTTGTCCGACCAAAGGTAACCAAGACCGAATCTTTGGGGTTGAGCAGTGCGATTGAAGCCTGATGCAGTTTTGCAAGATCCTTGCCATCCACAACCGAACCCGAAAGCTTATGTTGTGCATAGGATTTCGAACTTAAAATAGCTAGCAAAAGAAACAAAACTAGGGAATAGGTTAGTTTCATAAATTAACGTTTATATATTGTCAGGTAAATATACTGCTAATGCTACGGAAAATTCGTAAAATAATGTTAAATAATTATATAATTAAAAAGGCATTCAATCATGAAAAATTCATTAGATTAAAATGCTGTATTCCAAAAATATAATAACAAAAAAAGAGGCCTGACTTATTTATCAGGCCTCCATTCAAAATGAAAAAAATATTTTATTTTCTTTATTCTATATTTAAATTCAATTCTTTTTCCTTATTGATTAAATGGGCAATACTTGTATCATTCAATATCTGCAACATGGCATTTCTTACCTCAACGAACGTATCACGTATGCCACAGGCATGCTCTTGGGTACACTCCTCGCAGGAGCGGTAGAAATTTAAACTCACACAGGGTAGCAACGCGATAGGTCCATCGATCAAGCGCATAACCTGCGATAAGAAAACGTCCTCTGGCGCCTTGTTGAGACTATACCCGCCCCCAGCACCTTTCTTGCTATAGAGAATTCCGGCATTTCGCATTTCGAGCAGAATCTGTTCCAAAAATTTCTTGGGAATATTCTCTTCCTGCGCAATCTTTACGATTTGCATAGGCTCATTACCGTAGTTACGACCAAGCACCATCAGTGCCTTTATTGCATATTTTGTTTTTTTGGAAAGCATACTTTATTAACCCCCTGTTGAATCGCAAATTTACGTTTTTTATTCAATAGAATAAAACCCGCACCATTTCATGCGTAGAACAGCTGTAAACACCCAAACGGGGGTTCACTTCGCTATACTGGAAACGTATCTACTGCATTTTCTTATTGCCCCAATACCGCCGTGATGGGTTTTCCAATACTGCCATTTGGTTCGGTAATGTGCAAAAGTGCCGCAATTGTAGGTGCAATATCCACAATATGTACCTCTGTATTGGAAACTCCGGGCTTGATGCCCCAACCCATAAATACCAAAGGAATATGGGAATCGTAGGCAGACCAGGTACCATGGGTCGTACCGGTCGAGCGAGGCGTACCATCGTACCACTGTGGTTCGCAAACAATCTGGATAGCACCACTGCGCTTAAAGTTATAACCATTGATCATTTTTTCCCGAATAGGCGCTGGAATCATCAGGCTTTCACCCTTCTCCATATCAGCAACATAGGCCACGCCTTCGGTATGACGAAGTTCACGAATGATGGTCTCTTTTATTTTATCGCGATCCAACTGTAAAGAATCGATCAACTGATTGTTTAAATGAACCTGATAATTCATCATGCTTTTTACAAGCTTCTCTTGTCCAAATTTATCTTTAAGCGTCTTGTTAAGACCTGTGATAATCTGACGGGAATAGAAATAACCTCCATTTCCTTTCATATCCATAAAAAACCGAGAGTTATAGGAAGCGCCATGATCTGCAGTCAGGAAGAAGGTATAGTTTCCCTTACCCACGGTCTTATCCAGGTAGTTGAAGAAATCGGCAAGTTGTTTATCAAGCTGCAGATAGATATCTTCAATCTCCACCGCTGTCAATGAGTAACGGTGTCCGACGTAGTCTGTTGCTGAAAGGCTCACACAAAGGAAGTCGGTATTTTTAGTCGGGTTATTTCCCATCTGTTCATTTTTGATTGCTTCCATTGCCAGGTCCAAGGTAAACTGATTTCCCATTGGTGTGGTTTTGATCAGCTCATAGCCTTCGTCTTTCATCAGCTTAGAAGTTGCGCGCGGCAAAGTCGGTTTTTCTTCGCCAGGGTATTTACCTTCGTAAATATTATCATCTGCAATGCTGTTGGCAGCATAGGTACTAATATCATACATGGGCTTCCAGTCGCCTTTCAGGTATTTTTCAGCCAATTTTTTCTTGTTGAAGTCTACGACCCATTTTGGCAGTTTATCCATGTAGAAATTAGAGGTGATCCAATCACCTGATTTTGCTTCGAACCAATACGCCGCATCAGCGAAATGCCCCGCAGGCAGAATACCACCACGGTCTTTAATCGCGATACCGATCACTTTGGATTTAAAGTTAGAAGCGAGTTTCAATTGATCCGTTACAGTCGACGCAAGCAAATTACGTGGAGACTGCTGCCCTTCCTTGGCGGTAGTCCCTACACCAACAACATTATCGTCCTGCGTACAGTACATATTCTTACCCGTCTGTTCTTCGATCCAGTCATTACCTGCAATACCATGTATGGAGGGAACTGAGCCTGTATACACCGAACTGTGCCCAATGGCTGTGTATGTCGGAATATAGTTAATCAATGTATTTTCACAGGAAAATCCTTCTTTCAAAAGTCGTTTGAAACCATCATTTCCATATCGATCCGCAAAACGATATAAATAATCCCAACGCATTTGGTCCACCATCAGGCCGACAACCAATTTTGGTCTTTCCGGTTGCTGCGCCATGGACGAAAGCGCTGCTATTCCAAGGACGACACTTAAAAAAAATCTTTTAATCATAATTGTATTAAGTATTAAAATATTAGTTTTTTATTTAGTGTAAAGTATTCCATCAGACCTTAAAAAAGGAACAATAAATCGTAACATATTGGCAGCCCAGGTCTCCTGATATCGATTACTTCACTTCGCTAAAGTAGGGTTTAATCTTTTAAATATGCTTTTAAAAATTGACCTGTATAAGAATCTTTACAATGGATAAGTTCTTCCGGAAGACCCGCAAAGACTAGCTTTCCGCCTTTATTTCCACCCTCAGGACCAATATCGATCACCCAATCTGCCGATTTGATCATATCCATATTGTGCTCGATCACCAATATACTGTTGCCTAGGGCAATCAGTGCATCAAATGATTTCAATAACTTTTTAATATCCTGAAAGTGTAAGCCTGTTGTTGGCTCATCAAAGATAAAAAGTGTTTTCTTGCTGTTATTACCCTTAATGAGGAAAGAGGCCAGTTTAATCCGCTGTGCTTCACCGCCAGACAATGTACTTGACGATTGCCCGAGCTTAACGTAGCCTAATCCAACGTCCTGTAAAGGCTGCAATTTAGCCAATATTTTAGGCTGGTCTTCAAAGAATACAATCGCTTCATCAACACTCAGCTCGAGAACATCTGCGACAGACTTGTTCTTGTAATGTACATCAAGCACAAATTGTTTAAATCGTTTCCCTCCGCAGGCCTCACATGGTAAAACGATATCGGCCATAAATTGCATTTCAATTTTAACTTCACCTTCGCCCTGACAAACATCACAACGTCCACCTTCAACATTAAATGAAAATGCAGCAGGTTTCAATCCAGCAGCTTTGGCTGGCGCCTGATTGGCATATAAGGCCCTGATTTCATCCCAGGCTTTCACGTAAGTCACAGGGTTGGATCGCGAAGAACGACCGATCGGATTTTGATCGACCATTTCAACTTGTTCAACCTGGGTAATATCCCCCTCAATCGCATCATAGACGCCGGTCTGCTCGCCGGAGTAATTGCCGATCGACTTCTGCAGTGCTGGGTAAAGGATACGTTTGACCAACGAAGTCTTACCTGATCCCGAAACACCCGTTACCACAGTAAAGGTATTCAATGGGAATTGTACATCAATCCCTTGGAGGTTATTCTCATGTGCCCCTTTAATGGTTACGCTATTGGACCATGGACGGCATTTTTGGGGCGCTTCAATCTGGCTTTTGCCGCTGAGGTATTGACCCGTAAGACTTTTTGTGTCTTTCAGAATCTGCTGATATGTACCCGCAAAGACCATATCGCCGCCATTGATTCCCGCTTCCGGTCCGATATCGATCAGGTAATCGGCAGCTTCCATCATTTCCTGCTCATGCTCAACCACTACAACCGTATTGCCAACATCGCGGAGAGATTTCAGCACAGAAATCAGGCGCTGTGTATCACGTGGATGGAGCCCGATACTGGGTTCGTCCAACACATAGATAGAACCTACGAGCGAACTCCCTAATGAAGTAGCCAGGTTGATCCGCTGCGACTCACCGCCTGAAAGGGTATTCGACAGCCGGTTCAGCGTCAGATAACTTAATCCAACATCGCACAAAAATTGCAACCTGTTATTAATTTCAGCAAGAAGTCTTTTGGCAATGACCAACTCATTACCGACCAGCGGTAAAGTTTTAAAAAACTCCAAGGCTTCTTCAAGTGGCATCAATACGATATCGGTGATAGACTTGCCCCCAACTTTCACATAGGTAGCATCTTTTCGCAATCGGGTACCGCGGCAATCCGGGCAATCTGTTTTCCCACGGTAGCGCGATAACATCACACGGTATTGAATTTTATAGGTTTGGGCTTCAAGTTCTTCGAAGAACTGGGTAAGGCCTTCAAAATATTGATTTCCCGTCCACAGCAGCTCTTTCTGCGCGGTCGTCAGGTCCATGTATGCACGATGTATCGGGAAATCAAATTTCAGTGAACTTTTAACAAGTTTCTGTAGCCACTCGCCCATTTTCTCTCCTCGCCAGGGTGCAATCGCGCCATCGTAAACCGATCGGCTCTTGTCTGGAATAACAAGATCGGGATCAATACCAATGATCTTCCCGTAACCTTCACATCGGCGACAGGCACCATAAGGATTATTGAAACTGAAGAAATTTGGTGTAGGTTCTTCAAAGGTTATTCCATCAAGTTCAAATTTATGGGAGAAATGATGTCGCTTACCATTTTCCTCCATATAGAGCTCGCCTTTACCCTCGAAAAAACCTGTTTGGACCGAGTCAGAAAGTCGATTGACAGTATCATCGTCCTGTTCAATGCGAACCCGGTCGACGACAATAAGTACTTCACCATCCTGGAGGTCTTTGTTGGCGATGGACTTATCATCGATAATAGTTTCGATTTTCTGCATACTATCACCATAGAAGACACGCACAAAACCTTTCTGTAACAGGAGCGACAGTTCTTCCTTAAGTTTACGCCCATGGGAAGGTATAAGCGGAGCAAGAAGTGTCACCGTTGTCCCCTCTTCTAAATTCAACGCAAAATCCACCACTGAACTCACACTGTCTTTGGTCACCTCGCGGCCTGATACAGGAGAAATTGTCTTGCCGATCCGGGCATACAACAATTTCAAATAATCATAGATCTCAGTGGATGTCCCCACCGTCGAACGAGGGTTGGACGTAATGACGCGTTGTTCTATCGCAATCGCAGGAGCAATACCTTTGATGTAATCCACCTCCGGTTTATTCATCCGTCCCATAAACTGTCTTGCGTACGAAGAAAGACTCTCGACATAACGTCGTTGTCCTTCGGCGTAGAGCGTATCAAAAGCTAAGGATGATTTTCCTGAGCCCGACATTCCAGTGATAACAACTAATTTATTTTTTGGGATATCAACGTCAATATTCTTTAAGTTATTAACTCTTGCACCCTTTATCTGAATATATTCTTTTGGAGTGTGCTCCACCTGTTTACTCATAATAATCCTTATCTCACACAAAGTTACGTATTCTTGGCTGATTATATTCCTGCGAATTAAAAAGCTATTCGGTTTTCTATCACCTGAATTTCAAAAAAAGAGCTGCCGTTCTAAACTAGGCTAAAGTTTACCAAAAGGGTTCATCCTGGCAAATCACTAATTTTAAAATCTGCTTATAATGCAAAACATAATATTTCATTTAGTTTCCCAAACAATTATTTTTTTTTATTTTTCGTTTTACAATTAATCCTTTCGAAAACAATATAGTCCTATAGGTGTTAATCTTCTATAAAAATGTAGCATTTTTTGTAGACACAGCGTTTAAACAACGAATTAATTAAGGCATATTTGATATTATTGATTGAAAAACACAAAACAGATGAATAGCAAATATGTCTTTAAAAATCAAATAACAGTGATATGAAAAAAAATGTATTTCAAGTAATGATGCTATTAGTAATTACATTAGTATCCTCAACAACTATTAGTAAAGCGCAAATGGTTATCGACAAAATAGACTTAAGCATTTTTCCGAGCCCCGAAAAAGGGTATAAAAAAATGGTGATTGAAGTTCCCTATTCGGAAAGTGATAAAAACAAAAAAATAGAATTTTCGGTAGGGAAATGGATGGAAGTAGATGGATGTAACTCCTTTAACCTATCGGGCACGTTGGAGAAAAAGGATCTTCAAGGCTGGGGTTATGACTATTATGTATTCAAAACAAATGGCAATGTTGCCAGCACCATGATGGCTTGTCCAGACAAAGAAAAAAGAAACCTTTTTGTTTCGGCACAACCGGAGACTGTACGTTACAATGGCAGAATGCCGATTGTGGTTTATGTACCGGAAGCTTATGATGTGCAGTTCAAAATCTACACAACGGATGGTGACACCTACCGTGCAGCAGAGGTAAGAACAAAAAAGTAAACCGCTACAGCGATATACTGACTAAAACAAATCACAATGCAATAAAAAAGCCCTCGAACAATGTTCGGGGGCTTTTCTGTTATCGCTTTTCGCTATGGACTATTGAAATTTCTTCGCGTTTACTTTACGCTCGTTTTCAGTCAAATAGATTTTACGCAGACGCATTGATTGCGGTGTCACCTCAATATACTCGTCAGCTTGAATATACTCCATACATTCTTCCAAGGAGAATTTGATTGCTGGTGCAATACGTACGTTGTCGTCAGAACCAGAAGCACGCATATTTGTCAACTGTTTTCCTTTGGTAACGTTGATCGTTAAATCATTGTCACGGATGTGTTCACCTAGGATTTGTCCTTCATATACATCCACACCTGGATCTACGAAGAAACGACCACGGTCTTGTAACTTATCTATGGAGTATGCTGTTGTTGAACCTGTATCCAAAGAGATCAATACACCAGCCAAACGACCAGGAATTGTACCTTTCCAAGGCTCGTAACCTTTCAAACGGTGTGCCATAACAGCTTCACCAGCTGTTGCTGTCAACACGTTGTTACGTAAACCGATGATACCGCGAGAAGGGATAGAGAACTCAAGATGTTGCATATCTCCTCTAGCTTCCATAATCAACAACTCACCTTTACGTTGGGTCACCAACTCAATTACTTTTCCTGACACATCAGAAGGAACGTCAACAACAAGTTCTTCGATTGGCTCACATTTTTGACCATCAATTTCTTTGATGATAACTTGTGGCTGGCCTACTTGCAATTCATAACCTTCACGACGCATTGTTTCGATCAATACCGACAAGTGAAGGATACCACGTCCGTATACCAACCAAGCATCTGGAGACTCTGTAGGAACGACACGTAGTGCTAAGTTTTTCTCCAACTCTTTTTGTAAACGATCGTAGATGTTACGTGATGTTACCAATTTACCTTCTTTACCGAAGAAAGGAGAGTTATTTATGGTAAACAACATGTTCATTGTTGGTTCATCAATGCTGATAACTTCCAATTGCTCTGGATTTTCAAAATCTGCAATGGTATCACCGATATCGAAACCTTCGATACCAACTACGGCACAGATATCACCGGCACTTACTTCAGGCACTTTGATGCGGCCAAGGCCTTCAAATACCTGTAGTTCTTTTACACGTGATTTCACAACTTTTCCATCGCGTTTCACCAAAGAAACCGGTTGGTTTTCCTTGATCGTACCACGCGCAACACGACCGATAGCGATACGTCCTACGAACGTCGAATAATCCAATGATGTTACCTGCATTTGCAAAGTACCTTCAGAGACTTCTGGTGCAGGGATATATTTGATGATGGCTTCCAACAAGTCCGTGAAGTCTTCAGTACGATTTTTCCAATCTGTAGACATCCATCCTTGTTTTGAAGAACCGTACAATACTGGGAAGTCCAATTGCTCTTCAGTAGCACCTAAGTTGAAGAATAGGTCAAAAACATGTTCGTATACTTCTTCAGGACGACAGTTTTCTTTATCGACTTTATTGACAACGACGATAGGTTTGATACCTAATCCCAAAGCTTTACCTGTAACGAAACGTGTTTGAGGCATTGGTCCTTCGAAAGCATCGACCAATAGCACTACTCCATCAGCCATCTTCAATACACGCTCTACTTCACCACCGAAATCGGCGTGACCTGGGGTATCGATGATGTTGATTTTAACACCTTTATATGTTACTGATACGTTCTTAGATACAATAGTGATCCCGCGCTCACGCTCTAAATCATTATTGTCTAGGATTAATTCACCAGCATTTTCATTTTCTCTGAATTGATTGGTAAAATATAAAATTTTGTCTACAAGCGTAGTTTTACCGTGGTCGACGTGAGCGATGATCGCAATGTTTCTAATGTTTTGCATTGAGCAAGAATATTTTTATAAAATTTTAGGGTGCAAAGATAAACATTTTGCACCATAAAATTTATAACTATGTGTATTTTATTTAATTACACCTAATTCTTTACCTACTTTGGTAAAGGCGGCGATTGCTTTATCCAGGTGAGCAACTTCGTGTCCTGCCGAAATCTGCACACGGATACGGGCTTTTCCCTGAGGTACAACAGGATAGTAGAAACCAATCACATAAATTCCCTCGTCCAACATCTTGGATGCGAATTCTTGCGCTAATTTCGCGTCATAAAGCATTACAGGCACGATTGGGTGGAAACCTGGTTTGATATCAAATCCAGCAGCTGTCATTTTTTCACGGAAATAAGTTGTATTTGACTCCAATTTATCGCGCAATGCAGTTGTCTCACTCAGCATATCTAAAACCGCTACAGAAGCTCCTGCAATTGCTGGTGCCAAGGTATTCGAAAATAGGTATGGACGTGAACGCTGACGTAACAAATCGATGATTTCTTTTTTACCGGAAGTGAAACCACCAGAAGCACCGCCTAAGGCTTTGCCCAAAGTGCCCGTAATAATATCTACACGATCGATAACATTGAAAAGCTCGTGTGTACCACGTCCCGTTGCACCGATAAATCCAGTACAGTGCGATTCATCGATCATCACTAGCGCCTGGTATTTATCCGCAAGATCACAGATCTGATCCAATGGAGCTACAGATCCATCCATCGAAAACGCGCCATCTGTAACAATGATTTTATGTCTAGCACCAGATGCAGCCTGCAATTGTGCTTCCAAATCAGCCATATCTGCATTTTTATAACGGAAACGTTGTGCTTTACACAAACGAACACCGTCAATGATAGAGGCGTGATTCAATTCGTCAGAAATGATGGCATCTTCAGCACCAAATAAGGGTTCGAATACACCACCATTCGCGTCGAATGCTGCCGCATATAAAATAGTATCTTCTGTTCCGAGGAACTTTGAAATTTTTGCTTCTAATTCTTTATGCACATCTTGGGTTCCACAGATGAAACGTACGGAAGACATTCCATAACCATGTGTATCAATCGCTTTCTTAGCTGCTTCGATTACTTTGGGGTGCGAAGACAGACCCAAATAATTGTTAGCACAAAAATTGACAACTTCCTGTCCTGTACTCACTTTGATGTCTGCTCCTTGAGGGGTAACGATCACGCGCTCTTGTTTATACAATCCCGCTTCTTTGATTGCTTCCAATTCCTTTGCTAAAACTGGTTGTAATGTTGTGTACATAATTCGATTTTAATTTTTTTGTACAATATTACAGTTTTTTCATTGGAATAACTTGTGTTACCTTCCCAGATGGACATTATTCACAGAGAATTTATCCCAAATCAATGATTTGGTCATATTAAACCGATTGCATAAAATACGCTCTTGCCCCATCTCTGCGCTCCAATAAAAAAAACACGAATACGCGTAAAAGCCATCGTGTAACAACAAGTCTTATCTTTCTTAAAGGCAATTAAATTACTGAAAGCAGAGGGAAAGGTTATTCGTATCGTAGCGCATCGACTGGATCCAGTTTAGATGCTTTTGAAGCGGGGTAATAACCCGACAGCATACCGACTAGTCCACATACCGCAAAGCCCATAATAATCGCTCCCCACGGTATAATAAAAGATGTACCGAGCTGCAGGGCCAGGATATTACCGATCAGAATACCGATAAAAATTCCGGCAACACCACCTATCATGCAAATCACAATTGCTTCCATCAAAAATTGTTTACGGATAACACTCGGTGTTGCACCGATTGCCTTGCGTATGCCGATCTCGCGTGTCCGCTCAGTGACCGAAACAAGCATAATATTCATCAATCCGATTGAAGCGCCCACAAGGGTGATAAAGGCAATCACTACAGCTCCTAAAGTGACCATTGCCATGTTTTGCATCAGCATCTGGGCAACCGCATCGGACTTGGTGATTTCAAAATCATTGGTTTGCCTGGACGCCAATCCACGGATATTTCTAAACACGATAGTAGCTTCGCCAATAGCCGCTTCCAATCGCATAGGATCGTTGGAAGAAACCGTGATCACATAGGAGGGTTCGGCACCCTGCATCACTGACCTTGCCTTGATCAGCGGAATAAAACATGCCCTATCTCCCCCCATCCCCGCAGAGGAACCTTTACTTTTTAATACGCCGATAACCAAATAACGGATGTTGTTAACGGTAATAAACTGCCCCACCGGATCGATGATTTCATTGAAAAGCATTTTACTAACTTCACTGCCGATGATAATAACACCACTACCTGTTTCTACCTCTCTAGTGGAAAAATTACGGCCTTCGCTGATAACATAGCCTGATGTCTGTAGATAATTTTCATCGGTGCCTATCAGGCCGATATTGGGATTTGTTTTTTTGGATTGAAATTTTGCAGTCGTATTCCAGCTCACATTGGCACTGACTGATGTCAACGCGTTAAAGTGAAAATCTTGTTTAAATCGAGCGGACTGTGCATAGGTTATATTAGCGAAGACTTTGGAGCGCGTCCCCTCATTTCCGATGCGAACATTGAGCCCCCGGTTGCGAATGTTAAAAGAGTTTGACCCCATCGATGAAAAGGAATCTGTCAGCGAATTCTTCATGGCATCGATCGAGGTCAACACCCCTATAAGGGCCATCATTCCTATGGCAATAATCAGTGCTGTCAGAAATGTGCGCAGCTTATTCCCTACAATAGATTGTAGTGCAAGCTTGACATTCTCAACATAAGACATTTTTACGGCCATAAAGCTAATATTTAGGATTTGTAGGGATGAAAATACTGTAATTCCCGCACAAAACCAAAAAGGCAATTTACTGCCATGGAATAAATTGCCTTTTTGACTGAGACCGCAGCTGTGCATGCTAGCGGATTATGCCGATTTAGCGGCTATTACAGTTCTTAATGAATTCTTTTCCATGTCTCTGTACGACCGAGCAGGCTCACCCCCATATAGCCCCTGATATCAAGCTTATCTCCCTTAAGCGTCATCTTACAGCTATATGTTTTGCCTGATTTGGGATCGTAAATCTTTCCGTCGACGTAGGTACTTCCATCTTTTTCAAAATTGGTCAAGATCTCCAGGCCTTGTACGTTTCTACCCTGTAATGCTTTATCTGGATTTTTTATATCTTTCTTTGGCTGACCCGCTTCGTTGTTAGGAAATTTCAGCCAATACAGTTTACCAAAAAACTTATCGCCTTTTTTGTAAATTTCAACACGGCCTTCGCCACTTGGATTTTCCCATTTTCCGATGATGGGATCTGTTTGCGCAAATAATGTTACCGTAATCAGCAACATTAGGAATGACATCATAATTTTCTTCATGGGTTTATTATTTTTATGAGCAAGTGAAGCTCTGTATAAATTCTTTATAAATAAAGATAAGAAATATTTACTATGCTCGCATATATTCAATATAAAACTACAGTTAGTTACCAATAAAAAAATGATTATCCGATTCAGCCGCTACCCCATAAAAAAGCCTTTTCTTCGCAATACCCAGAATTCATTCGATAAATAAAGTTTGGCATTGGGTTTGCAACATTATAATCATATTATTTCTTTTTTAACTATTTACAAAAATTAGCACATATTATGAAATTTATTATTAGTCTTTTACTTACCGGGTTGGTCGTGGCAGTTGCCTGCTGGCTCGTCCCCGGCGCTCATGTTGCTGGATTTGGCTGGGCCATAGTTACCGGACTTGTTATTGGATTCGTCAATGCAACTGTGGGATCGATTCTACGGTTATTTACGTTCCCCTTAAATTGGCTGACACTGGGCTTGGTATCCTTTATTATTACTGTACTGATGGTTCTGCTTTCAGATTGGCTACTCGGTTCGAAATTTGATGTTGACGGATTCTGGACTGCGGCACTATTTGCCATCGTCGTTGCCCTATTAGAAATGATTGTTGGCAGTATGTCAAAAGATTAAAATACATTATATTACGTAGTTGAAGGTGTTCGAATCAATTGATACGAACGCCTTTTTTATTTCTTAAACCCAGCCTCAGCCTATTAACATCACATCCCTATCTGCAATCCTCTCGCTATTTACGGCAGAAATCGTTAAATTTAATTTTTTAAAAAGAAAACGCTGATATATGTGTGAACACAACCATGAGCATAGCAATGCCACACACGAGCACGCTCTTACCACGAAGGAGCAGCCTTGGTGGATTGCCCAGAGCAAATTGCTCATCGCTCTTGTCATCCTGCTTACTTTACTTCTATTGAAATATGCTTTCAAGATCACTCTTCCACCTGGCATCAGTTTAGCCTTAAATAGCATCGCTTACCTGCTTGCGGGAATACCTGTTATCCTGATGGCTTTCCGTAAGGCAAAAAGGGGGGATATTTTTAATGAATTCTTTTTGATGACTGTGGCGACCTTAGGGGCATTCGCTATTGGAGAATTTGAAGAGGGGGTTGCGGTAATGGTATTCTACCAAATCGGAGAATGGTTTCAGGACACCGCCGTAGACAATGCCAAGAAATCGATCAAATCACTCTTGGATATCCGTCCCGATACCGTTACTGTATTACGAAATGGCCAACAGCAACAGGTAAACCCAAAGACTGTCACAACTGGCGAAATCATCCTGGTAAAAGCGGGTGAAAAAGTGGCGCTCGATGGTAAGTTAAATACAGAAAAAGCCGCATTTAATACCGCCGCTTTGACGGGAGAGAGTAAACCTGATACAAAATATAGGGGTGAAACGGTTTTTGCGGGGATGATTAATTTGGAAACGGTTGTAGAAATCGAGGTCTCCAACAAATTTGAGGATAGCAAGTTGAGCAAAATCCTCGAAATGGTACA
Source organism: Sphingobacterium zeae (assembly GCF_030818895.1). NCBI lineage: Bacteria > Pseudomonadati > Bacteroidota > Sphingobacteriia > Sphingobacteriales > Sphingobacteriaceae > Sphingobacterium > Sphingobacterium zeae. Next base: position 243,575 of record NZ_JAUTBA010000001.1, read on the forward strand.
AGATGCTACAGCGCGTAAATCCAAAACGCAGTTGTTTATTGCCAAATTTGCCAAAGTATATGTCCCAATAATCTTTGGTCTTGCGCTATTGGTACTTATTGTGCCCCTATGCTTTGTGCAAGACTATAGTTTTAAGGACTGGTTCTATCGCAGTTTGGTCTTCTTGGTGATTAGCTGCCCCTGTGCGCTGGTTGTTTCTATCCCATTGGGGTATTTTGGAGGCATAGGCTTAGCCTCGCGAAACGGAATATTATTTAAGGGAGGCAACTTCCTCGATGCCATTACCGCAGTTGATACTGTAGTAATGGATAAAACAGGGACACTCACAGCGGGGGTATTTGAAGTAACGGAGGTTGTTGCAGTCAATGGAGATCCCCAAGAATTATTGGATTATGCAAAAGCGATAGAGGTACATTCCACACATCCCATTGCGAAGGCGATAGCCAGTTATAATCCAGGCAACACAGCCCTAAAAACGGAAAATATTCAGGAAATTGCAGGCCATGGACTTTGTGCTACGGTGAATGGAAAGCAAACACTAGCAGGCAACAGCAAGTTATTGGACAAATATAACATTAGCTACCCGGATGATTTGAGGAAAATGGTATATTCCATTGTGATGCTTGCCATCGACGGCAAATATGCCGGTTATATAACTGTTGCAGACCGGATTAAACCAGGATCGAAGGCCGTTATTCAGGCGATGCGTGCGGAAGGTCTTTATACGGTCATGTTATCTGGCGATAAAACAGCGGTAGTAAACGAGGTAGCCAAAGAGCTGGGACTGAACGAGGCCTATGGAGACCTCCTCCCCGAGGATAAGGTTAGCCATGTACAGCAACTGCTCGATCAAGGACGCCATGTTGCCTTTGCCGGTGATGGTGTGAATGATGCTCCAGTAGTTGCATTAGCACAGGTAGGCATCGCAATGGGTGGACTCGGCGCTGATGCGACGATAGAAACAGCTGATATTGTCATCCAGAACGATGAGCCAAACAAGATCTTATCTGCTATAAAAATCGGAAAAATAACCCGCAATATCGTCTGGCAGAATGTAATCTTGGCAATGGGCGTAAAGGTCATTGTTTTGATCCTTGGTGCCGGTGGTGTTGCAACACTTTGGGAAGCTGTCATAGCGGATGTGGGAGTCGCACTCTTGGCGATTTTGAATGCTATAAGAATACAGCATAAAGAAGTATGAAAATGAAGTTATCCAAGAAATTAGATCGTAATATCTATAGAAATTAGATCGTTGAAAAATACTTTAGTGAGATACAGCCATAATTAAAAAAAAGGGGGCTGTCCAAAAGTTGAACAGCCCCGCTTCCTATGTTTCATCCATGATCTATTTCAGATCGAGTAAGAAATTTTAGTCCCGCCAAGCCTTATACGCATTGATCAATCCATTGGTAGAAGAATCATGGCTTGAAACCGTGTTGTCATCACTTAATTCCGGAAGGATTTGATTGGCCAACTGTTTACCTAGTTCAACGCCCCATTGATCGAAACTATAGATGTTCCAGATGACGCCTTGCACAAAGATCTTATGTTCATAAAATGCAATAAGTCTTCCCAAAGTACGGGGGGTCATTTTTTTCAATAAGATGGAATTCGTCGGGCGATTACCAGAAAAAACTTTATAAGCTTTAAGTGCTTCTATATCTTGATCTGATTTCCCTGCTTTCTTGAGTTCGGCAACCACTTCTTCCGCTGTTTTACCATTCATTAGCGCCTCGGTCTGCGCAAAAAAATTGGACAGCAACAATTGATGATGATTTCCAATAGGATTAAGACTATTCGCAGGCGCAATAAAATCGCATGGTATCAACTTGGTCCCCTGATGAATTAATTGATAGAACGCATGCTGTCCGTTTGTACCGGGCTCACCCCAGATAATCGGTCCGGTTTGATATTGAACTTGTTCGCCATTCCTATCGATATATTTTCCATTACTTTCCATATCCCCTTGTTGGAAATAGGCAGCAAAACGGTGTAGGTATTGATCGTACGGAAGAATTGCATGACTTTCTGCTTGGAAAAAATTATTGTACCACACACCGAGCAACGCCAATATGACCGGAATATTGGATTCAAAAGAAGTTTCTTTGAAATGAACATCGGCATCGTAGGCACCTTTTAGTAGCTCCTCAAAACGATCAAAACCTATTGCCAGACTGATAGAAAGACCTATTGCTGACCAAAGCGAATAACGTCCGCCAACCCAGTCCCAAAATTCAAACATATTTTGGGTATCTATTCCAAAGCTTTGTACTGCTTGTGTATTGGTGCTCAATGCCGCAAAATGCTTAGCGACGTCTTGTTCAAGAGCGCCACTTGCCAAAAACCAGTCTTTGGCTGTATGGGCATTGGCCATCGTTTCCTGTGTGGTGAACGTCTTTGAAGCAATCAGAAACAACGTGGTTTCAGGATCAACAGCTTTCAAAGTTTCAGCAATATGTGTACCGTCCACATTGGAAACAAAATGTACATTTAAACGTGTTTTATAAGCCTTAAGTGCCTCTGTTACCATTACAGGACCAAGATCTGAACCGCCAATCCCGATATTGACCACATCGGTTATCTCCTTGCCAGTATATCCTTTCCACTGACCAGATAGGATGTTTTCTGTGAAAGCTCTCATCTGCGCCAATACACGTTTAACATCAGGCATCACATCTTGACCATCCACGTAAATGGGTTGATCAGACTGGTTCCGCAAGGCCGTGTGTAAAACTGGTCTATTCTCGGTGACATTAATACGCTCGCCCGAAAACATCGCCTCTATTGCCTCAGCAAGACCGCATTCCTCAGCCAGCCGCACCAAGAGTGCTCTCGTCTCTTCTGTAATGCTATTTTTGGAATAATCTAAAAGAATGTCTTCAAATGCTATTGAAAATCTATCGAAGCGTGCAGGATCTTCTGCAAAAAGTTGGCGTAGCTCTTTTAAATCATTACTATATGGCCCAAATAAAGATCCAAAATGCTGGGTAAGATCCTTAAAGGCTTGCGTCTGTGTAAAGTTAATTTTTGGAAACATCTGTTTTTACTAAAATATTTGTTTTAAACATCAATAAGAGCCTTCTGGATCGCTATAATACACGGATTGTAGCTTCTCAAATGAAGGCTTATTCTGCTGACAATACCAAAACTAAAAAAAAAAGGTCACATATCCCTATTTACCAACGGATATTCAACGTTAAGTTCTTGATAGGGGCATGAATTTATTAATTAAAATTTATACTTTAGCGGATATGACAAAAGAACAAATTCAAGACTTGAGGGATCGTGTGACTTCCCTGAGGAGGCATCTTTGACATCGATGCGCGCAAAGAAGAAATAGAAAGAGATCAAGCGATTACGCTGGAAGCAAGCTTTTGGGATGATTCCAAAGCGGCAGAGAAAATACTTCTGGCCATAAAAAACCAAAAGGTATGGACAGACAACTTCGACGAAGTCGCAGCGGCGGTTGAAGACGCCTATGTCATGTATGAATTCTACCAATCGGGCGATGCAAGCGAAAAGGAAGTGAACGACCAATATCAACTCGCTTTAGAAAAAGTCGAGGAGCTCGAATTTAAAAATATGCTTAGTGCTGAAGAAGATCAGCTGGATGCAATCTTACAGATTACTGCCGGCGCAGGCGGTACTGAAAGCTGCGACTGGGCTGCTATGCTGATGCGGATGTATATTATGTGGGGTGAGAAAAACGGTTATAAAGTAACCGAGCAAGATTCTCAGGAAGGTGATGTAGCCGGCATCAAGAGTGTTACTCTTCAGATATCCGGCGATTTTGCTTACGGCTACCTCAAGGGAGAAAACGGTGTACATAGGCTCGTCCGGATTTCCCCATTTGATTCCAACGCAAAACGCCATACCTCTTTTGCATCAGTCTATGTCTATCCCTTGATCGATGATAATATTGAGATCGATGTGAAAGATTCTGAAATTGAATGGGATACTTTCCGTTCTGGTGGTGCAGGTGGGCAGAACGTAAATAAAGTGGAAACCGCAGTTCGATTACACCACAAGCCTACGGGCATTATTATTAAGAATCAGGAATCCAGATCGCAATTACAAAATAAGGAAAATGCGATGCGTCTATTGAAATCACAGCTATATGAAATTGAAATGCGTAAACGCCAGGAAGCTACAGCTGCTATTGAAGGGAATAAGAAGAAAATCGAATGGGGTTCCCAAATTCGAAACTATGTTTTACATCCGTATAAATTAATTAAAGATTTACGCACAAATTACGAAACATCCAATACACAAGCAGTGTTAGACGGTGATCTCAATGATTTCCTGAAAAATTATCTCATGGAATTTGGCGGGTAAAAAAATAGAAAATTGATGATCCGAAAGACGCCCGCATTAGCGAGCGTCTTTTTTTTTGCCTTATCCTTTCCATTATAATGGTGGCCGTTTTGCTACACAGTTAGTGACAAAAACTGTCAATTTCGTTTAACAAAAAGATAGCAAATGTTAAAAAATCTTAAAAATCCATCCATTAGAATGAAGTCACATTTTAAGTAATTCCCTTTACAATTCAAAATCAAACAACTGAAAACCAATGTCTTACACATAATCTTTTTGTATCAATAACGTTACAATCATGGATTGCATCGTGTTTTTGGCATGAAATAAAGGCATGTGTTTTGCGTTTATGGAATCGTAATATTTTCATTACAAAAGATATCAGAAGCGATATCAAATTAAAGATTGAAAAAACGAATGTGTATCTAAAATAGAACGGTTATGAATTACATGAAAGAAAACTCGATCGTATCCAAGCAGATGACCACGCAATGGCAGCCTGCTGTATATGATGTAAATGCAGCAGAAAAGCGATCTGAAAATAAAGTTCGCAAAGAGGAAGAAAGTAACTTTGGTCCTAAAGAGTATGGTATCGTTGGAGCAACATTTTTCATTTTATTTGCGTCGGTATTTGGCGTATACATGCTTCAACCCGACTTTGATGCGTTACGTTTCCAACGTTTAGATAGTATCGGCGGTACATTTGTGATCGGATTAGGTATATTACTTGCCGTTATTGCTATCAGTTTTTTAATTTTTCTGATTGTACTCCATCGGAAATATAAGCCAATTGCATCGGTATCTGACGAAGAACTGCCTACATGTACTATCATTGTGCCAGCGTATAATGAAGGACAACTGGTATACGATACTTTACATAGCTTGGCAAACAGCGATTATCCAGAAAAAAAATTGCAAATTATCGCCATTGACGACGGTAGTAAGGATAACACTTTTGAGTGGATACAACGTGCCAAAACAGAACTTGGTGACCGCGTAGACATCTATAAACAGCCTAAGAACATGGGTAAAAGACATGCCCTATACCGTGGTTTTAAATTAGGGACCGGTGAGATCTTTATTACAGTTGACAGTGACTCTATTGTGAAGAAGGACACGATACGCAACATGGCAAGCCCTTTTGTAACCAATAAAGAGTGTGGTGCGGTAGCTGGAAATGTACGTGTATTAAACACTAAAAAAGCGATAATCCCTCGCATGCTTAACGTTAGCTTCGTATTTAGCTTTGAATTTGTACGTTCAGCACAAAGTATGTTGGGTACCGTCATGTGTACACCAGGAGCACTTTCGGGGTACCGCAAAGAAGCTGTCATGAATTGTTTAGAAGATTGGATAAACCAGACTTTCATGGGGCAGCCGTCTGATATCGGTGAAGATCGTGCGATGACAAATATGATTTTGAAACAAGGATATCATGTCTTATTTCAATCCAATGCATATGTTTATACGGACACACCTGTACGTTACAAAAATTTATATAAAATGTTTATTCGTTGGGAAAGAAGTAATGTACGTGAGAATATCGCCATGAGTAAATTTGCATTTAAGAATTTCCGTCAAGGTCCTAAATGGGGAGCGCGCATTTTATTGCTAATGCAATGGAAAAAAGTATTGTTATCTTATCCATTGCTATTGCTTATGCTTTGGACGGTATTTCATTATCCATTGATGTTCTTGAGTTCAACATTGGTTGGTATTTTAATATTCTCGAGTATTCAGGCATATTTCTTTGCCTCTAAAAATGCAAACGCCAAAGAAGCTTTCTGGGCTTATAGCTACAGTATATTCTATGCTTTCAGTTTATTTTGGATTACACCATATGCGATAGCAACGGCGGGACGTAGAGGTTGGTTGACAAGGGGATAAAATTAATGCAAAGAACGTATATTTACAGCTATATATGAGAGATTTTCAGGTAAAAAAAATTGCCGTCATCGGCCAAGGATATGTTGGGTTGCCATTGGCAATAGCATTTTCCGATTTTTTCCCGGTGATTGGATTTGATATCAATAAAACACGTATTGAAGAGCTTAAACAGGGGGTTGACCGTACCCTTGAGACTGATAAGAAAGAACTAGCTCGTGTTAGAGATTTGTATGTTACATCAAATCAAAGTAAGGGTTATGATGCGAGTAGTCTTACTGCAGATATTTCAGATGCGAATGTCTATATCGTTACAGTCCCAACTCCCATAGACCGCTATAATTCACCCGATCTATCACCAGTAATCGGAGCATCAAAAATGATTGGCGAATTGTTAAATCCTGGCGATCTTGTTATTTATGAATCGACAGTCTATCCCGGCTGTACAGAAGAGGAATGTATACCGGTTTTGGAGAAATATTCGGGATTAACATTCAATCAAGACTTTTATGTTGGTTATTCTCCTGAAAGGATTAATCCGGGCGATAAAGTTAACTCGCTTCAGAAAGTGGTAAAAGTAACTTCAGGAAGTACACCCGAAGCGGGGTTAGCAGTGGATGGACTATATAAAAAAATTATCGAGGCCGGAACCCACTTAGCTCCCTCAATTAAAGTAGCAGAAGCTGCCAAGGTAATCGAAAATGCACAGCGCGATGTAAATATTTCATTTATGAATGAGCTTGCATTGATCTTTGATCGTGTAGGTATAGATACACAGGATGTATTGGATGCTGCGGGCACAAAATATAATTTTCTCCGATTCAAGCCCGGACTAGTCGGTGGGCACTGTATATCGGTAGATCCCTATTATCTTGCTCAAAAAGCGACACAACTTGGTTATCATCCTCACGTTATATTATCTGGAAGGGAGGTCAATGATCAGATCGCTTCATTCATTGCTTCAAAAGTTGTGAAGCTGATGATTCAGAAAAACATCAAATTTGATGGAGCCAAAGCGCTGGTATTAGGTATTACATTCAAAGAAAATTGTCCTGATATACGAAACAGTAAGGTTATTGACATGATCCACGACCTTCAGGAGTTCGGGTTAAAGGTAGATGCCTACGATCCGTGGGTCAATGTGGAGGACGTAAAATCACATTTCAATATTGAATTGTTATCAACTCTTCCAGAAATTGGTGACTATGATGCTGTAATACTGGCCGTAGGTCATAGAGAATTTTTACACTTAGATCTCAGCAAACTGAAAAAGGAAAATTCTGTTGTATTTGATATCAAAGGAATACTTGATCGAAAATTAGTAGATGCACGATTGTAAGAATTCTGGTAGAAGATAGTTCAATTTCAATTAAAGTGGCGCCGCATCTAACTTTTCATTCGTTAGATACGGCGTTCCCTTTTTCTGTATCATCGAAGCCGATAGGCACACTAATACAACCAACTTACACTACCGGTTTCAACATCATAGTTGGCTCCGACTATTTTAATTTTACCCTCTTCTTCAAGTTTACGGAGAGTTGAACTTTGTCTACGGATGTCTCTAATCGCATGTTTGATGTTCTGCTGATTAAGCTTTTCAAGCAGCTCATTATTCTTTGATGAACGCTCTTCTCCCTCGTCTATCACTTCGTTAATGATCGGATCAAAATGATTAATTAAATGGTTTAGATTGTCCATCCCCATTCCTTCAATCTGCGCAGCGTCCAACCCTCCTTTTAATGCCCCGCATTTGGTATGACCAAGCACAACAACAAGTTTTGATCCCGCTACATTGCAACCAAATTCCATCGAACCTAAAATATCCTGATTGACAAAATTTCCTGCAATGCGAATACTGAAGATATCGCCCAATCCCTGATCAAATATAAGTTCTGCTGATGTGCGGCTATCGATGCAGCTCAGCACGACAGCAAATGGCCATTGCCCTTCGCGTGTAGCATTCACCTGTTCGAGAAGATCGCGGTTTGCTTTTAGGTTATTAACAAATCGCTGGTTTCCCTCCTTCAGGAAATCCAACGCCTTTTCTGGTGTAATCGTCGATTGTGTTTCGTACGTATGTGCCTTCATAAGATTTTATTATTTGGAATATTAAAAGTAAAATTAATATGTTACATTTTAATTACCAACAGGGCTAAATACGTGTAATTTTTACGGTTCGCTTAACAGCACTCTTGCCAGAATAAAGTAAAGGTCTTCATATGCCCATAGACAAGAATACTATCCACTTTGGCAAATAATACTGTGGGGAAAAGCAGTACACTTATTAATAGAAACCACCAATTTTTATTTAGTATGATGTTATCACTGTGTAAAAATTAAATTAAAGGCGACGTCACGCTTTAGATATGACGTCATGTTAAGATACTTTACTATTACTGAGTTTCACTATAAGTGATATCAATCACCTTGCCTAGGCCATCGAATGAATAATAGGTAGAAATGGGGCTCATTAAACCCGGAATACGTAAAAAGTCCAATGTACCGCTGTCATCTGGAAACGCTTCATCGTAGGTACCCACGATCACCGCATACCTCGGTGACGTATAGCGCGCTTCATTGGTCGCGGTGATACGCGACATCGTCCGGTTGGTTTTCAACATAGAGACTTTTCTGCTGCCATAATCCTTCACCATCTTTACTTGTTTGGTGTCCATGTCATATTGGTAAATTTTGCTACCCACACTGTAAAAAAAAGTATCCATACTGCTCATCCATGGTTAAATGATCGGCATCCTTTATCCCTGTCAGTCTATCGGTGACATCTTCCAGTGCGAATAACTGAGATAATATTTGAGTTTAGCGAACTAGGAGATTAAGAGAAAATCTCACTGTTATATAACTGTACAAAAACTTTCCCTCTGATTTTAAAATGCATCCTTCTCCGAAGGTATAACAATTAAAAACTAAAATAATTACAATAATGTTGCTTTAATTTTTTTTATTATAGGGCCATATTCGTGATCAATTTTCTTATTTACAACTTTAAAGAAATATCCGTAAAGCGCGGCAAATACCCCATAATAAAGGCCTAATATTCCTATGACTACCCTATCACTAAAGAACTTAAAAACCATAACGTGAATTCCTGAGGATAAGAATATGCAAAAGCCCAATGATGTAATTAAAAGAAGCATCTTTTTTGACTTAATCTGTTTATATATATTCTTTAGGTAGTCGAACGTCGCTTCATTTACTTGAGATTTCATATCTACAGCCTTTATACTGTAGTAATTATAACCAATTAAAAATATTGAGCCTAAAAATATCAGGCATATACCCAATACAGTTGATGAGCTTCCAATAGAAAAACTGTCATCGAATTTGGTTAAAATAACTAATATACAAATAATGATGACGCTCATAAAAGGAATAATAATCCATAGATTTACTTTGTGTTTCCGGTTGATTTTTTCTAAATCTGATTTAAAAAAATCAAAATTTTTGGTGTTTCTCATTTCTAGTTTTGTTAATTTTTATTCTTGATTTTATTCGATTTAATCTTACGCCTACATTACTTACAGTAATTCCGGTTATTTTCCCGATTTCTTCGTATTTCATACCTTCCAAATGTAAAATGATTAAAAGCCTATCAAAATCTTCGAGCATATTAATTTGATCGTATATAAACTCCAATTGCTGTTCTTTAATTACAGAAATATCTTCTGCAACTATTTCTGCATCCAATTCTTGCAAAATATTCGCATAATGAGATTTCAATTTTTTCTGCTTTCTGATATAAAGCAAACATGTATTCACCGTAATACGATAAATCCAAGTGCCAACAGAAGATATCTGTTTAAACGAATCAAATTTTTCCCAGATAATAATGCAAATTTCCTGAAAAATGTCCTTTGCATCATCATGATTTCCCACATAATTTAAACAGGTAGCATAAATCCTGTTTTTGAAATCATTAATCAATCCGGTTATAATCTCTTTTTTATCCATTTTAGGTTTAGATGCTAAATCAGAGGTTTTATTACATAACTTAAAAAAATTTTCTTTCGGTCTATTAATGATTAAAGCCTTAAATAAGTTTAAGGCTTTAATCATATATGAAAAAATGTTCTTTACTTTTTTGGAAAGTTAAAAATATTCATATTAATTTTTGGATTAATTTTTACCTTCGTAAAACTAAACAGCATAGTTACATTGCCTGTTTTTATTTCAGTGGCATTTGGAAGTAGGATACCCCCATACTTCTGGTAATCTGAATAATTCACTTCTCTGAATTTATCTCTAATTCTTTTAATTTGATAATTTTTGGCAGACATGTATATCTTTACACCATAGCCGTTTTTATATTTAACATACAGAACATAACATTCATCACCTTCAACTTTTTCCTTCCCAATCAAACTGATTTCATTTCCTTTTGCTTTATATTGATAAAGTGGTCCAGCTAAGTCGGTTTGATATAAGTAAGGTTCTATCTCATTTTTTTTTAGTACAGCAGCTTCTTTATTTTCAATATAAGGGTTAATCTGCCAGCCGCTATTATTTTTAATGGCAATAGGCATGGTCTTTCCCGGATACTTAGTTTGCATCTAATATGCACTGTTGTTTATCAAAACAATTTTCTGAGAAAACTCCATATTATTTGTCAAAAGAGTTTGGTCGAGTTCTACGCTTTCCAATTTTGCTAAATTCGATTCTCCCCCGATTACTTCTAAGTGTTTTTTGACAATTTCATCTACTGTTTGGGCCTTAGATTGATTTTGAAATAAGATCAATATGATAATTAAGGATATAGCTTGCTTTAGGAATTAGTGGAATATTTGATGATGTTTCGGTCTTTTCCCGGCTGATGAAGATCCAGAGTTTTCCGTCCACACCCTCGGCAATATCGGTCCATTTTAGCTTCTTCACATCTGCATAGGAAAGTCCTGTGTAGCAACAAAAGACAAAGATATCACGTACATGACCAAGCCTTGGTATCTTGAACAACTTTTCCTCTATCATCCTGAGTTCCGCATCTGTTAGAAACTCCTTCTCTTTGGCCTTTGCCTTGATCTTGTAGAAGGCAAACGGATCATCGGTGATCCATCTGTGCGCAATACAGATTTTGATGATCTTGCGCAGGTGTTTCATGTATTTCGCCACCGATACAGCTGAACACCCCATCGTTGCGCAAAAAGAATTCGTATCCGCTTACAAAACCATGGTCAAGCTTTCTTGTGTCGATATCCTGCGTCCTGTATTTTTCTTCAAGATACCCACTAACATGTGAAAGCGAGGTTTTATATCCTTTTAGCGTATTGGGCTTAAATCCATTACCTAAAAGTGCTTCCATCTGTTCGTTGTGCTCCTTGAATACATCCAAGAAGTTTTTGCGTTTGACATCTTTTCCCTGAAATCTAAGTTTAAGGGACTCTGCTGTAACTTCTTCTCCTGTCGCTATCATAGTGCTATGGATCGTACTTACTTTACTCACAAGTGTATCAAGATAACTATTGAGGGTTTTGACAGTCTCGGTGGTACCCTTTGCCCGATTGGCTTTGGAATTCCATTTGGAGGGATCACACTCCCGTCCTGTAGACACTTCTTTTGGGATACCATCGACTGTAATCCGCATGTAGATTGGCTTGGGGCCACTAACATAATTTTTTGGTTTCTTCAAGTAGAAGAGCAAGGAATAATTTGTACTCATGACAACATCATTTAAGTGAAACAAATGTAGCCTTGTAACTAAAACGGATCAAGTTGTTCTATTTTTAAATATGTTGATTTTTAACTAGTTAAACCATTTTCAGTGAGTCAGTATATGAGAGGAAATGACTCACTGAATGACTCACTTTTTTATTGGGAGTTCATATAGGTTTTGTAGATACTGAAAAACAAAAAAGCCTGCAAACATTTAATTTGCAGGCTTTTCTATGTGTTGACTTTTAGATCTGTAGCCCGTAGGGGAATCGAACCCCTGTTTCAAGAATGAAAATCTTGCGTCCTAACCCCTAGACGAACGGGCCGTTTTCTGTTTCGGTGTGCAAATATAGAAATATTTGTAAATCTGCCAAAATTATTCTATTTTTTTTATTCATTTTTTTTGAAATAGATTATAAAACTCGCTAGAATAGCTATATTTAAAGTCATTGAAAAAGTAACCAACATGACTAATTTTAAAAAAATTAAAAAACCGCTACTCTATGCTGGACTGGGCTTGGCCTTATTAAGTCAGGATGCCTATGCCCAAAAAACTGGAGCAATCGCCGATCAGCTGCAAATCACCTGGAGGGTTCAGGAAGGACAGCATATCCGTAAAAATCCGGTATCCACCATTATCTTAAAAAACAATGGAACAAGTGCTGTTCAACTCAATGACTGGAGCCTTTGGTTTAATTTTATCCGATCTATTGATCCTGAAAAGGTCGACAAACGTTTCGCAATAGACCACCGAAACGGCGATCTTTTTCAGGTTAGCTTTAAGAAAAATAATTTTGTATTGCCTGCTCAGGATAGTGTACACATCGATTTTATAACAACAGGGCTAGTCAATTACACCGATGGACCCATTGGTCTATACCTAAAAAATAACCATACTGGGCTGGCCACCAATATTTCAGATTATTCTGCTGTTAAAACTGCTCCTCAATCGGAAGCTGAAAAAACAGACTACTTCGCATATAAATACGACCAAAACAAGCTCGTAGAAGGTGTCACCGCACAAAGTATCATCCCCTTACCAAGCCACATTAGTGTCAACATCAACGAAAAGTTTAATGTGTCGACAGGTACAAAACTTTTTGTAGCTAATGAATTTGCTAGCGAAGCGAGATTCCTGACAGATTTCTTTTCAACATATTCAAGTATTAAGCTAACGGCTTCAACTAGCCCGCAGCGCGGTATTGAAATCGTAAAAGTTAACACCTTAAAACCCGAATCCTATCGATTATCAATTACTGCTGATGGTGTAAAAATAGAAGCTTCAGATAAAGCTGGTGCTTTCTATGCCATTCAATCATTAAAATCATTGATTAATCATAGTCAGTGGAATAAAACTACAAAATCCATTGCATTACCGCACAGCAATATTGAAGATTCCCCACGCTATGGATACCGCGGATTTATGCTGGATGCCGCCCGTAATTTTCATAGTAAGGCCGAGGTTTTAAGAATATTGGATCTCATGGCTGCTTACAAGTTGAATAAGTTCCATTTCCACTTCATTGACGACGAAGGGTGGCGCCTGGAAATTCCATCCCTCCCTGAACTAACCGCTGTCGGAGCCAACCGTTCGGCCAATTTTGACGATGGTAAAGCAATACAGCCCGCTTATGGATCTGGAGCGACGACCAAGCCGCACCAATTCTACAGTGTGAATGACTATATCGAAATTTTAAAATACGCTCAGGAACGACATATCGATGTGATCCCAGAGGTAGAAACACCTGGCCATGCTCGTGCAGCGATCAAAGCTATGCGTGCACGTTTTGCGCATTATTCAAAACTTGGCGATAAGCAAAAGGCAGAAGAATATTTACTGGATGATGCAGAAGACAAATCCGTTTACAACTCTGCACAAAACTGGAATGATAATGTTATGAATCCCGCGCTACCATCAACGTATCATTTTCTAAGCAAGGTGATCGATGAAATCAAAGCCATACACGATCAAGCTGGGGTTCCATTGAAAATTATCGATTTGGGAGGTGACGAAACGCCGAGTGGTGTTTGGGAAAAATCGCCAAAAATATTGGCTTTTATGAAGGAAAATAATATCGCCAATGTACTCGACGTATGGCCGCTGTATATTTCCAAGATTAATGCCCTGGTTCAAGAAAAAGGACTGACGATGTCGGGATGGGAAGAGATGGGCATGCGCAACAAAGGCAATGGCATGGTTGTAAATGCGGATCTGGGAAAATCAGGCATCCATTTAAATGTATGGAACAATCTGCCCGGACAAGGACAGGAAGACCTCGCCTATCGATTGGCCAATGCTGGCTACAAAGTTGTTTATACGAGTGCAGCAAATAATTACCTGGATATGTCATGGGATCGTGACTTTGCAGATCCGGGACATAGTTGGGTAGGCACTGTCAATCTGAATAGAACTTATTCCTTCTCCCCTGAAAATTTCTTCATCAACTTAAGAAAGGATGACACAGGAAAAGATTTTAGACCAGAGGCATACACCGATAAAGAACAGCTTACAGCGGAAGGGAAGAAAAATCTCCTCGGGATCAAAGGTGCTTTATGGTCAGAAAAGATCTCTACTGACCAGCGTCTCGAAGAAATGATATTTCCACGTTTAATCGCCATCGCCGATCGCGCCTGGGCCCCAGAACAAGCCTGGGAAAAAGGGAATTCTTTTGACGAAGCTACGTATCGCAAATCGTATACTGCCTTTATCAAAAAGCTGGGCGAGGATGAATTGAGAAAACTGGATAGGATAAATGGAGGCTATACTTATCGACTTCCAAAAATTGGAATTAAGAAAGAGGGCAACCAACTCCTTATCAATACCGATTACCCGGGTTTTAAAGTCTATTATAGCGACAACGGCAGTATGCCAACACAAAAATCCAAAATAGTGAATGGCCCGATATCATTCCAGCCTGGAAAGAAATACGTATTTAAAGTATATGATGCCAAAGGACGATCAGGCGATGTAATCAGCTACTAGTTTACAAAGTGCCCTATTATACTTATAGCGTACTTTTGAACTAATAATGAGGCCTTTATAAAAAAAATCCCTGCTTCGATCTTAAAGCAGGGATTTTTGTTTATAGATAGTCTCGCATATACGAACTAACGTGTTAATCAAATTTCCATCTTACGAAGGCTTCAATAGCCTCATAGTTCGCTAAACCTAATTGATCATATAAAGCTGCTGTTTCGCTCGTACGATCTTCTGCACGTACCCAGAATTCACGTGGATCATCACCTGGGAATACAGGTAAGTCTTTCTGAGACTGATGCTTAAAGATAGCCAAACGCTTGCGATAAACTTCTTGTGGAGATAAAGGAACAGCCATTTGGATTTCATGAATTGGATATTCATGCCATGCTCCTCGGTATAACCACAACCAGCAATCTTTGGTCCACTCATCTGTTTTGCTCAATCTATTTAATGCTTCAAACAAAATGTCAAAACATACTTTATGTGTACCATGCGGATCAGCAAAATCACCTGCAGCGAATACCTGATGTGGTTTTACATGACGCAATAACTCCATTGTCTGCTGGATATCATCTTCGAAAGATACATTTTTCGAAAACTTCTGTCTATCATAGAAAGGTAGATCCTGGAAGTGGATATTTTCATCCGGCAAACCTACTAAACGAGCTCCCGCGATTGCCTCCCCTTTACGGATCAATGCTTTGATTTTACGAACCAGTTCGGTGTCAATCTGATTCGGTTTTTTTGTTGCAAAAATTGCTCGTTCCTCATCGTAAATCCGACCAATCTGGGCAGCCTCTGAATCGGCTCCGATCTGTTTAGCGAGATCTTCGGCAAACTCCAGATAACGTACCACATCATCGTCCCAAACCGCTGTGTTACCACACGTCTGATAAGCAACATGTACATTGTGTCCTTGGTCTGCCAGACGAATAAATGTTCCTCCCATAGAGATCACATCATCATCAGGATGCGGAGAAAATACAATCACATTTTTCTTGGCTGGATTGGCTCGCTCAGGACGTTGTGAGTCGTCGACATTGGGTTTACCTCCAGGCCATCCAGTGATCGTATGCTGAAGTTCATTAAATATACGGATATTGATATTGTATGCAGGGCCAGTTTCTGTAACCAACTTCGCCATACCATGTGCATTATAATCCTCGTCGGTAAGTTTCAAGATTGGTTTCTTGATTTCTAACGCTAACCAAACAACAGCTTTCTTAATGAGCGAAGGCGTCCAAGTAACGTCTTCTGCCAACCAAGGAAGATCAAAACGTGTCAGCAACGAAGCAGCGGCTTCATCCAATATAAATTCAACATGGTCGGACAATTGAAGATAAGTTGCAGGAATCTCTGCGGAGATTTCACCTTCAACGGCTTTTTTAATGATCTCAGCTTTTGTTTCGGTCCAAGCCATTAAAATGATTTCTCTTGCCTTGAAGATTGTTCCCACTCCCATGGTAATTGCTTTTGTCGGTACATTTTCTTTTCCACCAAAAGCACGGGAAGCATCACGACGAGTCAAATCATCCAAGGTGACCACACGTGTGCCTGAATTAGGCGCAGAGCCTGGTTCATTGAAACCGATGTGGCCTGTACGGCCGATACCTAATAATTGAATATCTAAACCTCCTGCCGCTGTAATTTTCTGCTCGTAAGCCGCACAGAAAGCATTCACTTGGTCAGGAGCTAAGGTACCATCTGGAATATTTACATTTGCCGGATCGATATCTACGTGTTCGAACAAGTTTTTGTTCATAAAGGTAACATAGCTCTGATCGGCATCAGGTTGCATAGGATAGTATTCGTCAAGATTGAAGGTAATCACGTTCTTAAAGCTTAAACCTTCTTCTTTATGCAAGCGAATCAGTTCTTGGTAGACTTTTACCGGTGTGGCACCAGTAGCAAGGCCTAGAACAGCCTTCTCACCTTTCTCTTGCTTTGCACGAATAATTTCAGCTATACGATTTGCAACGTTTTTCGAAGCTGAATTTTGATCTGGATAGACGCTCACAGGGACTTTTTCGAAGCGTGTCTCTTCCAATAAATTTAATCTAGCCATTTTCTATGGGTATATTGATAAACGTGAATTACAAATTTATAAAATTAGTGACTCAAGTTGAAGTAAAATTTTAATAAAGTAGTTCTTTCTTAGCAATATTTTAAATAAAACCTTTTAGCTGTATTTTTAGCTTAGAAATAGCATTAAATTTGATTCAAAATCGCTATCGCATTTGCTAATGTTTCATCTTTCTTCGCAAAACAAACGCGCAAAACCTGCTGATTTGTCACTTCCTTATAGAATGCAGACAGTGGAATTGTCGCTATCTTATGTTGTGTCGTTAACGAGCAAGCAAATTCAAATTCCTCTTCATTGCTAATGCCACTATAATTTATATTCAAGAAATAAGTCCCTTCACACGGAAGAATCGTAAAGCGCGACCCCTTTAGCCCATCTCTCAGCAGATTTCTTTTACCCTCAAAAAAACTGGATAATTCCCGGATATAGCTAATATCTTCCAGATATTCAGCAATAGCAAACTGCATGGGTGCATTTACACTAAAAACATTAAATTGGTGAACCTTTCTAAATTCATGCGTCAGCTGCGGTGGCGCAACGCAATAGCCAATTTTCCAGCCGGTAGTATGCAACAACTTCCCGAATGAGGCGACAACAAAACTGCGTTCACGCAAAGTGGGTATTTCCAGTACCGACTGCGAAGATGCCCAGTCAAACACAATATGCTCGTATACCTCATCGCTCAGCAATAGGATGCTAGTCCCCTCCAATAGAGCGCCCAACTTAATCAGTTCTTCTTTACCCAATACTTTCCCCGTTGGATTATTCGGATTATTGATAATAATCAGCCGCGTTTTGCTATTCATTAAAGTTGCGACATAATCCCAGTCAATCCGAAAATCGGGCGCCAATAATCGGACGGGCACAACCTTACCGCCGAACAATTCGACTGTTGGTGCATAGCAATCGTATGCAGGTTCAAATATAATAACCTCATCCTCCGGTTTAACTACGGTAGCAATAGCCGTAAAAATGGCTTGCGTCCCCCCTGAGGTAATGGTTAATTGTTCCGTTGCATCGACTTCAACGTTATAAATCTGATCGTATTTTTTGACTATCGCATCCCGTAGGGCCTGTGCTCCAATCATTGGTGCATATTGGTTGTTTCCTTTTTCCATCGCCTTAGTAACCAATTTTACCAACCTCGGGTCGGTCTCAAAATCGGGAAAACCCTGGGAAAGATTTAATGCCTGATGCGCATTGGCCAGCGTTGTCATTTTGGTAAAAATCGTCGTACCGACATGTGGAAGTTTAGAGGTTAGGTTGAAGTTCATTTTTTGACATTTAATTAATCTACCAAATTAGTGGATTTTCTTATATTTGTAAATATATATAAGAATAGTAATATGATAAAATACATCACACTACTTTTTTTGATGCTGCCATTCTTCGGATTAGCGCAAAAAAAGGAACTTACCAAGGAAGAGTATATTGCGCGTGTTAAGGCTGCTCCCGATTCTATTTCGACGTTGGTTGACTTGCGTAGAGTCGGAGGTTATGATCCTGTTTACACAGAGCTGCAGACACTCTATAATTCCTTGAGCAATACTGTAAAAAACTCAAGTGAAGGGAAAGAGTTTCAAGAGTATTTAAATACGTTAGAAACGGTGCAAATTGGAAAAATAGCACCAGCATTTACCCAAAATGACACCAGCGGAAACCCCGTCAAACTTTCGGATTTTAAAGGGAGATATGTGCTTCTTGATTTTTGGGCATCCTGGTGTCCCGACTGTCGCGTAGAAAGTCCAGATCTTGTAAAAACATACCAACAATTCAAAGGTGAAAACTTTGAAATATTGGGAATATCCTTTGATAAGGACCGCAACTCCTGGATTAAGGCCATTCATGCCGATAAACTACACTGGAGACATGTTTCGGATCTAAAACGTTGGCAGAATGATGTCGGAACATTATACGGCGTAAAATCTATTCCCCAAAATGTCCTGATTGATCCCAATGGAAAAATTGTCGCGAAAAATTTACACGGTGATGCCTTACGTGCAAAATTGAAAGAAGTATTAAAAAAGTAGCCTATAGCTGATCAATTCAAATAAAAAGACCATGCACTTTTAAAGGCATGGTCTTTTTAGGTTTAACGACGACCGTGTTTCTCAAAAAAACTACAGCGAAAGGGGGACTCCACAAACTAATGGGTAAACGCTATCCCGTAATCCTTAATAGGCGCTTATTTACTAACCAAACAACATGCGCTTCTACTAACCAAACAAGGCACTGAATATATCCTCTAACTTGGCGACAGGCCGAATCGCAATATTATATTTTTTAGCGTCCAATCCTTTGGTATTGAATTTAGAAATAAATATACCATCAAAACCCAACTTTTCTGCCTCTTGTATTCTTTGTTCAATTCGATTTACAGCCCTGATCTCGCCCGATAAGCCAACCTCACCTGCAAAAGTCAGATTGGAGCGAATCGGTATATCTTGTTGTGAAGAAATAATCGCTACTACTACGGCCAGATCGATTGCAGGATCTTCCACGCGCAACCCACCGGCAATATTCAAAAATACATCCTGTGCGCTTAACCTAAAACCAAAGCGTTTCTCCAAAACGGCCAGAAGCATATTTAACCGTTTCGTGTCGTACCCAGTGGAAGAGCGTTGTGCTGTACCAAATGCTGAGTTACTTACCAGTGCCTGCACCTCGATCATCATAGGCCGCATCCCTTCGAGCATGGATGCAATGGAAACTCCACTAACCGGTTCGTCGCGTTGCGAAATCATAATCTCCGAAGGGTTAGAAACTTCTCTCAGTCCTGAACCCTGCATTTCATAAATCCCCAGTTCTGAAGCCGATCCAAAGCGATTTTTTACGGCACGCAAAATTCGGTAGACATGGTGACGATCGCCTTCAAATTGAAGGACGGTGTCCACCATATGCTCTAAAACCTTGGGACCAGCAATCGATCCATCCTTGGTGATGTGTCCCACAATAAAGACGGGAGTGCTCGTCTCCTTGGCAAACCGCAACAATTCGGCGGTACATTCGCGGACCTGAGAAACCGAACCCGGAGCGGATTCAATCTGTGCGGAATGTAATGTCTGTATCGAGTCAATAACAATGACATTGGGCTGTACCGTCTCGATCTGCTTGAAAATATTTTGCGTGGATGTTTCCGTCAGGATATAGCAATTCGCTTTGGATGATTGTGATAATCGCTCTGCGCGCATCTTGATCTGCTGCTCACTTTCCTCCCCCGAAATATAAAGTGTTTTGACTTGTGGAATGGATAAAGCTAACTGTAACATTAACGTTGACTTTCCAATGCCAGGTTCTCCACCGATAAGCACAAGTGACCCCGGAACAATGCCGCCACCAAGAACCCGATTAAACTCCTGATCAGGCGTGGATATACGAGACTCATCTTGGTAAACAATTTCGTGAATAATAGCCGCTTTATTCGCCCTTTTCGTATTGCCTCCAGTTGTAGAACTACGCCATTCGGGGACTTTTGAACTCCCTTTTTCGACCACTTCTTCAACAAAGCTATTCCATTGCTTACAGGAAGGACATTGTCCCATCCATTTGGGAGATTCATAGCCACAATTTTGACAGAAGTATGCTGATTTTGATTTTGCCATGCTACGAATTTACAAATTTATAGCCGTTAAAAGCGTAATGACGTGGCCGCAAGCATTACATCTTACCCAAGCTATTAGGCATACTTCAATAATGCGGCATGTATACTGGAACGGTACTGAAAAACCTTAAAAAAAAGAAGTGTTTATTCTTCATTTTCTTTTAAGATCCGTAAGAAATTTTGTCCCATGATCTTCGCTATATCCGCATGTGAATACCCTCGCTCCAGCAATGCTTTAGTCAATAGCGGCAACTTAGAAACATCTTCCAGACCTTGCGGTGAGGATTCTATGCCATCGAAGTCTGAGCCTACCGCAACGTGATCAATACCAACTTTTTTGACCAGATAATCGATATGATCCAATAATTTCGACAATGGAGCATCAGCCTGTCGCTGAAGTTCCTTTGGCAACTTTTCATACATAGACCAGGTACTCAGTTTTGATGTCCCATTATCACCAAATTTACTTAGATATAACTTCTTAAGCCTCGCATCATAGGCAGGATCCAAAAAACCCGAATAAAAATTTACACCAACCACACCCCCATTGCTTTTCAGCGCCTCCAATTGTGCATCTTTCAGGTTTCGGAA
Source organism: Sphingobacterium zeae (assembly GCF_030818895.1). Classification (NCBI taxonomy): domain Bacteria; kingdom Pseudomonadati; phylum Bacteroidota; class Sphingobacteriia; order Sphingobacteriales; family Sphingobacteriaceae; genus Sphingobacterium; species Sphingobacterium zeae. The sequence goes on from NZ_JAUTBA010000001.1 coordinate 264,692, forward strand.
ATGTGGACATAATTCAAAGGCATTACTATGGGAAACCAAGATTGGTTTCGTCGATACCGCAAGCACGTCATAAAAGGTCTGTTCGCCACCATGGGACAAATCAACCATCATGCCCAGTTCGTTCATCTTGCGGATAACTTTTCGACCTTTCTCCGTCAACCCTTTATCCTTGGGATCCATATCGTCCGATTCCATCGCGGCACAACTTGCCCAAGACAAATTATAGTTCCAGGTCAAGGTTAAATATTTGGCACCACGGGCGTACAGTTGCTCAAGATTATCCAGACTTTCTTCAATCATATTTCCACCTTCCACACCGATTAAAGCGGCAATTTTCCCTGTCTTTAATATCGATTCGATATCTCGTGAAGACTTTGCCAGACTTATTTTATCGGTATTTGCCGCAATCATTTTTTCCAGGGCATCTATTTGGTCATTTGCGTGCTTAAATGCGCCGGTTTTCCATTTCGCATCATCGGACCATACCGCAAATACCTGCACATCGACACCACCTTCCCGCAACCGCGGCAAATCAGTAGCACCTGTCTTTAACCGTTGACCAATATCTTTCCCCTGAAAAATGGATGCATAGATCACATCATTGTGTCCATCTACGACCACCAGATCGCGATGAAGCTGTTTATAGGCTTGGCAATATCCAATAGTATTCCCTGCTGTCATTGCTAGCCCTAGTAGCATGAGGCTCTTTATCATCGTTGACTTTCATTGATCGATTCATAAATAGCATCCTGAATTCTGCTTCTGATATTCAGATCCAAAAGCTTGGTACTCACCTGAGGGTGTACCCGATTGGACAAAAAGATATAGATCAATTGATTCTGCGGATCAACCCAGATACATGTTCCTGTATAGCCTGTGTGACCAAAGACGGAACTATTAGCGAACTTTGATGGATACTCATTTTTAGGATTGGGATCCCAACGGTCAAAACCTAATCCCCGGCGACTGCTTGTTGATTGCCTGGATGTAAATAAGTCAACTGTTTCCGTTTTAAAGTAGCGCTCTCCACCATACTCACCTCTATTTAATAACAGCTGGCCATAGATTGCCAAATCGTTTGCGGTAGCAAATAGTCCGGCATGCCCGGCAATACCTCCTGCCATTGCCGCACCCTGATCGTGTACATAGCCTTCTAACAATGTTTTCCGAAATGAGGTATCTTGTTCGGTAGGAACAATTTCATCTTTTGCAAAACGTATTCTGGGAAGATAACCAGCGCGCTTCATCCCTAATGGCCTATAGAAGTTTTCCTGGACGTAATCTTGCAGCGGCTCAGCCGTTTGATGTTCTGCAACTTCTTTCATCACATACATGCTGATATCACTATATACATAGTTTCCTGTGGGCTTTACCGGAGATTTTAGCATCTCTGGCCACATGAAATCACGGTAATAATCGTTGAGGATATAGCTATTATCCGCCATTTCTACTTGATGGTTAGCATCTGGAACTGAAACAACGTCTCCAGCTTTCAGATATTTATAAAAGGGAATAAAGGGTGTAAAACCGGCCTCGTGCAGCATGACGGAACGAAGCTTGATATCCTTCTTATTGGTATACTTTGCCTGCCATAGGTAATGCCCCATGGTACTATCCAAATTAATCACATTCCGCTCAGTAAGGCGCATAATGACAGGTGTTGTGCCGGCAATCTTACTGACAGATGCCAGATCAAAAATATCATTTGTTTTTGTTGGAATATCTTTGGAATAGGTATGGAATCCATAAGATTTCTCCAGCAGAACTTGTCCATCTTTAACAATCATGACAACTGCTCCAGGTGTCGCTTGCTTATCAATGGCTTCTTGGGCAATAGCATCAATTTTCTTGGTCAATTTCCCTAGATTCAGATGAGCGCTTGACGCAGAGCCATACTGCAGCCTTGTCTGTGTAGTTTTGACATCACCGGCAGTGATGGGAACTCCACCAAAAACTGACATTGCCACGTGACGTTGTCCAGTTTCTGAAAACGGGGCTAATAGTTCGATCAAGTCAGACGACATGCGCTCAGTTAGCCCCTTTTTGCTTTTTTCATTTTCGAAAAAATGACAAAGGATGACTTTCTTATTGTTCAATACAGCCTGTTTCAACTGGGCGAGACAATCTGCATCCAAGTCATCTTCCTTTCCAGCGACAATAATTGTATTATAGTATTTTATATCTTCATCAAATTTACTAAAATCAAAAACTCTAGTGTCTGCATAACGGGCCAACTGCTCTGTAAACACACTATATTTTACTGCATTGGGAACAACAACGGCGATGCGAAGCTGATCTAGGTGCCTCAAAGGCAGCAATTGATCGCGGTTATTAAACAGTATCGTTTCATTCTTAATAGTAGATTTATATTGAGCAAACAAAGGGCTAATACAGAACAAACCTGCAAATAACACCCCAAAAAATCCTTTTTTCATTCTGCTTTTATCGTTTTTTAGGTTTTATCAAATAAAAATACGAATTAAATGAACAAGGAATACAGGACGGTTAAAAAAAATCAACTTTGTTACGTTAAACGAGTCTCTGGATTAAAATCTCTTTTTCTTTTAACCTCGGTAGCACAAGAATCTTTAAGCGAATTGCAACTAGTCTTTGATTACTCGGTTACAGATTGCATCCTGAAGGTTTTTTCTGTAAGTTTGACTAATGCCAGAATTGATTCAAGATAAAACCATATTTTCCTTACTGGAAGTTAGCCGCAGTATCCAAAAGACACTTGCAGAACGGTATAAGAGTTTGTACTGGATTAAAGCGGAAATGAACAAGCTCAATCATTATACCCATTCTGGTCATTGTTATCCCGAGCTAGTCGAAAAACAGGACGGGAAAATTGTCGCTGAAATGCGGTCGATCTTATGGAAAACCGATTACAACCGTATCAACAACAGTTTTCTCAAGATTGCCCAAGAACCGCTACGAGAAGGAATTACGATGTTGTTTCAGGCAAGTATCTCCTATGATCCGATGTACGGATTGAGCCTGCGCATTGTCGACATCGATCCGACATTTACATTAGGCGAACTTGAAAAGGAGAAGTTGAACAGTATTCGAAAGTTGAAGGCAGAAGGAATCTATGAGTCGAATAAACTGTTGAACTTCCCGGCTGTTCCGAAGCGACTGGCGATCATTTCAGTGGAAACGAGTAAAGGGCTTTCTGATTTTTACAAGATTATCAATCAAAACCCTTGGGGTTACCGCATCGAATGCACACTCTTCCCCGCATTATTACAAGGTGACAAGTCAGTGCCTTCTATTATCAACCAGCTTGCTGTTATTGCCGATAAAATCAGTTTTTACGATGTCGTTGCCATTATCCGGGGCGGTGGTGGTGAAGTCGGCCTTTCTAGTTATAATAACTATTTACTGGCTCGGGCTATCGCGATGTTTCCCATTCCAGTATTAACCGGTATTGGACATTCAACAAATTATACGGTTAGCGAAATGGTCGCTTACAAGAATGCGATCACACCCAGTGAGCTCGCCGACTTTTTGATCCAAAAGTTTCACAATTTCGCTATTCCGGTCGATAAGGCAGCAGAGCGAATACAACAACTTATTGCTACTCGGTTTAAAGAAGAGCGCAACGTGCTATCTCAAACGGCAACGCATATTCAATGGGTCGGAAAAAGAGAAATACAAACCACTCGAACGGCCCTTCAGCAATTTCAGCATGAGCTTAGCGCCTTGATAAAATTGCGCTTTTACGAGCACCAGACAGCGCTGGCGCATACCGAGCGAATTATTCAGCTGGCTGATCCAATTCGATTATTAAAACAGGGTTTTTCAATTACCAAGGTGAATGGAAAACTGCTGCAGTCGATTACACAAGTATCACCCGGCGATATAATACAAACCATACTCGAAGATGGAGAATTGCTAAGCACAGCGAAGGATAAATTTCCAAAACAGGAATTAGACGAAGACGGTGCATAATTTAGCAATTGGTAAAAAAATTTAAAGAAAGCATAGCACAATGGAACAGAATTATACCTACACAGATGCCTTTAACGAGTTACAAACTATTGTAAGGGAAATTGAGAATGGTTCAACAAACATTGATGAACTGGCCGAAAAGATTAAAAGAGCCTCAGACCTTATTCAGGTCTGTAAAGCCAAATTAACGGCGACAGAGGACGAAGTGAATAGTTTATTACAAAAAATATCAGCAGCAGAAGAGACCAATGATCAAGAGTAGCTTCTGCAAGATCTGAAAGTCGGCAAAGTAGCGTTACAGCCAACATTTATTTTTGTTGGCTGTAATGCAGGTGCATAACTTAACAATTTTCAGCAGGGTGGATTACAATGGCTTTAATTTATCCGGAGCGACCGCACGAATGAGCGCACGCGCTAAAATTCTATTCGGGTCTATGATAATCATACCATTGTGATCTCGTTCCGGAATAGCCAAAGGTAACTCTGCACATCCCAAGATAATGACTTGTGCTCCCTTTTTCTTCAAGTCATCCATCGCCGATAATAAATCCTCCCTCGCCTTATTCGCAATCGGCACAGGCTGTGCTTTTATTCCATATTCAGCATCATAGATTGCATTGTTTACCTTTTCTTGCTCCGTTCCTTCTGGCGTGACGACATCAAAGCCCTTTTCAATAAAAGCCGCTCGATATAAACTATATAACTGCTCTCCTGCAGTAGAAATAACACCCACCATAGTATCAGGATAGTTCTCGTGCACAAATTGCACGGTCTCATGCACAATATGCAATAGTTGTAATGTACTTCCTGTGCGCGCAATTTCCGCTTTAATGAAAGAAAAAATAGGCTCTGCATGTACGATATTTGACGGAATTGCCGCTACGGTCGCGCCCGCTATTTCCAATTTCCGTAACACCGATGCGATGGCCTTTCCAGGATTTTCATTGGATGTATCCAATAAATACGCTTTCCGATCAGGGATCAAATGAGGACAAGAGAACAATAATAGCGGCAAGTGCTCCTGGTCGGATCTTGCCGCTGTTTCATCAATAATTTTTTTTGTAATATCCAGGCCGCTGTAAGGACCAAGTCCACCTACTATACCAATCATAATGCTATTTTTATATCCAAGATATAACCAATAGCATCAAAAATGGTTTGTAGAAATTACCATTCTATCGATTGATCCTCATCAGGAATCTGTGTATTTAACTGCCGCTCAAGGATCAATGACCCGGAGACCTTGAATTTGATCGCTGTAGTAGAAACCAAGGTATAATCGGTAAATTCATAGTCGACATTGTTTAAAGTAATATAACGATGTAATAAATAAGGACGAACAGCATCCATTTGTTCCGAAATAGTATAACTCGCATCTTTTTTGACAGCAAACTTCATATTTGGGTTTTCGGCTCTAAAAGTCACTCCGCCTGTTTCATTAAACGTTGCAAAGACTTTATAGTTTTTTCTGTCTTTACGATCTTCATCAATATTCCCCGCATAAAAGAAAATGGTATTTTCATCAACCACGTAGCTTCTTATTTGACTTTTCACAATCGGTGTTTCACTTTCATGCCCATCCATCACAACTTTTAAGGCTGTCCCGCTGTACGTTCCTGAATAATTATTAAATGGATTGACACGTAGTAATGCTTTTTTATAATGTTTTCTGGGATTGATTTTGTATTTAGCAGCAGGATCCTCCAAAATCGTCAGCGGAAGTACCCACTTTTCGGCCATATCAATTCCTTTCAACGAAAAATCAATAGCCATCAATGCTGTATTTTCCCCCGATTTTATATTCACTGTCTGAGGAATAGAAAAATAGCCGTTATCCAGCTGTTTGTAGTAAAAGTCTTGCCTAGTCTGAAAACGTTGGTAATTCAATATGCCCAACGTATCTGCATCAACCCCTACACGTACCTCAAGATTTCCATCATTTGTTGTCGATCCACTCACTTCCAGCGGCTGTAAAAACGTAGTTTTTTGTCTGTCTTTATAACGGACATAAATATTGGCGACTCCTTCACTTTCCAAAGGGGCCTTAAATGAGACATAATGTTCAAATTGCTCCTCTTTCCATTCGTCGTTGCAGGCATTGCAGGCGAATAACACCATCAGGAGCAAAAGCTGTATAGATGACTTTTTCATAAATTTTATAATTGATTAATCATTATAAGTCCAACCAGGATTTTGTGTTAAATTCTTGTTGCGTTTAAGTTCTGTATGGCTGATTGGCCAAAACCACATTTTGTCTGCGAAGGTTGTTTTCAGTGTCCAAATCGCAACCGGTTGGTAAAAGAGATCACGTTCTTTTTCATTCATCAAGACATTACAGCCATAAACCGGTAAGGCTTCTTCCACTGGAGCATCCATCCAGCGACGTAAATCATAATAACGTTGTCCCTCGCCCATCAGCTCGATGAAACGTTCACGCTTGATGGTACGACGCAGTTCATTTTTACTGCTGTATACACTTTCAGCGTAATCGGGAACTCCACCGCGGATCCGTACAGGCTGAATACCTTTTTTCATTTCAGCGATATCACGACTTATTGTATAACTTCCCCCGCGCCAGGATGAAATTGTAAAAGAACCGCTTAATTCATTCAATGCTTCGGCATACATTAATAATATGTCCGCGTAACGGATTGCAGGTTCTGCCTTGGGAACTACACGTGATCCAACACCACCTTCGTAAGTATCGCTCGGGTGAACAAACTTTTTAACCCCAAAACCCGTACGCAACCAATATCCATTGGCGGAGTTAAAGCCATTGCCTTTGGGATCTGCACTGTAATAAAACACTTGCTTATTACGATTTTCCTCTTTTGTCTCATTCAGTAGCGTCCAAAAACTTCCGCTGTAAGCTACTGAAGCGTAAAACCTCGGTTCACGATTCGCATATTGCAGAGAAGCACCTGCACGCAGTGGTCGGTATTTTTTTGCATTATAATCGTCCTGAGTAACATATCCCATACTTCTGTTTGAGCCATTACCTCGACCTATTTCCTTATCCTTACCCGGTACATCTGTACCATCACTCATATAATACGCATCAACGAGTTTCTGTGTCAGTCCATGGGTATTCCATCCTGTCGCCGAGCGTGGCAATTGATGAATAACCATTTGGTCAATCCCTTCATTGGGCTGGTTACTACCACGGGTAAATATCAGTTCGGGATTGCCTGAGGCAGACAACGTACCGTCGAAAACCTGTGCATATGATTTCATGGGGTCAATATTTGCCCACCCTTCGGGCCAGCTTTTAGCTGAAAAATTGTGATCTTCGGGAGGTTTGACGGTGGCATCGTCACCAGTCTCCTGAAAAGGTGCTGTATACAGCTTATACACGCCGAGCTCGATTACGTCTCGTGCGGCAGCTGCAGCTTTCGCCCATTTCTCTTCCTTGAATTCTACGGAAAGCAAGCGTTTGCCCTGTTTATCGACCAATAATGCTGCATAACCGGAGTTATTACCATTGGCCAATGGACTAGCGGCATAAAGTAACACTTTGGCACGAGCAGCTAAAGCCGCCCCAACAGTTGGCCGAGCAGAGCCGTCTTGTCCGCGCTTCATCCCTAAAGACTCCATTTCTTTAGCTGCCTGTAGCAATTCATCACTGATATAGCTTGCACACTCCTCATAGGTGCTTCGCGGAATCGCCAGATCATCATAGCTATCGGTATAATCCAGTCCTTCATCCGGCAACAGCGGAATGGGGCCATATTTACGGAGCAACAGCCAATAAAGGTATGCCCGTGCAAATCGTGCTTGGCCACGATAATCCGAAATTTCAGTTGCCGACATCTCGCTGTTCATGTATATGTTCTGAATGAAGGTCGACGCGTTACGAATGCCCCGGTAGGATTGCGTCCATGTGCCCTGTTTGTCACTTTCAGTATATTGGCCCATTTTGAACATATTGTAAGAGAGCTCATTTTTTGAGGGATCATAATCTCTATCTCGATCACCGTAATACATGTCGTCTGCAAAACAATGCGGCGTCATTCCTTTACTGGCAACATCAGCATTCTCTCCTTTAAACTCTTCAAATACATGCGCTAGCCATTCTTCCGAATATACCTTACTTTTAAAGGTCTTCTCTATATTAAGTCGATCCTTAAAATATTGATCCGATTTCAAATAATCCTTTTTGCAGGATGAGACAAAACTTGCTCCTAGCACAAGCAACATGGCCATGCATATTTTATTTCTTTGCATCTTTCTTGATTTTATAGGTTGACATTGATACCAAATGTAAACGACTTAGGTAATGGATAGTCTTCACCCCTCGGCGTCGCTAGCTCCGGATCCCAAAGTTTGAATTTTGACCAGGTCAGCAAATTTGAACCAACTAAAAACAAACGGATGCTATTGATTTTTATCCGGTTGGTCATTTGCTTTGGCAGGGTATACCCGATGTCCAAGGTTTTCAAACGAAGGTATTGCCCATTCTTCAACCAAAATGTTGACTCTCTAAAGTTATTCGGATTAGGACCGTAACTCAACCTCGGATAAGAAGCATTCGGGTTTTCTGTCGATGGATCACCGGATATATCAGCCGAAATCCAACGGTTATCGCCCATTACCCCCTTCAATACTTGTCCCCATTCACCTTCACTAAACGCATAAACTGTTTTTCCATAGGTAAAGAACGTCGATTTACCAGATCCCTGAAAGTGCACACTAATATCCAGGTTCTTCCAGCTTGCTGACGCCCCGACACCGTAGACTAGATTCGGACGTCTTGTTGCTCCGATAGCGACACGATCACCGTCGTCGATGATGCCATCACCATTAACATCCTTATATTTAATATCGCCTGGTTGGTAGTTGCCAAATGTTTGCTTAGGACTATTGCGTATGTCATCATAATCTTGGAATAGGCCTAAAGCAATGAGTCCTTTTGCCTGATCAACCCGATAGCCTTTTTGGTTTTGATAGCCATACACGTTATATTCCTCATCGATCTCCGTGATTTCATTCTTACTATAGGTAATATTACTTCTGGCAGTTAAATTGACTTCGCCCACTTTCTGGTTATATAGTAGGCGTCCATCAAAACCTCTTGATTTTACCGCTCCCACATTCGCGCTTGGTATAGATTCTAATCCTACCAGTGCAGGCAAATAATTTCGAGCCATATATATGCCCGTGCGTTCCTCATTGAAGAAATCTAAATTAACAACTATCTTATCTTTAAAAAGCGCCAGATCAAATCCCAGGTTCTTTTTAGTCGCCATCTCCCAGGTCACATTGGAGGAAGATACCTGACTATATTTCATTCCGCCATAGTATCGGTCGAAACCATAGTCTGCCCACTGATACCCCCCTTCGGGAATCCATACCTGGTCTTCAAAACGTCCGATTTCACTAATTGTCGATAGATAAGGGAAGCGTGCGCCACCGGATAACTGATCGTTACCTACTCTTCCCCAGGAGTACCGGATCTTGAACATATTCATCCACGAAATATTATCTTTCACAAATGGCTCTTCGCCGATATTCCAGGCTGCAGAAACCGCAGGAAAAAAACCATATTGTCGACCCGGGGCAAAATTTTCCGAACCATTATAGCCAAAATTAAAATCAGCGATGTAACGTGACTTCCAATTGTAGGTTACCCGGCCAGCTAAGGCCTGATTTCTTCTTGCAATTCCATTTTTGATATCATCGCCAAGATTGACTGTGCGAATAAGGGCATCACGGGTAAAACGCGCCACGGCACCAACAGTATGATTCCCGATACTACGATCATAGTTAAACATCATATCATAGAATTCGCGTCGCTCGCCACTGGCACTGCTGGCCTGATATAACTCTCGCGGATTTGAAATATGTGTAAAGATCAAATTACCATTCTCATCACGGGCGCGTTCTGCGCGCCATTGTTCAGGCCATTTACGTCGCGATATGGTATTATCGTTATTAGTATCATATCCAATAATTCCCCTAAAACGTAACCCCCTAGTTATAAAGTCAAAATTTTGTTCAATGGAAATATTGGTCTGTATATTGTTTTGCCAATTTTCATTGTATCCTGTCTGCGTAGCAACTACCCAAGGATTGGTCTGATTTCCTGTTCCAATGGCAGGAACATAACCATTTGAATAGATTACCGGCGTGCGAATGGGAGAATATCCGAATAACACACCCCAAAAATCATCGTCTCCTAAACCTGGACTATTTCTTTTATTGAGAGAGCCTGCAATACCTATTTTTAACACGGTACTTTTAGTTACGTTAATATCTGTATTCAACCGATAATTATACCTTTTGTAATTTGCGTTGGTATTGTAATCATTCCGTAGCGTTTCGTCGGTCTTATACATACCACCTTCATCGATATAACTTCCCGACAGAAAATAACGCGCTGTGGCTCCACCGCCTGTCATATTCAGATTCGCCCGGTAAGTCATCGCTCCGTCTTTGAGCAATAAATCTTTCCAATTTACATTGGGATAGAGATCCGGATCCAATCCCAAACGTAGTATTTCCAATTCTTCAGGTTGATAAATCGGGGCAAAATTTCGTGTAATACGTGCCTCGTTCAATAGATTTGCATAGGTAACGCCGTCTTCAAATTCAGGTGTAATGGTACGGCTATTATAGATATTCTCATCTTTAAAATTAATACTGATCTTACCATCTTTACCGCGCTTTGTTGTAATTAAAATGACACCATTTGCCCCTCTGGAACCGTAGATTGCGGTCACAGCGGCATCTTTCAGGATATTAATGGTTTCAATATCTTCGATATTAATGTCATTGATATTCCGCTCGATATTATCGACCAAAACAAGAGCAGAAGCGCCTCCACCAAAGGTCGAAATACCGCGGATCCAAAACTCAGTAATATTTTTTCCTGGCTGACCAGACTGCATCATACCTAAAACTCCGGGCGCATTTCCAATTAAAGCGTTACTAATACTCGATGTTGGATTTCCTTTCATCGTGTTGACGTCAACACTACTGGTCGCTGCAGTCGATGTCAGTGTTCTTTGTGTACCCGTACCGGTTACGACAACTTCATCGAGCACACTGGTCTCCGATTCATTCAGTGTCACATCGATAACGCGATTATCTTTCACCAGTATTTCCTGCTTTTTGTAACCAACAGATGAATAGACCAGCGTCTTGTATCGCTCTACTTTTATCCGATAACTCCCTTTATTATCTGTTGTTGTTCCTAACCCCGGCGCATCCTTCACAAAGATGCTGACACCAATAATTGGTGCCTTTTGGGCGTCGACAACGACACCCGTTACTTCCAAAACATCCTGTGCCAGCGCACCGAAAGTGGCACAGAGGAGTAACATACATGTAAATACTATTTTATTCATCATCTTATCACAGGTTAATCTTGGTTATTTTCATCCATCTCCTCTAACGCGATTTTACGGATGCGTCGATTCTCGCGGTCGCCAATATAAAAAGCTCCCTCTTGCTCATTGTAAGCGATACCTGATGGACGGTCAAATCTCGCTTCCTCTCTCAAATCACCATTGACATAACCATAAGGGTTGCTATTGAGGCTTGAGCTTCCCCGACCAGCAAATGTGGTTACAGCTCCCTCTGGTGTAAGCACACGAATCGCATGATTCATCTGGTCCGTAAAATAAAAGTCATACTGATCAGGTTTTCCCGCTTCTACGTAGGTTTGATTTTTCACGAATACACCTTGGTATGGTTCATTGACACGAGCGGACGACCCCACACCATCTTTGTACCCCGATTCCCTAACTTTTCCGCAAACCAGATAAGGCTGATTAAAACGTTTCTTTTCCCAATTGTAATCGGCACGCATCATATAGCCCTGGTTGATCACCAAGATGTAAGCATAGTTTCCACTGGGATGAATAATAGCCCGGTACTCCCATTGTGGATCCTGAATAACATAAAGAAACTCTGCCTTCGTTGTCTTATCTGTGAAATATTGATTGAGGTCAAAGCGGTAAAATTCCCCTTTCGCGTAGCTATTAAAGTACATTTCACCATTCACGGGATGAATGGATGCACCGTTGCATTGTTTACTTCTTGTCAGGACTTCCTTATCGAGGAAATTCCTTGCTCGCGAAAACAATAAGGTAGATTCATCATTTTCCCCACCACGGTCCTGCGAAACAATCATATAGTTGCCGTCTACAGAAAAGTCGACACTACGGGGGCGATCAAAATCCGAACGTTTTTTAGTAATTGTGCTATCCTCGAAATTGATCAGGTATAGGCCATTATTATTATCGAAGGTCATCCAAAGATGCTTGGGGTTTAGGGGATCAAACTTCATAAAAGAAGAAAGCCAAAAACCACTTGCCATCTTGGTCTGATCAGCATCTTTAAACTTCCCGTCTTTCCAAGGCTCATCGCCACGTGAATTTCGATAACCTGCCAGGGTCGACACCACCAATTTACGCTGATAGTCAAAAGGCTCTTGTGCCTTACCGATAACAGGCTTTTCTTGAGCGCCAACGCGCACTTCGATATCCCCTTTAAACGCCTGTTTTGGTACCAGACAATAAAGGGATTCACCCAAAGTGTTGATTACCACAGCCTTTTTACCCCCGATAAATACCTGCACATTTTTTGGATCGTTTCCAAAATTTTTCCCGTAAATCACCAGTCGTTGCCCCATACCACCTGATTTAGGCGCAAAGTCCGAGACAACAACAGGTTGTGAAGGATCAAAGGGCATACCCTCTGAAATGCTGCCAACATTATCATTCTTACAGCTTCCAAAGCCCAAAATAAGCACTGTAATGGCCCAAATCAACCGATTTAGGAATCCATTATTAGCCGCTATCTGTTTAGTTCTCATAAGGTTGTTAATTGATTAGAGTTTATTTTTATAAACATGAGTATATCACCTTCCATGAATCCTAGACTCACCGATTTGACACATATTCATTCGTTTTTTAGCAATACATACCAGCTATTCTAGGGTAATTTTAGGACGAACGGATTGATGCCCGCCCCATCATTGGGCGAACGCTTAATTTTGACGTATACATAATTGGTTATTTTTTAAAAAGCTAAATGGTATTAGCTATCCTAAGCTAAAAAAAGACTTTACGACAATAGTTTCAAAGTCTTTTGGTTTTTTAAATTTATAGTTCTAATAATTTTCTATTTGATTCCCGCTATTCATATTGACCTCCAACAATACCTTTCCCAAGGTCTGCATTAGCTTCTTCACAAAGAAGATGGATGATTAATTTATAACTCGATTTTCTAACTGCTTCTCTAAGGTTTTTTTCTTTCTATAATTGATTAATCAAATTTAGATATTGTAACGATTCTGATAGGATAGAATTATCTCAATAATATGCGGATTTGTATCATGACTACATTAAGCGGGGTAGTTAAAAAATGTTTTTTTTGATTAATTATTGTATTTGTTTTATATTAAGCTTTCGGAGATAATTTATTAAGCACTTTCAAAATCAACAGTGTTATATCTGCCAAAAACTGGATTATTTAAGCTTTAAGAATTCGGCCTCTCAAGATCACGATGAAAAATTTAGGTAAACTAATTGTTTTGTTTATTGCATTAATATTTGCGACCATAAATGCTTACGGTCAAATAGATACTGTTTTAAGAGACAAAATCATTCAAATGGCCAATAAAGATCAAGACTGGATGATGAATCCACCGAAAAATGTTCATGATAACAGTCAATTCTTTCAAAGAATGGAAGAGATATATCAAGAAAACTATGACGACGCAAAAGTGATTTTTTCAAAGTTTGGTTTTCCGGGATATAATAGGGTCGGGAAAGACGGATCGGATAAGTTTTGGCTGGTCGTACAACACTTGAATAAATGGCCGGATTTTCAAAAATTGGTACTAAAAAAGATGGAAGCTGAAGTAAAGAAAAAAAATGCTTCACCGGATAAGTACGCATATTTATTGGACCGAATAAATCTTAACAAGGGGGAATTGCAAATATATGGTACGCAGATTTGGTATGATGTCAGATATCACAGGACATTTCCATATCCAATTGTAGATATCAAAACAGTTAATAAGCGAAGAAAAGCTGTGGGTTTAGAAGCTCTCGAAATTTATTTGAATACCACAACAGAATCACATTTTGCACTAAGGGAATTTATAAATCTAAAATCCGGGGTCAAAAAACCTTGGCTTTATAAAGTTCCTTCACACATGTTTGGTAAATATTAAAATTGAATCAATGCATTGAAAAATACAATTCTCTTTTAAACAATGTTATTTTCGTTTCCAAAAATTATGGTTTGTGACCTTTAAATGTTCTAATTACGCTCATTATGCAAATTTATAGCACTTTAGCTAAATAAACGGAATATATACCCACGATATCTCCTACATTTTATATTGTTTACAATATTTTAATACGCCTGTAGCATTTTCAAATAATTATCCGTTACAATAAATAAACCTAAAATAAGGTTAAGACCAAGAGGGGATCATTTATTTGTCTGATCAATATCAGATAATGTAACTACTATAAACTTTATTATGGAAAATAATTTACAAAAACAGGATCTATTCAATGAACATAGCTATGACCTTCATGCCAATTGGTACAACAACCTCTATCCTGAAAAAGAACAAAAGGTAAAAGTAATCAATTCACTAAATAACTATAAAGGAAGTATAAATCACTGGCTGCAGGAACTTTTTTTCAAATGCCTCACTCCTTTCACGAAGGACAAAAATGCGAAATGGCTTACTCTTGGTGATGCTTATGGACATGACGCGCGCTACCTCCTGGACCAAAATATCCACCATGTCACCGCCAGTGATCTAGATGACAGTTTCCTGAAAATCTCCCATGAACAAGAATTTATTAAGGATTTCTCAGCCCAAAACGCTGAATCATTAACATTGGAAGACGATAGCGTAGATTATATACTCTGCAAGGAAAGCTACCACCACTTTCCCCGCCCCTACGCAGCACTCTACGAAATGATCCGAGTAGCCAGCAAAGCCATCATAATTATAGAACCGCAGGACCCGATATCCAAAATGCCAACCTTATTGTATTTAGCCAATCTGCTGGCAAGAATCAACGACAAAAAGATCAATAAGATCTGGAAAAATAGGTTTTCTTATGAAAGGGTGGGAAACTTTGTCTACAAAGTTTCAGAACGGGAATTTGAAAAATTCGCTGCCGGACTCAATCTTCCCATGATTGCTATAAAAAAACTTAATCCAAATTTTTGGTTTCCCGGAAGCGAACATATCAAAGCTGATAGAAAAGAGAAGGCTTTCAGGCGTATTCTTTTCCGAAAGAAAATACGTGATTTTTTTTCCCGTTGGGGTATAATGCCTAGTCAGACACTTTCCATTGCCGTTTTTAAGAATATGCCGAATGAATCCCTGAAGAAATCACTTATCGACGAAGGATATAGATTGATCGAGATCCCTAAAAACCCATATATTAAAAACCTGCCGTATTAATACCTTAGAAAGAGAGCTATGAAAGATTATTCTATATTATTTTTGGTATTAGTGATTTTTGTTTAGCGAATTCATGTAAAAAGGAGAAGAACCATTTGCGGGCAATGGGTCATTCTAGAGGCAGATTGAGTTTGATTACGCTAAGTTTTTCTTATACGAATGGGACCTTTTATATGATTGATATCAATGGTCTTTCCTTTTTGGGTGATTAAAACTTTCCCCTGCTTCTGCAATGAAATTGCTACATCAACAACTTCTTGCATATGTGCACGCCAATCCTTTGGAAAAAGTTCCCTGGCAATTTCAGAAGGACAGAATGTCTTTTCGCGACCACGGGCTTCGGCAGCTGATAAGATGCTTTCAATTATTGCCTCTTGCTTCATAGTGTAGTAACAGACAAAAGCTTCTTGAAGTTTTTAATAGAACACTTTAGGTATCGTTTTTAAGTATGTCGTAGAGTGAATAGACAAGTTATTATGTCTTCTTTTTTTTGCATTGCTCTGAACAATATTTGACGTCCTCCCAATTTTTCTCCCATTTTTTACGCCAGGTGAATAGCCTGCCACAGGCCGCGCAAATCTTCTGCGGTAGATTTTGCTTTTTAACCCCTTTCATCTTTCCATCGTTTTTTCATCGAACCGTATTGCACATTGGCTTCTGCCTGCTTCCATCGTTTATAGAACACTTCTGCCGCTGCAGCCTTCTCCCTATCACCCGTTCCACGTTCCAATAGCGCATAATCATCTTCTTTATCGTACTTTTTCCCTCCTTTATAGTTGGCGTAGCGACGTGCACGCGTGTATCCCATCTGCAGATACTTGCGTGCCATGTCTGCTCCAACAAAGTCATCCGCTTTTAGATAATTTTCGAACAAATTGAAAATCTTCTCACTGCTTTCCTCGGCAATGGCCTCAGTTTTAAAGCGCCAATAACGACCAATTTCCGATTTATACGGTTCACATATCAACACTCCCTGTTCTCCTTTACCAACTCGGTATTCGGCTGGTTTCAAACGATAATCAATATCGGGCTTCCACGGGTAGTGCTTTTTATCAAAGTTCAGGTAGCTCGGCTTTGGGGTGCTCATACGTATATTTTAGATTTTTACCTTTCTTTTAATAGGGCTGTGTGTTTTGTGCAAGTTTATGTTCACTATATTATGCTCATTTCATAAAGCTACCCCTATTTAGTTATGTAAAAAACTGCATTTCGGCCCAAATAGTTTGGCTAGAGCTACCTTATTTTGATTCTGCTCATTTTTTTGCAAACAAAATCAGCTCCTATAACCAGAACATTGATATACGGGAATCTCTACAGAACAAGGTGAGCCAACCTTGTCTCGAACGCTTCTCAAAGAAATCCAGAGGCGGTTTCAACGGCTATCCGACGGGGTAGCGATATCACATTCAGGGGACTGTTTCATCACTAACTCCCTATTAACTTCTACCTTTTATCGAATTGGACTCGGCTTTTAATCGGCTTTTCCTCGAATTTTTCCCGAGGCAGATCCGAAGCCCGCCCGAAGAAAGTTCGAGCAATGCTGGGAAAAGAGCAGGAATTGGTCGGGTATTGGTTGACTGTAGGTTTTAATCGCAGATATGGCATGGCTTCCCTTTTCTAATCGATAAATTAAATAATAAATTTCAAAATTATACCTACCAAAAGCGTCCCAATTAAAAAATCTTCTATCCCCACTACCGCAGCCCAAAAGCTAAGTCTCCATAGATTTTGAACTCATATTTAAGTTTCTTATTTTAGCCATTCAAAAACCGTTATTATGCCATGAAGAGAAACCGATTGATCCTTGTGTTCGTTTTTGCCCTATTGTTTGTTTCCTGCAAAAAAGAAAATTCTGGACAGGATATGACTAACCTCCTGAAAGGAAAATGGAACTTAAAAAGTTATGAAACTACCCTTTCCACCGGTGATAAAAATGGAAACAGTAATGTTCAGACAGACAACCTGCCTTACCAATATCTGATTTTTGATGGTCGTGACAGTGCTTCATTACGGTTGATGGAGCCGTATTTTATCGGTTCAATTAGTACCGAAGATGGCGGAAAATGGGATCTACCAGGCGCAGATGTAAGCATTAAAGACGGTAGCATCCAGACCAGAGAACCTATTTATTACCGCGAATATTATTATCAGGTCGCAGGAAACCATCTCTTGCTTAAGGAAAACAAGACATTTAATCCATCCGCATGGGTAGAGAAATGGGGAAACCCTGCGACAGGAATTGTCGATTCCCTCGCAGATTATTACCCAAAGCTTAGGAAAGATATAGATTGGTGGGATATATCCGTCGATGAAAATTCATTAAAATTGCAGCAGGAAATCAGCTATAGCGGCAAGGATAGCTTTCGTTCCAAAGTAATAATGGTCTTTTCAAGAGATTAGAGAAGGGCCACTATTTCTACCCGTATGCTCTGCAAGAAGAAGTTGAAAAACCAAAAAGCCTGCAAATATTTAATTTGCAGGCTTTTGTATGTGTTGACTTTTAGATCTGTAGCCCGTAGGGGAATCGAACCCTACTTACATTAATCTATTTATCAATAATTTACAAACCTATCAAGATCTAACTCCTCGAATAACTCACTGGTTTGACATACGTTTTAGTTGCAAGCGCTTTAAACTTTAAAATTAAGAAAATTCAAATAAATAAACTATTTATAATGAATTTTTCTTTGCAGCCTATTACTAAGAGACTATAATTTAGATCTTAAAGGTAAATCAATATTAGCGTTTAGGCAAATGGAGCTATGAGTGCAAGATTGCCATTTTAGGACCTCATTACGAAGCAGTGCGATAATGGAGAGTTTGAAGTTATTCTTCTTGATTTGGTACAAGACGATGTTTTTGATGAGTTGTACCAAGAAGGGGTTTTCGACCAATGAGATTCAGAAGCAACTGGGGCTAAAGCGTTACAAACCAGTCTGGGCCATGGTTCACGAAATACGTAGAACTATGCGTAACCGAGATTCAAGATATACCTTAGAAGGTAGGATAGAATTTGACGAAGGATATTTTTCTGTTGCGAGCAAGGAAATAAAAAGGGACAGGGTAAGCGGGCAAGCAAAACGTGGCTATCATGGCGGAAAGTGTAACTTTAGAAGATCTTTCTACAGGCAAAAAAGAGAAACGTCCGTTTTTTCAAGGCTAAAGTGATGGAAAGCCATTTTGGAAAAGAGATCAATGAAGTCGTCAAAGAATCAATAAATGATCCTGTATCGTATTTACGGATAAAAGTTCTTCTTATGTAGATATCCCTAGTTTTGTTGAATTACATATCACTGAAAAATCGGATGCCAAAACCATCAAAGAAACACTTAAATATGTGCGCATAGCGATCGTTAACGCAAAAAGGAAATTTGTTAGGAAACTATCATAAAATAATCAAAAGTATCTACAGCTGCACTTGGATGAGTTTATTTACAAGCTGAACAGAAAATATTTTGGTGATATACTTTTTGATAGACTCATTGTGGCAAATATTAATGCTGCTAAACGAAGAATCAGTTAGGAATATTATAAAAATCGTTAAAAAAAATAAAAAATATTTGTTTTTAAAATTTATATACTATATTCGCAATATATAGCAAAACCGGTTTTGCTATATCTTTTACTAATAACCAATTTTAAAAACAAAATGCCTCATACTGACAATTTATTTTTATGTGCTGATTTAGGCGGTACACATTGTTCATCGGGTCTTGTGCAGGTGTCATCTGGGTATGTCATTGACGGATCCTATTTCCGGGGGAATGTAAATAGCCATGCGGAAAGAGGGCAGATCTTGTCTGAGATAAAAGAAACGATTGATAAGACGCTGAGAGCAGCCACGGTTCGTCCATCCAAAATTTTTATATCCTGTCCCGGTCCTTTCGATTATGAAAATGGCATATCTTTAATGGACGGCATGAATAAATATCAAGCCCTGCTACATGTTAATCTAAAAAATTTTTTTTCGGCTATCACTGGTGTTGATGTAGCGTCGATCTACTTTTATAATGACGCTTCGGCCTTTCTGCTGGGTGAAGTTGTCAATAAAAAAATCGAAACTAAGCGGGTTGTAGGCCTGACCTTAGGAACAGGACTGGGCTCTTCGCTTTATGAAAATGGGACAATCGTAGATCTCAATTTAGGATCAGCAATATTTCATACAGGTATCGTTGAAGATGTGCTCTCAACCCGCGGGATGCTGTCGCATTTAAAAGAAGTATTTGGATCCGCGCCGGTAAGCAATATAAAAGACTTGGTACACCTGGATGGCCTGGATGAGTACAGAAAGGAAGCTTTTGGTTTCTTAAGCGAGCAGCTGGTTGCTTTCATTAAGGAATATATCTGTCCATTAAACCCTGACTCAATTATCATTGGAGGCAGTATTGCCAAAGCACACATCTATTTTTTTGATAAGCTCCGGTCTGCCCTTGATGTGGATCTGTCCATTGCATCATTTGATGAACGCAACTTATTTCTTGGATTAACCCTTAAGACATTTAGTATATGAAACCCATCTGGAAATTTACATTAATCGCTTCTTTGGGCGGCTTTTTGTTCGGTTTTGAAACAGCCGTCATCTCGGGTGCAGAACAGATTATACAGAAACTCTGGCATCTGGATGCTGTCCGTCATGGACTTACCGTATCGATCTCCCTGATCGGGACCATTATAGGAGCCATAGTCGCCGGACGTATGGCCGACCGTTATGGGCGCAAACCCGTGCTTTATTTTGTTGCCTCTTTATATCTGCTCTCGGCATTGGGCTGTGCATTAGCTTCCATATGGGAACTTTTCCTGCTCTTCCGTTTGCTGGGCGGACTTGCTGTCGGCATCAGCTCTGTGGTCGGACCGGTATATACGTCTGAAATAGCACCAGCAAAAGACCGGGGCAAACTTACAGGAACCTTTCAGATTATGATCGTACTTGGCATTTTTACTGCCTACCTGACCAATTTTCTCTTTATGAGCGTTGAATCTGGCGGCTGGCGATACATGCTCGGTATCATGGCGGTTCCTGCCCTATTATTTGTGCTCTTATTGAATCTCATTCCCGAAAGTCCCAGATGGCTGCTGCAGCGGGGACAGGCCGATAAAGCGCGTGCAAGTTATCTGCGGCTAGAAACGCCGGCTGAGATGTTGGGCAACCAGTCCCAAATACCAGCTAAAAATGTCAGCCTTTTTCAAAAAAGATATGCCAGGCCGATACTTTTTGCTGTTCTGCTGGCATTCTTCAATCAAATGACAGGGATCAATGCGATCTTATATTATGCCCCGCGGATCTTTGAAATGGCTGGTTTTAATGCAGAGCTGGCCTACCTTCAGCCTATTTTTATCGGCGGTACCAATTTGCTCTTCACCTTGGCCGGCATGAGCATTATCGATCGTTTTGGCCGGAAGAAATTGCTGCTGACGGGCGCAATCGGCATGTTCTTATTCCTGCTATTGGCTGCATTTGGCCTAAAAGGAGTAAATCCGCAGTTTTTACTTTTTTATATCATGGGCTTTATAGCATCTTTTGCCTTATCACAGGGGGCTGTTATCTGGGTGTTTCTGGCCGAAATTTTCCCCAATGAGGTCCGCGCACAAGGCTCTTCACTGGGAAGTACGACGCATTGGCTGTTCGCGGCCATTATATCCTGGGTGTTTCCCATTATCGTAGAAGGGAGCGTGCTCGGCGGTTATTATGTTTTTCTTTTTTATGCACTGATGGTCGTTGCTTCGTTCGTTTTTATCCTGTTTATGCCCGAAACGAAAGGTAAAGCACTTGAGGAAATAAATTGAGCCCTATCCATATTAAATAATTATTAATTCTCCATCATGATGCGATAGTGTAGTATAAACTTCTTAGTTTCGCTTTGCAAAACCGGTTTTCTATAGTCGTTTACTTGTTTTGATGACGATAAATATATTTTCAATAACACCCTATATTAAATTAGCTGAAATATGATAAAACAAATTAAAAATCTGTACAAGCCCCTATCCATAATGACGATTATGTTCACTTTTTGGGGCTGCAGCACGCAAAAAC
Organism: Sphingobacterium zeae; assembly: GCF_030818895.1. Classification (NCBI taxonomy): domain Bacteria; kingdom Pseudomonadati; phylum Bacteroidota; class Sphingobacteriia; order Sphingobacteriales; family Sphingobacteriaceae; genus Sphingobacterium; species Sphingobacterium zeae. The sequence goes on from NZ_JAUTBA010000001.1 coordinate 286,117, forward strand.
AACAAACCCATCCTGCCCAAGACTGGGTGATGGGCGGTTTTGTTCGTCCAATAGGAGTAAACCCAGTCATTGAGCCGGATAGTACGACAACTTTTATGGATCCCATGTATGGAAAAGCAGTGCACTGGGAGAATAATGACACTTTCAATCCTGCGGCCGTTGTAAAAGGCGATAGCATTTATGTGCTTTATCGGGCCGAAGATAAAACTGGTATAAAAATCGGACATCGGACTTCCCGGCTTGGACTTGCCTCGAGTGCGGATGGGACACATTTTAATCGCCGGCATACGCCTGTTTTTTATCCCGGAAATGATAGTCAGCGTGAATTTGAGTGGCCAGGCGGAACTGAGGATCCCCGGATAGCAGAAGCTGCGGATGGCACCTATGTGATGTTCTATACGCAGTGGAACCGAAAAGTACCCCGCTTGGGTGTGGCCACCTCAAGGGATCTTAAAAACTGGACGAAATATGGCCCTATTTTTAAAAAATCGAAAGTACTGCCTGACCTGGTCAACAGATCGCATAAATCAGCGTCGATCGTCACCAAACTGGAGCACGGCAAGCAGCTGATTGCTAAAGTAAACGGGAAGTACTGGATGTATTGGGGCGAGCATGGGGTATATGGCGCCACCTCAGACAATCTGGTAGATTGGGAACCGATTGTCGATGAAAGGGGTGAACTGAAAGCATTCATCTCTCCCAGGGAGGGGTATTTTGATAGTTCTTTAACCGAATGCGGCCCGCCAGCCATCCTGACAGATAAAGGAATCCTGCTATTGTACAACGGTAAAAACCATCCTGAAAAAGGAGATAAGCGGTTTAACAGAGGCACTTATTCGGCGGGGCAGGTTCTTTTCGACAGCAAAGATCCGGGTAAAGTATTGGCAAGGATGGACGTGCCTTTTTTAAGGCCCATGGAAGCGTTTGAAAAAAGCGGACAGTATGTAGACGGTACAGTGTTTATTGAAGGTCTTGTATATTTTCAGCAGAAATGGTTTCTCTACTATGGCTGCGCTGACTCAAAAGTAGGAGTGGCCATTTTTGATCCTGAGAAGCCAGCTGCTCTGGATCCGCTGCCTAAAGTGAAATAAGTTTAGATGTATATCGCCAAATTGAAGAACATCTACGTTTACAAAATAATAACCATATAGAAATCTTATAGTATGATACAGCGTGATTTGAATGTACCCTACAAAAAAGCTTTAAAAGCGAGCTTGTTAGGGATTGCACTAATGACATCCGCGGCTTACGGACATGAGCGTTGGGACAATAGTCCCATACACGTGTCCATTGCCAAAGCTCCCGTCCAGATAAACGGACAAGTTGTGGATGCCGCCAATAATCCGATTGCAGGAGCTACTGTACAAATAAAGCGTACGCCATCCATCGGAACCAGTACGGACGGTACTGGGAAATTTTCCATTGCAGCAGAACCCGATGAAACGCTGCTGATATCTGCCACTGGCTATAAAAGTCAGGAAATCATGCTGGGGGGAAGAACAAACTTATCCATTATATTGCAGGATAGTGTAGCGATGATGGACGAGGTGGTCGTGGTGGGATATGGTGTGCAGAAACGTGCTTCCGTAACAGGCGCTGTTGCTTCGATACAGGCCGATGAACTGATCAAAGTGAAAACACCGAATGTAACAAATATGCTGGCAGGCAGACTGCCGGGGATCCGCGCTGTACAGCGCAGCGGTGCTCCGGGCGATGATGGTGCCTCGGTGGATATCCGTGGATACGGCAGCATGCTTGTTATCGTCGACGGTGTACAACGGGATTTCGCGCAGGTCGATCCAAATGATATTGAATCTATATCGATATTAAAGGACGCTGCTGCTGCGGTGTACGGGTTTAAAGGCTCAAACGGAGTATTACTGGTCACCACCAAAAAAGGGACTAACGCGAAAACCAAAGTGGAATACAATGGGTATTATGGCATCCAGCAGGTAACCCGCTATCCACGCATGATGAACGCTTACGAATATGCATCACTGTATAATGAAGCGATCTATAACACCAATCCGTATACAGGGGTGCCTGCCTATAGCCAAGAACAGCTCGATAGTTATAAAAGCGGATCGCAAGGTACCGACTGGTGGGATGCCATGGTACGGAACAATGCTCCACAGAGTTCGCACAATGTCAGCATCTATGGCGGGAATGATAAGGTCAAATATTATAATTCCGTCGGATATGTAGATCAGGGGGGGATTTTGAGATCAGATGACTGGAACTTCAAAAGGTATAATTTACGTTCCAATATAGACCTGAATGTCGCGCCAAATTTTACGGTCGGATTTAAATTGACAGGGCGTCTTCAAGACCGTGAGAAACCATATGGCGCTGATGATCTGTTTACCCAGGCTCAGATGGCTATTCCGATTTATAATATTTATGCCAACAATAATCCGGATTACTGGCAGGCAATCGGAAATATGGCCAATCCTATCCATAGTTCCTACATTGATAATAGTGGCTATGAGTCACGCCTGAGAAGAGAGTTCAATGGCTCGCTGGACCTCAATTGGAAGCTGCCTTGGGTATCCGGTCTTTCATTGCGCGCCATGGTGGCTTATGACTACAAAAATAGCGAATGGAAAACCTGGCAAAAAGCTCTGAGCGATTACCAGTATAATCAGACGAATGAACAGTATACGGAGGTCGCTTTGCGAAAAAAGGCCAGTCTAGAGTCCAAGATGGAAAATCTGTATATGCCCACACAGCAGTATTCGATCAATTACAACCGTGTATTTGGACAAAAACATGATGTAAGCGGTTTACTGTTATGGGAGGCTTATCATGACCGCTTGACCGATATTCTAGGATTTAGGGAATCTTCCATCGGTATCATTGACGATATCAGTAAGGGGGACACCGAGAACCAGAATACAAGCGGCAAAAGTGTGGAAACGGCTCACGCTGGTCTTGTGGGACGGTTTAATTATGCCTATGATCGAAAATATCTGCTTGAACTGAATTTTCGCTATGATGGGTCTTATAAATTTCGACGCGACCGGAGATGGGGTTTTTTCCCGGGGGTATCGGCCGGCTGGCGGATTTCGGAAGAGAAATTCTTCAAGGAAAACCTCTCCCACTTTGACAATGTAAAAATCCGGGGTTCATACGCCAAAGTCGGCGATGAGGGAGATTTTTCTGCATTCCAATATCTGGATGGATATGTTTATGGCGGAAGTTATGTACTTGGGACTGGTGGCTTATCTTCGGGGCTGAGAAGCAGTGGGATGGCTAATCCTTGGTTGACATGGTATGAATCTAATATCATGAATTTAGGGTTTGAAGCTTCTTTTAAAAATGGATTGATCAATACCGAGTTCGACTGGTTTAGAAGGGAACGTTCTGGATTACCGGCGACAAGACAAGGTACTTTTCCGACAACATTTGGCGAGTCTATGCCACAGGAAAATCTAAATTCTGATATCAATACTGGATTTGAATGGACTGTCGGCCATAAAAACAAGATCGCTGATTTTGCCTATAATGTTTCGGCTAATTTTTCCGTTACACGGATTCGATATGGCTATGTTGAACGTGCCGCGTCAACCAATCTTTACGATAACTGGCAGAAAAATAATAACGATAGAAATAAAGATATCCGATGGGGAAAGACGGTCTTAGGCCAATTCTCATCTTATGAGGATATCTTAAACTCTCCCGTTCAGGATAATAATGGCAACCGTTCTCTGCTTCCGGGTGATTTAAAGTTCAAAGATGTAAATGGCGATGGGATCATAGACGGCAACGATGTGGAACCAATTGGGCACGGTGCAACGCCAAGAATGTATTATGGTCTTAATCTAGGAGCTAATTATAAGGGCTTTGACATGACGTTATTCTTTCAGGGGGCCGCAGGTCATGACATCTACATCAGCGGTGATATCCTCGATCCATTTATACAGCAGGGACTCGGCAATGGCTTTGCTTTTATGACCGACCGATGGCATCGAGCAGATCCTTCGGATCCCAATAGTGAGTGGATCCCCGGAACTATGCCGGCTGCTCGTGTAACAGGGCAGGTAGACAACAGATCCGATAACTCATGGTCCTTACATAAAGCGGATTATCTGCGCTTAAAAACTTTGGAAGTCGGATACTCGCTCCCAAAAAGCTGGATACAGTCTTTAAAAATTGACCGGTGCAGAATTTATTTCAATGCCAATAACTTGCTGACTTTTACGGGAAGCGATGAATTATTAAAAAATATCGACCCTGAAAGCAATCAAAGCCGATTACGTTATTATCCGCAATTGAGAACATTCAACTTGGGTGTTAATTTAGTTTTATAAAAACCGTTATACTATGAAAATGAAATATTTCAGTCCTCTCTTTGTGAGCTGTGCACTTACACTGAGTTTATATAGCTGTAATGATTATCTGGATCGGGAACTCACTAGCGGTGTCATAACTTCTGATTTGATCTGGGAAAGCCCGCAGGCGATACAGTCCGTGCTGGTCACCATGTACGATGAAGGATTAAGATTAGATGAATTTGACGACTGGTTTACAGGAAAATCTAATCTGCTCAACTTGACTTCCTTGTCGGACGAAGCCACAGGGGCGTACCAGAAGGATTATGCGTTCAGTAATGCCAATTCGATATATACCTATAGTGATTATGTATTTGAAGATCCGTTTGCGACCAGATACGTACAGATACGCCGCACCAACGACTTCCTCAAGAAGCTGAACGAGACTGCTGTCCTGAGTACGGAAGAAAAACGTGTGATCGACGCTGAAGCACGCTGGATAAGGGCAATGCAATATTTCGGACTGGTTAAACGCTATGGAGGAGTTCCTCTGCTGACAGCGCCGCAGGAATATGTGCCCGGAGATTTTGAAGGATTGCAGGTACCTAGAAATAAGGAGTCAGAAGTGTATGATTTTATTATCGCTGAGTGTAAGGCAATCAGTGATATCCTTCCCGCATCCAGAACTGCTGAAAGTAAATATAGGGCATCTAAAGGTGCCGCGCTTGCTCTATGTTCGCGAGCTGCGCTTTATGCTGGTTCAATTGCAAAATATGGTTCGAACGCCAATTTAAGCGGTGAGGCGGTCACACGTGGATACGTGGGAATAGCATCCAGTGAGGCAATGCGGTATTTTACGGAATCATACAATGCTTCAAAAGCATTGCTGGACGCAGGTACCTATAGCCTTTACAATAAAAATGCCGACAAAGCGGAGAATTTCTATGAACTGTTTTCCAAAAGTGTTAATGGTAATAATGGGGAATATATCTTTCAGAAAACATTCAATGTTTCAGCGGGAAAAGGTCACATGTGGGATAAGATGAATGCTCCTTTTTCCTATCGTGGTGACGGATGGGGATGTGGTGTAACTCCTACGCTTGAAATGGTCGAAGCATTTGAATACAGCGATGGAAGCCCCGGTAAATTGGCCTTAAAAAATACGGATGGGACACCACGTAGTTTTGATAGTCCCTATGATCTTTTCGCTGGCAAGGATCCGCGTCTATTTGCTTCCATCTATGTACCCGGAGCTCCTTTAAAGGGCAGCAAGGTCGAATGGATACGGGGGGTGATCAATGGACAAAATGGCTCGGGACAAAAATATCAGGCACAGAATCAGCCGGACAAAGATAATGTGGCTACAATCGATGGCGTGAGGTACAATACTTCAGGTAAAGATGGTGGTGCAGACGTGGGAGATGCTTCAAAAACGGGGTTTTATATGCGAAAGTTTTTTGATGAAACGCTTACGGATATGACTAATATTGATGCCAAACGCTCGGAAACACCTTGGGTAGTATTTCGCCTTGGTGAAATTTACCTCAATCTTGCCGAGGCCTGTGTAGAGCTCGGCGGAAGAGACGCAGAGGCTCTCCAGGCGGTTAATGCCATTCGTTCGCGGGCCGGGATCCAGCCTCTTGAAGCGATATCCACCGCTAAAGTAAGACAGGAGCGAAAGGTAGAGCTCGCTTTTGAAAAGCTGCGTTTTTGGGATCTCAAACGATGGCGGGTGGCCCATTTGGATGAATCTCAGGGCGGACTTACCAACTATAGGGGGACCGCATTATACCCTTGGTTCAATGTCAAAAGTAAGAAGTTTACTTTCGAAACCGGAGTTCCTCCTAAGCAAAAGAGATTATTTCTGGAAAGAAACTATTATATCCGCATCAGTCCGACGGACTTGAGCACAAACCCGCAACTGGTTCAGAATCCGGGATACGGTAATTAATTGAGATGTATAAAATTATGATAAATATGAAGAATATTTTTTTTATGCTCGGTGTTATGCTGATTGCTGTCATGAACAGTTGTGAAAATGAGATCGATAATCTGGAGGCTCCAAATGGCGGACTGCACGGAACCGTTTATGATATGGAAACAAACAAGCCTATTCCGCTGCCCGTGGAGGGATCGGGTGGCGTACTGGTTTCTTTATTTGAAATAGGGACAAATGCGACTGCTTCTGTCGATTTCAGAGCGAATGCAGACGGATCTTATACCAATAATAAAGTGTTTAACGGGAAGTATAGGGTGGTCGTAAATGGTCCTTTTATAGGGGTTTGTGAAGGCTATACCACGGTTAATGGGCAGACGCAGTACGATTTGAAAGCTACCCCTTTTTCCCGTATTGCAGCGTCGGCGACCATTTCCGCAAGAAATCAGGTCGAAATAGCATTTAAAGTCAATAAGGCGGATGAATCCTTTACGTTTACCAATGTATCTGTCATGTGGAACTATACACCGCGAGTAGATGAAAATAATGCTAATTATGTCACAAAGACCGCGAAAGGCAAAATAGAAGAAGGTACACATGTCTTTGAACTGGCCAATGACAAACAATTTGTCGAGAACTTCTACAAAATCAAGGCAAATGGCAACAAAATCTACGTCAGGGTAAGTGCGACGGTAAACGGTGTCGTGAATTATAGTGATACCATAGAATTGATAGCAAATGACTGATCAAATAACACGCAAAGTGAAACCTACAAAAAAGTCACTGATGAAAAAAATTATAACATTAAGTATCCTAGGTTTTTTATTGGCATCATGCAGTAAAAATGATACCAAGGTGGAAGAGCCACCTGTCACTGGTGTTTCTGTCAAAACTATGACTTACAACATCTATGCGGCGCAAAAAAGAGGCATTGAGGCCATCGCCGAAGTGATCAAGAAAAATGACCCCGAACTCGTAGGACTACAGGAGGTAGAGGTAAATTCTACCAATCTGAATTTTGATACTGGTAAACGACTTTCGGAACTCACGGGAATGCCTTATTATTATTTTGTTAAGGCACGTAACTTGGCACAAGGTGAGTATGGAAATTTGATCCTGTCTAAATTTCCCCTCAAAGAAACGAAAACATATTTGCTGGATGTACTTACATCGGAAGCCAATGCATACATTAGGGCGCTCGGAACTGTCAAGGTAAGCAAAGAAAATAAGGACTTTTATTTCGCCGTAACCCATCTGGACCATTTGTCCGATAATGCAAATAGGCTCCATCAAATTGATCTGATCCGCCAATATACCAAAGATCTTGCATTGCCGGTCATTCTGTCCGCAGATTTAAATGCCAAACCTACGGAAGAAGCCTATAAAGTGCTGACCAAATGGTTTACATCTGGGTGCCTCAATGGATATTGCGGTTTTACGGCTGGGACGCCTAAGCCTGATGGAACCATAGATTATCTGATGTATGCGCCTACAGATGCAGCAGTGACAGAGACATATGATGTTGATTATAGTTCTTATTCGCAATCTGATCATTTTCCGGTCGTTGCAAACTTTTTGATCAAAAATCCATAAAATTTTTACCTAACAAACCATGACAATAATTAGTTTTTTTAAACGGTCAGGTGCCAGAAACCTCTGCTTTGCGGCATTGATGGCATTCAGCATGGGCGTTGTGAGCTGTAATAAAGATCAAGGCAGTGACATGTCTTACCCTGATAAAACTGATGGGGCTCAAATTACACAGTATACGCCGATCTCCGGAGGGTCCGCAACTGAGATATCGCTGTACGGAAGCAACTTTGAAACAGATCTGACAAAAATTAAGGTGACCATAAATGATAAGGAAGCGGCGGTATTGAGTTCGAATGGACGTATCATTACGGCCCGCATTCCACAGAATGCCGGTTCTGGAAAAGTCAAATTGACCATTGGCGGGAAAGAATATATTTACAAACAGGCTTTTGAATATGGCTACCAGACTGTAGTCTATACGTACTTGGGAAGTACCAAGGACGATATGGATGGGGACTATGCCCAAGCCAAATTGTCGGGGCCACGATATTTGAAATGGAGCAAGGATAATGCGCTTTATTTTGTCGAAGAGGGGGCAAGCAGCCGAGATAACTTCGCAGCACTCCGTGTAGCATCAAATAACAATGTGACGACCTTACTCAAGGCTTCTGAAAGTACGCTGTTTGAACGCCTCCGGGCTTTTGACTTTTCAATGGATCAGAGTACATTGTTTCTTACTAATGACAATAACGCAAATGGCTCCATGGGCCTGGGCAAAATGACGAAATCTTCAGGTAAGTACAACAATTTGACAGCTTTGTCAGCGCAAGGGGGATTAACCACTGTCGCAACTAACCCAGTGACAGATGAGGTATTCGTGGGAGTATATTCCGGGGGAAAGATATGTCGATTAAAACCCGATGGTAGTCTGGAGGGACTGTTTGGTGTCAATTCAAAAAACGTGAATATCATGGACATCATTTTCTCTAAGGATGGTCAAACCATGTATATTTCTGGCGCTTACAATGCACACAGTGTTTATCGTGTTCCTTATGACATAAGCACCAAGAGTTTTGGAACAGTACAGGTACTTGCTGGACCAAATGCCAATACAACAGGGAATGCGGTGGGAAATGGAGAATCTGCCCGGTTTAACACTCCTGCACAGATGGATCTGGATAACGAAGGAAACTTATATGTTGCCGATCGTAAAAACCATTGCATTCGAAAAATTACGACCACCGGTACGGTAACTACTTACGCGGGTATTGCGGGTACAAATGGCCTGCAGAACGGAAACGCTTTATCAGCAAAATTTTATGAGCCCGAAGGCCTGCAATTTGGTCCTGACGGCGCATTGTACGTCGCTGACACCTGGAATCACGTTATTCGAAAAATAGTTATAGAATAACTAAAATATGTTTTACCAAATTCTTACTTAAATTAAAGAATAGGATCATGATGATAGCTTTGTCTAAAGCAAGAAATCTAAACTTGCGTCTTCTACTGTTTGCTTTAATCACTGCTGTTCTGGTGGCTGTAAGCGCGAATGAAACTTCTGCTCAAAAATTGAGCGGTGAAGTTGAGATCAAAACGATGACCTACAACATCTACAGTGCTCGAAAAATGGGTATTGAAGCTATTGCAGCGGTAATCAGAAAGGTCAACCCCGATGTGGTCTCTCTACAAGAAGTAGAACGCAATACCGATGTGAATCCGATGGATTTTCCAAAGGAAATAGCGGCGTTGACGGGAATGAAATATTATTTTTTTGCACATGCGCTCACCCTGAAGAAAGGAGACTATGGAAATGTTATCCTTTCAAAATATCCGCTTTTGCAAACAAAGTCCATTCATTTGGGGGTTGCTGATGATGGGGATGATACGCGATCTTTTGGATATGCGTTGCTGGAAAAGGATGGTAAACAGTTTTATTTCGCCACGACTCACCTGGGCTATAAAAAGGACGATGCCACCCGTTTAAAACAGATCAACGAGATTTTGAAGGAAATTAAAAATTTAAAGCAGCCGATCATTTTAGGGGCTGACTTGAATTCTCGGCCTAATTCGCAGACGATGCCGGCTTTGCAGAAATGGTTTACTTTGCCTTGTCAAATCTCAAATTGTGAATGGACCGTACCGACTCCAAAGCCTACATATACCTGTGACTGGTTAATATATGCACCTCACCAGGCTTTTGAAGTTAAGGACTACGCGGTTCAATTTTGGGCGGACAAAGAGTCAGACCACTATCCAGTTGTGGGAACATTTAATCTGAAATAGTCTTAGTGAACGCTATCGTCGTAATTGTTTCATGTTAACCAAAAGATATAAATTGTGAGAAAATTAATTTATGGACTGCAGCTGGCACTTCTGTCCGGCTGCATCTTTGCAGCTTGTGCGAAAGATTTAGCAAAGTCATCACCGGCTGACGAAACGCTGTCCTTACCAACCGAAGTACAAAGTTCAGCAACAATAGCCGGAAGCGGGGGGTACGTCATGATGACTTTTAATATCCGGCAGGATGCACCCGATGCGGGAAACCGTGCATGGACGGTCAGGCGATCTTTGGTCAAAGAAAGAATCTTGGAACATGACTGTGATATAGTCGGAGTTCAGGAAGCTTTAGGAAATCAGATGGACAATATGGCCTCAGATCTGCAAGGCTACAGCAAAGTGGGCACAGGACGAGAAGGAAATAGTTCTTCTGAGCACTCTGCCATATTTTATAAAAACACAAAATTTAATGCTTTGGAAAGCGGTACATTTTGGCTGGCGCCTGGAGCACCTACAGCTCCGGCCGGACCAGCCTGGGATGCTGCATACAAGCGCATCTGTACCTGGATAAAGCTTCAGGATAAACAGACGGCAATGATCTTTTATGTATTTAATACGCATTTTGATCATAAAGGTGCTGATGCTAAGGTTAATAGTGCGAATCTTTTGTTAACCTATATGCAAAACAAAATCGGCGATCTTCCGGCGGTACTGATGGGCGACCTAAATGCAAATCAAAATTCTGCCGCATATAGTGTGCTTAATAGTCCGTCATGGTTAGAAGAAAGCTGGAATATCGCTGGTTCTAAGTCGCCTGCATTACGTGTTACCGGTAATGGATGGAACATTAGCCCAAGCGGGGATAGTCAGATCGACCATATCTTTGTTACCGGTCAATGGTCAGTTTCCTCCAGGTTAGTCGATTGGTACCATAAAGATCCCGGAGGAATATTGCCTTCTGATCATTTTCCTGTTATTGCGCGACTACAAGTAGACGGGGTAAGTATTTTCAAAGATGCACACTATGGTGGTAAGGGAGTTTTCTTACCGAGAGGGACTTATAACTTAGCTGATCTCAATGCCCGAGGCATTGAAAATGACTGGGCATCTTCGGCTAGAGTACCAAATGGGCTTACTTTGACGATCTATGAACACCAGAATTTCTTAGGGATCAACTGGGTGTTGACGACGGATACACCACTGTTTTCTCAATTAACACCATCGGGCAATGATAAGGCCTCTTCAATGAAAGTGCAATAATAACTGATTACACTCTTTTTTTTAATAATCTTCTTTCGATTAGTTATTGCTACCTATCGGAAGAAGATTATTTTAGTACTCATGATATCTTAAATTTGAGGAGTCTTTTTTTCCCTTTAATACGATTCTATGTAAAACTTTTTCTTTCAGATGATTTTCTTGTTTTTATCACTGAGGGCAATACCACATGACTAGCATTATCCCTTGTTGGCTTTTCTATTTGCTTTAGCAATAATTTTATGATGTTATTACTTAGTTCTTCCAACGGCTGGCGTACGGCGGTGATCGTTGGAGAGATCAGGTTAAACGCCTCATGATCGTCAAAGGACACAATTCCGAAATCCGTTTTCGTGTTAGTCGTTAGGTTATTTATTGCAGCCAATCCTGCTAGACAAAGATAATTGGTTGCAAAGATGATAGCATCCAGTTCCGGATTATTCTCAAGAAAATCTTTAATAAGCTGCTGTTTGATTGCTTTTTTTGATTCAAACGGTATAAAGGCCACTTTAGAATCAATAGCTAATTTCACCATAACCTGTTCATAACCTGATAATCGCTCATGCATTTGGCTTTGTGTAGATTCGAGTGTAACGAATCCAATCTGACGAAAACCCCTATCATAAAGATGCATACAAGCTTCTATCGTTGCTTCCTTGTTGTTCGTTCCGACGAAATCTACCCCTTCGACCGGATCCCGATCAAATAGAACAATTGGGATATGTTCATCGACCATTTCTTTCACTATATTTTCTATTCCTTTGGTTGGCGCAATAATATAACCATCTAATTGGCTCCGTCTGAAAAAATTGATAATCTCAATGGCTGTATTGGTGTCACCGAGCGTACTACTATACATTATTCTATAACCTTTCGTTTTGGCTAGATTTTCGATCATAAGTGCTATTGGTCCAAAGAATGAGTCAGAAATATCTTCAACAATAAGTCCGATACTGTTGCTCCGTCCTGTTGCAAGGCTTTGCGCTAAGTGATGGGGATAAAAACGAACCTCTCTGACATAATCTAATACCTTAGTCTGTAATTCTTTACTGATGCGTCTCTCATCAGCTTTTCCGTTAATGATCAATGACACGGTTGACTTTGCAATATTTAAGTGTTTCGCAATGTCATTTATTGAGATCTTTTTATTTTCCATAAGTTCTGAAGCTTAAAAATATACATTTTTATTTCAAAAATGGAAGTTGAGTTGCATTTACACCCATTAATTTTGCAGAAACATTTCAATAGATAAATATATATAATTTGAATGCTAATCAAATTGTAAAGGAATTCAATTATCTTATTAAACAATTGTAAACCCCATAGTAGGACGAGACATTAGAGCAAGCAGAAGTTGGGCAGAGCCCTACTTTTCTTGCCCCATTCTCTAGAAATGGGGGTTAGAGTATCCTCCGGGGATACTCTCTTCGCTTAATACTTTCATTAAGCCCTTTTTTAGTATACTGCGCAGTATAGTTTATAATTCAATCCAACATGGGAAATAATAGGCTGTATATAGAATAGACAATATATCTATTAGGCTATCAATATAGATAAATATATCGCTGGTTATCTGAATAAGCATTCATTTAGCTATATCTGATGTAGCTTTTACCCCCCATCTCTTCGAATATGAAAACTTTGAACACAATTTTTGACAATAATTCCATCACTTGATTGGTTAAGGTGTTAAGCTCCAATCCCAAATACAACAAAGTTTCTCTTGCATCCCATTGGAACCCCATTCGCTGCAGAAGGCTGATCTGATGGTTTCCGATAGCGTTTCTATTTCTGAGAGTTTTTATTTTGGGAATTCGTAGGTATAACTTTCTACCGCTGGTAATTATGATACCAAGATCCTGTTCACTATCGAACATCAGTACGACTTTTTGAACTTCCTTCCGTTTCAATTTCTCTAGTAGATCAGCCAAAACCCTGGAAAAGGGCGAGTCTGGGTTCACATTACTATTCAGTCCCTCCAACTTCTTCTCGGCATCTCCTATCCACTGCTCGTAAAGTTCCCTTAATTTTTTTTGACCCGCCAATGAGCGATTCTTTTTATAGTGGGTAATCTGCCTAATCAGGATCTGTTTTTCACCATAATCGGGGTCAAGGATTGTCTGCAATATCTGTAACTCCCTATTGACCTGTCGCAACCTCTGTGCATAATAATCTGCCATCATATACTCCCATTCCTTAATGCTGGTAGAAATTAACTTTTTCAAGTCCCTTGCTTCCTTCTGGTACAATCCGATCAACATTTTTAATCTGTCTAAATCATGCATAGTATTGGTCGTTTACCAAATTTACTTATTGTTTCTCGTTAGAAGAGCGTCACCAGATAATATTATCCATATCCAAAGGATTGATTCATATCTATTGTGATGATTTTATTAAATTAGTTATATGACAGCAACTTACTTTAAAGCAAGAAAAGCGTTTGATTTCAATCCGAACCCTTTTGATTTAGGAAATATTTTGGGACTCAAAATGGGTTATGAAGACAATCACTTCCTGTTGAAGATCTATGGTCTAGAGAAAGGGGCTTTTAGTGACTATTACCGATACCATCTGAAATTTTATCTCTCCGGTAGCAACCGCTCAGAAAAGGAGTTCTTTTCCCATGCCTGGCATGTCGTTTCGGATAGGATAGATTATTTTAAGGGAAAGGATCCGTTTTCATCAAAGCACGCGCTCCATATCTCAAATATTAAGAAGCTGGGTGAATTCCTGGATTTCCTCGCACCGCTCGACAAATGGAACATCCGGCCCAATGACATGCTGCTAAAAGAGAAAGACGAAGAGATCGTAAAACTACGTTCAGAGCAAGAGATCTTACGGAACAAACTTGCCGATCTGGAGAAATATGAAGTCTCCGTAAAGCCAATGATACAGGACGACCATCTTCCCACATTTATCGATCTGCTGCAACAGATGAAAAACCTGTCCCTTCCCAACGGAAGAAAACTACTGGTCAGTGACCACGAAAGCCCATATTATAAAATGGTCTCAAAATATTTTGTCTACAATGGCAAAGATATACCGGTCAATACCGCCCGAAACTATTTTGTACAGAAAGACCCGAAAGATTCCATGAAAGGAGTCAGGATCCCGGAGGAAAAAAAACTGTTCGAGATTATTCCCAAAAATCAGAGTTAATGACAGTCCTGTCCGATTAATAAACATGACCAGCGCAGTCCAATGGTCATCCAAACCCCTCTCCCAGCCCCCAATTTTGTAGCACTGGCCCGGCATATAGCTGGATCCCATATTGTTCATAAAATTGGTTTACTATGCTACTAGACATTCTGACAAAAGAAGATTTACAGGTATTTAAAAAAGAGCTGCTCGATGAAATCAGACAGATCGTAAAAGGAAAGACCTTAGCGGAAAACGGAGAAAGAGAATGGCTCCGTAGCCGGGAGGTTAGAAAGAAACTGAACATATCCCCCGGAACATTGCAGAACCTTCGGATAACCGGGTTACTGCCCTTCAAAAAGATCGGCGGCAGTATGTATTATCGCAGTAGTGATGTAGATATGATGATGGAAGGAGGTGACGGCAATGGTTAATAATAAGCATGACCATAACTTTAGCGCTTATTTTAAATACATCACGCAGGATGATAGACTACTGCCTTCACATATCGGGCTTGTCATGGCCCTATGCTATTTTCAGCAGCAGGATAATTACAATGATTTTTTTCATTCTAGCCGCAGGAAACTGATGCATTTTTCGCGCATACGTTCCATTGCTACCTATCATAAATGCCTTTCCGAACTTGTCAGGTTTGGTTATCTTGAGTATATCCCCTCATGGCATCCGACCAGGGCAAGCAGGTTCAGGTTTATCATGGACAATATTCCCGACAGCAATGGCTAGGTCCGATGAAAACACAAGGTCCGTCCGCTTCCCCATGGAAGTGGACGGCAAACTCGAACATCTTTCCCTTAAACTCGGTCGGACAAAACGCCTGCTGGTGATACAGATGGTCGATTATTTCTACAGGAACAAGAAGGATCCGGCCGATCTGAACGATGAGGTGCTGAAAAAGGAACTTTCCAGTGGAGTAAGCCGTATACTTTCCTTTATCCGAAAGCAGGAAACCGACCTGTTGGTACCTGTCTATTCCATGCTGGATGAGCTGATTGCCATAAACAAACAGCAATCAGGAACGATAGACGTCATTTCTGATGAACAGCAGCAATCGTCAAAATTTCTGAAAGCAAATACGGAGTATCTCGGGAGCCTCGATAAAGTCCTTAAGAAATTACTTTTGGGGATCGCAGAAAAGCAGGAGCTAAAAGATAATTTCAGAAAGATCCTTGAACATTACATCAGTCAGCGGGAAACGCTTGGCTGGCCAGTATCCGCCGCCAGAAAGGAAGAACTGGCCAAACAGGTCCGGGAAGCACTGGATAATCTTTAGACATTGCTATGTATATCAACATCACAGACTCAGCGACGGGAGACAACAAAGGAAGCTGCGGGAATTTAGTTTCTTATCTTGAAAAGGAAAACCGCCTTGCCGAAAACAAAGTACCCCAGCATTGGTTCAATGGGGATAGCAATAACATCAGGCCTCATGAAGTCCGTATCGGTATAGATGGCAATGTCGCCAAGCTGGGAAAAGATGACAGTAAATTCTTCCTGATCAACATCAGCCCCAGCAGGAAAGAGATCGACTTTCTACTGGCTACCTATGGCGAGCAGGGCGCAAGGGAAAAGCTGAAAGAATATGCCGTAAGGATCATGGATGAATATGCACGCAATTTCAGGCGCCCGGGAATAGAAAACAATAAGGATCTTTTGTGGTTTGGCAAACTGGAAAACTACCGGTATTACATCCATAAGGACAGAGAGGTAAAAAATGGCACAAAAAAAGTGGGGGATCGTAAAGAAGGACCGCAGTTCCATGTACAGGTCATCGTTAGCAGAAAAGATTTAACAAACAGGATCAAGTTAAGTCCCCAGAACAGGTCACGTGGAAGGAATGTGGAACATTCAAAAAAAATGGGACAGTTTGACCAGATGGCTTTCAAACAGTCAGGTGAAACAGTTTTCGATAGGATGTTCGGCTTTGACCGAAAATTGAAAGATACACTGCTCTACGCAAATACGATGAAGAACGGAAATATTGACCAGCAGGCGGCACTGCATACACTTGACAGACAATTGAAGAACGGAGCAGATACAACAGGAGAAAATCAACAGAAGGAACCGATTCTTTCAAAGGTTGATTTAGAGAAATTTCCGCAGTTAACAGGACGGGTACCTTCATTTGCAGAAGCCGGTTGGGGGCTATTGGATATTTTACTTGCTCCAGCTCAGGATTTCGGAGGACATGATACCGTTGCTGCTGAGGAGGAAAGAAAAAGAAAGCGAAAAAAGAAAAACAGGGGTCGCGGTATGCGCTAACAATAAAGAATTTTATTCCATATATCTGGATATATAGACAACTGTACATATGGATATCTATTGTCGACGCAAAAGCAAATCTAGCCACGATGGTCCAAAGGTCAAGGGTTTAGTGAACGCTCAAGCACACTGCCCCTGCTAGCGCCCTTGACCCAATTGTACCATCTTGCCTTTTGGTGGCCTAAGCGCTGGCAATAGGATCGTATGTTCAAATCAAAGTACCGTTAAGAAGAAAAACTCTGGTATTTTCTTTATTTCAGCATAGCCATATAACGGTATATAAAATCAGGACTTTTGAGGCTCTCCTTTCCATGTTTATTGATCTGATCAGCATATTTCATCAAGGATCCACATCCAGCTTTGTTAAAGAGTTTGCGTAGCCCTTTATCTCCTGCAATATCGTAAAGCAAAAAAGCGTCCATGCAGTCTATCATCAGGTGCTTCCTGTCGAGCAATTTCAGGTTGGTCATCTCTTCAAGTTTATTGCCCTCTGGTGTTCCTGAGTTGGTCAGGAACAGGAAAGTCCGGATCAGCCACTTGTCCCGTTGGAGCGATATGACAAAGTAACCCACCTTGTGGGTAGCGAGATAACATTCCAGCAGCAAATAATCCTTTTTAACAATGGTACGGGCACTTCCTTCCCGTATTATATATCCAATATAGGCCTGCACGTATCCTCTCCAAAACACCGCACGCTCTTCAAAGCGGTCGAGTGCATGCTGCTGGGCATAGATTGGAAGCGGTATATCTTCATCAACATTGGTCAGTCCCAACTGGCTCGGTTTGATAGAAATCCAGTCAAATTCATCTATTTTGACCGGAGAGGGAACCCCCATACGGACTATTATCCTTTTCTTTCCGTCTATGTTCTGTAAAGTCGTGCTATGGACCAGCCGGTGAATATAGATTTCATTGGTCCCACCAAATTGTTCTATCGCCATCCGGTCAAAACTGAACCGTACTGTACCCCTGTAAAAATCATAGAGCTGTAGATCATTGATACTCATGATCTGTATAATATTCGTGCGCTGCTGACCAAACCACTCTGTCGTGGTAAAATAAGGCGCGAACACCTCCCGTAACTTGGAAAACCCTTTGATCCTCGTGCCCACTCTGTACTGTATATAATGAAGCAGGACAAGCGCATCAGTCAAAAAGCGTGCATAAGAGATCTTTTCTCCCAGCAGGGTTTCGATATATTGACTGCTGAGCAGTTCGGCCAAAGTTTGCTTATAATTTTTGAGCTCCTCTTCATTCATGACACGATTACCACGCAGGATCACCTTGATCTCGGGATATCTATATAGGTATAATAGTCGGAGGCTACTTTCAGGAAGAAGCTCAAAATATCCCTTGCCAACCATTTTTTCACAGATAATGCGTAACCTGTGGTAAAATACCCGACGGCGGGCCTGTTCCTTCTGGCCGTAACTGATTTTTCGATGGCTCGATTTAGTCATACCCCTCCATTTAACTTAAATTCTCGAAATATGAGATCCCTTCCTAATAAAAAGAGGATTTAAATATTCCTTAAGTTAATAAAAATCAGGTCAATTTCCAACATTTAGAAGTTGAAATGAGCTAATCCTGATGGATTCTATATCGTTAATGTCAATTATGCCTAGACTCCTAGTTATTATAAAAAGTCTATATTACTTTTTGCCTAGCTTTTGTTCCAGCTCAGCTATATATTTCCGCTGCAAGAGAAGAATTTCTTCGTTTTTGCCTAATAAGATATCCTTCAGATTTATCTGTTCATTGAGGTCATCTACTTTTTGTTCCCAATTACTGACTTCCAACTCTTTAAAAACTTTAAAAGGAGCATCTTGGTAATAATACGATAGAAAATCATGATTTAATACCAAAGCTATTTCCTTAAGGAGTTCTATATCAATTGTGGAACGTCTATATATACTTGCCACTCCTTGCTTAGTTTTGTTAATTTTATCACCTAATTGTTTCTGACTGATTCCCTGTTCAGTCGCAACTTTTTTTATTATCTGTCCAATGTTAATCTTCATAAGACAAATATTAGTTTACTAAAAATCTTAATTGACACCTGAAAGAATCTAATAAATTTACTTTCGGATGTTTTTATTTTACTTATTTAAATATTATTCTTATATTTGAATAGGAATTTGATAGTGCTTTACTAGTGGATCACATTTGAACAAGATTTGAACCCAATACATTAGCTATCGTTCTGGCTTTATTAAAGTATTGGTTAGTCCTCCCCAGGCAAAATAGGAAGCTAATCAAGGCAAGTGAAGCCCCATGTCGTGCATGTTAAATTTTATCATAAATTTGCATGATTGAGCGGCATGGTGTGCTCACTCGCTTTTCCGAACCTGCCTGGGGAGGGAGCGAGCAGAGGCCCATGTCGCTTAATTATTTTTTAGCCTCCTCGCTCATAACTTATAAAACAAGAAGTTATGATAGCATTAAAGAAACAATTACTTCAAAATTTAGCCTGTCCACCAGAATAACCCTACGGATACCTATATACCGTCCCTTCTGTTCCGGTCGAGTCCATCATAAATTTTCCAAGGGCTAAGGGATGGTTATTTTATAATTATAAGCCAAAAACAAACCAATTTTCTATCGAAAAATAAACGCAAATAGCGTAATGGGATAAATACGTCCTTTCGGTATCGGTAATTTCGATCATAAACAGACCAGATTATGTTCACACTCATACTATTACTAATAAAAGATATTATAAAAACACGTCTTTATAGGGAAAACAACCTGTTAAAGACGTTAACGGCGGTTTTCGTTTCTATGTTTAGTTTATGTTCCGCACAGTCCGTGGAAACACGGGCTGATGCCGGGCAATCCGCTAAGAAAATAACACGGGAGAACATTCCTTTTTTCGTCGATATAATCGACAAAAAGGAAAATTCACGGGAACAGTTAATGTACTATCCAAATGCCGATCTGGAGAAGTATCCGGTATTTCAGTATCGCGCAAAAATAGATAGAATAAGACCTTTAAAGGTCGGTAAAAATGTCCCCGACGAAATATGGGATCTGCCGGTCAGGATTGTTGGTGACATCCGGGGAAGAGATAGTATAACCCTGCGGGAACTTGCGGCAGATAAGATCCTCGTGCTCGATTTCTGGGCGAAATGGTGTTCTCCCTGCCTGAAATCCATGAATAAGTGGAAAGAACTACAGCCAAAATATAAAGGGGAGGTCCAGGTGGTCGGGCTGATGCTCGATTGGGATTACAAAGCCGAACTGATGATCCATAAAATGGGCTGGAATATGCCGCAGCTGATCGGACCGGAGGTATATTTACTGAATTACTATTTCTGCGGAACGCCAGTTACCGGTCCGTCAGCTTGGATCAACAAAGGCAAATTCATTGGCCTTTCTGATGCCAGGGCTGACAGCGAAAAAATTATCAATAACCTATTGCTCGGTCTACCACCCTCATTCTCGGAAAATGGAGACCGCAAACTAAAGAAGGGAAAGGAGGAGCTATGAAAAAAATAATACTCTTCTTTTTTTTAATCTCTTTTCTGGAAGGAAAAGCGCAGATAGCCGGAAAGATCATCGGAGAAAATAATATTCCGCTATCTGGAGCGACTGTGGCCCTCAAAGAGGCTAGGCAAACGATGCTGTCTGATGAAAATGGCCATTTTTCTTTCGGCAAAGTATCCTTTCCCGATACATTATCCGTCCGCTTTGTTGGATACATTGAACAGAAAGTCGCGGTAAATTCGGCAGGCCGGAATCTGCAAATCCGATTGGTCCATGCAACGCAGGCAATAAGTGAAGTACAGGTCGTAAACACAGGGTTTTACCAGATCCCCAAAGAAAGAGCTACCGGATCATTTACTACCATAAACAATGAGCTTTTAAACCGCTCTGTGGGAGCGAACATACTTGAAAGGCTCGACGGTGTTGCCTCAGGGGTTCAGTTTGTCACACCGAACGGAACAAAACCTTCGGATATCCGTGTTCGGGGCCTCGCAACGATCCAATCGGATGCCAGTCCACTGATCATCGTGGATAATTTCCCATACGATGGCGATATCACATCCATCAATCCGAATGACATAGATAATATTACAGTTCTAAAAGATGGAGCATCCGCTTCTATCTGGGGAGCACGTGCCGGCAATGGAGTGATCGTGATTACAACAAAAAAAGGGCGGTATAATCAGAAGGGAGTACTTTCCGTTAACAGCAATCTGTCCATCGGCCGGAAACCCGACCTGATGTACAGCCGAAACCGGCTGCCGAGTGAAACCGTAATGCAGATAGAAAAGGAAAAATACCTTCATGGCGGATTCTATATTGATACTGATAATCAGGTACCATTCCCCAGGTACGTGGAAATGCTGATCGCCCGGGACAATGGTTCCATGACGGAAGAGGAGTTTCTCGGCCAGGAGAATATGCTCAAGAAAACGGAAGTCAGAAAAGAGGCCATGCGGTACTTGTACCAGCCATCAGTCGTCCAGCAATATGCGCTGAATGCCCGCGGAGGGGGAGAAAATTATACTTATTTCCTATCGGGAGGCTATGACAAAAATAGGGGCGAAGTAATCGGAAATACAGGGAACCGTGTCAGCTTTAGTACACAGAACACGTTCAGGCCATTGAGGAACCTCGAGGTGATGAGTTCGGTGTGGTATAGTCAGCAGCATGGAAAAGAAAACGGGATCACCCTGAACGACCTAAAAGGACACGTAACAAGCGTAGGCCTGTCTCCTTATACAAGATTGATGGACGAAAACGGGAATCGCCTGACCCTGATAAAGGAATATCGCCAGAGCTATATTGATCGGGCCAAAGCTGATGGACTGCTGGACTGGGAGTACAATCCTTTACGGGAGCGTGACCTGATAGATAAACGTAGAAAAAGTGAGGAACTGCGGTTAAATGCCGGCCTCCGGTATGATTTTCTTCAAGATTTCCATCTGGACATTACTTATCAGTACACAAAAGGAAGTTCTTTTCGCAGTGTGTTATACGACAGGGACAGTTATTTTGTGCGGGATATGGTCAATCGTTTCACGCAGGATGACGGAAAAAAAATCATACCCTATGGTGGGATATTCATAAATGAATCCCCTGAATCGCTTCTGAGCCATTCGGCAAGGGGACAGCTGAACTATAACGGCAGTTATGGGAAAGACCATCAGGTCTCCGGGCTGATCGGCGGCGAGATACGGGAATTCAGGCGGACCATTACACCGGGCTCAACACTTTATGGCTACAATCCCGATATAGCAATGGGCCTGACAAATCTGGACTATTCGCAGGGCTACAACCTGCGTCCTGACAGCTACGGCTATATATCGTCTCCCGATTATACAAACAGAATTTTTGTGGACCGTTATCTTTCCTATTTCGGGAATGTGGGATATACCTTTAAAAAACGGTATATCCTTTCAGCCTCGCTGCGATGGGATGGCTCCAATCTTTTTGGTGTAAAGACAAATCAGAAAGGAACACCGCTGTATTCCCTTGGTACGAGCTGGGACATTTCGCAGGAAAACTGGTTTGCGGTAAGAAATCTGGAATATCTCCGGATACGGGCAACCTATGGCAGTGCCGGAAATGTCAATAAATCCGTGAGCGTATATCCAACGGTCAGGCACATGGGGGCCGACCTGACAACGGGGGTGGACAATGCTCAGATATTATCTGTCGGGAACCCGTCGCTCCGGTGGGAAAGAGTCAATACATTCAATATGGGCATTGATTTTCGTTCATTTGGAAATAGGCTGTCCGGTACTGCCGAATATTTCAGAAAGAACGCTTCCGACCTGATCGGCGAAGATATACTCCCCCCCAACACTGGTATTATTGAAGGTGGGAGCGCCAATAATTCCAGGCTTATAAATTATGCGGATCTGGTTACAAACGGGTATGAACTGCAGCTAAATTCCATAAATACGGATGGCAGGCTAAAATGGACCTCTGCACTTCTGCTGAATCTTGTCAGGAACCGTGTCACCAGATATGCGCAGAACAATAATGTGGTGATTTCCGATTACCTGGACGGAAAGGTTCCCGTAGCCGGCATGAGCAGGGACGCCATGTTCACTCTTCCATGGTATGGACTGGGCAATACGGACGGTCTGCCCATTGTATATGTTGATGGCAGGGAAAGCAGGGACTATACCAAATTTTATTCGGGGCTGGCTTTTAATGACCTAACAGCAGCGGGCCTAAGTGTGCCCCCATTCTATGGAACGCTCCGAAATGCCCTTAACTATAACGGGGTTGGCCTGGAATTTACATTGAGCTGGAAAACAGGCCATTCCTTTCGTGCAAATTCAATGAATTCCGGGGGCGAGTATACGCTTGACTATAATATGGATTATTTTAAGCGGTGGCAGAAACCCGGAGACGAAAACAGTACCGATGTTCCTGCCACTCAGGAGATCGGCAAAACCATTCCCTATTCGAATATCATATATAGCAATTCTGCCATATTGATCAAAAGGGGAGACCAGATCCGTCTTCAGGATATCCGGTTATTTTATGACCTGCCGATTTCGGTGGCAAAAAAGCTTAAATTCAATAATATGCGCTTCTATGCAATGGCACGTAACCTCGGTGTTTTATGGCAGTCCGGTGACCGCAGTGTTGATCCCGATTATTCCGGAGCGGAATATGTAGCGCCAAAAACAATCACATTGGGAATGCAATTGGACTTTTAATAAATACATTATGAAACAGATACTTTTTATATTCCCCTGCTGCTTTCTTTTTTTTGCCGGCTGTGGAAAGGATTTTCTGAATGAGAAAAGGGAGACCAATCAGGTTATACCAAGCAACATAAACGATTATCAGGCGATATTGGACAACAGTACCGTGATGAACAAACAGGCAGCATTCCGTCTGGTGTCCATCGGGTCTGATGAATATATTTATCCCGACGACGCATGGGAAACGCTGAGCCCAATATCCTATTTTTATTATAAAAACGGATACATCTGGGCCGATGATGTCTATGAAGGAAAACAGGTTGCAGACTGGAACAATGCTTATCAGGTGATTATGTATGCCAATCTCGCACTGGACATAAAGAAACTAAAACCTGATGCCCAAAACCTTGAGAGCTGGAAAAATATTCAGGGACAGGCGCTATTTCATCGTGCCTTTGCCTATTATCAACTGGCGCAGGCATTCTGCAGACCGTATGTCCCTGCAACAGCAAAGCTGGACAGGGCCATTCCATTACGTCTGGATTATGATGTAGCGGTCAGTCCGCAATACGGCAACCTTGAAGATATGTACGATAAAGTAATATCGGATCTGCTGGAAGCAGCCAGCCTGCTACCGGAAACAGCAGCTAATAATTATAGACCGTCGAGACTTTCATCGTACGCACTGCTGGCCAGAATTTTCAGGGAAATGGACCGTTGGGATCAGGCCCTTGAATATAGTGAAAAGATCCTTTCGGTAAAGAAAGACCTGCTTGACTATAACAAGATCAGCGGATCCCCTTCATATCCTTTTGACGCCATGAAAAAAGGAATGAAAAACAGCGAGATCCTTTTCTATTGCCAGTCCTTCGGAGCTCCCATTATGAGCAAGGGGATCGTCAGTGAAGATATCCTGAGGTCCTATGAACAAAATGATCTGAGAAAAGCCCTATTTTTTAAGAATGGGCGACGGTTTTATGGTTCCTATGCGGGAAGCATCTTCTTTAACGGACTGGCCCTGGATGAAGTTGTCCTGATCCGTGCTGAGGCCTATCTCAAAAAAGGCCTGCCCGAAAAAGCAAAAGATGACCTGGAGTTTCTACTGTCCCATCGGTATAGGAACGGCGATTTTGGCTCAATCGCCTCAGATGAAAATTCCCTTCGGGAGCGCATCGATGACGAACGGATAAAAGAACTTTATATGCGGGGAACCAGATGGTCGGACATCAGGAAACAGAACTTAACAGGTGACGATGGGATCACCCTGACACGTCAGGCAGGCGGAAAAACGTATTCACTGCTCCCTGATGATGCCCGATGGGTTTGGCAATGGCCGGACAGTGAGAAAAACTATTGATCAGAAATGATAGATGGCGGATAGCTATATCCGCCATCTAAAGGATCGGGCCCTGTGAAAAAATATGTTAATTTGCTTATTCCTCTTCTCTATAAACAGGTTCACCTACAAGGATCTTACCTTCTGTCTGTAGCTGGTAAGCATGGGCCAACGTATTGATCGGGCCGGTATAGGATTGTCTGTCGATAGGAACGGCACACATGTTACCTTCAGGCTCCTGACATTCAGTTCCGGGTGTTCCTCCGGGATAAGGACCGTCAATAACCTTGTTGGTATTGCCTGATCCATTATCGGAAACCTCAAACCATTGGAAAGTCAATCGCTTGCTTTCATGGTTTTTCCAGGAAACTGTCAGGGCCACAACTGATAGAAGTACCACTAATGCGCCAAAGTTCAAATTTTTAAATAATGATTTCATAACAAAAAATTTAATGGTTAGCATGCGCTGATTTCATCAGGCCCATTGCATGGCCTGCCCCATATACCATCCGAGGTCTTGGCCTGGGGATATTCCTTGATCTTGGCAGGGCAGACCTTCAACCTGCCTTATCGGCTGAGTTATGATAAGATGGTATCCTCCTTCCTGCCGAGATCGGAAACGACGTCTTTTTCCGTATGGCTTTTGTGGGCCGACACCCAATATATGATACCTATGGTAATAAATATGCTGTTCAGTGCAATATGCAGCCAGTGGTTGTTTGTCGGCCATATCCCAGCGCAGGCGCAGGGCGTATAACCGAGTACCCCCGAAACTCCAACCAAAAGATAGATAGTAAAAATAACAATCACGACCGTAGACAGCCTCAGGCCCAGTTTCGTTGTAGGTCTATATAGCAATATTAAGGTCAGGCCTATATACAAGGCCGGGAGTCCCCAAAGAAGCAGTTGCTCCATCCAGTAGGGAAATGACTGCAATGCCATTTCACTTTTGGTCGTATCCCAGCTACTGAGCTTGACAGCAGCTGTAACTCCCCAGAGCAGTAAAAAGCCGTATTGCGCGATAGTCTCTATTTTCTTTTTTGTTCTCATTTCCTTATTGTTTATATCGCTGTTCCCTATTCAGGGATAGCCGGTTACAAAACCTTTAATACAAAGTTCAGGTTTGGGTATAGCCTGAAAAAGGAAAAAACGGACAATTTTTGGAGACTTTTGATCAAAAATGTCCGTTTATTCCCTTTCTGGGTAACAAAAGAGATACAATAGAAAAGATCTACATGAGGTTATTTCTTTCCTCCATTTCGGTAGTAGCTACGATAGATACGTGAAAAGCTACCAAGATCCGTGTAGCCAACCAGGGAAAATACTTCTTTTTGGGTCAGTCCCTGTTCATCGATGAATTTTCGGGCCCTCTCCATTCTTAGCCTTACACAATAGTCATAGGGCGTAGTTCCAAATATGACCCTGAACTTTCTGCGAAAAGTTTTATCGCTCATCGGTAGATCCTGTAGCAGCGACTGGATATCAATTTCTGGATCTGTAAAATTTTTCATTATATATAATCCTGCCAGATAGATCCTGTCCAGTCCCGAGCTGACCAGCATTTCGTGGTAAGACTTCAAGACCATAGCAATCTTCTTGCGCATTTTGAGCTTGACGATCCCGATATTGGCATCATTGAAGTCCAGTATCTCGTCAAGTTCTTCTCCCAGCACATGATCAATCCTAAGGCGCGGAAGGATGCTGAACTGTCTATCGGAAAGCGCTATTTCACTTAACGCCTCCCATAGGACCCTATAGGGCCGGACAATACTTTCTGTCCATTTCGGATCAAATGAAATAATGAGAGCCTTTACTACAGACTCTTCTACAATTTCTCCTCGGTAGACTCCGGCCCTACTATGTGAGGGATAAAAACTGTTTTCGTTTGCCGTGGTAACTTCTGTACCATCTTCTGTTGAAAACCTGAGATCTCCCTGCATCGTAAATAAAAGGAACAGCCTGTCACGGTCCAACTGAAATCGAAGTCTGAAAGGTTCTTCTGTACGGATCTGTAAAAGCTCAATATGGTATTTTTTTAGGAGTAGCTTCTCACGGAGGACTTCTGCTTTCGGAAAAAAATACCTTAAGGACGAAGTTGCTGACTTCAAAGCATTTTCCGTCCAGTCAGCAGGACAGCTACCTAAATCAAGTACGGAAAGGGGCTCAGTGGGAAAAATAATATTAAAATGATCCGTCATAAACGCAAAAAAATAATTGTATACTGTTCTACTTGGACTACTTTAGGGGTACGAAATACATTAAATGTAGGGTGTTACATTTCACATTTGCAAATTTTTTCGATAAACAGACATTTCACCACTATAAGTTGCACGATTTCCTCGATATCTGCCTTTTTCGCACAGCCTTTCTCCTGACCTGACAACTGTCCGCTTCGTCTTCAGCAGCAAATTGGTTAGATTTAGGAAGCTGTTAATACCTATGATCGAAATAGGGAGTGACCTGAACATGCTGACAGGCAGAAAATATTTTCGAAGGATATTGCCTCAAAGGACCTATTTACAACCGAAGGGAATACAGAAAAACAAAACTTGTTTCTATGGCGACCAATAAAAAATGCAGGGAAACAGGAAAGGTGATATTTGCTTCATGGATAGAGGCCCGCCTCGTTATGCTCGACATTAAGTGGAACTACTTTTTCAAAAGGGACGAAACAGGCCGCCGCATCAAGCATCGGCAGGGACAGCCCGTACAGCGGCGGGCATATTACTGCACATGTTGCCGCGGGTACCACCTGACCAAATGGAAAAAATCAAATTTTAACTCCTATACCGAGAAAAAATGGAGAAGGGATAAATGGGAAGAAAATTTAGATTTATAAAAGCTTTGCCCCATACCATGACCCTTAATCACGATTGAAACGGCCACTGTGGAGGATGCATCGTAAAACGGCCATCCTTTTGGGACAGCCGCTTAAGGATTAGTTTATGGGGATTGTTTGAAAAAAAATATCAAATTACGCATTTCAAGGAAGTTTTCAAAACCCGGAATTAAAAGCTTCCTATTTCCCCAGCTGCTTGATGAAGTATACAATTTCGGAAAGGGATTTGTTTCCCAGTCCATCTATTGCTGCGAGCTTCTCATACGAACAGGCCATCAGTTCAGCAACGGTCATTATCCCATGCTTCTGGAGAGCACCCACAGTCTTTGCACTGATCTCCTGCCGAAAATAGTAAAGGTCGCTTTCAAGGATCACCTCATGGATATATTCATTGTCACCCAGAATCCGCCGCAGTTTCATGGAAAGATTTCGAAGCGAAATATAATCCATCTTTCGAAGATCGAGCCTCGTTTTCACACCATCCAGATAGATATCAATTTCGTGTTCTTTCATGTTTTCAGACGATTTGGTTATGTATTAATGGCTATCTGTTCCGACCGTTATCCTGTCCAAGATCAACATTTAAATTAGGTAAACTTGAATAATAATTCCAAATTTATTCGACCAACTCCCATTTGACCATAACCAATGATACAATATGCCCGATTACTTAAATTTTTAAGGCAAGCACTTCGCAATTTTACCGACAAAAAGAGTCTCATTAATAAGGTTCTGCATCTTCGCTATCGCAGTCCGGTACTTAAACCCTCATAGATTGTGAACTCCGGTTTAAATTATTTATTTTAGCCATTCAATCCTTAATTAGGCCATGAAGAGAAACCGATTGATCCTTTTATTCATTTTTCCCCTATTGTTTGTTTCCTGCAAAAAAGAAAATTCTGGTAAGGATATGACTGACCTCCTGAAAGGAAAATGGAACTTAAAAAGTTATGAAACTACCCTTTCCACGGGTGATAAAAATGGAAACAGTAATGTTCAGACAGACAACCTCCCGTACCAATATCTGAGTTTTGATGGACCTGACAGTGCTTCACTACGGTTAACGGTACCGTATTTTATCGGTTCAAGTAGTGCCAGCGATGGCGGAGAATGGAATCCTCCGGGCGCAGATGTAAGCATTAAAGACGGTAGAATCCAGACCAGAGAACCTATTTATTACCGCAAATATTATTATCAGGTCGCAGGAAACCATCTCTTGCTTAAGGAAAACAAGACATTTAATCCATCCGCCTGGGTAGAGAAATGGGGAAACCCTGCGACAGGAATTGTCGATTCCCTCGCAGATTATTACCCAAAGCTCAGGAAAGATATAGATTGGTGGGATATATCCGTCGATGAAAATTCATTAAAATTGCAGCAGGAAATCAGCTATAGCGGCAAGGATAGCTTTCGTTCCAAGGTAATAATGGTCTTTTCAAGAGATTAGAGAAGGGCCACTATTTCTACCCGTATACTCTGCAAGAAAAAGCTGAAAAACAAAAAAGCCTGCAAATTAAACATTTGCAGGCTTTTCTATGTGTTGACTTTTAGATCTGTAGCCCGTAGGGGAATCGAACCCCTGTTTCAAGAATGAAAATCTTGCGTCCTCACCCCTAGACGAACGGGCCTTTTAGGCAACTCCAATCACATTGTTGTTTTTGGAGTTGCAAATATAGACCTTAAAATCAGTATTCCAAAATTATTTTAATATTTTTTAAATAAGATCGAAACCGATATCTCTTCGGAAGTATTTTCCTTCAAAATAGATCCTGCCCGCATCTGCTGTAGCTTGTTGAAGAGCTTCAAACAGCGTATCTTGCAATGTGGTCACGGCAATGACACGTCCGCCTGCTGTGACGATCTTGCCCTCTACTTCCTTCGTACCTGCTTGAAATACGATGGATTCTTTGACATTTTCAATATTGGTGATCTCTTTTCCAGATTCATAATCTCCGGGGTAACCACCGGCAACCAACATCACTGTTACTGCAGTTTGAGGCGATACGGTATAAGAGCGTTGATCCAAATTGCCTTGAGCAACACCTTCCAATAAATCCAACAGATCCGATTCAATACGTGGCAATACGGATTCAGTTTCCGGATCCCCCATACGAACATTATATTCGATCACATAAGGTTCACCCTCCACATTCATCAGCCCAATGAAGATAAACCCTTTATAAGGAATACCATCCTTTTTAAGTCCCTCTACCGTTGGTCTGATAATGCGCTCTTCCACTTTATTCAAAAAAGTCTCATCCGCGAAAGGAACAGGAGATATCGACCCCATGCCTCCAGTGTTTAGACCTGTATCGCCTTCCCCAATACGTTTATAATCTTTTGCAGAAGGAAGCACTTTATACGAATTGCCATCTGTCAAAACAAAAACTGACAATTCAATTCCTTTTAAAAATTCTTCAACAACCACAACCCGGCTCGCTTCCCCAAATTTAGAATCTGCAATCATCGCCTTTAACTCAGCTTGAGCATCCTCTAGGGTCTCGCAAATCAGTACCCCTTTACCTGCAGCCAAACCATCCGCCTTCAGCACAATAGGTAATTTTTGCGTTTCAAGATACGCCAGCCCTTCGTCCAAGGATGTAGCATCAAAGGACCTCGAAGCTGCTGTAGGTACACCATGGCGATCCATAAACTGCTTTGAAAAATCTTTTGAGCCTTCCAGCTGAGCACCCTCCTGTTGCGGTCCTATAACGGGGATATGCTTTAAGTCTTCCCGGTTTAAGAAGTAATCATGAATACCTTTAACCAAGGGCTCCTCCGGACCTACCAGCACCATGTGCACATTATTTTCCAGAACGAAGGTAGCAAGAGCTGCAAAGTCAGTAACCTTAATATTTACATTCTGACCATACGCCCCCGTTCCTGCATTGCCTGGAGCAATAAACAATTGATCTAAACGTGGACTTTTCGACAATTTATAGGCAAAGGCCGATTCACGACCTCCTGAACCGATTATTAGGATATTCATAACACAAAGATATTTTTTTTATGCTAATTTAAGGTATCAGTTGATTTTAAATGGGACTAATATTTAATTTATAAATTGATTAAAGGAAAAATATTTTCTAATTTTCATGAAACATTAGTCATATGTATCCTAAATTACTGCTTTTAATAAATTTCCTGTTATTCGCTTTATTAGCACCGGCTCAGATCGATCAAACGCTACAAAAGCTAGAAACCTACCACGAACAACACGTGAAGGAAAAAATCTATCTCCATGTCGATAAAAATGACTATTCGGCAGGCGAAACGATCTGGTTCAAATTATACTGCACCACAGCTCCTTTTAACTATTTGAGCAATATCAGTAAAATAGCCAATATAGAATTGATCTCACCCACAAATAAAATTATTAAAAGCATCAAAATTCCGGTCACAATCGGCCTCGGCATAGGAGACCTCAACTTGCCGGATACACTGGAAGAAGGCTCCTATCGAATTAGATCATTCACCAGATGGATGCAAAATGACTCGACAGCTAATTTCTATGAGCGTGTCATTCCTGTCACAAATGGCCGATCGGATAATGTAATGACGAAAAGTAGCCTCATTAAAAACGGAACTGAAAACATCTTCCAGATCAATCTCAAAACCATCCAAGGAGCGCCCCTAATCAACAACAGCATTAGTTATACCCTACAACAAAATAATAACAAAGAAAAATCTGGGCGATTAAAATCAAATGAAAATGGCACCATATCACTGGAATTGAAAGATGACTTTAAGGGAGGAACGCTATCATTACAATTCCTTTCTCTAGACAAAAGACGTGTGTTAAAAAGTTTTATTATCCCTGACCCAAACAGCCAAAATAGCCTACAGATTTTCCCCGAGAGTGGTGATTTCGTCAATAACATCTTATGCAAAACAGGCTTCAAAACTCTCACACCTACAGGCTTAGGAAAAAAGGCAAAAATAACCGTAAAGGAGGAAAACCAAACGACCATTGCCGAATTTGAAACTAATTCATTGGGAATGGGAAGTATCCCCCTACTGCTGCAGACAGGAAAAAAATACATAGCCACGGCATTTTTTGAAGACGGATCTTCAACGAGCACTGCTTTGCCCGCTGTATTAAACTCGGGGTATGTGCTAACAGTAAATTCAGCACTAAAGGATAAGATTGCTGCCCAATTTTCCACGACGGATGATTTAGTCAATGGCGAAGAAATTTATTTAGTCGCGCAATATAATGGTCTTGTCTTCCATGCTGCCAAACAAAAATTAAATGCAGCAGAGGTCTTATTTAATATTCCGAAGAAAAACCTTCCGTCCGGTGTATTACAGCTAACCATTTTGAGCGCGCAAATGGCGCCCCTTGCAGAAAGGCTTGTATTTAACTACAATACCGAATCAACTTTACTGCCCGTTTCAATAGCTCTCAATAAATCTAGCTTCACGACCCGCGATAAGGTAACCGCAAACCTCAACGTCCACTACGACGATCGTGACACATCAAAAGTTGCCGCACTCTCGGCTTCGGTTGTCAACCTGAATAAGGTGGACTCTACAACAGACCGCTATTATTCGTCTATTGTCTCTGAACTCTTGCTGAAA
Source organism: Sphingobacterium zeae (assembly GCF_030818895.1). Classification (NCBI taxonomy): domain Bacteria; kingdom Pseudomonadati; phylum Bacteroidota; class Sphingobacteriia; order Sphingobacteriales; family Sphingobacteriaceae; genus Sphingobacterium; species Sphingobacterium zeae. The sequence goes on from NZ_JAUTBA010000001.1 coordinate 318,236, forward strand.
GCTGATCTTCGCGGCTTTATCGAACGCCCCAATTATTACTTCGAGGATTTAACAAATATCAAGATTAACGATTTGGACAACCTCATGTTGATCCAAGGCTGGCGCAAATTGGATTGGAAAGGCTATGAAAATACCGCGCCCACATCGTTTCTTCCAGAAAAAGGACTTACGGTATCGGGAACCGTCAAGAAAACGGCGCGTAAGGCTGTTGTACCAAACGCTAAAGTAACCATTATACCCACAAGCAACATGTTGCTAAGTTTAGATACACTGACCGATGGAAATGGACGGTTTGCTTTTGACGAGCTATTCTTTGCTGATAGTGTCAAGTTTATTGTAACAGGCGATGGTCCCAAGGAGAAAAAAAGAGTGGATATTATCATCGACGAACCGCTTAACCCTTCACTAAATAAAAGTAAAGATCAACCACTGTTGATTAATGACATCAATACCAATCTGCTTACACAACTAAAAAATAGTCAACAATTTCTTGGCGAATTAGAAGCAGCAGGCATTATCCAGAAGAGTATCCGATTGGAAGAGGTTCAGGTCAATAGGGTAAGAACAACTAAAGCTGACAAGAATTCCAGAAACCTGAATGGTCCGGGAAACGCCGATCAAGTCATATCCGCTGAAGATCTTTCCGCATGTACAACACTGGAACAATGCCTTTCAGGACGATTAGTCGGTGTTATGTTTCGAAATGGTGTTCCGTATAGCACAAGGTCTATGGGATTAAATGGCGGTAACCCTATGCAAATTGTCCTTGATGGCATGTATATTGAAGCTGATCAAATTAATATGATTAATGTGGCAGATATCGCAAGTATAGAAGTGCTTCGTAGTATCGGCAATACGGCCATATATGGCATGTATGGCGCAAATGGTGTGATTGTGATAACAAGCAAATCGGGTGATGCGCTTTCTTCATCCTATACCCCTACAGGAATCGTCACAATTGTACCCAAGGGATTACATGTAAACCGAACTTTTTTCAAACCTCAATACGATGTGACAAACAAAAATGAACTACGACGTGATCTAAGAACGACAATCGCCTGGGAACCCAATCTGATTACTTCCAAAGACGGAAAAACACAGTTTGAATTTTTCACATCGGATGAACCGGGGAAATATAAAATAATTGTAGAAGGAATAAGCATGGATGGAAAAATTGCGCACTTCGAATATTTGATAGAGGTAAAACCACAATAGCAGCGCAAACAAATCGTTATCTTTAAAACAAGAATATGCAACATATTAAAACCACAATAGACGATCATATTTTAAGTATTTTCCTCGACAGAGGAAAGTCTAACGCCATCGACACGCAACTACTGAAGGAGCTGATCAATACATTGGAAGCATCCCAACAAAATGAAGCTATCTATGGCACCATATTGATTGGAAAGGAAAACTTCTTCAGCGCAGGACTCGATCTTATCACTTTATTCCAATATGATGAAGAACAAATTAGGGAGTTCTGGAATTTATTCCTAGAAGCGACATCACTTTTAGCTGCCTTTCCAAAACCGCTCGTTGCTGCAATATCAGGCCACAGCCCTGCTGGAGGGTGCGTACTCGCTCTTTGCTGCGATTACCGGATTATGGCCGAAGGTAATTTTGTAATTGGTCTCAATGAAATTCCTGTCGGGCTCATTGTCCCCGAAAGTATATTTGAGCTATATGCCTTTTGGATCGGAAAAAGAACTGCATATCAGAATTTGCTCGAGGGCAAACTGCTTTCTCCCGTAGAAGCCAAAAATCAGGGACTTGTAGACGATATTGTTCCGTCAAATATACTCTTCAATACAGCAACAAAAAAAATAAAACAGATTACACAGTTCAACCAAAAAACCTGGACGACATCAAAACTGAACTTCCGAAAGGAAATAATCCTTAAATTGCGCGAGAATAGAGAAGAGACAATCCAGCGTATTCTCGAACAGTGGTGGCTTCCGTCAACACGCTCTATTTTAAAGTCAATCATCGAAAACTTGACTTCAAAGAAGTAATTTAAAACAAAATCATCATGAGAAATGTCTTTTTCTTTATTCTTATTTGTTTCACAGCAGCAACTATCTCCTGTAGAAATAACAAAAAAGAAGATAAAGCTGTAAAAATCATTCAGGATTCAGTTCCTGTGGATACGATACAAAAACGCGATACTCTTGAAAAAGAAGTAAAGAAACAGAACTCAGAAACATTGGAAGAAGTGCTCGAAAAACTTGCAAAGGCTTATTCAGAACAAGACAGCAAAAACAATAAATTCGTATGTACATCCCAAATTGGGGATTTACATTATCTATCGCCCAGGCGCACTAGACTCTTATGTACATCAAAACAGTTTCAATTTTTCTAAACCCGTACCGGAATACCACGCGTATGAAAAGTTAATATACAAGGGACCATTGAAGTCAGGAAAACTACCTATTTTTGATTGTGGTACGATGAAATGGGAAAAACTCGGATTCTATTATGATAGAAAAACTCGACCGAATGAATTGTCGCAAACGGCAAAATTCATGAATGAAATTCTTGATGCCAAAATAAATAATACTGAAATGCAGCGCCTAAGAAATTTAGAATCCAGAAGTTATAGAGCCATCATGACCTCTGATGAGCACGAAGAACCATTTGTTTTTCATGTAACAAAAGAAGGCGAAAAATGGTTTATTACAGTGATAGACCGCGCCTATGCCGGATGCGATGCATAATACTTTGTACATTTTAGCCAAACTTAACGATAATGAAAAATTTAGATAAAGACATACAAAAGAAAATCGAAGATTGGTTAACCCCAAGTTTTGATGAAAGAACTCGACAAGAAGTTCAGGATTTAATCGACAGTAATGAGGAGACAGAACTTACCGATTCTTTTTACAAAGATCTGGAGTTTGGAACCGGAGGTTTGAGAGGCATTATGGGCGTAGGCTCCAATCGGATGAATAAGTATACGATTGGTAAGGCAACCCAAGGTCTGTCTAACTACCTCAAAAAACAGTTCCCAGACCAGGAGATCAAGGTAGCGGTATCTTATGATAGCCGCAATAATTCACAGGCTTTTGGGCAGCTGGTTGCCAACGTGTTTGCAGCCAACGGCATCAAAGTGCATCTTTTCACGTCTTTACGACCAACCCCCATGTTGTCCTTTGCCATCCGTCATTTTGGCTGTCAGAGCGGTGTGATGCTAACGGCTTCGCACAATCCAAAGGAATACAATGGTTATAAGGCCTACTGGAATGACGGCTGCCAGCTAACTGCCCCGCACGACAAAAATGTAATCGAGGAAGTAAATGCAATCCGCTCAGTCGATGACATCAAATTTGACGGAAATACACAAAATATCATTCCCGTCGGGGAAGAAATCGACCAGATCTACATCGACGCCAATAAAAAACTAAGCATTCATCCTGAAGCTGTATTAGCGCAAAAAGACTTAAAAATTGTTTTCTCTCCAATACACGGCACGGGCATTACCATAGTCCCTAAAATGCTAGCAGCCTGGGGCTTTGAAAATGTGTCCGTTGTTTCTGAGCAGGCTACTCCTGATGGCAACTTTCCAACGGTAATTTATCCGAACCCCGAAGAGGAAGATGCCATGGCCTTAGCGAAGAAAAAAGGGGAAGAAATTGATGCTGATCTTGTATTGGCAACAGACCCGGATGCTGACCGTGTGGGAATTGCCGTAAAAAATAACCAGGGACAGTTTCAGCTGCTCAATGGTAATCAGATCGGTAGTTTATTGATCTACTACGTCCTTAGCGCTAAAAGTGATCTTAAGCAGCTGGGATCAAATCCATATATTGTTAAAACGATTGTAACAACAAACCTGGAGGCAGACATTGCAGAACATTTTGGTGTGCCCTGCTATGAAACGCTCACTGGTTTTAAATATATTGGCGAACTGATGACCAAATTAGGCGATTCAGCAAACTATCTGGCGGGCGGGGAAGAAAGCTATGGTTACCTTGTCGGTGATCTTGTACGCGACAAGGATGCTCCCAACGCCTGTGCTTTTCTCGCCGAGATGACCGCCTATTTCAAATCAAAAGGCAAAACAGTCTATGAGGTACTCATGGATATCTATAAGGAATTTGGCTGCTACCAGGAAAAACTAATTTCTTTGACAAAAAAAGGAAAAGCTGGAGCCGAAGAAATTCAGGCGATGATGTCGGGATTACGCGCTAATTTACCGACTAGCCTCGGAGGTGTTCAGGTCAAGGAGATCCGTGATTATCAACTGTCCCAAACCACCGATATGCGTACCGGCGAGAAAACTGCGATCTCGTTGCCTAAATCGGATGTGCTGCAGTTCATCACAGTAGACGGTGACGTGATTTCGGCCCGCCCATCGGGTACTGAGCCTAAAATCAAATTCTACTGTTCTGTAAAAGAAAGCTTAAAAGATACCGCAGACTATGCCGATGTACAAAAAGCTTTAGAAGAGAAGGTCGACCGTATGATGAAAGATATCGTAAACTAATGGAAAAGTGGAAGCTATTATCTTCTGAATATATCTGTAAAGAACCTTGGGCGACGTTGCGAAGAGATGCATGTGAGCTCCCTGATGGAAGAATCAACGACCATTATTATGTACTGGAATATCCAGATTGGGTAAACATGGTCGGAATTACCGAGGAGAATGAGCTCCTGGTCATTAAACAATACCGCCACGGAGCCGGCATTATTTCATTGGAGATTCCCGCAGGAACGACAGAACCAGAAGAAGATCCGAGGAATGCAGCTGTGCGCGAGATGCTCGAAGAAACAGGCTATGCATTTGACAAGATGGAAGAGATCGCCACGCTTTATGCCAACCCCGCAACGAGTGGTAATATTACCTATACCTACCTAATGACAGGAGGTAAAAAAGTTCAGGAACAGGCATTGGATGAAAATGAGGAAATCGACGTCTATCTTATTCCACTCGAAGAGGCAAAAGAAATGCTATTGAACAACAAATTCAGTCAGGCATTACACGCTAGTGCTTTATTCTACGCTTTCAATAAATTAGGCTTGTTATAAAACAAGCCTAATTTTATTCTGTTTTTTTCCTTCATACTTTAATTTTCACTAGCCTTTTGATTTTTGTACCTTTGCATCATGGCAAGAGAAATTTTTGAAACTAAGCGAAAGGCCTTGAAAATAAATCTAAACCCAGAGATTTATGGTACTTTCGCAGAGATCGGTGCTGGACAGGAAGTCGCACGCAACTTTTTCAACGCAGGCGCCGCTTCAGGCACAATTGCTAAGACAATGTCCGCTTACGATATGGCATTTAGTGATGCAATTTATGGCGAAGAGGCCGATGGACGATATGTCAGCAGAACGCGGGTAAAAAAGATGCTCTCTCACGAGTTTAATCTTCTTACGCAAAGACTTCACGGCGATAAATATTGTAACAAAAAATTCTTTGCCTTTGCAGATACCGTAACAACACTCAATTTTACGAAGACCAATGAACCTCACGGTTGGATAGGGCTTCGATTTCAGCACGAAGTTGGCGGTCCTACCAATGACATCATTGTCCATGTTAGACTCCTAGACAGCGACAACCAATTGCAACAAAAGGTATTGGGCATCATTGGTGTCAATTTACTATTTGCTGCTTATTACTACGCGGAGAATGTGCAGACGATGATTGAATCATTAGTTGACAACCTTTCTGTTGGGTCTGTAGAAATTGACTTGGTCAAACTCAATGGGCCACTCTTTGAAAATGTCAACCAACGGCTCATTAACTTATATCTGATTGCAAAAGGATTTGCCAAAGCTGCAATTTTTCAACCTGATGGCAGAGCTGTACAAATCAAAGATTACCTGTACAAAAAGAACATTATTATACTCCGTACTAAATACCGCCAAAAATCTCTTCCAAACTTTGATCTTTTCAATCTTGCCGTTGAACAGTTCAAAAAAAACACGGGCGCCACAGACGCAGATACTATTGTATTAATTGAGGTCCTCATGGGAAATGTCTTGGAAGATACACATGAAATTACAGATCAGGATTTGCAAGAATTTGCTTCTAGAGCGGATGAATTATGTGCTACCGGAAACAATATTATCGTAAGCAACTTTAGAAGAAACAATCACTTGGCGGAGTTTATCAGTAACTTTAAGCCCAAACACATCGGTATTGCCACAAACGTTTACAATTTAAAGAATATTTTCAATTCCGATAATTATAATAAAGAACTATATACTAATGAGCTTCTCTCCTATATTTCGGGAATGTTCAATAAAAATGTGAAATTATACGCCTATCCTTACCTCCTTAAAAAAGAAAATAAGATTATTACCACGCATAATATGCCAGTTTCCGAAGAAGCCAAACCGCTCTTCGAATTTTTGATCAAAAATGGCTATATTATTGATATTGAAAATTACGACGAAAAATTTGTAAAAACCGTATAAGCGCAGACTATCTTTTAACTATTGATAATATAGCCCAATTGCGCAAATTGGGCTATATTATTTTTGCCCTACAATGAAGGCCGTAAACGTATTTACCGCTGTCCCGGATGAGCAAAACGCTTGAGTACATCAACGTCATCCGGGCTGGTTGGATAACGTTGGCTATTATCCAGTCTAAAAAATTAAAAAATAGCGTATTAGCTGACTACAAAAATTTCTTATAGATCGAATAGAGTATTTTAAGATCCTGATCACTCATGAACGCGGTATGAACATCCTGCTGGATGTAGTGAATCTTAAACGCCTTGATTGCCGCATCGACATTGCTTACGTCGTATCCGATGATACGTAATGCCATTTTAGGATTAAAGTCTGCCGGAGGCGTCTCTAAATAGTCTTCATACCAAAAACCGAAGCCTTGATCGGCCAACTTTTTCCATGGAAAACGCGATGGATCGTTTTTCCGAGTTGGAGCCAGATCCATATGTCCTATAAAATTGGCCTGCGGAATTCTGTAGGTCGTCTTTAAATAAGTCAACAACTGCATCAAGGCATTTATCTGTGCATCAGTCCAAGGATCGGTGGTCCCATTATTGTCCAGCTCGATGCCAATAGAAGAAGAATTAAGATCCGTATCGTTGCCCCATTTTCCTAATCCAGCATGATGCGCACGAAAGAGATTATTGACCATCTGCACGATTTTTCCATCTCTACCGACCACGTAATGGGAGCTTACACCTGCTTTCGCGGAATGAAATGTGCGAACGGTCTGTCCTAAAGAATCCTGAGCTGTATGATGAATAACGACAAAATTGGGTTTACGGATACCAAAATTAATCGATGCAATCCATTGTTGATCGTTGACATTCACCTTCTCTAATTGACCGGTAACAGGCGATTGTTTGTATAGTTTTGACAACTCCTTTGCCTGCTTCTTATATACCTTTTCAGTCTTCGCGTATTTCCCTCCCGCACAAGAGGCTAAGAAGACTGTCGCGACACAAAAATTGATGGATAATTTTAGTATGTTCATATTGAAATGTTTCAGCACAAACTAAGACAAATTTGCCAACAATACCAAATTTATTCCCCTTATACAGTTGCCTGCAGACGCACAACATCTTATTTTTATTCTCCTTCTCCTTCTCCTTCTCCTTCTCCTTCTCCTTCTCCTTCTCCCGAGGAACAAAAATGGTTGCTTGTCGTAAAAAGTTAAAGCTGTTATTTGAGCGCACATATCAAATGGCATAAAAAAAGGGCAATCCAACTTTGGACTGCCCTTTTCATATAGTATCCGAAATTATGCTTCGGCGTACTCTTCAATAGATGGACACGAACAGATTAATGTACGGTCACCTTGAGAATCATTTACACGTCCTACAGAAGGCCAGAATTTACGATCTCTAACATACTCCAACGGATATGCAGCTGTTTGACGACTGTAAGGTCTATCCCACTCATCTGCCGTTACAACCGAAGCGGTATGTGGTGCATGTTTCAGTACATTATTCGCTCGGTCTACCACCCCGGTTTCAACCGCAGCGATCTCTTCGCGGATAGCAACTAAAGCGTCACAGAAACGATCCAATTCAGCTTTAGACTCTGATTCGGTAGGCTCAACCATCAATGTTCCCGCAACAGGGAAAGAAACGGTCGGTGCGTGGAATCCATAGTCCATCAAACGTTTTGCAATATCTGCAACCTCAATACCAAAGTTTTTAAACCCGCGACAATCTAAGATCATTTCGTGTGCGCAACGTCCATTTTTACCCGAATAAAGTACTGGATAGGCGTTTTCCAAACGTGCTTTGATATAGTTTGCGTTTAATATGGCCGTTCTAGTTGCATTTGTGAGACCTTCGCCACCCATCATGGAGATGTAAGCATGCGAAATAAGTAAGATCGAAGCCGAACCAAATGGGGCTGCCGAAACAGCAGAGATACCTTCTTCACCAGAAGTAGAAACCACTTCGTGGTTAGGCAAGAAAGGAACCAGATGTTTTGCAACACCAATAGGTCCCATACCTGGGCCGCCACCACCGTGAGGAATACAAAATGTTTTATGGAGGTTTAAGTGACAAACATCGGCACCAATATGGCCTGGGCTTGTCAATCCAACCTGTGCATTCATGTTGGCTCCATCCATATAAACCTGTCCGCCATTAGCGTGTACGATTTCACAGACTTCAATGATAGACTCTTCAAATACACCGTGTGTAGATGGGTAAGTTACCATCAGTGAATTCAAGTTTGCAGCGTGTTCAGTCGCCTTCGCTCTTAAATCTGATATATCAATATTTCCAAATTCATCGCATTTTACGACAACCACTTTCAAGCCTGCCATAGAAGCAGACGCAGGGTTCGTTCCGTGCGCTGAAGCAGGGATCAAACAGATATTACGTCCGTGATCACCGCGGCTCTCATGGAAAGCGCGAATAACCATCAAACCCGCATACTCCCCTTGCGCCCCTGAGTTTGGTTGGAAACTCATCTTCGCAAAACCTGTAATCTCAGCTAACCAATCATTCAATTCGCCAATCATTTGCATATATCCAGAAGTTTGATCTGCTGGAGCAAATGGGTGCAAACCACCGAATCTAGCCCAAGTAACGGGTACCATTTCCGCTGTCGCATTTAATTTCATCGTACAAGAACCCAATGGAATCATTGAATGACAAAGTGATAAATCTTTTGCTTCCAACGATTTGATGTAACGTAACATCTCGTGTTCAGAGTGATAGCTATTAAAGTTTAGATGGGTTAAGTAAGCAGAAGTACGTACTAGATCGGCAGGGATTGAAGAACCTAAGTTTTCTTCCAATGTATCGAAATCGACATCATTCAATGTTTTACCTTGAATTTTAGCAAATACTTTGACGATTGTTTTGATATCTTCATAAGTCGTTGTTTCGTCGATAGCAATTGAAACTTCTGGACCATTATAATAAAAGTTCAATTCATTGTTTAACGCTTCAGATTTCAAAGCACCCGCGTGAGCACCTAAGTCTACCCGTAACGTATCAAAATATGCCGTATTCATTTGGCTATAGCCCAATGATTGCAATGCTTGATCCAAGAGATTCGCCAACGCATTGATGCGTGATGCGATATTTTTGATTCCTTGAGGTCCATGATACACGGCATAAAAAGAAGCCATAATCGCCAAAAGGGCTTGTGCAGTACAAATATTTGACGATGCTTTATCGCGGCGAATGTGCTGTTCACGCGTCTGTAAAGCCATACGCAATGCATATTTGCCATTCGAATCGGAAGTAACACCGATAATACGACCAGGAATGTTACGCTTAAAGCTATCGCGTGTCGCAAAATAGGCTGCATGAGGACCGCCAAAGCCCATTGGAACACCAAAGCGCTGCGAATTACCAACAACAACATCTGCGCCCCATTCTCCCGGAGGCGTCAATAAGGCTAAACTCATCAAATCTGCCGCAGCACACACAGTAATGTCCCTGGTGTGCGCTGACGCTGTAAACGATCTATAATCAACAATGGAACCGTCAGCTGCAGGATATTGAACGAATGCGGCAAATACATCATCTGTCAATTCAGATTCAGCAATAGCTGCAATTCTAAGCTCAATACCAAAAGACAAGGCACGGGTCTTTAATACATCAACCGTCTGCGTATAGGCATTATCAGATACCAAGAATACATTTGCCTCTTTATTTTTTCGAGCTGAATACAGCATAAACATCGCTTCAGCTGCAGCTGTAGCTTCATCCAACAGAGAAGCATTGGCAATTTCTAAACCAGTGAAATCACAAATTACAGTCTGGAAGTTCAATAATGCTTGCAACCTTCCTTGTGCAATCTCGGCCTGATAAGGAGTATACTGTGTATACCATCCTGGGTTTTCAAATACATTTCGTTGAATCACGCCCGGAAGGATTACATCGTAATAACCTTGACCAATAAAAGATTTAAAAACCTTATTTTTCTCAGCGATTTCCGCAATACGCTTTAAATAGGCGACCTCAGACAATGCTTTAGGAAGATTTAAAGGTTTTGGAGCACGAATTTGAGAAGGGACCGTTTGGTCAATAAGTTGGTCAATTGACGAAACGCCTAATTTGGCCAACATTTCATTCGCTTCAACTGGACTTGGGCCATTGTGGCGATTTTCGAATTTTTCTTGGAAGTGTATATTGCTCATGTGTGCAAAAAGTTAACGCTTATAGATAGTTAGCGACATAATAATTAGGCAATTAACTCTCTTATAAACAGTCGTTTTTTGGATGAGCAAAGATAGCAAAATAAATGACTGAAAACGAAGCAAAAAAGTGGTTAAAAAGTCAGTTTTACTGGACTATTAAAATGCAATCGATTGTCTTTAATACGTTATTTTTGGAATAAACACAAACATACCGATTGATCATTGTAAATATAGCAAACAACCGCGCGATCACTTGCTACAATTTTAAAAAAAATACGATTATATGCAGAGACGCCCATGAATCTTTTCCTGTACATTACCATTCTTTTTTGCAATGCCAATGAATTTTCAATAAATTAGTATATGTACCAATTGTAAAGTGGCTTCGAAATAACGATAGGTAGTTTTTGCCAAGAAATCCTGATATCAGAGAAGTATTCCGTTATCAAGAAATCTTAACGAAGAAACCAATATCCAGCGAGGTAAGCCCCTCTTTTGACAAATTATAAATGTTCAAAAAAAAATGAATATCATTTCTATTTAACAATATAACAGCGAAATAACGATTATAAATCATGAGAAAGCAGGTAACAGACAGTGTCCTTTTAGTAAGGCCGGCTGTCTTCCGTAAAAATGAACAGACTGCGGTCAACAACTTCTTCCAAAAGGATATCGAAAATCTCAGTATAGAAGAAGTCAACAAGGAAGCGCAAGGAGAGTTTGATGCGCTAGTACATGAATTGAAGTCACATGGAATTCTGGTGACTGTAATTCAGGACGACGAAAAATCAGAAAGTCCCGACAGTATCTTCCCCAACAATATTGTATCCTTTCATCAGGATGGAAAAATAATCTTCTATCCCATGTTCGCTCCAAATCGCCGAAAAGAACATTTATTGGATTTCGAAGGTCCATTGAAACAGAACGGCTATTACGTAAAACTGACCAAAGATTTGAGTGATGCTGAAAACAATAAACAATATTTGGAAGGGACCGGCGCACTTGTCCTCGACCGAGCCAACCGTGTAGCCTACTGCGCTTTGTCGGAAAGGGCAGACCGGGATATGCTCGATGAATATTGCAGGACCGAAAACTATACACCGGTTGTATTCCATGCTTTTCAAACGGTCAATGGACAACGGAAGCCTATCTATCACACCAATGTCGTGCTCGCCGTAGGTGAAGATTTTGCCATCTTATGTCCACAGGCAATTGACGATCCGTCTGAGCTAAACACCCTCTTGAAAAGCTTAAAGGAGACAGGCAAGGAGATTATAGAGATCAATGAAAGCCAGCTTGAATCTTTTGCGGCAAACTGCCTCCAAGTGAGAAATAAATATGGTAATCGTTTTATTGTCCTGAGCAATCAGGCATTATCTTCACTGACTTTGTACCAAACCGCGCAGTTAGAAAAGCATGGTAAAATCATTCACCAGGATCTCCATGTTATTGAAACATGCGGTGGGGGAAGTGTACGCCACATGATGGCCGAAGTTTTTCTTCCAAAAGAAAAAGTCATGAACTAGCCCTCGAGCATGATGATGCAGATAGGCTGCTTTTTTTAAAATAAGCCTATTTTGCCTAATCGGGATGATTTAATAGACAAATAGAATGCACCTAGGAGCGAGCAGAGGTTCCTAAGTGCATTTTATTTTCTAAAATATAGTGTTCTTATTTTTCATTCTTTTAGAACGAATACCGTAATCCCAATTGGAATTGATACGGGTTACCCGAAGGTGATACGATACCAGAATTGTTCACATTATAATTAAACTGTTGTTTCGTGACATCAAAAGGCAGCAATTTCTCTCCCGCGGCGTCCTTTCCGCCTAACGCATATAGATTTTGATTACCTAAAGACTCATTCACGCCCCAAGTCTTTTTGAATAAATTGGCAACGTTGAAAAGATCGCCCGATATTTCCAATGCGTGGTTTTTATATAAACTGAACTTTTTCGCAATTCTCAGGTCAATCAAACCGTAAAAACCATTCACACCACCATTACGTTCGGCTATTTTTCCTTCATATTTTTTGATAAAATCTTTAAGACTTTGACTCGCTTCTGGATTATTCAACAAATTATTCAGTCCTGTAATCAATTGTTTTGGCGTATTGGAACTGTTGGGATCAAAGATAAAGGCCAGATCATTGTCTCCCGCCACAAAGTCTCCATTTATATTTCCTCCGGCCAATAAACTATATCGTGTACCACCAATACCTGAGTAACGTACCCCCACACTAACGCCATAAAATGTTGGCAAGGTACCGTAGATCACAATCTTGTTGCGGAACTGATTGTTGGAATAGCTCATCTTGCTCAAATCGCGCGGATCGTCTTTCACAGCCAACGATAAGGTTGCTGTATTCGCCACGTTTCCGTTAAACGACGTATTATCTTTCGCATCATTCCAGGTATAGCTCACAGAGATCGATCCATCTCTGTAATATTGATAACTCGCATCCAATACAACGGCAAACTGATTCACTTTTCCTTCAGAATTCAATTCCAGTACACGTCCGAATTTATTGGAAATCCGTCCTTTTTTCCAATCTGGTGCTCCGTCAACAATCGATGCCGCGGGAACAAACACACCACGGTTATCTTCATTCGTCAATCTGAAAAACGGATCCTGAACCATGTTACGATCCACATACATGTAGTTGTTACGCCCTAAATTCATATATCCCGAAAGACTTGCTTTCAACTTTTCAGTAAAGAAATGTGTATAGGATACATTGGCCTTGTATACTACTGGAATTTTCGCATCAGGGCCATAGGTATTGATTGTAGGCACCTGAAATTGTGCTAAGGTCGGTGTTGTTGACGGATCTTTTCTGTACCCCACAAAATCAGGTGTGGGCACATCACTGCCACGAACATCCACCGTTGCAAAATGCTTCCCATCAAAAGTCAAATTGTTGATGGTCATATAATTGTTAATATCAGACGCAAAGACACCTGCTCCTACACGGAAAAAGTCCTTGCGCTCTTCATTCACATCCCAAGTCATCTGGAAACGAGGCTGTACCACAAAGGATTTTAACTTGTGATCTGTACGCACCCCCACTTCTTTCAGCAATTCCTCGTTTAGTGGAGAGGTCGGATAATGTCCGTAATCCAATCTTAGGCCAGCAACTAGATCCAATCCCTGCGCCAACTTCGTTTGTAATTGCCCATATACACCGGCGTTGAATATCTTACCGGCCACAGCTGGGTCACTTACCAAAGGAACCTCACGATAGTAAGCATATGGCTTCATGTCGTCAAAGTTTTGCATGGCCGTCTTTCCGTCACTCGGTCTAAAGTGAAAGCGACCATTAACTTCACTTCCATAAATAGAATTTGCATGGGTATACATCAAATCAACACCAAAGGTGTAATTGATATTGTCGGTACTATAATAAATATTATCAACAAGCTGAAATACATTGTTTTTAAATGATTCCTGCGCAAAACGATGTCCACCCAATTGCAGTGTGGTCTTTTTATCTTCTCCAGCTACCTTGGAGACGGCATCTTCCACAATTGCACGGGGAATATTTTGACTGGGTAAAAGATCTCCCGGACTACTTTTTTGATAGGTATAGAGATGCTGTACTTTCAATTCATTCGTTACCTTAGGGGAGATGGTCGTACGCAAAGTTGCCAATAGACTATTATCGATGTTTTTGTCATTCCCATAAGACTCATACAAGGTTATTGGTTTATTATCCTGCAAGCCCAACTTATTGTTGTCACTTGTGAAGTTATTTCGTACCGTCAATAGGTTATTTTCATTGATCTGCCAGTCAATTCGTCCAAAAATCGCATCAGACCCTCGCTTCTTATCAAATGCGCCATATTGCCGCTCATTGCCCAATCCGTATTTTTTACGTCCAATAGAGACAAACTCATCCAAGGTCGAGTTTGTCACATTAAATCTCTTCTCATCGGCTTCAGAATTGATATCGGCAATAATCAAGGGGCGGGCATCGCGCTGATGATCCCAGGCTATAAAATAATGCAATTTGTCTTTAATGATCGGACCGCCCAATGTAAATCCGTATTGATAGGTAGAGAAATCATTATTCCGTTTATTCCCCCTAATATCGTATGGACTGGACAACCAATCGGCCCTTGAATAAAGCCATGCGCTTCCGTGCGTTTGATTTGTTCCCTGTTTGGTAACCGCACTTACGGTTCCGCCTCCCGCTCTTCCGTAGGTCACGTCATACTGATTGGTAACCACTTTAAATTCACGAACGGCTTCTATTGAAATGGAGAAAGGAGCGCCACTACGGCTGGTTGTCGAACCTGCAGAAGTCGGATTTTTGGCATTCATACCATCAATGGTAAAATTGGTAGATGAACCCAGCTGGCCACCGATATTATCTCCCTTGCTTAGAGGAGACAGATCCATCAATGAAGTAAAATTGCGACCGTTAACAGGTAATTTGGCTATATCTTTTGCTGTAACAGCCGTAGCAGCACCGAGATTCTCGATTTTATTCTTTAGGGTACTTATTCCTGTTAATTCAACCGTTTCTAATACATTCGACGTATTTTGGATAGGAATGATCAGGCGGACAATATCGCCTTGATTTAAATTAAATCCCGAACGAACCTGTTCCCCATATCCTATATAAGTGACTTTGATTGTATATGGACCACCTAAAGGTAATTCCTTAAAGTTAAAATCCCCATTTGCATTGGTGGATGTCTTCGTTGTAAAGCCTGTTGATTCATTACGCACTTCAATGGAAGCGCCATGAACCCCTTTGTTGTGCTCGTCTGTGATCTTTCCGGAAAACCCTGCTTGCGTCGTTTGGGCATAAAGACCGGTTCCAAGCGCAACAGCACAGGTTGTGAGTAGAAATTCTTTCATTTAGTTGTTGATTTTTATAATGAAAGCAAAACTAAACTGAAACTATTAACAGAAACTAAACGAAGTATTATGAAATTATAAACAAAACATTTTAAAGCTTGTACACCTGAAATGCAATCAATCTGCCCACAAATAATGCACTATCGGAACATGCAATAAAACCTTACTTATCACGCTACACAGCCAGAAATTGAATGAAGATTCTTCGCCAATAACATCAAAAACACTTCAGAAAAAAGTCAGCCGAAGCTGACTTCCTAATACAAAATCGTAAACTTAAAATCCAAAGGATTAAAATATTTGTAAAGATCCTTAAAGAGGTTATCGCCATGTTTAATGTAAAGTAAAGCGAAATTCTCAGATCTTTCCTGCAGCCCTCCCCCCGGGAAGAGTTTTTCCTTAACATGATCGATATCGGTTAAAGCATGTTGGTGATTTCGCTTCTCGGCTTTCAACAGTTTTTTTTCTAAATTATTGATCGCTTTTTTTAACCGTGCTTTTACCGCCTCTGTACTCGGTCCTAAACTTGGATCAATTTTATGGGTTCGCAACTTTATCTTACCAAAAATGGCATTCAACTCCATCCATTCGTCATTGAGATTCAGACGTTCTTTGGTATGGCGCCGTACATATTCCTTCTTCAGCACTTCTGCTGAACGAAAGATACTCTTAAACGTCAGATCAACACGAAATAATTTAGCCGCTATTTTATCGTCTGTTATCATCGCGGAATTGCGTGGTATCAAAATTGGAAAATCCACCTGATAGTGGTCAAAGTTAGACTTTAATTGCATCCAATAGACCATTTCGGCCCCCCCGCCAATGTAAGCAAGATTAGGAAGTATAATTTCTTGATACATCGGACGCATAACCACGTTGGGACTGAACCGCTCAGGATAACGCTCGATTTCCTGCTCCAGCTCCGCCTTTGTAAAATAAATATTCCGATGCAATACTTCGTATCGACCATCAGCAGTGAGCACTAGGCGTTCTCTAAATTCATCCGTTAAATAAAAGAAATTAATTTCACGTGCATGTACTTGAGTAGAAAAACCTTTTGACTCCAACTCCTCCGATCGAGAAGTTATTGCCTTAAAGCTATTTTCAGAGAAGATATCTTCCTTAATAATTGGCTTGAACAGTTCCTTCAATTCCCGGTCATCCGCATCAATAATCAAAAGACCGTAAGACTTAAACAACTCATTGACCATATAACGTGTTGCATCGGCTAAACGATCATGGTTTAAATAGGCTTCTTCTACAATGCGTGTCAGCTTGGTCGAATTTTCGGAAAGCCCTAAAATATTGGTGTACTGTTTCACAGCATCAACGATTGTTGCGGTATCCATTCGCCCCGTAGCAGAAATAGCAGGAGTATCCCAACTAATTTTCTTACCGAAGACTTTCGTATGGTTGATTTCTTCAAAATCGTGATCTTCCGTCGCCATCCAATAAACTGGAATAAAATTTTTATCAGGGTGCTTGGCATGTAAATCTTCAGACAAACGTATTGCCGTCATGATTTTAAAAATAAAATACAAAGGCCCCGTAAAAATATTAAGCTGATGCCCAGTCGTAATGGTATAGGAATTCTGGTCGAGCAACAGTTCTATATTGGCCGCTACAGCAGGAGAATCCTGTAAGAGTTCGCCATACTGCTTTTTAAGACGGTCAACAAGAATCTCCCGGTATTCAAATTTCTTCTTTTCGTTCAATTGCTTTTCAAAACCGGCCCAGGTAGGCCAATTCCCAACAAAAGGTTTTAAGGCTTCATCATGTGCCAAATAGGCTAATAAAGTCTTGGAGAAGCTATTTGTTTCACTATATTCAATATAAGTTGCCTTCATCTGCAAGTTTTATTAATTATTCTCTATCCTTAATTGATAACGAAAATCCCCCAAAGCAAGCTGACATAGCAGTGCATCTTTTCGTTAAATAGAACCTATTTTCAATTTTTAATCAGAAGGCTGATTCACCCATGAAACGACAGGCTTTCTTGAATCTGATTTTAAACGGCTATAGATTGTTTAAAATGGGGATTGTACGCTTACAAATGTATCGAGTTTGCGTCGACAAAATAGTGAATTTTCACAAAAAGCTTCTCTAGCTTTTAAATTATATCATTTTACTGACAATTGCCTAGAAATAAACGGGCCTCCTTTGAATAAAGGAGGCCCGTTTATTTCTATTATCATCTATAAGCTTTTAAACTTATTTCCTTACAATTTCACCATATAGATCGAAATCTTCGGCACGGTCGATTTTTACCTGAACAAAATCACCAATACGTGCATAAGAATCTGCAGCAGGAATCAAGACCTCATTGTCAACCTCCGGGGAGTCGTATTCTGTGCGGCCAATAAAGTAATCGCCGTCTATACGATCAACCAGCACTTTATAAGTATGACCAACCTTAGACTGATTGATATCATAAGAAATCCCTTGCTGTACTTCCATGATCGCTTCGACACGCTCCTCTTTTACTTCCTGGGGCACATTATCCTCCAAAGTATGTGCGTGTGTTTTTTCTTCGTGAGAATAAGTAAAACAACCTAACCTGTCAAAACGAGTCTCTTCAACCCAGTCTAACATCTCCTGAAAGTCCTGTTCAGTTTCACCTGGATAACCACAAATTAATGTTGTACGCAAGGCGATATCCGGAACTTTGTCACGTATTGCATTGACAAGATCTATCTGTTTCTGTTTTGTTGTACCTCTGCGCATAGACTTCAACATCGGATCAGATATATGTTGCAGTGGCATATCCAAGTAATTACAGATATTTGAACGTTCATTCATGGCGTCCAAAATATCCATTGGGAACCCCGAAGGATAGGCGTACTGCAGTCTGATCCATTCGATACCATCGACATCAGATAAATGACGCATGAGATCAGAAAGATTACGCTTGCCATAGATGTCGAGGCCATAATAAGTTAGATCCTGTGCTATTAAAATTAATTCTTTGGTACCGTTCGAAGCAAGGAATTTAGCTTCTTTAACCAGATCGTCAATGGACTTGGAAACGTGCTTACCACGCATCAAAGGAATTGCACAGAAAGAACATGGGCGGTTACACCCCTCGGCAATTTTAAAATAAGAAAAATGAGAAGGTGTTGTCAATAGTCGCTCACCGAGCAATTCATGCCGATAATCAGCACCAATGGAAGACAATAGATCCGGCAGATCGTTCGTACCGAAAAAAGCATCAACATTCGGGATTTCAGACTGCAGCTCTGGTTTATACCGTTCTGAAAGGCAGCCGGTAACGATCACTTTATTGATTTTTCCTTGTTCTTTTAGATCCGAATATTGCAAGATGGCGTCAATAGATTCCTGCTTGGCATTATCAATAAAACCGCAGGTATTGATCACGACAATATCATTCGCCTGTATATTTGATGCTTCATGAACAACTTCCATCTGATTGCCTTTCAACTGGCCCATCAGAACTTCACTATCGTGAATATTTTTCGAACAGCCCAAGGTCACCACATTGACACGTGGTTTATTAACCAACGGGGCTGGTTTCGCGTATTTTGTCTTCATATAATTTGAAGGCAGACTCTATTTAAAAAGGGAGTCTACAAATTCCTTTTTGTTAAACAACTGAAGATCACCAATTTTCTCTCCTACACCAATATATTTCACGGGGATCTTAAATTGATCGGATATACCGATAACTACGCCCCCCTTAGCTGTTCCATCAAGCTTCGTCAATGCTAAGGCGTTCACATCTGTTGCTTGCGTAAATTGTGTACACTGCTCAATGGCATTTTGCCCTGTCGAGGCATCCAAAACCAACAAGATTTCATGTGGAGCCCCTGGAACAACCTTTTGCATAACATTCTTGATCTTAGTTAGCTCATGCATTAA
Organism: Sphingobacterium zeae; assembly: GCF_030818895.1. Classification (NCBI taxonomy): domain Bacteria; kingdom Pseudomonadati; phylum Bacteroidota; class Sphingobacteriia; order Sphingobacteriales; family Sphingobacteriaceae; genus Sphingobacterium; species Sphingobacterium zeae. Next base: position 337,572 of record NZ_JAUTBA010000001.1, read on the forward strand.
GCCAACCTTATTATGCAAGCGCCCTGCCGTATCTATGATACAGACATCTTCACCATTTGCGACAGCGGATTTTACGGTATCATAAGCCACTGAAGCAGGGTCTGACCCCATGGCCTGAGCGACAACACGAACGCCAACACGCTCGCCCCATAATTTAAGTTGATCAACGGCTGCAGCACGAAAGGTATCCGCAGCACCCAATACAACTTTGCTGCCAGCTTGCTTCAGCTGATGAGCCAGTTTGCCAATAGTTGTTGTTTTACCAACCCCATTAACACCCACAACCATAATAACATAGGGCTTATGCTCACCATAATTGAAATGTTCGAAATCAGCGCTATTGTTCTCTGCCAGTAACGTTTGAATTTCCTCCTTCAAGAGATTATTTAGCTCTGAAGTAGAAACGTATTTATCTCGGGCAACACGGGCTTGTATGCGATCAATGATTTTTAAAGTCGTCGTAACCCCCACATCAGAAGTAACTAAAACTTCTTCCAGATTATCCAATACATCGTCGTCTACAGTTGACTTACCAACTACAGCTTTTGTAATCTTGGATAAAAAGCCTTCCTTTGTCTTTTCCAAACCCTTATCTAAGGCCTGTTCTTCTTCTTGTGTTTGCGGTTTTTTCTTAAAAAAATCAAATAATCCCATGGAATGTGTAGTGAAAATTGATGTCCAAATATAAACAAATGTCCTAAACAAAAAAAGCCCTTTCGGTAGGATACCAAAACGGCTATTTTTATCGAATTCTTTTTAAAGAAAAACTTTAAAAAAGGAAAATACTACTCGTTATTTTTGAGCTGCTGCAACTACGTCTTTCACTTTATCATTGTGAACCATACCTTCTTTGAAAGTATACGCGCCAGTTTTTGCAGATTTAGTAGTAATAATAACCTTTGTAAATTCTTTACCGCCACCTTTTTGTAACGATGCAACTGCTTTCTTTGCCATGGTATATTAATATTTTACTTAGCATCTCTTTCAAGTGCCAAGATATGTGACTTACTTAATTTCTTTATGAACAGTAACTTTTCTCAATACTGGGTTGAATTTTTTCAACTCTAAACGCTCAGTCGTGTTCTTTTTGTTTTTAGTAGTGATGTAACGAGACATTCCCGGAAGACCACTTTCTTTGTGTTCAGTACATTCTAAGATAACTTGTACTCTATTTCCTTTTTTAGCCATTGTTTTACTTTATTTTGAATCCTATTAGGATTGAAATTTCATGAATAATCTTAATGTAACAGGCGCGACAATCAATTAGATTGAGCCTTTAACGATAAATTTATTGATCGCTGCTGTAATCCCGTTCTTGTTGATAGTCTTGATAGCAGAAGTAGATACTTTCAACGTAATCCAACGATCTTCTTCTGGAATGTAAAAACGTTTAGTTTGTAAATTTGGATAGAATTTACGTTTAGTTTTAACGTTTGAGTGAGAAACGTTATTCCCTGTTAACGCCGCTTTGCCTGTTAAATCACAAATTCTTGACATGATATTATTTTTTTGTTGTCTTTATTACAATATGTTAATCCTTTGCACTCTCTGCAAAGAGTTTGCAAATATCTATATTTTTTTTTAGATAAGCAACAAGATAATTGGAATTATTTTTAAAAATAGTTCTACATAGGATGGGTATTGGCAAAAATAAAGGATTTTATTGTATTATATTTGCTCTGTAAAGAAAAATAGTTTTCAACAATTCACATTTATGAACAAATATCTTCGCAAGGGTATAAGGGAAATCATCATCGGTGTGGTACTGGTGATAGGGGGATATTATCTCATGGAACAACGCTCTAACTGGTATAAGCTCGCTATGCTGATTGGAGTAATTGTATTTAGTGCAGGCTTCCTCACTTTAATCTATCGCATGATTCGTAAGGTAGACCGAGATGCCCTTATCGAGATGCGTGAGGAAGGACATAAAAAAGATAAAGAAGGGAATGCTGAATAAAACTAGAGCTGTAGTCTTAAAAACAACAAATTATTCGGAAAGTAGTCTCGTTGCCCAACTATATACCGAACATTTTGGCATGCAATCTTATCTTATTGCCGGAGCAAGGAAGCCTAAAGGAAAAATCAAGGCCAATATTCTCCAACCTTTACATTTATTGGAAATAGTCGCCACACATAAAGATAATGGTTCGCTACAACGGATCTCTGAAGCACGTCAGGCACCCGCACTGCAAGAAATACCTTATGACATCGTCAAAAGTTCGTTGGCTCTTTTTCTGAATGAGATACTTTATAAAATACTGAAGGAACAAGAACATGACAGCTACCTTTTCGAATTTATTCATCAATCTATACTGTGGCTGGATCAAAGTCATTCAAACCTCGCCAATTTTCATCTCGTCTTTTTAATAAAACTCACACGCTTCCTTGGGTTTTATCCGGCCAAATCGAAACAAGTACTCCCGCTATTTCAATCTTCACGAAGCAACCTTTTCAAATAGCCTTCCTGAACATCCGCTTGTATTACAGGAACCACATACGTCTATATTCAGAAATTTAATCGAATCCGAATATTCAAATTGCGATCGAATTAAGATGACCAGCTCAGATAGACAATTTTTGCTAGAAAAAGTTCTTGATTTCTATCGCTTGCACCGTACAAATTTTAAAGAAATAAAATCCCTCTACATTCTCGAAGAGATTTTTCGATAATTAAGTCCAAGTTTCTTATTCAAAAGGTCCAACAGGCGCTCTTTGGATAACAGGAAATAAATATTATCCCAGAAACGTGAAACAACCAAAACAAGATATCCGGCAATTACCTACTTGGTAACGATCCGCTTGTCTCTAATAATTGTTCTATTGGATAAATTCTTGGTACATTTATTGTAACAAAGCTGAAATAACATATAGTTTACTAACATAATTTTCACCAAAAAAAGTATTAAAGATATGGAACTTAAAGAAGTCTTTTTAAAAGTTGTTCGAGACAACTACGCTAATTTTGAGGGTAGAGCCCGTCGAAAAGAATATTGGATGTTTGTTCTCGCTGTATTTGTCTTGTTTTTTGCACTCGGCATCGTTGGCGGTATTTTGTCGGTTGTAAGCGATACCTTAGCGGGTTTGTTTTATGGTATCATGGGGTTAGCGTATTTAGCGTTATTGATTCCAGCGATAGCAGTGACCGTAAGAAGACTTCATGATACAAACAAATCGGGCTGGTTTATACTGGTTTCCTTAATTCCATTTGTTGGAAGTCTATATTTACTTTACTTAGAAATTCTAGAGGGTGATAAAGGTCCAAACCAATATGGACCAGATCCTAAGGCTGTTGAAAATGCTTCAAATCATCCTTTTAATCAAAGCCAAGATCCATTTGGTTCTTCTCGTACGCAAGATCCATTTGGAAGTTCACAAATTGGAAGTTCGCAGCCTTCAAATCCAACACCGCCGCCACCTGACAAAGATCCCTTCGCTTAAATTCTAAAATCGTATAAAAAAAGCTTTCACAGGAATGTGAAAGCTTTTTTTTGCTGTTTTATTAATGTCTATGCTTTTTCTTTTGCTGCCCCGGAGCAAATTCCCGTGCAGACCGTTCTCCATAGTATTTTTTAGCTTGCCCTGGCGGCATTTTTTTCGGTCCACGTCCATGACCGTGACCGTGACTATGGTGTGTTGTATAACATGCCGACATCGAAATCATCATCACCGCAGAAAGAACTAATGCTAAAGTACGCTTCATTTTAAATTGAAATTTTAAGTACATTATAAACAATTATCAGTCCAAACTCAATTAGCAAAGCCTCAGTCTGATTTTTTGCTACCGAAAATCTTAAACAACCTGCTAAAAATAAAAAAAGCCTATGCTGTGCGCATAGGCTTTTTCACAATAAATATATCTTCAATCTAATTAGATAACTCTTACATTTACCGCATTAAGACCTTTACGGCCTTGTTCAACTTCGTAAGATACACTATCATTCTCACGAACTTTGTCTACTAATCCAGAAACGTGAACAAAAATTTCGCTCTCGCCTGAGTTAGGGATGATGAAACCGAAACCTTTGGTCTCATTAAAGAATTTTACTTTACCTTCTTGCATGGCACTATGTTATTAATTTCCCTAAAGGTATAGAAATAAAATCAAAAATTTTAACCTTTTTATTTTTTTTACCCGTTAAACTTTTTCATCAACTTTGGCTCCAATCTTGTAGCAATGCGATAATAGCAATCGTATTATTAGAAAAACTTTAAGACAAAAAATATGAAAAAAATAGTGTTAGGACTTGCCTTTTTAGGCTTTATGACTCAATTAAATGCACAACAAATGGTTAATAAAGAGTTTGTATCCACGGTGGGACGTGCAGAAGAAGAAGTAACTCCCGACATCATCTACATCGATGTGACGCTAAAAGAGTTTTATGAAAACGGTAACACCAAGAAAAAAGCTGCAATAGACAAATTAGAAAAAGATCTGTTTGATTCGGCAACAAAAGCTGGTATCAAAAAAGAAGATTTTACCATCCAAAACATCTGGAGCTACAATGTACCGGACAAAAAGAAAAAAGACACCGATATACTGCTTTCTAGACAATATCGTATTAAGGTAACCAACTTAAATAATTTGGATCAACTACTCGATGGCGTCGACAAAGCGGGTATCCAAAGTACTTATATCAGTGAGTACGATTACTCGAAGAAAAAAGAACTGGAAAAAAGCTTAAAGACCAAAGCAGTATTGGATGCCAAAGTTAATGCACAGATTTTAGCAGAAGCAGCAGGACAAAAAATCGGAAAGGCTATTGTATTGTCTGAAACACCGCAGCAGATTATCTTTGGCGTTCAGCCGATGATGCGCAATGCAATGTATAAAGGTGCAATGGAGCAAGCAGCAGATAGTGCTGGCAGTGGCGGACTTGACTTAAATATCAGACCAATGAAAGTGACAAGTGAGATCAGCGCTTCATTCGAATTATTGTAATCATGCATCGAGAGAAAACTCCCGCAGATAAATTAAAACAAATTGACCAAGATTTCGGTTGGATAGACCGAATATCTTGGTTAATGGATAATCAGTTTAAAATTGGAGGCTTTCGGTTTGGCCTAGATCCGCTATTAAACCTTATTCCCCTAGGCGGTGCGATAGCAGGCTTTGGCACATCTTTAATTCTTGTACTTGCCATGTGGCGTAACGGCGCCAGCCCCAAGCTCGTTATAAGGATGCTTTTGAACATCTCGCTGGACGCAATTCTAGGTAGCATTCCGCTACTCGGAAACTTGCTCGATTTCTTTAGCAAGGCCAACGAAAAGAACATCAAATTACTCAGACAACACTATTACGAAGGAAAGCATACCGGATCGGGCATTGGCATCATCATCACCATACTAATTGTTTTTTTCCTCCTCATCTCGGTTACATTATATCTTATTTGGATCTTTTTTTCTTGGGCTTTCTCACTTCTTAATGGCGTCTAGAAACTACTATTCTTAACACACTCCAACTAAAATCGCTTCCTTTCTGGGAAACAATTGCATATATCCAATATCTATTTAATAATTTTGATGTCGATAGTCATCCCGTATGATGTCAAAAACTTAATCCCGATTTAAAATGAGTAAAAAAAGAATATTTGCACTGATTGTAATAGCCGTCATGTTGACCGCTATTTTGACTAACCCAAGCAAAGAGGAGCACGAAAAGATTGTACGAGCTAAAGCTGAACAACTATTGAAAAGCCAGCTTCACGCAAAGGATCAGCAGTTCTTCGGATTGGGGATGCAGCTCTTTGGTAACGATATTGTCGATAAATTCATTCAGACCTCAGTCGTGGTTGACAACTACTACTTATTTTCCTTGACAAAAATCAAATGGCAAGGTACCGAACAGACCATCGGTGGAGGAGCTTTCAAACATATTTTGCTGAGTCCAAAAATCGATGAAAAAGCAGACGAAATTATTGCAGCACTCAAAAAGATCTAATATGCCTTTAGAAATACTCTACGAAGACGAATCTATCGTTGCCATCAACAAACCGCATGGACTATTGGTACACCGGTCTTCTATCGCGCGCGATGCTTCAGAATTTGCGCTACAGCTACTTCGGGACCAATTAGGGAAACCAGTTTATCCTGCACATCGTTTGGACAGGAAGACCGGGGGCATACTGCTATTTTCACTCAATAAGGAGACTGACCAATATTTACAAAAAAGTTTTCAGGAGCGTAAGGTCGACAAAAAATACCTCGCCGTCCTGAGGGGCTTCGCGCCAGCAGCAGGTCTGATTGATTATCCCTTGAAAAGAGACGATGGCACAACTCAGGAAGCACAGACATCTTTTCGTTTGCTTGCTCAAAGTGAGCTGTCCGTTTCTTACGGAAAATTTCCGACATCGCGATATAGTCTCGTCGAGGCCAATCCCATTACGGGACGTATGCATCAGTTGCGTCGCCATTTTGCGCATATCTTCCACCCTATTATTGGCGATCGTCCGCATGGATGCAATAAGCAAAACAAGTTTTGGAAAGAAACATACCAAATGGACACCATGCTCTTACATGCGTCGGAGCTCACCTTTAAACATCCTCTATCGGGTGAAGACGTGCATATCAAAGCGACCTTGCAAGCTGATTTCGCACGAGTATTGGATATACTAAACCTCAACGAAGTATGTTACAGCTAATTTTAGAAGCCGTCATCAGTATATCTGGCATTAATGCAGCTGCTGGGATTGCCTAGATAACCTAACCCGCTATTCCCTTAAAGCCAACAATTAAATCGATTGTTCTAAAATAGATTCACAGTGAGGAATCACGTATATTTTATTAAATTTGCAGCTGACTAAAACTTAATTTTTATGTTAAAAAATACCGCCCTTTCGGAGACGCACATTGCTTTAGGAGCAAAAATGGTTCCCTTTGCAGGCTTCAACATGCCGGTACAATATACGGGCATTAATGATGAGCACGAAACAGTTCGTACAGGTGTAGGAGTTTTTGATGTAAGCCATATGGGTGAATTCATCCTAAAAGGTGAAAAAGCCCTGGACCTACTTCAAAAAATCTCTTCCAATGATGTGTCAAAATTATACGATGGCAAAGTTCAATATGCTTATATCCCAAATGAAACTGGCGGTGTAGTTGATGACTTCCTAACTTACCGTATAGACGATAAAACGTATTTTTTGGTTGTAAACGCGTCGAATATTGAAAAAGATTGGAACTGGATATCAAAGTATAATACGGATGGTGTAGAGATGAAAAATATCTCAGATCAAACTTCCTTATTTGCTGTTCAAGGTCCTAAGGCTGCTGATGCACTTCAATCGCTGACCGATATCGAATTAGCTCCCATGGAATATTACACTTTTGCAAAAGGTACATTTGCGGGTGTAGCGAATGTTTTGGTCTCTGCAACAGGATATACTGGCGCTGGAGGTTTTGAAATCTATGTGGCCAATGAAGATGCTCAGAAAGTTTGGGACGCTATTTTTGAGGCGGGTAAGCCTTATGGAATCAAACCAATTGGTTTAGGGGCCCGCGATACCCTACGCTTAGAAATGGGCTTCTGTCTATATGGAAATGATATCGATGATAATACATCGCCTCTAGAAGGGGGCTTAGGGTGGGTAACGAAGTTTACAAAAGACTTTGTGAACGCTAAAGCACTCAAAGCAGAGAAAGAAACTGGTTTAAAGAACAAGCTCGTCGGTTTCGAAATGATTGACAGAGGCATCCCACGTCATGATTACGAAATTGTCGATGCCGATGGAAATGTAATTGGACGTGTGACTTCGGGAACGCAATCACCAACATTAAAAAAATCAATTGGATTGGGTTATGTGGATACAGCTTTTTCAAAAGATGGCACTGAAATCTTCATTCTCATCCGTAATCAAAAAATCAAAGCAAAAGTGACAAAACCACCATTTGTGAAGTAATAAAAAAAGCCTGCTTAAAGCAGGCTTTTTTTATTACTTCTTCTTTTGTTTTGCAGTAGTTTGCTGTTTACCATTCTCCTTCTGCTGAATAAGCGACCGAACTCTTTTGCTCAAAACCACACGCAGATAGATCAATACGACCAAAAAGGCAATAGACAATCCTGTTACCAGCATATTCCCGGCCTTATATCCTTCAAAACCACTGTAAATCAAAAATACAATGGCTAAACTTAAAACTATATTTAGAAAAAAATACTTTAACATATTATTTTTTTATTACGCCTAATACCCGTTCTCTCCATCCACCAAAGAAATAGAATGCTCCACCAACAATATTCAATAAAACAATTGCCAAAGCCATAACCATCCGTTCAGTATTGGAGATCGTTCTTGAAAGCATGATTTCCCGTAAAACCAAAATTACCCATAACAGCGATAATAAGATCGAAAGGCTCCCTAGTATAGGGAAAATACCAAGGTTAAATATTCGCGCCAACATAGCAACGCTGTAAAAAGCAAGACTAAACAGGAAAGCTTGTTTAGTCTGATGCTCTAAATTCTTCATCTTAATAAACGTCTAACTCGGGATCGATCTCTTCTTTCCAAGCCAGTATACCGCCTTTTAGATTTGCCAGGTTGTCAAAACCCTGTTGCTCCAATAACATGATTGCCTGCGCAGAACGTTTTCCTGAACGGCATTGTACGATAACTGGCTTATCCTTTGCGATCTTATCCGCCTCGATCAATATGCCCGAAAGGGGTATATTCAATCCATTGAGATTTGATACTTCATATTCAAACGGTTCGCGAACATCAATCAATTGAAAATCCTCGTTGTTATCGATTTTATTCTTTAATTCTTCTACAGATACTTCTTTCATTTTCAAACAATTTAATAGTCAAATATACTACATTTTTTCCGCCCTCTGTCCACTTATAGAATTTTCCTTATCTTCATGCAGATATTACTAAGCTTTATATGAATTCAATACCTAAAATTATTTTCTCCTTATCTTTGCTGGCAATTTCGGCAATTACCTATGGACAACAGGTTATTTCCAACCAGGAACGCCAAGATGTTAGCCGTATACTCACTACCTTGGCTGCTGACGGTATGCGTGGTAGGTCTGCGCTCGCCAAAGACATTGAAAAAGCAGCAGATTTTATTGCCGGCGAGATGAAAAGAATAGGTCTCACACCCTATGCGGAGCAAAGCTATAGACAATCTTTTGAACTAGATAAAATCTCTCCGTTGAGCAAATCTGCAACGGTAAATAACCAGATTATTCCTGTAGATCACATTATTTCACTTGGCCAACAGGTGGATTTGGAATGGGATAATAAAAGCGCTATAACTATTGTGAAAATAAAATCAGGTGATGATTTTTCGAAAGTATTTAGAGAACATTCTTTGTCCAAAGAAAATACACTTGTATTGGTGGATCCCTCTTTTGAAAACTATTTTGTCCGTTTTGGTCAAATGCTTAACGCTCCTAAATTTATCGAAGAGCCTACTGTACAGAAACCTTCAATTGTCTATCTCCTGACAAAGGAAATCCCGACAACTTATAAAATTCAGATTAAAAAGGCCCTTCAAAAATTTCCATTGTTTAATGTGGCGGGCATTATTCCTGGAAAAAGTAAGCCTAACGAATATGTCATCTTTTCGGGACATTACGACCATATAGGTATTCTTCCGGCTGTTGGCCAAGATTCCATTGCCAATGGAGCAGATGATGATGCCTCGGGCGTGACAGCAATGCTGACCCTCGCAGATTATTACAAAAAACAGAATAAGAATGAAAGAACGCTTATTTTCGTTGCCTTTACAGCAGAAGAACTGGGTATGTACGGCTCAAAATATTTTTCCAACCATATTGATGCCGATCAAGTAGTTGCCATGATCAATATGGAAATGATTGGAAAAGATTCAAAATTCGGCCCTAATACCGTGTACATTACCGGATACGATCAATCCAATCTGGGCCAATTGATGCAGGAGAATCTGAAAAATACGACCTTCAAATTCTACCCCGATCCTTATACTAAACAGAATCTGTTTTACCGAAGTGACAATGCAGTGCTTGCGGCCAAGGGGGTCCCGGCACATTCGTTCTCAACCTCCCAAATGGACAAGGATGAATACTATCACACCGTAAATGATGAAGTATCTACGCTAAACGTTCAAAATATCATCTCCAGTATAGAGGCTATCGCGATAGGTGCCTCAGGAATTGTAGAAGGCAGGCAAACACCTTCCCGCGTCGAAAAACTAAAAGATTAAGAAACAGCAGTCGCTTTGACTTCCTTTTGCATGACATAGTCGTTCAGTACATAGTCATAATAAGGAATATCAACGGTTTGAACTACTTTAAAGCCCTGCTTCAGATAAAAATGATAAGCAGGGTTATTCCTGTTTACATTCAGTTCAAGAATACCTCTTCCTTTTAAAACTGTTTTTTCTGAAGCGAACTCTATCAGTGTTTTTCCGAACCCTTTACCCTGTACACCAGGCATCAAGTAGAGTTTTTCGATACGTACGCGGTCTTCGAGCGTCTTCAATGCGATAAATCCTTGCCCGATACCATCTTCCTTCAATACATAAAAAAACTGACCATTGACCATACTTTCCGCAAGTCCTTCCACTGTATAATTTTTTTCCAGCATAAAGTCGATTTGATCTTGCGAAAGTACTTCAGCATAAGTAAGCGGCCAAATGATATAAGCCATATTGGAAATGCTTCTGATATCGCTTTGCTCCGCCAGTTCGATTGTTATCATGTGATCTTCTCTCCTATTAAAATGTATTTTACTTGGGAAAATTCAAGAATAAATAAGCCATCCTTTTCCATTTCGTATTCCTTATCGTTTATCTTGATCAATCCCGTATACTTATTATCTTCGTCCTTATCAGCGCTAACTATCAAAATTCGCTCGCCTTCTGCCTTCCATTTGGTAAACCCTGTTGTCACAAAATAATAACGAAAGCCGTTGGAAAAAAGGACAATATTGATCTGCTCAAGATAGGCCCGATAATAGCCTAAATCCAACTGATCCGAAACGATATTTACCGCTTTATATTGATGTGCTATAAGGTATTCGATCGCAGCTTTTAGAAAAGCAACATCATAAGAAATCACCTTCAGGTTCTCCTGAGACGCATCAATGGCATTTTTTGTAAAAACAATATCGAACTTATACCCTCGTGCATCCAGTAAATCCATTGTTCTTTCTTCGATTACAATGGTTGGGCTCCATTCCAACAGCTGGCCCAGATCCTCTTCATCAATAAGGAAGAGATCTTCAATCAGTAATGCCGGTTCCTGATTTTCTCGGACAATATGGTGCGATGACATGGGATGAATTTAATATCCGAGCCTACGCAAGGTGATGTAAGCCATTAATCCCGTGCTAATCTCCAAAGAAGCCTCATCCACGTCAAATGTGGGCGTATGTACAGCAGAAGATATCCCTCGTGCCGCATTACCTGTACCCAAACGATAAAAACAAGCGTCGATTTCCTGCGAATAATACGAAAAATCTTCCGCCGCAGGCCACAGATCCAAGTCAACAACGCTTTCTTTTCCAAGATATTCCTCTGCAAAAGCACGCGCACTTTTAGTGAGTTCAGGCTCATTGATTAGAAAGGGATATCCTTTACGAACTTCAAATTCACAGGTCGCCCCCATGCTTTCGGCGATTCCAACAGCAATTTTCACCATTCTTTCGTGGGCTTCAGCCCGCCATTTCTCGTCAAATGTGCGAAATGTACCTTCCAAATAAACCTGATCGGGGATAATATTTGTAGCCCCATTAGCCATTATCTTTCCAAAAGATAATACCGTTGGTGTACGCGGGTCTGCAAAGCGACTGGCTACCTGTTGCAAAGCGGTAATAATCTGAGCTGTGATCACAATGGGATCGATATTCTGATGTGGGTGAGCTCCGTGTCCGCCTCTTCCTTTTACAGTCATAAATAGTTCGTCGCATGAAGCCATATATTTACCTTCACGGAATCCAACTTTTCCCACTTCAATAAAAGGCATTACATGCTGTCCTATAATTGCCGATGGAGCAGGATCTTGTAACGCCCCTTCTTTTATCATCAAAGAGGCACCGCCTGGTAGGCGCTCCTCGCCGGGTTGGAAGATCAATTTGATGTTTCCTCCAAATTCAGCTTTTAGGCTATGCAATATTTTAGCTGTCCCCAAAAGAGAAGATGTATGTACATCATGGCCACAGGCATGCATTACTCCTGGGTTTTTGGATGCATATGAACGACCCTCCACTTCTTGAATGGGTAAAGCATCCATATCTGCACGCAATGCAATTACTTCATTGGAAGATAGGTTACCCGTGATTAAAGCGACAATCCCCGTATCTGCTTTAGTCTCATAGGGAATTCCCAATTGATCCAGCTGCGATTTTACAAAGGCCGAGGTATTGTATTCTTCAAAGGAAAGTTCAGGATTCTGATGAAGATGTCTACGATTGGAAACCGTATCTTCAAAATATTGATGAGCTAGGGCCAGGACTTTTTCTTTCGTACTTGCCATAAAAGGTTGATTGATTTATTGATAGACAAAAACGTTCTCCGAAAATACAAAGACATTGCTAAAATATTGACGTAACTCGCGCATGAAGGCATTTGCCTCCGATCGACTTCTAAAATCTCCTACCTTGACGCGATAATTGGGTTCATCATAGGTGATATAAGTATCAATATCTTTATACATGTTTCGGAAACGTGTCTGTTCCGAAAACGCTTGATTTCTGCTCGATCCAGCAAATATCTGGACACGGAAGCCTCTTACTTTGACCCGCGATGCCGCAGATCGGACAATGGGCTTAGAAGGTACTACTGTCGCTTTGCTTTCGACAGGATTGATTCCCATAGCTGCCCTGAAATTTTGAAGCTGTGTAATCAACGTATCTTTGGTTACAATTACTCCACCTTTTTCCTGCGCGTTCGCTTGAACAACAGAAAACAACACAAGTACATGTACGAAAATCAATCCTCTCTTCAGCATAGTTTAACCGTTCTTATCGATTAGTTATTTGCGCCGTGGCAATTTTTATATTTTTTTCCTGAACCACAAGGACACTCGTCATTGCGTCCAACCGTATTTTCATTACGAACAGGTTCTTTTGGTCCATCGTTCACATCTTCTTCACTGACACCTGTAGGTGATGTCAACTCCGCTTTTGTTTCAACAGTTTTAACTGGAGCCTGTTGCACTTGTCTTGCTTGCATTGAAGTCGGCTCTTGACCAGGGATCTCCCCTTTGAAAATAAAGCTTACCACATCCTTATTCATGGAAGCCAACATTCCTTTGAACAAATCAAATGCCTCCATTTTATAAATGATAATCGGATCTTTCTGTTCATAAACAGCATTCTGAACGGATTGTTTCAAATCATCCATTTCACGCAGGTGCTCTTTCCAAGCCTCATCGATTAAGGCCAAAACAATTCCTTTTTCAAAAGACTTAAAAACTTCTTTACCGTTGCTTTCAATCGCTTTTTTCAAATTGGCCGAAACCTGAATGCCACGGATACCATCGGTAAATGGAATGACTACGTTTTCGACAATTTGACCTCTTTCTGCATATACATTATTCAGAACAGGTACCGTCAAAGCACCAACGGCTTCAATTTTATGATGATAAGCATCGAGTGCATGCTCGAAAAGACGTTCCGTCAAGGCTTCAATTTTACCTTGAGCAAATTCTTCTGCGGTAATTTCTGGTGTGATTGCAAAAATACGGATTACTTCAATTTGAAAATCTTCGTAGTTACCTTGTTCTTTTGCTTCAACGACAATTTCTTCGGCTACATCAAAAATCATGTTGTTCAAATCCACGTCTAAACGTTCTCCAAACAAGGCGTTTTTTCGCTTTGAATAGATGACGGTACGTTGTGAATTCATGACATCGTCATACTCCAATAGGCGTTTACGGATCCCGAAGTTATTCTCTTCCACTTTACGTTGCGCACGCTCGATGGATTTGGTCAACATACTATGTTGCATCACTTCGCCCTCTTCGACTCCCATTTTCACCATGATGTTAGAAATCCGCTCCGAAGCAAATAAACGCATCAAGTTGTCTTCAAGTGAAACAAAGAATTGCGATGAACCTGGATCTCCTTGACGACCAGCACGACCACGTAACTGACGGTCAACACGACGAGATTCGTGTCTTTCGGTACCGATAATGGCAAGACCTCCAGCTTTTTTCACTTCCTCGGTCAATTTAATATCCGTACCACGACCAGCCATATTTGTAGCGATAGTCACCTGTCCGGGACGTCCAGCTTCAGCAACGATATCAGCTTCTTTTTGGTGTAACTTAGCATTCAAAACATTATGTTTGATCTTACGCAGTTGGAGCATACGACTTAACAACTCCGAAATCTCTACAGATGTCGTTCCGACCAATACTGGACGTCCTGCATCTGTCAATCGTTGAATTTCTTCGGCTACTGCATTGTATTTTTCACGCGCAGTACGATAAATCAAATCTTGACGGTCATCCCGTTGAGCCACACGATTGGTTGGAATCTCGACTACATCAAGTTTGTAAATTTCCCAAAGCTCACCAGCCTCGGTTGATGCCGTACCAGTCATACCCGAAAGCTTGTGGTACATGCGGAAATAGTTTTGCAATGTAATCGTTGCGTAAGTTTGTGTAGCATCTTCTACTTTCACATTTTCCTTTGCTTCGATCGCCTGGTGCAAGCCATCCGAGTAACGACGGCCGTCCATGATACGACCTGTTTGCTCATCAACAATTTTTACTTTACCTTCATCAACGATATATTCAACGTCATTTTCAAACAAGGTATAAGCTTTTAACAGCTGGTTGATCGAGTGAATACGCTCTGCTTTGATTGAATAATCACGCAACATGTCTTCTTTCTGAGCTGCCTTTTCTTCCAAAGTCAACGAAGACTTTTCAATTTCAGCAATTTCAGTACCAACATCTGGTAAAATAAAGAAGGAAGGATCCTCTCCAGTTGCTGTAATCAACTCGATACCTTTCTCTGTCAATTCTACTTGATTGTTCTTTTCGTCTATAACAAAATAAAGCTCTGCATCTACTTTAGGCATATTTTTATTTTGCTCCTGCATATAGTAATTCTCAACTTTTTGCAAGATAGATCGGTTTGCACCCTCACTTAAGAATTTGATTAAAGCTTTATTTTTAGGTAAACCTCTATAAGCTCTCAATAGTGCTAAACCACCGCCTTCAACATCAGAATCACCGGAGGCCAATGCTTTTTTAGCATCATTCAAAACGGTATTGATATATGCTTTCTGAACGTGCACCAAGCGCTCAATACGTGGTTTCAATTGGTAAAACTCATGTTGATCACCACGTGGAATTGGACCAGAGATAATCAAAGGCGTACGGGCATCATCAATCAATACGGAGTCAACCTCATCGACCATGGCAAAGTGTAATTTTCCTTGCACCAATGCGTCCGGAGTCTGAACCATATTATCACGTAAATAATCGAAACCAAACTCGTTATTCGTACCATATACGATATCCGATTGATAAGCTTTACGACGTTGCGGAGAATTTGGTTGATGTTTATCGATACAGTCAACAGATAGCCCGTGGAACTCAAATAATGGAGCATTCCACTCCGAGTCACGACGAGCAAGGTAATCGTTCACCGTTACGATGTGCACGCCTTGACCAGAAAGAGCATTTAAATAAGTAGGTAACGTTCCTACCAAGGTTTTACCCTCTCCCGTGGCCATCTCAGCGATTTTTCCGCTATGTAAGACAATACCACCAATCAATTGGACATCGTAATGAACCATGTTCCAAGTGACTTCAGTACCAGCTGCCATCCATTTGTTTTTCCAAATTGCTTTATCTCCATTGATGACAACATTTGGTTTGTAAACAGCCAGTTCTCTATCAAAATCGTTGGCAGTAACCTCTAATTCTTCGTTTTCCGTCAAACGTCTGGAAGTTTCTTTAACCACGGCAAATGCCTCCGGCAAAATATCCTTCAATACCTCTTCCAACTTCTTATCACGGTCTTTGGACAGTTTGTCCACTTGCTCGTAAATAGAAGTTTTCTTTGCCATATCATCCTCATCTTCTTCCGCTTCCTTCTTTAGCGAATCAATTTCTTGGTCAATATCTGCTAGGTAATTCTTAATTCTTTCTTTGAAATCAACGGTCTTGGCACGTAACTCGTCATTGGTTAGATTTGAAAGCTTCTCATATTCAGCTTTGATTTGGTCTACCACAGGCTGAATTCCCTTGATATCTCTCTCGGATTTACTTCCAAATAATTTACTTAAAAACTTTAACATAATTTTTTTTCTATCTCAACTTAAGATTTTGTACAATAATGACTCCAAAGTAAAATTGCAGACAATTTGACACTAATCGGGCAAATTTAGTTATTAGATATGATATCTAACAGCTTAGACCCATTTTTTTTACGTTATTTTTTTGAATATGTCAGTTCCCTAATGCTATCAGGAGGCCAAGATATATTTGTGTTCGTTTAGTGCTTTTTACAGGCTTTTTTGAACACAATATAAGGACCTACTGGTAGCAGCTAACTTATGACAAAAATAATTTCTTTTCCGAATGCGGTATAAAGCCAAGTTCCTGAGCCTTTTCAAACATCTTGGTAATTGCGTTACGTCCTTCAATGCCCAACGCTACTGAATATTTATTGACATAAAGTTCGATATGCTTGTACATCACCTCTTCACTCATTTCCTGTGCATGTGCGCGAATAAACTCAAGACCAGACTTTGGATTGGCAAATGCAAACTCCACACTATCTTTCAAGATTGCATTCAATGTATCTTTCACTTCTTCCGGTAGACTACGTTTTACAACAATTCCGCCAAGAGGAATCGGAAATTTTGTCGTTTTCTCCCAATAGTCCCCGAGATCGACAACTTTATGCAATCCTTTTTCCGCATAGGTGAATCTATTTTCGTGAATAATCAATCCTAAATCAATAGAACCATCCAATAAGGCGCCTTCGATATCAGAAAAAACCAGTTCTACTTTATTTTTCAATTCAGGGAAAGCCAAGCTCAATAAAAAATTAGCCGTTGTATATTTTCCTGGATAGCCAACTTTCAATTGATCGAATGCTTCCATGCTTTCTGCCCGTTCCAATTTTTGTTGCAGCAATTTTGCTAATTTGGGATCCTTGGTAATCAGCATAGGCCCCACACCGAAACCCAATGCGCTTCCCGCATCAAGTAATTCATAGTCCTCAACAGCATAGGCGAAAGCATGATAACTTAGTTTGGTAATATCAAGCTCGCCTTGAAAAGCTTTTAAGTTTAAGGTCTCCACATCGTGATATTCCACTTCAAAATCCAATCCCTTAGTATCTATCTTATGATGAATCAATGCATCAAAAATAAATGTATCATTGGGGCATGGAGAAAATCCTAATGTTAATTTCATGTTGTACAAATTTTTCCCATCAATCCGATGAGTTTTACAAATTTAATCAAACCGTAATTTTATGCGTTATCAGATAGATAATCATCGCCAAAAAAGTACTTGCAATAATTCCCTTTCCAAGATGATCGCTTCCCGACCGATAAGCAAAACGTAATAGCACTAAATTTATCAGTACGGCTATGGTATAGATAGCCATAGGCTTCTCGGGTAAAAAGTGAAGTGCAAGATCCGTGAAACGTACCAATACATGAGCCAATACTGGAAATGCAGCACCGATACCCAAACCTATCCAGAAATTATTTTTCACGTTTCCGACTGCTACTCTTTTCTTCAAGATGGTCAAAACTCCACGAATTCAGTTCAGGAATGGCATGATGCGCCGTCATATCAAACTGTGTAGGAACGACAGATACATAGCCATTGGCTAAAGCAAAACAATCGGTATCTTCCCCTCTGTCCTGCAACACAAATTTACCCGTTGTCCAGTAATAATCGCGATTATGTGGATCAATTCGTTCATCAAACTCTTCGACCCAATGCCCTCCAGCCTGCCTACAAATTTTAATGCCTTTAAAACCCGAAGTTTGTGGAAAATTGACATTCAACAGGGTATTTTTAGGAAGGCCGTTTGCCAGTACCTGTTCAGTAATAGATATCACATAAGGCCTGCAAGGGCTAAAATCAGCATCACGGGAAAAATTATCTAGCGAGAAGCCAATGGAAGGAATCCCTTCAATCGCTCCTTCTACCGCAGCAGACATGGTGCCGGAATACAACACATTAATGGAATTATTGAGACCATGATTAATGCCCGATACACAGATATCCGGCTTTTGACCTTTGAAAACTTTATTGACAGCAAGCTTAACACAATCTACCGGCGTCCCTGAACACTGATACATTTCAACCCCTTCATATAAATTGATTTTATCTAAACGTAACGGCCTGCCAAGTGTGATGGCGTGCCCCATACCAGATTGTGCAGAATCTGGAGCAACGACGACAACATTTCCTATTTTCTGCATTTCCTCCAACAACACCTTGATACCTGGCGCTGTGATACCATCGTCATTAACAACTAAAATATTGGGCTTCATATGTAAATTATTTTTTATTCATCGGGTCAGGGTGTATATCTACCTCATTGCGATATTTCTCTATTCCCATTTACGAAGTTAGTAAATCTGAAACCGAGATGTAAATAATATTCATACAACCACCAATTCTTCTTTCTAACTATGCGAATACTACCAACATCCTATCAAAATAATACCAAATCTACCATTAACCCCGCTATTCAATCATCTTTATAGGGTAGTAGCAGGGGGTTAACAGGGGCGTACCCCTGTTAACCCCCTGCTATCCCCCTGCAAACCCCCTGTTATTTCCTTGTTAATATAGGAATTGGTGGCAAGTTGTTATACAAACATCCGGGCGTTAAATAGAAGCATACTGAGCAAAAATAAAACCTAAAGGTGCTACGACATCGTTTGCGTAACATTGTATCGTTATTGATAAATATTAGCCTTAAATTTAGCATTCAAACAAAAAAATAATTCAGTTATGAGCGTTAATTTTGAATCCCGCTATGCAATAGGGCCCAAAGAATACAAAACTTTAGACACACAAGGATTAAGAGAAAATTTTCTAATTGAAAAAGTTTTTGAGGCAGATAAAATTCATTTTGTCTATACCCACTATGACCGCTATATGGCTGGAGGGGCGATGCCTGTCAGTTCAAAAATCAAATTAGAGACCATCTCGGCATTATTAAAAGAACCTTACTTCCTTTCGAGAAGAGAATTGGGTATTATCAATGTCGGAGGAAACGGCCAGGTCGAAGTTGACGGTGTTACCTACGATCTGAATACCAAAGAAGCGCTCTATATTGGACAGGGAGCTCAGGAAGTATATTTTTCAAGTAAAGATGCGGCGCAGCCCGCAAAGTTCTATTTAAACTCGACACCTGCACATTCCAGTTACCCTACTAAAAAAGTAACGAAAGAAGATGCAAATAAAATAGAATTGGGATCATTAGAAACGTCCAACCACCGCACAATTAATCAGATGTTATTAAACAAAGTGGTACAAACTTGTCAGTTACAGATGGGGATGACCGAGTTGAAGCCTGGGTCCGTATGGAATACCATGCCATCGCATACACACGATCGCCGTATGGAAGTTTATTTCTATTTTGAATTACCCGAAGGACAGGCTGTATCGCATTTCATGGGGCCTATTGATGAAACAAGACATATTTGGATGCAAAACGATCAAGCTGTCATTTCACCGCCATGGTCTATTCACTCAGGAGCGGGCACTTCAAATTACACCTTCATATGGGGCATGGCCGGCGAAAATCTAGATTATGATGATATGGACAAATGTGCTATTACCGAATTGAAGTGATATGAAAAAATTATTCGTATTAAGTTTAGCGCTTGGGCTTTCAACGGTTGCCTTATCGCAGAATAACAAAACAATTACCGTAAGCAACCCCAGTGCTAGCACTAGAACGGAGCTGATCAGTATTCCCTATGCAACCTTCGAAAAACATTTCGATCTAAAGGGTGCTGTGTTTACAATTGTCGATAAGGATCAAAAAGAATTCGCTTATCAGCTTGAAAAATTAGGAAAGACCACTGTACAAAACGTATTGATCCAGGTGGCCATCGCACCCAAAAGTTCCTTGACATTTGGTGTAAATGGCAGTAAGCCCACAGCATTTGCTGCCAAAACCTACGCGAGATATATCCCCGAGCGGAAGGATGATTTTGCTTGGGAAAATGACATTGCAGCATTCAGAGCCTATGGAAAGGCACTAGAGGGTAGTTCCGAAGATGCACAAGGTTTTGATTTTTGGGCAAAAAGGACCAATGATCTTGTTATTGATGAATGGTATAAAACCGGCGATTATCACGCTGATCACGGAAAAGGCTTAGACTATTATTCCGTCGGACAAACATTAGGGGTTGGCGACGCAACGCCATTCTTTGGCCAAGAGGTCGTGTACCATAAACATTATCGCCAGTACGAGGTATTAGATAATGGTCCATTACGCACTACATTCAAGCTTATTCATGAGCCTGAGCGTGTAAAAGGCCAGCAGTTACAAGTTGAAAAAACGATTTCTTTAGACGCTGGCAGCCAGTTAAATAAAATAAGCTATTCGATCAAAAACACAACGTCGGGTTCCACTCCAGTTGTGGTGGGAATCGCTAAAAGAAAAGAGGAAAAACCTCAAGTTTTAAACGATGAAAAAAATGGAATTTTAGCGTATTGGGAGCCTGCCGAAGGGGACAAGATTACAGGCACTGCAGTTATTCTTCCAGGTGTAAAGTATGTATTTAAGGATAGCCCAAAACAATTTTTACTAGCAACAACGGTGAAAAACAATAAACCCCTTATTTATTTTACAGGTGCTGCTTTCAACAAAGCTGGTAAAATAACAAGTTTTGACCAGTGGCAGTCCTATGTCAAAACATTCAGAAATAATTTAGATCAACCATTAACAATAAAATATTCAAAATAATGTCCATACTGCAATCTTTTGATTTGAGCGGAAAAGTAGCCTTGGTGACTGGCTGCAAAAGAGGAATTGGCAAGGCAATTGCCGAGGCATTGGCTGAAGCCGGAGCAGATATTATTGGGGTCTCAGCGACCTTAGAAATTGAAGGCTCTGCAGTAGAAAAATCCGTAAAAGCATTGGGCAAAAATTTCTATGCCTATCAGTGCGATTTTTCTAAGCGGACAGCGCTTTACAGCTTTATTGAGAAAGTAAAATCAGACCATCCAACGATCGATATTCTGTGTAACAATGCTGGAAATATACTCCGAAAACCAGCCGCTGAACATCCGGATGAATACTGGGATGAAATCATCGAAATCAATCAAAATGCGCAATTTATATTAACCCGCGAAATTGGGAAGGATATGATTTCACGTGGAACTGGAAAGATCATATTTACAGCGTCTTTATTAACGTTCCAAGGAGGTATCAATGTTCCAGGATATGCTGCCTCGAAAGGTGCCATAGGATCTATGGTCAAGGCTTTTGCTAATGAGTGGGCATCCAAAGGTGTCAATGTAAACGGATTCGCCCCAGGCTATATTGCTACGGACAATACCGAGGCCCTTAGAGAAGATCCCGAACGTTCGAAGTCCATTTTGAGTCGTATCCCTGCAGGCCGCTGGGGAACACCGGATGATTTTAAAGGACCGGCTGTATTCCTAGCTTCCAGAGCTTCCGACTATGTCCATGGAACCATTCTTACCGTAGATGGTGGTTGGATGGGGAGATAAATGATCAATCAATAGTAGATTAGTTTGTTTTAAAAGTCTTTATCTCTCGGGATAAAGGCTTTTTTCCTTAAAATGTCTGTTTTCAACGGCTATCAAGAACTTTCATGCCCGTCTTTGATCCAAAGGAATCATGAGAGTTTTTTACGGTTCTAAATCCCAGATTGCTAAACGATGCATTTGGATGTACAGAACCTATATAAACGGTATTGAAAGCTGCACAGCTATTTTTACTACACCACCAAGAGCCTCCACGGGCGTGGGCAACAGAACGGTCGCCATCTCTTTCAAGCCTTCCGGTGCAAAACTCAAAAACATTTCCGAAGATATCATAAAGCCCCCATGGATTGGGTTTGAATTTTCCAACAGGTGAAGTATAAAGATAACCATCGGAATAATCGGCTTTCAAATGATCTTTTCCATGCCAAACATTGGCATAATCGACCATATTCTCCTTAGTGAAACCGTCGAAATAGGGGCCTTCGCTTCCTGCCCTAGCCGCCACCTCCCATTCGTCAAAAGAGGGCAATCTGCAATCTGCCCATGTACAATAGGCCAGCACATCTTTATAGGAGATACAGGTAACAGGATGATCCATTTTGGTTTCGATTCCGCCGCGACTTATACCATTAGGAAAGCGCCAATAAGCCGTACTATCCTGTAGCCAACGAAACTCCGCCAAGCCAGGCTCAAAGACCATGGCATTGTGATAACGTTCCGCTAAGGTCTTATAGCCTGTAGCTAGAATAAATTTCTCAAATTCAGCGTTCGTCAGCTCAAACTCCGAGATCCAAAAGGAATCAATATGTACAACCCTTTTCGGATTTTCTACACTGCTTACTTCACCCAAATGATAATTTCCTGCTGGAATTTGGATATATTTTCCAGCTTGCGCTTCACAACGGAGATATAAAAAAATCATAGCGATCACATAGCACAGCTTTTTCATACTCCTTAGCATTTGTTATAACATACTTTCACTGCTTCTATACTATACCTTTTATTTGACCCTATTTATCATACTGCGATTTTTAAAACCGAATCGCTTATTTACCTTTTCTATCTTTGTAATAATTCAGGGCCCGTTTAAAGATCAAAGCCTCATTCTCTTTATTATAGTTTAGATAAGCGTAATAGTTGCTATTTTCACCATATAGCTTTGTAAAAGAAGTAGACGTTGTAAATTCCTGATATTCGCCACGCTTCATGAGTAACATCAGCAACGTCAACGCATCTTTATCTTTTGGTGTTTTCTTGGCATAATCAATAATAAAAGGTATCATTTCCCAAGCATTGATCTCCGCTAGTGCATGCTTATAATTTACTCCCATTCGTTTGCTCCGGAGCACAGATTCCTGGATAAGCTTCATTACTGAATCCCTATTTTCATTTAAAAAACCGGTCTGTCTTTGAGACCAGGAAGTTTCATTAAAACCGTCCAATAATGTTCCAAATATTTTTTTTTCCACTTGAGTCTGATACTCAGGTATAGCGCAATTCTGCGCATATAGTTCTGCATGAATCATGGTATAGGTAAACTTTTCGCGCAGTGATAACCTGCTGAAATCTGTTGCTGGAATGGCATTTATACTGGCATCGGTTGTTTCGTTATCTTCCTGAGGAATAATCTTGGCAATTAATGCTTTTACTTTGGTCAGACCATAGGGTGGTATGGTCATTTTACTACGCATTTCAATCGCAGCAGGATCCATATAAAGTTCATTTTCATCCTCTTGAGCCGTTTGCGCAGAAACATTCATCCAAAACAAGAAAGAAATAAAAAATAAAATTCCCCTTTTCATAACGTATGATTTGTTGTATTTTAAAAATAAAGAAATTATTGCTACAAAAACTATTCCTTTTATATGCTATTATCTGCTAGGTTCCGGTTCCGCCTACCGTATTTACAATGATCCCATGCTGTATAAAAAAAAGCCCCAGATTTAATGAAACCCGGGGATAGTATATTTTATGTATACGTTTATATATCAAGAATATAAACCTTTTTTATCGATAAACTCAATCACCTTTTGGGGTGTAAAAAATTGAATATTTTTATTTTCTTTAATGGCTCTTCGTAAAAAAGTAGATGACAATTCCATTAATGGAGTATCCGTCAGTGTGATAGCGGGGTGATCTTTAAATTTTTCGGTATCGTACCCAGGCCTTGGATAAACATAAATCTGATAATCACGCAAGATAATATCTGCATTCTTCCACTTCGCTAAAGAATCCAAATTATCTTGTCCCATGAGCAGTACAAATTCCCTGTTTGGATATTTTTCTTTAAGATGTGTTAATGTATCAATTGTATAGGACGGTATTGGTAAATGGAACTCAACATCACAGACCCGTAAATGATCACAATCTTCCAACGCTAGATTTAACATTTCTAATCGGTCGTATGGATCTGCCAAGGTAGATTTCTTTTTAAATGGATTCTGTGGAGAGACCACAAACCAAACTTCATCCAACCCAGTAAAATTGGCCATATAATTGGCTATAATCAAATGCCCTATGTGCACTGGATTAAAAGATCCGAAGAACAAACCAATCTTTCGCATGAATTTATTTATTGATAAATTCCATGACAATATCTTCAGCTTCGGCACAGGCTGTAGCTAAATCAAAATTCTTCAAGATAACATCAAATTTATTGGCATAGGTAAGTTCCAATTCGGCCTTAGCAAAGCGTTCTTTTAATTTATCCTCAGAATCCGTTCCTCTTCCTGTCAAACGTTCTTTAAGAACTTCCAGTGACGGCGGTTGGACGAAAATAGAAATCGCCTGTTCAGGAAATTTTGATTTTAAACGTAATCCACCGACGACATCGATATCAAAAATAACATGTTTACCCTCTTTCCAGATACGTTCTATTTCCGAACGCAAAGTTCCATAAAATGTTCCAGAATATACTTCTTCAAATTCAATGAACTCTTGTTTCGCTACTTTATGTAAAAATTCTTCTTTGGACATAAAATAGTAATCTTTTCCATTCACTTCCTGTCCTCTTGGGTCACGGGTACTTGCTGAAATGGAAAACTCGATCTTATCACCATGTTTACTTAAAAGATCTCTTACTATTGTTGTTTTTCCAGCTCCCGACGGTGCTGAGAAAATAATTAATTTACCGCTCATTCTTACAATACGTTGAGCAATTGCTCTTTTATTTTTTCCAATTCTTCTTTCATTCTGACCACAATCTGCTGAATGCTGGCATGATTTGCTTTAGAACCAAGGGTATTGATTTCCCGACCCATTTCTTGTGAAATAAAACCTAATTTTTTTCCGTTTGAATCGGCTGAATCAAACGCTTTCAAAAAGTAGTTGCAATGGGAACGCAGCCTGACTTTTTCTTCGGTCACATCCAATTTGTCGATGTAGTACACCAGTTCCTGTTCGAATCTATTTTGATCAACATTTTCTTTGCCAATGGTGTCATTCAAAAATTGCTCGATACGCTGTCTGATCAAAGGTATACGCTCAACTTCCAACAATTCTACTTCGGCAAGATAAGCTAAGATTAGCTCCGCGCGCTTTTTCAGGTCTCCGGCTAGTACATTTCCCTCATCCTCACGGAAGGTATTGAAGCGTTTTACGGCATCATAAAAAGCATCCATCAATACTTTAGCCTCTTCATCATCGACCGAATCATCATTGTTGGTAATTACCTCCGGCATATTTAATGCAAGTTCAAACAGATTGACATTCGTATCATTGAGTTCCACAGCAATTTGCTGCAACTGACTATAGTATTTTTTGAGTAAATCAGCATTAATGGAAGAAGCTTTAGCGGTTTGATCCGTGTATTCAACCATCACAGTCAGGTTCACTTTACCTCGCTCAATAAGTTTACTACATTCAGTACGCAGGGTCAATTCCTTGTCCGAAACGATTTTGGGCAAGCGAAGATTTAATTCAAGAAATTTTGAATTTAAGGACTTTATTTCGACACTATATTTGACTATACCGTTATCGGCAGATGCAGTGCCATATCCTGTCATGGATTTTATCATATGCAAAGGTATGACTTTTCAGTAAAAATTGAATACCCTAAAGGGATTAATTGCTGATACTCCCTAAATTAAGGCTCGTCTTATTTACCAATCGTGTTTAGCAATGATAACGACTAAGTAACTTTCATAGGGCTTTGCCCCTTTGCATTCGACATAACCAATTCCAATATCATATAAAGAAGCATTCCACTGATCCATACCCAATAAATGGGTACGGTGGTGATAGCCCGGAGACTCTTTTCCTATAATCAAAGCTTTAACCGCAGCTGTAGCGCTCGCTCGATTGGCAGCAATCGATTCAAAATTGTTTGCGCTTCGTTTTAATAACCATTCGGGATTAAGTTTATAACCGGCCTCTTCGATGAAATAATTAGGTCCGAAGCCCTCCGGCGATACGTGGTCAAAATACGAGCGCTTGGCCATATCTTTTGCGCGATAAACTGCAACCTCTGCCAACTGTTTATTCCAATTGAGTTTAGTCCGTTTTATCTTCTGCAAATTAAAAAGGTTCAGTTCTTTCGTATACTCCTCTGGATTTGTACGAATGTTATTCAATAGTTCATAGGCTTCCTGCGCTTGACGGTGATCGACAACAACACGCTGTGCTAAAGCGAACTGTGTAAAAAACATGGTGAATGCTAAAACCAAATAATTCATACCTAAATCGTTATTTTCATAAGCGCGTGATGCACAACTTTCTTGTATAAAGCAATATCCAGATCATTCACATTACCCTATTTAGATGCGAGCATGGATCAATCATACCGAAAAAAATGTCCCTCCAATGGTAGATACGAGTATACTGCCGATTTTATTTGCCTCGTTTACTCAAAAGCTTTTTAAAACAATCGCTCGGCCATCAACCTGAGTACTTCTCAAGTAACAATAATTCGTACTTACCCTTTAACCCTAAAAGACGATATTTAGTATGCAACGTTTAATCTTTTTTTGAATTTTTAGCCGATAAAAACTGTACAAGCATGGGTATTAAGCTCATAAAAATAACGGCCAAAATAACTAGCGAAAAATTATGCTTAAAAAATGGGATCTGCCCAAAATAATAACCAGAAAGCGTAAAAACTAATACCCATAATGCGCCGCCTAAAATATTGTATTTACCAAAGGTTTTGTAGGACATTCTGCCAATACCTGCTACAAATGGTGCAAAAGTCCTGACAATGGGAACAAATCGCGCATAAATAATGGTCCTCGTTCCGTGCTTCGCATAGAAATTTTGTGTTTTTTGAAGATAAGAAGGTCTGAATATCTTCGATCCTGAATTAAAGACCCTCATTCCTACATATTTACCAATTTCATAATTTACGAAATCTCCGGAAATAGCCGCAAGAATTAGGATCAAAACAATCAACAACAGAGAAATATGACAATCTGGAAGAGCGACGATAGCTCCCAAAGCAAATAAAACAGAATCTCCGGGTAAAAATGGGGTAACCACCAATCCTGTCTCTGCAAAGATGATTAAAAATAAAATCAGGTAGGTCCAATTTTCATAACTATTGATCAGCTGCAAAAGATGCTGATCAATATGCAATATAACATCTATGAATTGTGAAACGATTTCCATTTTCCATATATAAAAAAAGGAGTCTTATAAGACTCCTTTTTTTGATTTGATTTTTTCTTTTATTAGCTCAAAGATTATGGGCAATACAGATAAAAAAATAATGATCAATACCACTTTCGAGAAGTTTTCGCGTATAATAGAAAAATTCCCTAAAAAAAATCCAGCAAGGGTTATACCACCTACCCACAATACAGCTCCTACAACATTATAGGTGATGAAGGTACCATAATTCATCTTTCCAATACCACCCACGAAAGGAGCTAGCGTGCGAACAATTGGTACAAAACGCGCGATAACGATAGTTTTACTACCATATTTCTCATAAAAAGAATGCGTTTTGGCAATCTGCTCGTCTTTGACAACTTGCTTACCGAAGAGTTTAAATTTTGTTAGGCGCATACCAAAATGCTTTCCGATAGAATAATTCAGGGAATCACCTGAAACTGCAGCTACTAACAAGATAAAAATCATCAGCCATACATTAAGATCATTTGGCTGCGCGGCTAGCATACCCGCTGCAAATAATAAAGAATCTCCTGGCAAAAAAGGCATCACAACCACACCCGTTTCCACGAAAATAATAAGAAACAGAATAAGGTAGGTCCAAGTCTGATAATCATTGACTATTTCAACCAAATGTTTATCAATATGGAGAATAAAGTCTATAAGATGCGTAATTAGTTCCAAACCCTGACGAAGATTAAGCGTTGTTTAACATAACGGGCATCACCAACATCAAAATATCTTCATGATCTTCAGATACGGCCGGAATCAATAAACCGGCACGATTTGGCGTACTCATCTCCAAAACAACTTCTTCACTCTCTAAGTTATTTAACATCTCCACGAGGAATTTGGCGTTAAAACCAATTTCCATATCATCCCCTTCAAATTGACAGGATAAGCGTTCATGCGCTTCATTTGAGAAATCTAAATCTTCTGCAGAGATATGCAATTCACTTCCTGAGATCTTCAGACGAACCTGATGGGTTGTTTTATTAGCAAAAATCACCACACGTCTCAAGGTATTTAAAAACAATAATCGATCTACAGTTAACTTGTTAGGGTTGACTTGAGGGATTACAGCAGCATAATCTGGGTAACGTTCATCGATCAAACGACAGATCAAATTAATATTTCCAAAGCTAAAGAACGCATTGGTTTGATTATATTCTATAGATACGGTAACATCATCGGATGGTAGTGACGATTTAAGCAATGAGAGCGCCTTTTTCGGTAAAATAAGGGACGCTGGCTTCTCTGCACCAATATCCGTTCTCGAATAGCGCACCAATTTATGCGCATCAGTAGAAACAAACGTCACATTTTTTTCTGCTAATTGCACCAATACACCAGACATAGCCGGTCTTAATTCATCGTTACTGACAGCAAAGATCGTTTTACTGATAGCTTCAGACAAAATAGGTGCTGGCATCTGAATAACCGAACCATTATCGATGGAAGGAATTTTAGGAAAATCGTCCGCATTTTCTCCACTCAATTTATATTTTCCATCACCCGCACTGATCTCAATAGCCAAAGTATTCATGTCTACTGAAAATGCCACAGGTTGATCCGGCAAGGTTTTTAAAGTCTCAATCAATATCTTCGAAGGCATGGCTACTCTTCCTTCTTCTTTTGCTTCGATCTGTAAAGAGGTAACCATACTTGTTTGCAGATCTGTAGCAGAAATAGTCAAGTTATTGTCTTTTATTTCAAAAAGAAAGTTTTCCAAGATAGGCAAAACAGTACTTGTACTGGATGCGCCATTGATAGCTTGTAACTGCTTTAATAAAATTGATGTTGATACAATGAATCTCATTTCCTGAATACTAATTATTATGTGCAATAATACACAAATTAATCAATATTTTTCAGTTTTATAGGCTGCTTTCTTTCCACATAAACAGATTTCAGTAGCTCAAATAAGCATTTGTATTTCAATCAATAAGCACGGCACCACAAGTATAGAAAGCAAATTCGGCCGGATAAATCACAATATTTATTACATTTGTATAATAGCGGTATTGTATGCAGTTTAAAGAGATCATTGGGCATAAAGACATCAAAGAACATTTAGTTCGCACGGTTCAGGAAAATCGTGTGAGTCATGCGCAATTATTTCTTGGTCCCGAAGGTTCGGGCAGTCTTGCTTTAGCCTATGCATATGCGCAGTTTTTAAATTGCGAAAATCGACAGGAAACCGATAGTTGTGGCCAGTGCCCCTCCTGTAGAAAATATAACAAGCTGATCCATCCCGATCTACACATGTCGTACCCTTTTATAGCCAAACATAAGGAAGACACAGCAACAGATTATGCAGACAAGTGGAGAAAATCCTTTTTATCCAATCCATACATGGGATTGGAATATTGGCGCAGCCGATTGGATGCAGACAACAAACAAGTCAATATCAATATCGCCGAAGCCCATGCTATCATCAAGAAGTTAAGTCTCAAATCTTTTGAAGCTGATTATAAGGTTTTAATCATGTGGCTTCCTGAATACCTCGATACGCAAGGCAATGCCTTATTGAAGTTGATCGAAGAACCACCCGAGAAGACACTCTTTATCCTCGTTGCAGAAAATCAGGACAAAATATTAAATACAATCATATCGCGCACACAATTAGTCAAAATTAAAAAATTAGATCATAGTGAGGTCACGCTGCATCTAAAGAAAGCACATCAGCTTTCAGATCAAGAGGCAGCAGAAATTGCTTTTATTGCAGATGGAAATCTTCAGGAAGCAATGAACCTATTGCACGCGCAGACTAATAATCATTTTGGTATTTTAGTAAACTGGCTTCGTTTTATCGTCTCGGATGCTGGGACCAATATGATTTCTTTGGTGGAGGAAGAGCTATCAAAAATTGGTAGAGAAAACCAAAAAAGCTTTCTTTTTTATGCAATCAGTATGATGCGTCAAATCATATTAATCAAAGAGGGGCTTTCCAATCTCGTATTCTTACCTGCAAAAGAACTGGATTTTGTTCAGAAATTTGCAGTACATTATACCCTTGAACAAATTGAAGCAACTATAAATCTATTGGAGGAAACACATTATTTTATAGAAAGAAATGCAAATCCCAAAATATTATTTTTAGATTTATCTTTGCAGTTAACATTAATATACAAGTACAAAACGTTTCCGAAAGGAACTCAATATATAATATAGAAAACTATGGGATGTGGCAGTTGCTCATCCGGCGGAGGTTGCGGTACTACCACGGCAAATGGTACACCGGCAGGATGTCAGAACAATGGCTCTTGCATGACTAGCGGATGTAATAAATTAGATGTATATGACTGGCTTTCCGATATGGATATGCCTTCAAACTATAAACCATTTAATATCGTCGAAGTACGATTTAAGGGATCGCGAAAAGATTTCTTTATTAATGTAGACAATATCTACCTTGAAATGGGTGAGATGGTTGTTGTTGAACCCTCTACAGGGGGCTATGATGTCGGCCATGTCTCCTTAACAGGCGAATTGGTTAGACTACAGCTCAAAAAGAATAATGTTACCCCTGAAATGGTGACAAAGAAAATCTATCGGAAGCCTAATGAGGTTGATGTTGAGAAGTATAACGCGGCAAAAGATCTCGAATGGGAAACCATGCACAAGGCGCGCAAACTCGCCCTGGATCTGGGTTTATCGATGAAAATATCCGATGTCGATTATCAGGGGGATAAAACGAAGGCTACCTTCTATTATACCGCTGAGGGTCGTGTAGATTTCCGGGAGCTCATTAAAAAAATGGCTGAAGCGTTTAGGATACGCATTGAAATGCGCCAGATCGGTATGCGACAAGAAGCCAGTCGCCTTGGTGGGATTGGTTCATGCGGACGTGAACTCTGCTGTTCAACCTGGCTGACAGATTTTAAAACGGTATCCACATCGGCTGCACGTTATCAAAACTTATCCTTGAATACATTGAAGCTAGCTGGACAATGCGGAAAATTAAAATGTTGCCTCAATTATGAATTGGATAGCTATATGGATGCACTTAAGGATATTCCAAATAACATAGACCGCATCGAAACGCTAAAAGGAGTCGCATATCTTCAAAAAACTGATATCTTCAAAAAACTGATGTGGTTCTCGTTTCCTGGAGCAGAAAATTGGATTGCATTACCTGTTCAACAAGTCAGAGAATTTGTAGAAATGAATAAGCAGGGCATTAAACCGGAAGCAATTTCAAGTGTAATGGATACTGATGAAATCAAAGAAGAAAAAAATATCAAGCACGATTACGAGAATGTAGTCGGACAGGATAGCTTAACTCGACTTGATGATCGGAATAAAAGAAAGAAAAAGAGAAAATCCAAAAGCAATACTGGCAGACCTGAAAATAAGACTGGACAAAAAGCTGAAAAACCCGAACAGAGTGCATCAAAACAAAGTGGTAAACCTCCGCTAGCGACCGATGCGGTTAGCCCAATCGTGAATAAAGACAGCAAAGAAGGATCTAATAATAGGCCCAAAAAGCGTTTCAATCGTCATCGGAATAAAAACAAAGGCAGTAATAACAATAATACACCGAAAGCAGAATAAAAGAATATGCCTAATTTTAACCCATTAGGCATATTCTTTTATATAAATAGACATGAAACTCAAACGCACTCCTCTCCTCCTTGGTTTGTTATGTATTGGCATAGGGTATTCTTGTGACCAACCGTTTGTTATAAATGAAAATAAACCTATTGGTAATAAAGCTTGGCTAAATACATCATTGCCCAGTTTTCAATTTCATATCGCCGACAAAAACAAACGATATGATGTATTGATGGATGTCCGTCATACGCCAGAATATGCCTACTCCAACCTTTTTGTACTTATTTATCAACTCGGTCCAGATAAAAAGCAATACACTTTTCGTAAAGAAATAAAAATGGCCAGAGCTGATGGAAAATGGATAGGAAAATCTTCCGGCAGCTTGTACAATAATCAATCCGTCATCCATAAAGATTACCTATTTCCGGATACAGGAACTTATACTATTGCTATCGAACAGCACATGAAAGAAAATCCGTTGAAAGAAATTACAGACGTAGGGCTAACCGTTGTTCCAAAATGATAACCTTGTTACGATATCTATTATTTCCTTTTACGATGATCTATACGGTGGTAGTCTGGATAAGAAATAGATTATATGATCATAAGCTGCTTGCGTCGCGCTCTTTCAATATTCCAACTGTTGTTATAGGAAATCTTTCCGTAGGGGGAACGGGGAAAAGCCCAATGACTGAATTTGTGGTTTCTATCCTTAAGAGTCGCTATAAAACAGCTATACTCAGCCGAGGATATGGACGCCGTACAAAAGGTTTTTATCTAGTACAGACGGATTCAGTGGCCCTGGATGTCGGCGATGAGCCCTTACAATTCAAAAATAAATTTCCAGATGTCACAGTTGCAGTTTGTGAGGATCGTTGCACCGGAATTGAAAAACTTGAGTCCGCTCATCAACTTATTATTTTGGACGATGCGTATCAACATCGAAAATTATCACCACTTTTCAATATATTATTATTTGATTATCTATCGTTTTCACATCCTATGCTCGTATTTCCTACAGGAAATTTTAGGGATCTCCTTATTGAGGCTAAGCGTGCTCAGATCATAGCCATTACGAAATGTCCAATTGAACTTCCGACCAAAGACAAAAGACAAATAGAGAAGAAAATCAGGTATTATAACAAAGAAGCATTAATCGTATTTAGCTATATTGATTATCTTGAACCCATTGATAGTAAGGGAAGGGTAGTTGATATCAAAGGAAAAGACATTATTTTGGTCACTGGTATTGCCAAACCTGAACCGATGGTAGATTATCTCCAAGACAAAACGAATTCAATTACACATATCTCCTTTGGAGATCACCATTCCTTTAACGAATCTGATATTAATAAAATTGTAAAATCTTACCACAGTTTGACTAGTGGCAACAAGATCATATTGACAACTGAAAAAGACTTTCAACGTTTGAAACCTTTTAGAAAATACTTTGCTGCTATCAATTTGGTATACTTACCGATCGGACTTCGATTTCACGACGCGCTCCAACAGGACTTATTCTGTAAAAGACTGCATGATACAGTGAATCAAAGTGTTAATCAACCTTAAATTTTGTTAAGAGCAGCTGCTATACTAAACCTTTTCATCAAATTTATATTCTATATGAAAGCGGAGAAGCTCAAAAGTTCTTCTCGGTCTTTAATGAACAAATGATTGTGCCACGACAAACACTCATGATATAAACTATACAAACGATGAAAAAGAAAATTTTAATGGCAGTAGCATGTTTATTTTTAAGCGCTACAGGTGTTGTTTCCGCTCAACAGCGTCAGCAACGTAGTCCGGAAGAACACGCTAAAATGCGTGTAGAGCATTTAGACAAATTATTAAGCCTCAATCAAACCCAAAAAGATTCAATCTATAATCTTACGCTAAGTCAGGCTCAACAACGGGCTACACTAAGAAATGATGGTGGGGATAGAAAAGCGAATATGGAGAAATTTAAGCAACTTCAAGAGATGCAAGCTACTAAGATCAAATCATGGCTAACTCCTGAACAAGTTAAGTTATTTGATGAACAACAAGCAAAAATGAAAGAAAGAATGTCTAAACGCTAGAGTTTTCAATGAAATATAGAGCTTTTAGGTAAAAAAGCAGAAAGGGCCATCCATTTAGGATAGCCCTTTCTGCTTCTACTTAAAGTAATCGACATTAAGATTTTAACTTTTTCATAATGTCACTCACGTAAGTTTTGAATTTCTTGTCAGTTTCAATTAAATCCTCTACGGTTTGACAGGCATAAATAACAGTGGAGTGATCTCTTCCTCCGAAGAATGCTCCGATCGATTTGAGTGAAGATTTGGTATGTGCCTTTGCTAAATACATGGAAATTTGCCTGGCCTGCACGATTTCTCGCTTTCTAACTTTCGACTTTACCATATCCACAGGAACTTCAAAATACTCACAAACTAATTTTTGAATAAAATCCATTGAAATTTCTTTGTGTGTATTCTTTACAAAATTCTTCAACATCGATTTTGCTAACCCCAAATCGATCTCTTTCTTGTTCAATGTAGACTGAGCCAAAAGTGAAACCATTGCCCCTTCTAATTCACGAACACTGTTATCGATCTGTGTGGCGACGTATTCAACGACATTTTCTGGTAAGTCAATACCATCGGAATACATCTTCTTCTTCAAAATTGCCATCCTTGTCTCAAGATCCGGAATCTGAATATCTGCAGACAATCCCCATTTAAAACGACTAAGCAGACGCTCCTCCAAACCAGCCAAATCTTTAGGTGCTTTGTCTGAAGTCAAAATAATCTGCTTACCAGATTGATGCAAATGATTAAAAATATGGAAAAAGATATCCTGTGTTTTTTCTTTACCTGCAAAGTTGTGTACATCATCCATAATAATGACATCCATTGCCTGATAAAAGTTGACGAAATCATTGATTGTATTATTTTTCAATGAATCCACAAACTGTTGACAGAATTTCTCACACGACACATAAATGACCAGTTTATCGGGAAGATTTCTTTTGATCTCATTTCCGATTGCTTGAGCAAGGTGTGTCTTTCCCAAACCAACATCTCCATAAATCATCAACGGATTGAATGAAGTACCACCAGGCTTATTTGCGACAGCATATCCTGCTGATCGTGCAAGACGGTTACATTCACCTTCGATAAAATTTTCGAATGTATAGTTTTGATTCAATTGCGGATCAACCTGCAATTTTTTCAATCCAGGAATAACAAATGGATTTTTGATATCTCTATTTAAAGATACCGGTACAGGGATCGATTGCCTTTTCCCCTCTGCTCCATTGCCATTCGATGGAAGATTAGTCGTATAAGGATGAGAAGCTGAAGACTTCTCTACTACAATATTGTATTCCAATCTACCTTGTTCTCCTAAAAATTTCTTTACGGTCTTGCGAAGAATTCCCACATAGTGTTCTTCTAGCCACTCATAAAAAAATAAGCTAGGCACTTGAATAGTCAAAACGTCACCCTCCAAACGGACTGCTTTCACAGGTTCAAACCAGGTCCTGAAACTTTGTGCTGGTATATTATCTTTGATAATCGAAAGACAATTATTCCAGACACTTGAATACGTTTTTTCCATTCTAAAATTGTTAATAAGTTGATTTACAATACGCGACAAAAAATATGTTGATAACTTTCTCTGAGAACGAAGATGACAAAAAAATATCAGCTAAAAAACTAAAATATAAAATAATTAATAAACTATTATATGTCAGCAATTTACAGTGTAAAATTGTGGAAAACTAGCGCTAAAATTGATCTCTAAAAATAATTATTAACATTCCAAATTTATTTAAAAAAAAGAACCAAAAGATGTGTAAACTTACTACTTCTCGCTTCCTAAGGTGCTGATCTAAATTAACCAAAATAATAGCTATTTACAATCTTTGGTTCATATATTTTTAATAATAAATTCATAATAATTTAAAGCCAACTTAACATCATTGCTTATGTACATTTCACCAAATTAATACAGATCTATAAAATAAAAATCCGTATAAATAACCTGAAAGAAAAAACACATTGTAACATGTGATGTTCCTGATAAATTTAAAACTTGGAAAAATAAAAAAGGAGATCCATTTAGATCTCCTTTTTTATTTTTCAAGCGCATCGTTTTTATCCGACCATTGAACTGGTCAATTTTCCATCGCAAAGTTTTTTAGTTTCTGCTATGATTGCAGTTGCATCATAGCGTGCGTTCTTCCACTGAGCATTTTGTTCAGCATGTTCAATGATCTTATCTGGAATACCTAAACGAACCACTTGGCTGTGATATCCATGATCAGCCATAAATTCTAATATAGCGGAGCCTATCCCCCCCTGTAAACTTCCGTCTTCCACTGTAATAATCTTATTAAACTTCTTAAAGACTTGGTGGAGTAGGGATTCATCCAATGGCTTGGCAAACCTAAGATCATAATGTGCTGGATGTATACCTAATTCATTCAAATGCTGTACAGCTTTGACAGCTTCGTTTCCTATAGCTCCAAAACTTAAGATAGCAAGTTCTTCTCCCTCCGTTATAAGACGTCCTTTTCCAATTTCGATTTCCATAAATGGGCGGCGCCAATCTGGCATAACACCATTTCCTCTAGGATACCTGATGACAAAGGGTCCTTTGTTCGGCAATTGAGCTGTGTACATCAAATTACGTAATTCTTCCTCGTTCATTGGAGCAGAAACAGTCATATTTGGAACACAGCGCATAAATGCGATGTCATAAGCCCCATGGTGAGTGGCACCATCTGCTCCTACGACGCCCGCACGGTCCAAACAGAAAACGACGTTCAGATTCTGCAACGCAACATCGTGGATCACCTGATCATATGCGCGTTGCATAAACGACGAATAGATATTACAGAATGGCAATAATCCCTGAGTTGCTAGTCCCGCACTGAATGTGACAGCATGCTGTTCCGCTATACCCACATCAAAAGCACGTTCAGGCATAGCTTTCATCATAATATTCATAGAAGATCCTGATGGCATTGCAGGGGTTATCCCGACGATCTTATCATTTTGTTCTGCGAGTTCTACCAGGGTATGCCCAAAGACATCCTGAAACTTGGGAGCTACCGGTTTATCACTGAGCGATTTTTTGATCTCCCCCGTAATTTTGTCAAATAAACCAGGAGCATGCCACTTTGTCTGATCTTTTTCAGCCAGCGCAAAGCCCTTTCCTTTAACAGTTACTGCATGTAATAATTTGGGGCCTGGTATATGCTTAAGGTCTTCAAGCGTTTTTGCTAATTTCTTTACATCGTGCCCATCAACGGGGCCAAAATATCTAAAATTTAGCGATTCAAAGAGATTAGCATTCTTCAGTAAAGTTCCTTTTATACTTTTTTCTAATTTCTTGGCAATCCCTAAAGCGTTGGGACCAACTTCAGAAATCTTAGTTAATACTGCTGCTATATCGTCTCTAAATCTATTGTACCGTTTTGACGTGGTAATACTTGTTAAATACTCCTTTAACGCACCAACATTGGGATCTATCGACATGCAATTGTCATTCAGAATTACTAAAAGATTGGATTTAGAAATTCCTGCATGATTCAATGCTTCAAATGCCATTCCTCCCGTTAAGGCGCCATCACCGATCACAGCGATATGCTGGCGGTCTTTTTCACCCTTTATCTGAGATGCAACTGCCATACCCAATGCAGCAGAAATAGAAGTCGATGAGTGACCAACTCCAAATGCATCATACTTGGATTCAAAACGGTTGGGAAAACCCGAGATTCCGTTCTCGATTCGATTGGTATGAAATATATCGCGACGCCCCGTTAGAATTTTATGCCCATAAGCCTGATGACCGACATCCCAGATTAATTGATCATAGGGGGTATCCATTACGTAATGTAATGCTACCGTTAATTCGACAACTCCTAAACTTGCTGCAAAGTGACCACCATTAACAGAAACTTGATCAATAATAAATTGACGTAATTCCTGACTTAATTGTTCTAATTGGTCTTCCTTTAGTTTTTTAAGATCAGAGGGATCGTTTATTTTACTTAATAGTTCTCCAGTCTCAAACTGCATAGTATGCTATTTACATGATGTATACTCACAAAGTAACGACAAATTTATTTAATGTTTAAAATAAATCGCATTTACATATTGAGGTACAACAAATAAAATAGTGAATAGTTTGCATAAGCGTTACTGCAAAAGAATTTATATGTAAATTTGTATAAGATATGCAAGTAGAAGAAGGCTACGAAATCAAGCTTCCTCAATTTGAGGGACCTTTTGATTTACTATTATTTTTTATCGAACGGGATGAATTGAATATCCATGATATACCAATTTCAAAGATTACAGATGATTTTTTGTCTTATGTGAGCCAAATGCATGCGCTCAATATGGAAATGGCAAGTGAATTTATCTTCGTTGCCTCCACGCTGATGCGTATTAAAGCTAAAATGCTACTCCCTCGTCCAGATTTGGACGAGAATGAGAATGAAATTGACCTTAGGGAAGATCTTGTTCAAAAACTTATTCTCTATAAACAATTTAAAGAAACCTGTGAAGATCTTAGAATATTGGAGGAGGATCGTCTAAAATGCTATAGCCGAGGCAATATACGTTTCGATATCCAGCACAGACTTAAGCTAGATTCTAGCGGCGAAAATTTGGATAACTTCGATCTTTATGGCCTAATGATGATCTACGAGCAAATGATGTATCAATTCCGTAATCGTCCGCCAGAAGTAACGCATACGGTTGTCAAATATCCGTACACCATTGAACAACAAAAGAAAGCAATAGCCGAACTCATTGAGATTAACAAGAAATTGGATTTTCAGGAAATTCTTAAAAACTCAGAAAATAAAATTCAGTTTGTCTATAACTTTTTAGCCATTCTTGAAATGCTTCAGCAGCAGTTGTTACAGATTGAAGTAGGCTTGGGCTACAACAATTTCAATGTTGGTGGAAGAGATCCTAATGTAGAGGAAGAATTTATCTTAGAAACTGAAGAAGCATAAAAAAGACCCGTCTAAGACAGGTCTTTTTTTATTCTTTCTTCTTAAAAGCATTCCATCCTTGTGCTGTAATCGGATAAAGATTTCCAGATTTAGAAATCATCTCACAACCTTCAGATCTGGGGGTCATATAACCAATAATACTGATATCCGGCAGATTCTTAATTTTATCGTGATCTGCTTGAGCAATTGTAAACAATAATTCGTAGTCTTCACCGCCATTCAACGCCGCTACAGTCGGATCAATTCCAAATTCCCGTCCAGTATCGTAAGTCATCTGATCCAGCGGAATTTTTTCTTCGTATAGCCGACATCCTTTGTCCGATTGTCGGCAGATATGAAGAATCTCAGAGGCAAGCCCATCGGAAACATCCATCATAGCTGTAGGCTTAATTCCCAGATCAGCAAATAAAGCTACAATATCTTTACGGGCTTCGGGTTTTAATTGCCGCTCAACGATGTAATCTTTCCCTTCCAGATCAGGTTGTACATTTGGATTTTCTAGATAAATATCTTTCTCACGTTCAAGCAGCTGTAAGCCCATGTAAGCCGCCCCCAAATCGCCAGAGACACATAATAAATCTCCTTCCTGAGCACCGTTA
Organism: Sphingobacterium zeae; assembly: GCF_030818895.1. NCBI lineage: Bacteria > Pseudomonadati > Bacteroidota > Sphingobacteriia > Sphingobacteriales > Sphingobacteriaceae > Sphingobacterium > Sphingobacterium zeae. The sequence continues at coordinate 377,005 of NZ_JAUTBA010000001.1, forward strand.
CGATAAACGATTTGATCTGCATCAGCGTAACCTATACTCGTGACAGAAATTACTAATCCTTGTGCTGAAGCAGACGTGTCTCCTCCAATTAAATCCACATTATATTTCTTGCACGCAATTAAAGCTCCCTGATAAATCTCCTCTACGGCTTCCAATGGAAATTTAGAGGACAAACCTATTGAAAAGGTGATCTGAGACGCTATTCCATTCATTGCGTAAATATCGCTCAAATTGACCTGAACAGCTTTGTAACCTAGATGCTTTAAAGGAACATAACGAAGATCAAAATGAATTCCCTCCAAAAGTAAGTCAGTGGATATCAATGTTTTCTTACCCTCAAAATCCAAAACAGCGGCGTCATCACCTATACCTTTGATGGTAGACTTCTCTGTTAATTCTACAGCTTTGCTTATATAATCAATCAGTCCGAACTCCCCCATTTCTTCCAAGTTGGTTCGTTCGGTATTGTCAAAATCAAACATGTTAAAAAGTTTAAAAGTTTATTATAAATAATGCAAACAATCATCTCAACGATTGATCATACTGACATTACAAAAACAGTTGTCGCAATAAAATCCAACAGTTTCCCACACGTGTTGAGTCGTAGTACTCTTTTCTGTTATGGAAAAAATAAAAGCTCATGCTCGCTATCGAAAATCACTCCTTTTTTTCTATTGCTAATAACAATTGTGCTAATCGTTATAGTCCCAAGCTCGCCGATATTTCCAGCATGCGTTCAATCGGACGCTGGGCACGTAGAATAACATCTTCAGGAAGAAGAATTTCAGGCGATTCAAACTTAAGGCAATTGTAGAGCTTCTCAAGCGTATTCAGCTTCATGTGTGGACAATCATTACATGCACAAGCATTGTTGGGTGGCGCTGGTATAAAAGTCTTATGAGGACTCGCTTTCTGCATCTGATGGAGAATGCCTGATTCTGTAGCAACGATATAGGAATGAGCCGCATCATTTTGAGTAAATTTCAGCATTCCAGCTGTAGATCCGACATAATCTGCGTTCGCTAGAATATGATCTTCACACTCGGGATGGGCAATAAATTTCGCATCCGGATATTCGGCTCTCAAACGTTCAATTTTTTCCTGGGAAAAAATCTCATGCACCATACAAGCGCCGTTCCAAAGGACTAGATCCCGGCCAGTTTTCTTTTTAACGTATGTCCCTAGATTACGATCGGGACCAAAGATTATTTTTTGGTCCTCAGGTAAGCTCTCCACAATTTGAACAGCATTACTTGATGTACATACAATATCTGAAAGCGCTTTCAATTCAGCGGTACAGTTCACATAAGTGATGACCAGATGATCTGGATATTGTTCTTTAAACTTCGCAAAAAGATGTGGTGGACACGAATCCGACAACGAACAACCAGCTTTGGCATCAGGTAAAATAACCTTTTTTGTAGGCGAAAGTATCTTGGCTGTTTCCGCCATGAAATGCACGCCAGCAAAAACAATTAAATCCGCATCCGTCTTGGCTGCCTCTTGTGATAGTCCTAGGCTATCTCCAATATAATCGGCTATATCCTGAATTTCAGACTCTTGATAATAATGAGCCAATATTACAGCATTTTTTTCTTTCTTCAATCGTTGGATTTCTTCAACCAAATCCAATGAAGGATCGATCGGAGCATCGATATAACCTTTGGCTTGAAGCTCATAATTTACAATTTCCATGCGGGTAGTTTCAACTTTTGTGAATGACAAAAATAAGCATTGTTGCATATATAAAAGTCAATTAAAAGCAAATTAATCTAATGATCGCAATTTACCTTTCACATCTGCATGAAATAGTATCTAGCATTCGGATATTAATCGTTGATAATGAAAATATCAATTATTCTTTCGGCTACAACTGATTTGTATTAATTATCCGGGTTACTGGATGGTACCAATTCCGAAATCTGATCCGATAATCGCTCCCAGTTATGATCTGCATGAGCAAACAAGGAAGAAAACCGAATAGTTCTTCCACTATAAAGCTTTTATATTTAAAAATAATAGTTAAATTATTATCTCTAAAAAATAATAAACAAATATCATTTCAAAATAAACCCTTCTAGAATCGAATATAAAGCATGTAATTAAGACATATATCCTTTATCAAAAGCTCAGCGGGTTTATTGTAAACAATTTCTATGTTAGAAAATCAGTTTCGCTAATATTCCTCTTTCGGAGCCTAAGGAACGTTCTTCGCCACATTACAAAACAATGAAAAATATGCCACAAAACGAAGCTTTATTTATTAACATTTAATACGACTCGCGGATTTAAAGTCATTATAAAACTGATTTATGGTCTAGGACTTGATCAATAAATTTTTATTGAATTCTCAGGGGGTTAAATCAGCCAATACGCTATGTATTTGAAACGGTGAAAAGAAAGAATACTGAATATGTGTAGCAAAATGGAGAATAAAGCGCTTGACAATCGTCTGTAGCTCTATTTTTCATTCTAACTCTCATTTACCGCAAGCTGCCTATTAAGCGCTGCAGATTTATTATTGCTTTGTAATTCGAACTAATTCCAGATAATATTAAACACAGCGCTAACAACTGTTGAACTGCAAATACACATTCAACTAGTTGCATACTATACAATCAAAATTTACGCAATAAAGTAAGGGCGCTAGAAGAGCATATTTTGAAAAAAAACTCACGTTGTGGTAAATAGTATAATCTTATAAGGACAAATCAATTGCGACCAAGTAGGAACTGGATCTAGGAAATGTATATTTATAATAAACTCGATAAGAATTGAATATTTCTATATATATAAAACGAATTCAATTATAAACTAATCTCAAAGCCTATTTCTCAAAAATAATAGCTTATTATCGCATTCTACCCAAAATCGATCATGTTTCTTTTCTAAACAGACGCTACGAGAATCGAATATTAACGCTATAATCCAATAAATGGGTATTTACTCAATTGTAAAGAGGTTTAATATAAAAAATGAACTAAATTAATCCAAAATCTGTAGATCAATGTCTGGCACTCGAATTATAAAATCATGCTGAAAGGCGCAGCTTGTTATTTCTAAAACTGTTAGACGTAAATATAAAATCGCTATTAAAAGGAATTAAATATTGTAGCGCACCAATTACTTACCAAAATCTATAAATAAACCAGCTTTTAAAATAATAACCCAGAAAATAATATAAAGTTAAATACATAAATTTTAGGATTAAAATAAATATCAATTCGATAAAAATTTTAAAAATTATAAAATACACTTAATCGCTTAGGATTGAATAGGGGATAAAATTATCATTTAATATTAATCTATTCGATCTGTAAAGCGTTTATTTAGAAAATAAACCTCTTTAGAATTCTTTATAATAAAACTTCTAAATCATCATTCAGAATACTCAAATCTCACAAGTCAACATCCACTAATTCCAAATACAAATTGACGTTGGGCAACAAATATAACAAGATTGTTTGTACTACAATAAATTATTCGAACAAATTATTTTATCTAAAAATCTCAATCCCTTTAATTATCTACTTCAGCGTTTAAAATCAAATTTTCAAATAAAGTCGTCTACAATCTTACAGAAAGTATTTGAATCTGATTATAATTGAATACTCAATTGTAAAAGCGTTTATATTAGAATTTGACGACTATAGATTTGAATATAAAATCTACATCGTAGAAAACAGTTAAATATCTTAACTAAAAAGTGCTTAAAGCTCAAAAATTTCTATCAATACTCCTCAAATCTATCAATCTGGAAGAATTTCAATGATTTGATTGCTTGAAAAATCAATGCCAAAAAATCCAATAGCTCAGAATGAGTTATTAAATTTCCATTTTTATAAAAATAGAAATAGACAAATCTAAAGCACACTAAAATTAGTTTTCTAAAACATAAAGTCAACAGATAAACTATTTGGAACAAATCCAGACACTTTACAATCCAATAAAATGCACTATTTTCTTTAAAATAGCGAATATTGAAACCTCACAGCATCTAAGCTAAATTTACAAATAGCATTTTTAACAATTTGAGCCCCTTAGAATTGCATAAAATCCATAATAAAAATTAAAAACTTAAAATATCTAATTATATAAGCTTTCGATTGCAAATATTGAAACAGATTTTGAAATTAAGCCTCTTAAAATTCCATTAAAACCATATCAAAAAAAAATTAAATAAATATTGCTTTCTAAAACCACTTTAAAAAGCGAATAGAATGAATAAAAACTAAACAAACTCGATCAGATTCGAATATTTCAATGGGATCTTTTACAATTTCCAAATATCGAAACGTAGAAGCGTCTGATTGAACTTTACAAAACTAAACAAAGATTTTCGAACGTATTCCACAATCTTTTTTTTCAATAAATACTAATTATTTTAAATAGAAGATCTCTTATTGTTTATTATGGTGTGGAAAAGTGGTATAAATAGCTTTGCTTTCATTTTGATTTTAGGTTTTTACAGAGTTTTCAACAATTTTTCAACAGTATTTTTATATTAATCAGCTGATTTTTAAAATGCTAATTTTATTCATTTTTTATTTTCCATATTTTTTTGTTGAATAGTTTGTGTTTAAAAATTGTGGAAATCTCAAGAGTTTTATGCGGAAAAGTTTCAAAAATTTAGGTGGAAAGTAGGGGACTTGGAAATTGTTAAATACTTTTCATTTTTATTTAACCTTTTATTTACACGTTTTCCACATTTTTTGTTAATTTGAATCGTCACTTTTGGGGATAGTTTGTGAATTTAAAATATATGGCAGATAGAAAGGTCGATTTTTTGGTCATTGGATCAGGTATAGCGGGATTAAGCTTCGCATTAAAAGCTTCTAAATTCGGTAAAGTGTTGATAGTCACGAAGTCTAATGAGGATGAGTCAAATACAAAATATGCGCAAGGGGGGGTAGCTGCTGTTGTGGATAAGTCCGATAGCTTTGAAAAGCATATTGTTGATACTCAGATAGCTGGGGATGGATTATGTGATGTTGAAATTGTGGAAAACGTCGTTCGCGAGGCTCCTGATCGTATTGCAGAGCTGATTTCCTACGGAACATCGTTTGATAAGGAAGAATCTGGACTTTATGACTTAGCAAAGGAGGGGGGGCATTCGGCGCATCGCATATTACATTACAAGGATATCACCGGTTACGAAATAGAACGGGCACTATTAGAGCAGGCACATGTCGATCCAAATATTGAAATTGTAACACATTACTTTGCCATTGATTTAATCACACAACACCATTTGGGTGAATATGTAGATAAGAATAAAACGGATATCACGTGTTATGGTATCTATGCTTTCAACACATTTTCTCATCACGTAGATAAAATTTTGAGTAAGGTTACGGTAATGGCTTCCGGTGGAGCTGGGCATGTATATTCAAGCACAACTAATCCGACCATTGCCACTGGCGATGGTATTGCGATGGTGTATAGAGCCAAAGGGAAGGTGCGTAATATGGAGTTTATGCAATTTCATCCCACGTCACTATATAACCCTAAGGACTCACCTGCGTTTCTCGTATCCGAAGCAGTGAGAGGATTTGGAGGTATTTTAAGAAGAGTTAATGGAGAGTCTTTTATGGAGGACTATGATGAGCGAGCTTCGTTGGCTCCGAGAGATATCGTGGCTAGAGCTATTGATGCGGAGATGAAGAAATCTGGTATTGATTATGTATATCTCGATATCACGCATAGGGATAAGGACGATATTATCAAACACTTTCCGAATATATATGAGAAATGTCTTTCTATTGGACTTGACATGTCCAAAGACTTTATACCGGTGACACCTGCAGCGCATTATCTTTGCGGTGGAATTTATGTGGATGATTTTGGGCGTAGCAGTATTCTCAATCTTTATGCCTGCGGAGAGTGTTCTTCTACAGGCTTGCATGGCGCAAATAGACTGGCTTCCAACTCGCTGCTTGAAGCACTTGTATTTGCCCATCGTATATTCTTAGATGCGACGCAATTGGTTGAAACAATCAGTCATATAAGTGATGTTCCCGAATGGGATGATTCTGAGACCTCGCGTTCTAATGAAGATATTTTGGTGACTCACAATTTGCGGGAATGCCAAAAGATCATGAGCGATTATGTTGGTATCGTCCGTTCTGATTTTAGGCTTGAAAGAGCGCTTAAGCGGCTCCATCTATTATATGAGGAGACTGAGGAGTTCTACCGGAATACAAGGCTTTCGGTAAAACTTTGCGAATTGCGAAATGTGATTCAAGTCGCTTACATTGTGACGAAATCGGCAATGTTGCGAAAGGAAAGTCGAGGATTGCATTATACAACTGACCATCCGCAGCACTCGCAAATACTAAAGGATACAATTTTTTAAACGTTATGGCGCTTATTTTACCCGTTTTGGATAAGTCACCGAAAATTGCTGAAGAGTGCTTCTTAGCACCTAATTCGACGATCGTAGGTGACGTTGAGATTGGACACCATTGTTCGGTCTGGTTTAATGCTGTTGTACGTGGTGATGTCAATTATATTCGAATAGGAAACTATACAAATATTCAAGATGGAGCTGTTTTACATTGCACTTATAAGAAATGTGGTACTTCAATTGGCAGTTATGTAAGCATAGGACACCAAGCTATGGTACATGGTTGCGTTGTTGAAGATCACGTACTTATTGGTATGGGCGCTATTGTAATGGATAATGCTGTAATCGAATCGAATGTAATTATTGCTGCTGGGGCTGTCGTTTTAGAAAATACGCGCTGTGAGTCAGGATTCCTATATGCCGGTGTGCCAGCAAAAAAAATAAAAGCGCTAACTGAAGAACAGAGGGATCTGTTACTACAGTTACCGCATAATTATGTTCTATACAGTTCTTGGTTTTAGCTTAAACGACTTTGCAATATATAAAAGGCTGTTTTTAGTGGCCTCGATTATTCTTTCTTTAGGCCACTTAATGAAAAACTGTCTTTTTGCTCCCAGTTTGCTCGTATCGTGAATACTTTGTTTAAGTATACAACGGGCTCCGGAAAAGTCTTTTTTTCTACATCTCCGGTATCCCATATACCGTTATCATTATCGTCTCGGATTACACGCAAACTGTATTTACCGCCTGGATATTGTTTATACACTACTGCTGGGTTATCTGTGCTTATTTTGTCTAAGCGATAGACTTTGTCTTTTTTCTCATTGATCAATTCGACTAAGTATGTTGTATTGCTATCGAGGTCCGTGAAATCAAAGGTAAGATCCCCATAGTTTTCACTATCATCATAAGTAAGATCCAGTTTTTTTTCTTTGTTTTGTTCTCCAAAATAGCCCGTAATAGCGCCTTCTGCAAATTCAATTTGGTATTTTTTATCCTTCCTCCAATTATATCGAATGTGGTAGATGTTTGAATTCGCTGTATCCACAGCCAGCTGATAATTGGTCCGCACCAACGAATCTTCCTTGAATTTTAATTTTGTCTTGTCTATATTTTTTATTGGTGTGAAAGCGGACACTTGAAGGTGAGTGATGCGATCGACCCTCCCGTTATTTGGTGTAAAAATAGGGTCTATTGTTTGTTCTATTTTTACGTTTCCTTTTCTAACCAGGATGGTATCCAGTGGCTTCTCATTTTCCGTTAAGACCAATTTTAAAGAGTCTATTTTTAAATTTGGAATAAACAGGGTCGCAGAATCAGAGGTTTTTGCAAAGCGTATGATTTTATCTTTATTATTTACTTCATCATCAAGAATATTTAAGTTGGGTTTTTCTACTCTTCTATTAAAAATAAGGAGTACACTTCCATTTTTTTCAAATTTTTTTTCTAACGTTCTAAACTTCTTTGGAGTGGCCTTGAATATTTCAAGATTAATGTTGCTCAGATCCCGCTCTAGTACGATAGAATCTTTTAAGAAACCTATTTCTTCGTCGGCACCGTTATAGATTCTGTCATTATTTTTTTCCTGGAGTGCGTAAATGCGGTATGTTCCCTCCCTTAGATTATTTAGTTTGTAATTGCCTGCAGTATCTGTTGTCGTAAATATATTTGCCTTCTTTTTACCAAAAATAGAATCTTGGCTAATGGGAATCAATAAGACTTTAACTTCTTTCTGTACCTCTTTAGTTATTGCACTTTTTACATTACCAGATATGCTGAGCGAGTCAATTTTGTCTCCGGTAGCAAACACGTAAGCATAATTGACCAATGCATTTCCTGCATTATAATCGACAAGTCCTTTACCAAAGTAGATGCTATATGTGGTATTCTTTTCAAGAGAATCTGGAAGGGTGATTTCAAGATTTTTTTTCTTGACTTTAAATTCCGGATTGCTCCCCATATCGGGCGTCACACTAAATTCTTTTTGTTGATTGGCGAGTTTAATGTATTCATCAAAAGTGATGACTATTTTTTTTTCTGTAAAATTCTTCGAGAAATTCGGCGGATTTTCCAATAAAATCTTAGGCGGAATAGAATCTTTTGGCCCTCCAGTTGGTTGCTGTATACTCGCACACTGTATTGATAAGGCAATAAGCATGATAAACAAGCTTAAAATAAGTAATCTTGGCGTAAAGCTATTTTTTAGCCTTTCTGAGCTACTTTTATTTTCTTTTGAAGAAGTTGTCATAAAAAATAGAATATTGTCTTAAATCGCTTATTTTAAGCTTATATATGTATTTATATTAAAACTCTGTAAATCAGTTATTTAACTCATGTGAACCATCAATACGCTGATATCCGAAGGTGAAACGCCCGAGATTCGTGAAGCTTGACCCAATGTACGTGGTTTAACCTTCGATAATTTTTGCCTTGCTTCGATGGACAGTGAATTTAACAAACTATAATCGAAGTCCGGATTTATTTCTCTATCTTCCATCTTTTTCATGCGATTTACAATCTCTATTTCTTTTTCGAAATAGCTTTCATATTTAAGATTGATCTCTGCTTGTTCTATGGTATCGTTATCGAATTGTGCTACAAATTGCGCAAAACTTTCATCCCCTTTGATGATATCTTGAATACTAACCTGAGGTCTTGCCAATACATTACTTAATCTGGTTTTTTGAGCAAGTGCACTTGAACCTACATCAGCCAGTACGGTATTCATCTTTTCAAGATTAGTGGAATTTTGTTTTAAGTAGGCGATTATATTTGTAGAGTTATCTATTTTATCCTGTACTTTCTTTATTCTTTCTTCACCTACCAGTCCCAATTTATGCGCTAATGGAGTAAGACGAATATCCGCGTTATCCTGGCGGAGTAACAATCGATGTTCTGCTCTTGATGTAAACATCCGGTAAGGTTCTTCTGTTCCCTTTGTTACGAGGTCATCAACCAATACACCTATATATGATTCGGATCTTTTTAAGATAAGTTCTTTATCATCATTGATACGTTGATGTGCGTTAATACCCGCTAGGAAACCTTGAGCAGCCGCCTCTTCATATCCTGTTGTACCATTGATTTGGCCGGCAAAGAATAGATGTTTTACCAATTGCGTTTCGAGTGTAAGATCCAATTGCATGGGCGGAAAATAGTCATATTCTATGGCGTACCCTGGGCGGTACATCTTAGCATTTTCAAAGCCCGGGATGAATTGCAGTGCTTTTAGTTGAACATCTTCTGGTAGTGATGTGGAAAATCCATTTACATAAATCTCTACTGTTTTGAAACCTTCAGGTTCCACAAATATCTGGTGGCGGTCACGTTCTGCAAAACGGTTAATTTTGTCTTCTATCGAAGGACAATAGCGAGGTCCCAAACCTTTAATACGTCCCGTAAACATGGGTGATTTCTCGAAACCGGTCCGTAGCATTTCGTGTACTTTATCATTGGTATAGGTGATCCAACAGCAACGTTGTTCTGTGGGTATATCTACATCTGTATAAGAAAATCTACCTCTTTTTTCGTCACCCCATTGTTCTTCCATCAGCGCATAGGTGAGACTTCTGCCATCTATCCTTGGTGGAGTTCCGGTCTTCATTCTACCTGATTCGAAGCCGAGTGAAACAAGCTGTTCGGTCAAACCTGTGGCAGCCTTCTCTCCTGTTCTACCGCCACCAAATTTCTTATCACCAATATGGATAACGCCATTTAAAAATGTCCCGTTGGTTAATACCACAGCATCGGATTCTATTTCAATTCCCATTGAAGTGATGACGCCACATGCTCTACCATTTTTTACGATGACCTCTTTGACGGTATCTTGCCACATATCTAAATTTGGTAGAGACTCTAATTGTAACCTCCATTCTTCTGCAAATCGCATCCGGTCATTTTGCGTACGTGGGCTCCACATAGCTGGTCCTTTAGATAGATTGAGCATGCGGAACTGAATTGTTGATTTATCCGCAATGATACCTGTGTATCCACCCATCGCATCAATCTCTCGTACAATTTGACCTTTCGCAACTCCACCTATAGCGGGATTACAGCTCATTTGGGCTATTACTCCCATATTCATTGTGATGAGTAATGTTGACGAGCCTAAGTTCGCAGCAGCGGCTGCAGCTTCACAGCCAGCATGACCTGCACCAACTACTATTACATTATATTTTTTAAACATTTTCCTATTCTTGTTCCACGTGAAACGTGGTGTGTTATTTGTTTACAAATTTAAGCTTTCTCTTCGTTCCACGTGAAACGCTTTATGAAATTTTACATAAAATCAGCAAGATATAACCACCTCTCTGATTTCTCATCTATCTTCTTTTGGATGGATTGAATTTCTTCCGCAAGGGACGATAGTTTTAAGTGATCTGTTACTTGATTCAGTTCTTCCGTTTTTAACTTTATACATTGCTCCAACATTTCGATTTCCTCTTCCAGCTTAGTATACTCCAATTGCTCTTTGTAAGAGAGTTTTTTCTTCTCCTCTTTTACAACTGGCTTTGTGTGTTCTTGGATACTTTTTTTCTGCTTTTCTTTTTCTAACTTTTGGATCTCGTCTTGCTCGAGTTTAAAGTCAGCGTAATTTCCGTTATAGATTTGTACATTCCCTTTTCCTTCGAAAATAAAAAGTTGATCTGTTAACTTATCTAATAGATATCTATCGTGGGATACCAAGATAAGGACTCCCGTATAGTTGTCAAGAAAATCTTCCAGTACGTTTAAGGTGTCGATATCTAAATCGTTTGAAGGCTCATCCAGTATAAGAAAATTCGGGTTCTTCATTAATACCCGCATAAGCTGAAGACGTTTTCTTTCTCCTCCACTCAGCTTATTAACAAAACCAAATTGTTTTTCAGGAGGAAATAAGAAATGGGTCAATAACTGGGAAGCCGTGATTACTTCTCCGTTTGCCATCTCAATGTAGTCCGCTACATTCTTCACAACATCTAATACACGATCGTTTTCATTCACTTCCAATCCGCCTTGTTTGTAGTAACCGTATACAGTTGTTTCTCCGATAGCGATTATTCCTGTCTCAGGTTTTTCTTCTCCCGTGATTAAGTTTAGAAAAGTAGATTTACCAGTTCCGTTTTTTCCAGCTAGACCTATACGATCGCCCTTTTTGAATGTATATGAAAAATCCTGTATGATTACTTTTGCCCCATACCGTTTCGAAACTTTATCCAGTTCTAATATTTTTGATCCCTGTCTGCTTACTTTTACACTGAGTTGTATGGAATCATTTCCCTTTATTGCTTTCGATTTTTCTTCTAATTCATAGTATGCATCGATACGCGATTTGGATTTGGTACCGCGCGCTTGTGGCTGGCGTCGCATCCATTCCAATTCGCGGCGAAGAAGATTTCTGCTTTTCTCTACCATCACCGAATCGATCGCTTCTCTTTCAGATTTTTTCTCTAAAAAATAAGAATAGTTTCCTTTATAATTATAAAGGTTTCCCCTATCTAGCTCGCGAATCTCCGTACAGATGTTGTCTAAAAAGTAACGATCGTGGGTTACCAAGAGAACGGTTTTATTTCCTGTTGTCAATAGCTTTTCCAGCCATTCAATGGTCTCTATATCCAAATGGTTGGTAGGCTCATCCAATATATAAACATCAGGTTCGTCTATCAGAAGTTTGGCTAGTGCCAGGCGTTTTCGTTGACCTCCTGAAAGACTTTTAATATCCTGATGAAAATCCATAATGTTTAAACGATTGAGAATCGTCTTTATATTATGTTCATATTCCCAGGCATTCAACGAGCTTATTCTTTCCGTCAAATCTTCCAGTTTATTTTGGTCGATGTCAATATCCGAAAGAAGTTCTTCGTATTCGCGGATAAGACGCTGCTGGTCGTTGTCTGCACTATAGATAAAATCATTAATAGATTTTAGTCCTGTGAAATCAGGATCCTGTTCTAGGAAACCAATTTTTATGCCTTTTTCTTTTACAACTTTTCCTAAAGTTGGTAGGATCCGTTCTGCTAAAATGGAAAGTAATGTTGATTTACCCGTTCCGTTTATCCCGACCAAGGCTACTCGATCTCCTTTTTGGAGGCCGAAATGCAAATCTTTAAAAAGCCATCGATCGTGGAACGAATGGCTTACTTGTTCTGTAGCTAAAATACTCACGTTATATCACCCTAAATTATATTCAGTCAATTTACACAGCAAGATACTTCCAGGAGATTTCTGCTCTTGGTAGTTTGCATTGTGTTGATAATCAGTATTTTAATATAATTCTGATTGTCAGTAATTTATATATTAAATCAATAATCTTTTTGATTGCTGATTAATTTAATCTATTGGGTGGCGTTCTGCACCAGGTTTAGCTCATACCATTCAATGAATGACTAACTCAAGTGGTGTCTTTATAACCAATAATTTGGAACGCTCGCAAAAATAAAGAAATAGTTTCTTATTCGATGCTAAAAAAGCTTCGTTGTATTATTAATCGGCAATAATGATACTGCCTTGATAAAATTAGTTCAACGCGTAATCTGCGATAAGATTGAAACGAGGGATTTCAACTTGAAAGCTGTTGTTGTCTAGAGTTCGGATCATATTATAATATCCTTCCATAAATCCGAATTCACTATTGAGATTGCAACCTGAAGTATATTGATGGGTCTGTCCAGGCTCAATAATGGGTTGTTCGCCCACTACACCATCTCCCGATACTTCTCTATAATCTCCTTTCGCATCAAAAATTCTCCAATAGCGGCTTATCAATTGAACCGTGTAATCGCTGAGATTTTCTATGCTGATATGATAAGCAAACATAAAATGCTCACGGTCCGGATTCGAATACTCCGATTGATAGATAGTTTCAACCGAAATTTTTACGCCTTCTGTAATTTGTGTGATCATTTGGATGATGTTTATTGTTGTACTAAATATGTATGCTAAAATACTAATAATGAGTTTAAAATTCGAAATTATAATCACTTTAATAGGTTAAATAATGCTAAGTTTAAAATTAGTATAGTCAAATGGAGCTTAATTAGTACGTTTGTATTATGGCAAATGGCATATTATATTTAATTCCTGTTCCATTGAGTGATGATGCAGCTTTCCAGTCGTTTACTCCTTATTTGGTGGAAACGATAAATTCATTGGACGAATATATTGTGGAAAATGAAAAGACAGCACGTAAATTTCTAAAACTTGCGGGTTTAAAGATTCCGCAGAGCGAACTCAAAATTCATGATTATGGAAAGCATGCGCGGGATAAAGGAAATATTAATGATTTTTTTGAAGGTCTCACCCATGGTAAGAATGTCGGTCTGATGTCGGAAGCAGGATGCCCTGGTGTGGCTGATCCTGGTGCTTCAATTGTTGCGCGTGCGCATCAACTGGGAATTAAAGTTGTTCCGCTTGTTGGCCCCAGTTCTATTTTACTGGCTCTGATGGCTTCGGGTTTCAGTGGTCAGAAATTTACATTTCATGGTTATCTGCCGATTGATAAAATAGAACGGGCCAGAGAAATTAAAAGTCTCGAGATGCAGTCGGGGCGTGAAAAACAAACGCAGATTTTTATTGAAACTCCCTTTAGGAATAATCAGCTTTTGGCAGATCTGCTGAAAACCTGTAAGCCTTCCACCTTACTTTGTGTAGCATCCAATGTGACAGCTCCAGATGAATCCATTCAAAGTTTCACCATTGCTGAATGGCGAAAACGAAAGGATGATTTTCATAAGAGGCCTACTATATTTTTATTATATGTTTGATAGTTCTCCCCTACCCTACTTATTTAATACTATATAATACGCTCTTTAAATTCGCTAGAAAACGACGTTAGGCTATTTTTACAAGTTGAGTGAGTGCTTACATTTTATCTTTTATCCATCAATTTTATTCGAGAATAGCAAGAATATATTGATTCGCTGTAAAACAAAGATAAATTGATATAAATTTACTAAAAAATATAACGATATGAATTACTGTAGATTATTGTATTTAATATTTTGTTTTTCATTATGTGTTTTAGGTAAAAGTCTTTATGCACAGTCTTCTACCTATGTGATAGTTCATGGCGCATGGGGCGGTGCCTGGCAGTTTAAAAATACGGCCAGCGAATTAGAGAAAAAAGGAAACAAAATTTATTGCCCCACACTAACTGGTTTGGGGGAACGTTATCATTTGTCAGATACTGCTATTGGATTGCAGACGCATGTGAATGATGTTGTGAATACAATTTTGTTTGAGGATCTTCATGATATCATACTGGTTGGACATAGTTATGGTGGTATGATTATAACGGCTGTAGCAGACAGCCTTCCGGATCGAATCAAAAAAATGATTTATTTGGATGCTATACTTCCTGCAGATCAGGAATCAGTGATAAATTTGATGGGGAAACCGGGTAAAGATAATGGACTCTTGAAATTTGAAAAGGATGGCTATATTCTTCCTTTTTGGGTAAAGGATGATACCAAATTTCCGAGAGACGTCCCCCACCCTTTAAAAACACTTAAAGATAAGATTCATTTGATAAATCCGAAACGAAATAAAATTCCAACGAGCTACATCTTAACGTATGAAGATGGCACAGCATTCGAGAATGATGATTTTTATCCTTTTTATAAAAAAGCAAAAAATCTTGGTTTTAAAACGATCGAATTTGTTGGTGATCATAATCCACAAATAAAAAAGCTGAAAGAATTAGTAGATTTGTTAGAACGTGAAAATAAATAAGCAATAGAAATTTCAATGACGCAAGAGGAACTAATAAAAGAATTAAGTAAGCCGGAGGTAATTTATACAGCCATGGCTATCGTCGCTATACGTATTATGGTATGGCTGCTGTTTGCAAATACGATCCGGAAAACGTTAAAATTAGTCGCCAGTGAAAATCGATTAATGACCCCTAATCAATCCTGGTTGGTCGCAATCCCTTTGGTGAATATTTATTGGAATTTTCAGGTCGCTGCACGTTTGCGTGATTCGTTGATCAATGAATTCTATGACCGAAAAATTGCCGTTGAGGAGAATCCTACCTTTAGAAAGGGATCATTATATGCCTGGATTTATTTGGCGACAAATATTCCGTTGCCATTATCTATTTCAGGCGTGTTAATTGTCATGCATTTTGTGACATTAGCTAATTATTGGTTTGAAATTAATGCCAACAAAAGAATTTTAGAAGAACATAATAAATTTAGAGAAAAGGAGGTAATTGTAGACCATGAGAATTAAAGACGTCATTGACTATTTGGAGCGGCTTGCTCCTTTAGATTTACAAGAATCTTATGATAATGCTGGACTTATTGTGGGAGATGCAAATAAAGAGGTTACAAAAGTGCTCATTTCATTGGACTGTACGGAGGCTGTCGTGCAAGAAGCTATTGATAAAGGCTGTAATTTAGTTATTTCACACCATCCTATTGTATTTAAAGGACTGAAGAAATTCAATGGAAAAAATTATGTGGAGCGTACGGTTATTAAGGCGATCGAACATAAAATAGCATTGTATGCCATTCATACAAACCTGGATAATGTTACTGGCGGCGTGAATACAAAGATTGCGACTACGCTAGGTTTGGAGAATCAGGCGATTTTGGAATCTAAAACAAATGTTTTACGGAAAATGGTTGTTTTTGTTCCCAGAAGTCACGTTGAAGATGTTCGCCAGGCCTTATTCGATGCGGGAGCCGGAAAAGTCGGAAAGTATTACGATCAATGTAGCTTTAATACGGCAGGTTACGGTAGTTTTAGACCATTGGCTGGTGCGGACCCTGCCATTGGAGAAGTTGGCGTTCAAGATCGTGTTGAAGAAACCCGGATTGAAGTGATTTATCTGAAAAGCATCGAGAGAAAGTTGCTTTTGGCGCTTTATGACGCCCATCCCTATGAGGAAGTAGCCTACGATCTGATTGATATTGCGAATAATGCCAGTGAAATTGGGGCTGGAATGATCGGAAATTTACCAGAACCAATGGATGAAATGGATTTTTTAGCTTACCTTAAAGAAAAACTTGGACTTCATGTTATTCGTCATACAGCGCTATTGGGTAAAAAGGTTGGACGAGTAGCTGTGTGTGGTGGCTCAGGTGGATTTTTACTTGGGGCTGCCAAACGCTCGGGGGCTGATTTTTTTGTGACGGCCGATTACAAATATCATGAATTCTTTGATGCAGAAGGTGAAATCGTCATTGCTGATACAGGACATTTTGAGAGCGAACAATTTACGCAAGAATTATTGTACGACATTATTACGAAAAAATTTCCTAACTTTGCAACCTTAACAACAGAAATAGATACAAACCCTATAAAATACTACAGTTGATGGAACAAACCGTAGAACAAAAATTGAAAGCATTATGGCTTTTGCAAGCCATTCATACTAAAATAGATAAAATTCGCCAAGTTCGTGGCGAATTACCTATGGAAGTTGCAGATCTTGAAGATGAGATTGCGGGTTTAGAAACTCGTATTGAGAAGATCAGAATAGACTTAGACGATTTAGAAGATTCGATCGTCAAGCGTAAAAACATGATTAAGGATGCCCAAGCTGCTATCAAAAAATATGAGTCGCAGTTAAATGAGGTAAAGAATAATCGCGAATATGACGCTATTTCAAAAGAAATTGAAATTCAAGGTCTTGAGATCCAGGTTTGTGAAAAGAGAATTAAAGAAGCAGAATTCGAGATTCGCAACAAGACGGAAAACTACGATACTACTGTAGGTAATCTTGAGTATAGCAAAAACGAGCTTGAGGGAAAAAAGAAAGAATTGGAAACAATTACTTCTGAAACTCAAAAGGAAGAAGATGGATTATTGGCTAAAGCTACTGAAGCTGAGGCTAATATAGAGGACCGGTTGAACAAAGTATACTACCGTCTTCGTAATTCATTCAAAAATGGACTTGCTGTGGTTTCAATTGACCGCGATAGCTGTTCAGGATGCCACAATAAAATTCCTGCTCAAATGCAGTCGGAAATCCGCCAGCGCAAAAAAATTATTATTTGCGAACATTGTGGACGTGTTTTGGTCGATGAAGGTATTGTATTGGAAATCGAACAAGAGTACGGTTTTTAATTGTTCATAAAGAAAAGCCCTGCTATTTTTAGCAGGGCTTTTTTTTTAATCATTTTTTTATGCAACTTTGTTGATATACTAACTAGGTCCATTGTGCAAAATCGTAGTTTTGTATGTGGTAAATTTTAACCTTAACATCTTTATGAATAGAACTCACTTCAAGCTAATTGCAGCATTTTTGGTCGGAGCAACTTTTCTGTCAGCAAAAGCGCAAGAAACCTTATTGCTTAGAAATCCAAGTATAAGCGCTAATAATATCGCTTTTGTGTATGGTGGAGATATTTGGATTGCAGACAAAAATGGCAGTAATCCGAGAAGATTAACAACCAATCCTGGTGTAGAACAGAATCCGATGTTTTCTCCTGATGGCAAGAAAGTGGCATTTACAGGCAACTATGACGGAAATACCGACGTCTATGTAATACCTGTAGCAGGAGGTGAACCCAAGCGTATCACTTATCATCCCTCTTCGGATGTATTACGTGGATGGCTCAACAATGATGAAGTATACTATACAACATCGCGAGATTTTACCTATGCTTTAAGTCCGCGATTATATAGTTCCAATATACAAATGTCAGGAATGGATAAGGCATTGATGATGCCTGAAGCCACGCAGGGCAGCCCTTCTGCAGATGGTCGCTATTGGGCCTATATCAAGAATACCGATCCTACAGAAAGAGACCGGGTAGCCTTTAAACGTTATCGGGGTGGCGGTATGCCGACTATTTGGATCTTTGATACGAAAACCAAAGAAATAGAAGCTATTCCGCAAGTTAAAAGCAATGACGTTAAGCCATTATGGTTAGGTACTAAGGTTTATTTCTTATCTGACCGCGATAAAATTGTTAATATCTTCAGTTATGATACCAAGACCAAGAAGGTAGATAAATTAACAGATTTCAAAGACTATGATGTGCGTTCGCTAAATGGGAATGCCACAGATTTGATTTTTGAATATGCTGGAGCACTCAATACGTTGAGTTTAAGCAATAATAAAGTAACTCCGCTGCATATCAGTGTGAACACGGATGTGATGTATAAAAGGCCGTATTATAAAGATATCAAGGATGATATACGCTATGCTACACTATCACCAACCGGTCAGCGCGCACTATTTGAGGCGAGAGGAGAAATATTTACAGTGCCCAAAGAAAAGGGCGAGGCTCGAAATCTATCAAATTCACCGGGTTCTCATGAGCGTTTTCCAGATTGGTCTCCAAACGGGAAGTGGGTATCTTATATTTCAGACAAAAATGGAACCTATCAGTTGGTGCTGACAGATCAGTTCGGAAAAGATAAACCATTATATTTTAATTTGGGTGAGACTAATTTCTATTTTGAGCCGACTTGGTCGCCCGATTCAAAGAAATTATTTTACAATGATTCGCATCTCAATCTGTATTATATTGACATCGCTTCTAAAGCAGTTGTTAAAGTTGCTGATGATAAATTAAGTGGCCAGACAGGGCGGGTATCTAATCATTTTCAGCCAAGCTGGTCTCCAGATTCTAAATGGATATCCTTTATTCGTACGCTTGAAAATGGAGTACCTGCTGTATTCATGTACAATTTGGATACAAAGAAAACCCAACAGATCACCGATGGAATGAGCTCTGCTCGTAGTACGGCATTCTCTCAAGACGGTAAATATTTATTTTTTACGGCAAGTACCAATACAGGTTTAACGAATTCTGGTTTACATATGTCCGCTGTACAGCGAAATGTAGACTATGCCGTTTATGCTTTTATTCTTTCGAGCAAAACGCCATCTTTCTTTAAAAATGATAGTGATGAGGAGCAAATCCGTGAAGAAAGCGCAGATAAAAAGGAAGAAAGAGAAACTAATAAAAAGGAGCGCTTAAAAGAGAACGATAAGAAATCTCCTAAAAAAGAGAAAAAGGAAGCAGTAGTGATAAGCAAGCCAATCGACAAATCTATTCAGGTTGATTTCGATCGTATAGAAAATAGAATTGTTGCGCTTCCTTTGCCGGCAGGACCTTATTGGAACTTGAATGGTTTAGTACCTAATCAATTGACCTATCAACGCGGTGGAACGATTGGTGCCTATGATTTTAAGGAACTTGAAAACAAAACCTTAGTGGAAAATGCACGGAGTTATGTGATTAGTGCTGATGGTAAGAAAATGTTGTTCCAAACGGGAAATGGGTTTAATATCGTAAATGCTGGACAAAAAGTTGCTTCACCTACTGCTGGAGAAATCAAATTAGCTGGAATCCAGCAACTGGTGGATCCTGCAGCGGAATGGAAGCAAGTGTTCAATGAAGTTTGGTCAATGCAAAAGGATTATTTTTACGTGGAAAATATGCATGGCGCCGACTGGAAGGCAATGAAAGCTAAATATGAAAAATTCCTACCTTTTGTCAACCATCGTTCTGATCTTGGTTATTTATTGAATGAAATGATGGGAGAAATGGTCGTAGGACATAATTATATTTATCCTGGAGATCAGCCTTCTACGCCTTCAGTTTCTGTTGGTGTGCTTGGAGCAGATTATACGCTAAAGAATGGTTTCTATCAGATCGCTAAATTATTTACGCGCCTAGAATGGAATCCGTCTTTCAAAGCACCATTGGCTGAACCTGGATTGAACATCAGGGAAGGAGATTATATTGTTGCTGTCAATGGTATAGAACTGACTGAAGATAAAGATATCTATAGCCTATTTGACAATACTGTGGGCAAGCAAGTGATGCTCAAGATCAATTCAAAACCTTCATTGGTTGGCGCACGTGAAGTCATCGTTAAACCGATTTCTTTTGGTGATGAAATGAACTTGCGTAGCATGGAATGGGTAGAGCGGAACCGTAAAAGAGTGAATGATTTGAGTAATGGCCAAATAGCTTACGTTTACATGCCGAACACCGGTCCTGAGGGGTATACTTATTTCAATCGTTATTACTTCGCTCAGATGGATAAAAAGGCTCTTCTGATGGACGAAAGGAACAACGGTGGCGGATGGGTTGCTGATTATGTGATCGACCTCTTGTCCCGCGAGTTAATTGCCGGCTGGGGCATTCGTGATGGAAAGGGATTCACAACACCCGGTAACGGTATTTATGGACCGAAAGCCATGATCATCAATGAAAATGCCGGTTCGGGCGGTGATATGATGCCTTACATGTTCCGTTTTAAAGGATTAGGCAAATTGGTGGGGCGTACCACAATGGGAATCTTAGTAGGCATCAGTGGTTATCCTCCATTGCTGGATGGAGGCCGGATAACATCTCCAAACTTCGGTGTGTATGACCTCAAAGGAAATTGGATCATCGAGAATGAAGGAATTGCTCCGGATGTATTTATCGAACAACTGCCGAAAGATCTTTTGGAAGGCCGTGACCCTCAACTGGAGAAAACAGTGAAACTACTGTTGGATGAAATGAAAACTTATCCATACAAAAATCTTCAGAAGCCAGCAGATCCCATTCGGGTAAATTAATGAGATACGTACCAAAAAGGGCTTTGAAAATTTTCAAAGCCCTTTTTGATGTTATTAGCTGCTATACAATAGCAGCTCTTGATGATTATGCACGGGGATCAGCATTCGGCTAATTATTGGCTTTACCTGCTTTTATTGTTATCTTTAGCGTATATTTAATACATATGTTTCCAGCGCAAACTACCCCCCCTTTTCAATCGTTGCTGCGGTTGATTTTAATGGTTATTGGTTTTACTTTCATATCACAAGTAGTCTATTTTATCGCGTTGTTTTTTTATTATAAAATGACGGGACAGGTTTTTTCATTAGCGGCGGTCATGAATGGATCGGCCAATGAAATGCGCCTTTTATTGTTAATGAGTAGTTTAGGGTCATTTGTGATTCCTGCTTATTTGATGGATACTCGGGAGGGCTATGGAATTAAGTATTTCCGTCTTGATGGTAAACCTAACGCAATAGAGTTTGCCTATATCTTTCTGGCTATGCTTGCTTTTATGCCGGTGATGAATTTGATCGGCCACTGGAATGAGTCGTTAAAACTTCCAGAGAATATGAAATCGGTACAGCTTTGGATGGAACAGAGTGAAAAGGATTCGGGAGATCTTATTCGGGGTATTATTATGGAATCGAGCATTCTTGGTTTTCTGTTCAACATTATTGTGTTGGCGCTAATACCTGCCATCGGAGAGGAATTGTTATTTCGAGGTGTTTTACAAAATATAGTCGGAAGATGGTTGCATAATCCGCACGTTGTTATCTGGATTGTAGCGGTTATTTTTAGTGCCATACATCTGCAATTTTTTGGTTTTGTACCTCGCTTGCTCTTGGGCGCTTTTTTTGGTTATCTCTATCTATGGAGCAAAAACATCCTATTGCCCATCTTCGGGCATTTTGTTAACAATGCGGGAGCTACGGTTATCTCATTCTATTATACTAGGCAAGGAAAAACCTATGATGAGCTTAATGCATTTGAGTTACAATCTTGGTGGATATATCTTGTAGCCTTCATTTTTACTCTTATTTTTGTACTCTTATTTTATCGAACAACGCAAAAAGAAAACAATGGAGAACGATTGGAAAAGAATTAAAACATATACAAACGCTATTCAGGCGGAGATAGTCAAACAAATGTTGGAAGAGCATGGAATTCCTGCTGTTGTTTTGAATAAGCAAGATTCTTCTTATCTATTTGGAAAAATTGAACTTTATGTCAACGAAGGATCTATCGAAATGGCTGAACGACTAATTGAAGAAGCAGAAGGGGATATTAATTTATGAAAACAAGAGCAATAACAGGAGTAATCTTTGTAGCTGTCATGATAGCAGCCACTCTTTTTGGGGCATACGTTTACTCCATCTTTTTTACATTGCTCAGTACATGGTGCCTTTATGAATTTTATGGGATCGTTTCGTCGGATGAACGCGCTCCAAATAAATGGTTAGGCATATTATTGGCTTTGCTGCTATTTATTTTAGGTTCATTGATTTCATTGGACCTATTAAATGTAAAGTTTTTGGCGCTGATGATTCCTATTGTAAGCGTGACTTATATTGTTTCACTTTTTCAGAAACGAAAGTTCCCTTTTAACGACATCGCCTATACTTTTTTGGGAATAGCCTATGTTACACTGCCTTTTTTCCTATTTTCCAAACTAGGCTTTATGCAGGGTAGTTTTAATTATGTGCTTCCCTTAGGTTTTTTAATTTTATTGTGGACAAATGATACTGGCGCATATCTGGCTGGACGAAGCTTTGGAAAGCGTAAATTATTTGAAAGAATTTCGCCTAAAAAGACATGGGAAGGTTTTTTCGGAGGATTGATTTTGGCTATTGTTGCCGCGGTGAATCTGGAGAAGTATTTCAGTTATTTACCGCTTTGGCAATGGATAACTGTTGCGGTAATTATTAGCGTTGTGGGTACATTGGGGGATTTGGTCGAGTCTATGTTAAAGCGTAGCCTACAGGTCAAAGACTCGGGTAATATATTACCTGGGCATGGAGGGTTTTTGGATAGATTTGACGGATTGTTATTGGCGGCTCCAATGGTCTATGTTTTCTTACTTTTAATTAATTGATCGTAATATGAGTCACATTCAAAAATCTACTTTTGATTTTTTGACGGAATTGAAAGCTAATAATTCTCGGGAATGGTTTGCTGATAACAGGGCAAAGTATGAAGCCGCATTAGTTGATGTAAGAAGTTTTTTAACGGATTTAATTGCGGCTTTAAGTGAGTTTGATCCTAAAATTAATACCACCATACAGGCTAGCAAATGTCTATTTCGGATTTACCGCGATACGCGTTTTTCAACGGATAAAACACCTTACAAAAGCTGGTTTGGTGCAGGGATATCCGTAGATGGGAGAAAGCTACAAGGAACAGAGTACTATATCCATATCGGTGCAGAAAATTCATTTATAGCATGTGGCTACTGGCGACCTGAAAAGCAACATTTAGAAGCAATTAGACAAGAAATCGATTATAATGGTGGTAAGCTAGATGATATTTTGAAAGAGGTGTTGTCCGAAAAGAAAATTGCGCTATTTAAAGAGGATCTGTTAAAACGTGCTCCTGCTGGTTATAACGAAGATAATCCTTTTATTGACCTGATCAAATTAAAGAGCTTTGTTTTGGACAGATCTTTAACTGTAAAAGAGCTATCTGCGAAAAATGCACTGGATAATATCGTGGCGTCTTATAAAAGTATGCTTCCTTTCAAGGAGTTTTTACAAGACGCCATCGATACAGAATAACTATTCGGGTAAGCTAATCTTACCCATACATACAGCGGGAGAATCTTTGATATCCGCTACATTGGATTTGTTGCCCGCTAGGGTTTCGTTTGCCAATAGCGCAAAGAGAACGGCTTCTTTTGCATCAGGATCTATACCTAATGTTGCAAAACTTTGCACCTTACACGCTGGTAAACTTGTTTTGATATAATCAAACAGCAAAGGATTATGTAGCCCTCCGCCGCTGATATAAACGGCGATATCGGTTAGACCTTCAGTCTGGCTGCGAATTCCATTAACCATCGCTTGAGCAGCGAAACGATTAAGGGTAGCCATGACATCTTTGTGAGGCAGATCCGTTGTCTTAGAGCTATGCTGTGCTCGTTGGAGATAGATCAGATTAAATAGTTCTGGGCCAGTAGTTTTTGGAAAGGGTAGTTTTAGAAACTCTTCCGCCAAAAGCTGATTCAATAAATCTTCATTTACACAGCCAGTTTTTGCCATCTGAGCATCCTTGTCCATTTCTGTATCAAAGTGCGTCTTCATGTATTGATTCATCATAGTATTTCCAGGGCCTAGGTCAGTAGCATATGCTTTTAACTTGGTTTGGTGGCTTGGGATAAATGTGAAATTAGAAATCCCTCCAATATTCAGTAAGAAACGATTTTCTGTCGGATGTGAAAAAAGTAGGTAGTCGCCATAAGCTGCTAAAGGTGCCCCCTCTCCCCCTGCAGCGATATGCTTCTGTCTAAAGTCTGATAGGGTTATGATACCTGTATGCACTGCAATATGATCCCCATCTCCGATCTGTAAGGTACTATTTGGCCAATTTTGATCTTTTGTCAACGATTTGGGAGCATGGTAAACCGTCTGTCCATGACTGGCTATACAATCAATCTCACTGTTCGCAATATTCCATTGTTTTAAGGCTGCATTGATTAAATTTGCATGGGTTATTCCAATGTAGGCATTGAGTCCGGAAAAGAGCTGCTGATCGATATGGCGTTTTGCAAAAACTTCTCGAACTCGTGTCCTAAATTCGTCGTCGTACTCCATGGTAGAAAATTTCTCCAGCTGTATTTTTGTTATTTTTCCTGCATGCGCTATGCGGCATAGTGCAATGTCTAACCCATCTAGTGAAGTGCCGGACATCAGGCCAATAATGAGTCGCGCTTTCTTTCGTGAAATTTGGTAAAGTCTTTCGATTTGAAGATTCATAGCTTAAAATTAAGCACAAAAATGTTATGATGAATATCATTTTTGACAATTGAAGATATTTTGTAACTTCACGGCATTAAAAATCAAAAAATTAAATACAATGAATTTTCCAGCAGAATTGAAATACACCAAAGATCACGAATGGATTCGTGTTGAAGGTGATGAAGCAGTTGTAGGGATTACTGATTTCGCTCAACGTGAATTGGGAGACATCGTTTTTGTTGACATTAACACTGTAGGTGATGAAATTGCCGCAAATGAAGTTTTCGGAACAATTGAAGCGGTAAAAACTGTTTCTGATTTGTTTTTGCCTGTATCAGCTACAATTTTATCTGTGAATGAGGCTATTGATGCATCTCCTGAGTTGGTCAATTCTGATCCGTATGGAGAAGGTTGGATTGTTCGTATTAAATTGAACAACGCTGCTGATGTAGACGCTTTGTTAACCGCTGAACAATACAAAGAAGAGATTAATGCGTAGTTTTAAAACTATCTATATGAAATAGGGACCAACAGGTCCCTATTTTTTTGTTCTAATTGAGGGTTTATTGACTTTTTAATGTGGTCTTTATTTTGGCTTCCGGCATGTCTACATCGCTTATCATTTCAGTTGCCTTGGTAAGACAGGTTTTTTTATCCAAAACATAAAAACCTTGGAGATTACCGACCTGGTTTGCATCAGGGCCAAACATCTTTCCTTCCACATTTACTTTGTAACCAAGCTCATTTGCCTCGATTAATGTCATTTTGCTTTCTACCATTATTCCTGAATCATCAGATTCTGTTTTTGATGTCCATGAATCTCCGATGGTAACAGGTTGTTCAGGTAATACAGTGCTGATATTTTCGAACATACTTTTGTCAAACGGCATATTGATTCCTTCAGGTAATTTGATATCCGATGACTTACCAAGTTGGTTTACATTGAAGGTTATATTATTTTCTAGCAGCTTGCCTAACGTCGCATGCATCTGTTTAGAAAAATCATTAGCTTCTGGATTTTTTGAGTCATATGCCATGTCCATTCCTGCCATATTCATTTTCATATTGATTCTTGTGTATTTTAAATCAAATGCGAATGAATCATCTTTTGTTGCTGTATTGGTTATATCAAACCCCATGTTGAGATCTGTAGTCATTTTTTGACCAGCGGCATCGATGTCCATGGTCATACTCAGATTTTGTGAAATCTTTTTTCCTGCATCGGGATTTACGCGTAGTGTATATTTCTGTTGTGCGGAAGCCGCGAGAACAAAGAAAGCAAATACCGCGATCAATGAGGTTATTCTTAATTTTTTCATATCTATAATTTTTATGTTTCTATCAGTAATAATTGGGCAATTTAAATATATAAAAAAATCCCTTCTACGTAGTAAAAGGGATTTGGGTTTTTTATAATTAACAAAAATTACTTTTTGATATAAGATACTTCTTTAACAGCTTTTACAACTTTTTCGACGCTAGGCAGAGCCGCTTCGATTAATGTTGGTGCGTAAGGAAGGGGTACATCTGCACAATTTACGCGTATTACAGGCGCATCTAGGTAGTCAAATGCATTGCGTTGAACATTGAATGCTAAATCTGTAGAAATAGATGCCAATGGCCATGCTTCTTCTACAATCACTAAGCGATTGGTTTTCTTAACAGATGCGATGATTGTTGGGTAATCAATTGGACGTACAGAACGCAAATCGATTAATTCAACGCTGATACCTTCTTTTTTCAATTCTTCCACTGCAGGAATGACAACGCGAGGAAGCATTTTACCGAAAGATACAACCGTTACATCTGTACCTTCCTGGATAATATTTGCTTTTCCGATTTCCAAGTAATATTCTTCTTCAGGAACTTGCCCTTTATCGCCGTACATTACTTCAGACTCCATAAAGATGACAGGATCTGGATCTATAATCGATGATTTTAATAAACCTTTAGCTTCATATGGGTTAGAAGGGACCACGACTTTTAAACCTGGTGTATTTGCAAACCAGTTCTCGAAGTTTTGAGAGTGTTGAGCTGCAAGTTGGCCAGCATTTCCTGTAGGACCACGAAAGACCATTGGAATAGAGAACTGTCCACCACTCATTGAGTGGATTTTTGCAGCTGCATTGATCACTTGGTCGATAGCAACAAGTGAAAAATTGAATGTCATGAATTCAACAATTGGCTTCAAACCATTCATTGCAGCACCAACAGCAATACCCGCAAAACCAAGTTCAGCAATAGGTGTATCAATGATACGTTTTGCGCCGAACTCATCAAGCATACCCTGACTCACTTTGTAAGCTCCGTTATACTCAGCAACTTCTTCTCCTAATAAAAATATTTTGTCGTCTTTACGCATTTCTTCGTTCATTGCTTCACGAAGTGCTTCTCTGAATTGTATTTCTCTCATCAGTTGTAAAATAGTGTCAATTTTTAGATTACAAATCTACTATTTAAAATTGATATTTTGAAGATTTGAACACGCTAATTGTATAGTTTTATGTCATTTTTTAAGATGTAAATGACTTTCATATTAAATTTTTAAATATAAGTTGCTCAGATATTCCAATGTTTTTATAAGTGCCTTATTACTATTCATGATAGCTAACGGAATGTTCCACGTGGCACGGTTCCTTTTTTCTACGTAATTCGAAACACCGCGAATCTCTATAACGGGAACAGTCATTTTGTCCGCAGCATAGAAAACAGCAGCTCCCTCCATACTTTCTACGAGACTATTGGGATGGAGCTTTTGAACTTTTTCGATGCTTTCTGTATGACCATGTACTTTGTTTACGGTAATGCCCTCACCCTGTTTTAGAAATGGAAGACGAAGCTCTTTGTCAGCTAATGAGCAGGAGGAAAATTTAGACTTTCCGTAGCCCAATTGATCTATTGGAATAAAGTTATGACCGTCTTCCGCCCCAAGCTCAACGAATGACTCTGAAACCACTTGGATGACTGAACCTATTTCAACATGCCGATCCAGACATCCCCCTATTCCTATATTAATAAGAAGATCATATTTTTTTTCATGAAGTGCTCTTCCTAGCGCAAAGGCTGTGGCCACCATGCCAACACCAGTGATGAGGGTATCGCATCGATCGTATGTTGACGCCACTTCCAGGAACGGCTGCAATTCAAATGAAGTAGCCGCAATAACTAATATTCTCATGACGAACTCTTTTTTGAGGGAAAAATACAAATTATCTTGCGCGCAAAAGTATTTTAAAACAAAATATAGTACTTGGTATTCTTCCAACTGACAGATCTGACTTTGATTTTATACATAGGATGATTTGGCTTTTGCTAACAATATCATTGCTGATAAGAGCGGTGAAACGGCATTCTTTTCAGCATTTAAAAGTTAGGAGTAGCCACTGCTTTATTATACATTAATAGCGATTTAATAGCTATTTAGTTTAGCTTTTAAATAGGGATAATATAGGTTATACCTAAACTAACCCTAAGCTAACCCTAAGCTAACCCTAAACTAAACCTAACTAAAAACGCGATCAAATAATAAGAAAAATTACGTAAAAGAGCCAATACTATATAAAAACTGCTATTCTCATAAAGAGTAAGCAACGTTCGGTTTCAAATTTTAGCCATGCGTTCTCTAATAGTTAAGACTTAGACTACGGAACTTTTATCGGTTTTGAATGAGGAATGGTATAAGCACTTCATTATATTACGGTATTCTGACGGCATTCCTCAAATTGAAATGTTAAAATTGCGCCTAAAGCCTTATCTTTGTATTATTATGGTATTTATAACTCGTCGTGAACGTTTCTGTGCTGCGCACAAGCTCTATCGTGAAGACTGGAGTGAGGAGCAGAATGAACAGGTTTTTGGTCTTTGTGCCAATCCAAATTGGCATGGACATAATTATGATCTTTATGTCACAGTTAAAGGAAATGTTAATCCAGAAACTGGTTTTTTGATTGACCTAAAGATGATGAAGGAAATTATCAATCGTAGCATCATCGATAAGGTAGACCACCGTAATTTTAATTTAGATGTTGATTTTATGCAGGGTGTGATGGCTTCAACTGAAAATATCGCAATCGAGATATTTAAGATTCTAAAACCCTTGTTTGATGAACAGGGAGTAATTTTACATAGTGTCCGTTTGCACGAAACAGAAAATAATTACGTCGAATATTTTGGCGATTAAACTTTAATACATTTAAATAGTAGAAACTATGAGTCAGCACTCATTTGACAACGAAGAGTTGGATGGATATATTAAGATCGACAAATACAATACTGAAAAGGTAGAACGAATCGCTTCTCATTATACCGATATATTGGCATGTCTTGGGGAAGATCCCAAGCGTGAAGGTTTAGTAAAGACGCCAGAGCGTGTTGCGAAAGCGTTGCAATTTTTGACACATGGCTATGATATTGATGCTGGAGAGGTATTACGTGGAGCGATGTTTGAAGAAGACTATAGTCAAATGGTTGTCGTCAAAGATATTGAAGTCTATTCTCTTTGTGAACACCACATGTTGCCTTTTTTCGGTAAAGCCCATATAGCTTATATTCCTAACGGACATATTGTTGGATTGAGTAAAATACCTCGTGTCGTTGATATTTTTGCACGTCGTCTTCAGGTTCAGGAGAGGCTCACTAATGAAATCAGGGACTGTATCCAAGAAACTTTGGGGGCGCTGGGCGTAGCTGTAGTCATGGAATGTAAACACATGTGTATGGCAATGCGGGGCGTACAGAAACAAAATTCTGTGACAACAACTTCTGCATTTACAGGAGCTTTTCAAAATGATGTAACGCGATCCGAATTCTTACGCTTGATCACAGCTGATCTTGCGTAATACCGTTATGGTGTAGTAATAAAAAAGCCTTCTAAAATATCATATTTTAGAAGGCTTTTTATTTGGGGAAATTGTGATCTGAAATAAAATTTTAAAATTGACGATGTTGGGTTTTTATGCATTTGAGGCAATTTTAAAAAAACGTCCTTTACAAAAGGTTTATTGTATTTGATTGATAATCAGGTTTTAGTAAAAAAAAGTTTTTATACTAAATATGTTTTTTGGTACCTTTGCGGTTATGGAAATTGTTCACAGCGATTTAGAGTCCTATTTGGAACATACTACAGACGAAGAAAATTCGTTACTGAAAATGGTAAATCGGGACACTTATTTGAAGGAAACAATGCCCCATATGTTATCTGGACATTACCAGGGAAGAGTTCTTTCTTTATTGAGTAAATTGGTTGCTCCCAAGCGTATTTTAGAGATAGGGACTTTTACGGGATACGCAACTTTATGTCTCGCTGAAGGGCTTAAGGAAGATGGTCTATTACATACCATTGATATCAATGCAGAGCAGCAAGAAAGGGTTCAAGGTTATTTTGATGAATCGCCATTTGCTGACAAAATCAGGTATCACATTGGCGATGCGGCGGTGATACTACCTACATTGAATGAAACATTCGATCTAGTATTTATCGACGCAGACAAGAAGAGAAATTTATTTTATTTCGAAACGATAATAAATCAAGTCCCGTCTGGGGGACTTATTTTGATTGACAATGTCTTATGGAAAGGTAAGGTATTGGATTCAAAACCAGACAACCAAACAAAGCAGATCATTGATTTGAATGCACGTTTAGCTCAGGACAAGCGCGTAGAAAAGGTGATATTACCAATTCGAGACGGACTTTTTGTATTACGCAAGAAGTAATTTGTGAACTAAAACATTCTTCATGAATTTAAAACAATTAAAAAGCTTTGTACTGATACTAGCTTTGGGAACTTTTGGATTAACAAAGGTTTCGGCTCAAAGTAATGCGGCATATGTCGATAAGTACAGTCCAATAGCAAAAGAAATGATGGAGGAACATGGTGTTCCCGCATCGGTTATCTTAGCCATCGCCATGCATGAAAGCGGAAATGGTGGTAGCAGGGTAGCAAAGAATTTGAATAACCATTTTGGTGTCAAAGGAAAGAACAATAGTACCGTTATTCGGTCAGCTTACAAAGGTTATCGGTCAGTATTGGACTCGTATGATGATTTTGTAGGAATAGTGAAAAGAAAAAAGACTACTCAAAGTCTTTTTGATAAACATCCGGGTGAAAAATACGAGGCTTGGGTAAAAGCGATAGCTCGTTCGGGGTACTCGACGAGTAAAGGTTGGACTGCAAAAGTACTCGCTACAATTAGACAATATCATTTGGATATGTTTGATCATGATGCTAAGCAAAACAAATTCTCGTCAACAAAAAAATAAGCACTAAGCACAACATTACTGCATGAAGAAGTTTTTTTATGGCATGTTTGTACTCATGATGTTGGTTACATCATGTTCAAGTCGGAGGGGCACGTTATCGTCCCCTAAATCTGGCTCCAATTCAAAAACTTCTTCATCTCCTTCTGTTGGGCGGCCCACCATGGCAGGGAACGATTACATCAGTCATTACAAACAGGTGGCCATTGCAGAAATGAACAGATACGGTATCCCCGCCAGCATTAAACTTGCTCAGGCACTGCTTGAATCGGGCAATGGGAATAGTTATCTGGCGCGTGAGGCGAATAATCATTTTGGTATTAAATGTGGCGGAGTGTGGAAAGGAAAATCCGTAACCCGCCCTGATGATAATATTAATGATTGCTTTCGTGTTTATGACAGTCCCGAACAATCGTTTCGAGATCATTCTGAATTTCTGTTGAGACCTCGGTATGCAGCGCTCTTTAAATTGGATAAGAATGATTATAAAGGTTGGGCTAAAGGCTTGAAAGCAGCCGGGTACGCCACCAATCCACGTTATCCCGAATTGCTCATCGAAATGATCGAAAGATATCATCTTGATCAATACGACCGCGGTGAATCGCCGCGTGAAAAAGTTGTTCGAGAAGAAACGGTGCAGGTAGAAATCGTTCAGAATGTACAAGAAGCCCCCCCCTCGGTTGTAAAAACAGAAGCCATCAAGAGCCCCGTAGCCATGCGTATTCATGAGGTTAAAGCTCAAGATACGTTGTATTCCCTCAGTAAGCTATATAATGTATCTGTCGATCAGATTAAGGCTTTGAATGGTCTTACCGATGATGCGCTATCGTTGGGTCAGCTTTTGGTTATATCTAAATAGTTACGTTTTAAAAGATGTTAAATATTTCACTTTTGTATCGCTATATAGTAGTTTTACGATAGTGATATTCATACGATATATTTTTCTACTTATTGCCATTGGGGCTTCCACTTCTGCACTTTTTTGTCAAGATAAAAAAGTGGAGGGGATTGTTTTTGATAAAAATACCAAACAGCGTATTGGTAATGTCAAGCTTGCCAACTTGCGAACAGGAGAGGTGAATTATAATACAATCAAAGGTGAATTTGTCTTTAATGCACAGTTAGGAGATCATATCGTCGCGATGAGTAAGGGGTACTTTTCAGATACGCTTCTTGTAGATGAACGTGGATTATTACTTTTTCATTTGGTACGCGAAACTTTTTATATAGAAGAGGTTCAGGTTTACGCACGCAAAAGTCCCGAAGAAATTTTAGAAAAGGCAAAAGTGGATTATGAAAAGGCATATCGTTTGGCAGGTTATGGTGATGTATTTTCTGTAGGACCAAATGGCGCTGGTTTAAGTATCAATTCAATCTACAGCTTATTTAGCAAAGAGGCCAAACGAGCACGCCGATTGACTAAAACCATTGAAAACGATTATAAGGAAAATGTGATCGATTATAAATTTTCGAAGGAACTTATCAGTAAAGTAACTGGACTCAATAGTGAAGAATCGGAGCGATTTAGAAGGATATTCAGACCCTCCTATTTCTTTATTCTTGCAGCAAACGATTATGAACTGGCAAATTACATCAAGAATTGCTATTCACGGTATCAATTGAATCCTTCACAATATTTTATTGAGCCTTTTCCAACAATTAATTATAAATTAGTACCGTAAACAAAAATAGACGTTTTCAGAATGAAGTTATTTAATTTTGTCGGCATGGCTATGCTCTGCCTTTCTATTACTGGCATACAGGCACAGGATCTGAAAGATCTTAGGGCAAAACCAGATACCGTAATTTCCGTACAGAAAGAGCAACCTTTAAATATTAAAACCATTCGTCCTGTCGTTCCCAAACTGAACCTAGAAGTAGACTATTGGAAACATTGGACAAAATTTGGGATCAATTTAAATCAGGCATCATTTAATGATAATTGGAAAGGGGGCGGTGTCGGTTCTATTGCTGTTGGGTTGAATGCCAATCATAAATCGGATTATACCAGAGATAATTTCAATTTCGTGACTGAAGTTGATTTACGTTATGGAAAAATAAAGAACACCAATAATATTGCGAAGAAAAATAATGACCGTATATTTTGGGATAATAAGCTTTCTTATAAATTGTCTGCCAATTGGGCTTTGTTTACATCGGTGACCTTTGAGTCTCAGTTTGACGCAGGGTATAAGTATAAAACGATCAATGGTAGGGATACCATTGATTATATCGAGAATGCTTTTATGGCGCCAGCCTATCTGACGGAGTCTTTCGGTCTTGAGTACAAGCCCAGCAATGAATTCTCGTTACGTTTTGGTACAGGTACTGCTCGTCAGACCTTTATTTTGGATGAGCGCGTTAGACCTCGCTCTGGGGAGGGTTTCTTCGCAAAGTATGGATATTATAGAGATCCAAACAATCCAAGTGTAGGTACCGGCGAAAGATTCGGTGTAAAGGAAGATCGAACTTTTGCAAATGCATTGGCATTCCAGCTAACGGGTAATTTGGACAAAAACTTCACAGACAAATTGAATGTAAAGGCGCGTTACAATCTTTTTGCGGATTATGAGAAACTTTCCAATCCAACGCACCGTTTGGATGTAACCGTAACAGCGAAAGTTACCCGTGTAATCAATGTGAACTTGAATGGTATTATGATTTATGATCCGGATGTTATTTCAAAAGTGCAATTGAGTCAGTCCTTGGCAATGGGAATTGTATATAGTTTACCAAAATAATGATTAGACCTGTGTCAGTAGGAATATTACTGTGCTCATTGCTTTCTTTGGCAAGTTGTAAGTCGAAGGTACAGCCGGCGATTTTGAAACCGTTAGTAACATCTTTTGCTTCTCCGGTGGTTTTGGAGCCGCAGATTGTGACGAAGCCGGATACCAGTTTATTGACACCAGAGGAAAGAAAGATCATCTTTTTGCAGAAATCGGGAAGCCATTCTTATTGGCGTCAAGAAGAGGCTATTCATTATGATGTACGCAAACCAAACTTTGTTATTATCCACCACACCGCGCAAGATAGTATCAGTCAGACAATTAAAACTTTTCAGATCCCGAGAACTAAGGTGAGTTCACATTATGTTATCGGCCGAAATGGGGAGATTATACAAATGTTAAACGATTATGTCCGCTCTTGGCATGCTGGGGTTGCTAAATGGGGTTCCATCGTAGATATGAACTCATGTTCTATTGGTATTGAGCTGGATAATAATGGTAGAGAACCTTTTCCTGATGCACAAATTAATTCACTAATGACGGTGCTGGATACCTTGAAGTCTCGTTATTTAATACCGACAAATAATTTTATTGGGCATGCCGATATCGCTCCTGCAAGGAAGAACGATCCAAGTGTGTTTTTCCCCTGGAAAAAGCTGGCGGACCGGGGTTTTGGAATTTGGTATGATGAAGGGCAACTTGTTGCCCCCCCAGATGGTTTTAATGCGATAGATGCGCTTAAAATTATCGGTTACGATACGTCTAACCTTAAAGCTGCGATTGTTGCCTTTAAAAGAAAGTTTGTTGTAAGGGATACAACACCCGAACTGACCATATACGATAAGAGCGTGTTGTACAGCATTTATAAAAAATATTAAACCTGTACAATCGTGCTTTTCGTTTTATTAGTATTGAATTTTATCATCTATCAATGCACTTTTATTTACTCCTAACTGTAAGAGATAAGCGATAAGCATGACGGCGAGACAGCCAATAAGATTTAACCATAGAAACGGTATTTTATCCATTAACCAAATACCAATCACGATCACTTCTGAAAGTATGGCGGCAATAAAAACTGCTTTTCCCCTGATTTTTCTCATATAGAAGGCTACAATAAAAATACCTAGGATCGTCCCATAGAATAAAGAACCTAAGATGTTGACTGCTTCGAGAAGATTACCCAACCTATTTGCATATAAGGCTACGAGGATAGTAAATATGCCCCAAATCAGGGTAAATAGACGAGACCACAGCAGATCTTGTCTTTCAGATGATTTACGGTTAATGAATCTTTTGTAGATATCAATTGTCGTTGTGGAAGCTAATGAATTAATAGCGCTTGCAGTTGATCCCATTGATGCGAGAAAGATAACTGCTATAAGCAACCCGATTAACCCTTTGGGAAATACAGTCGTTACGAAAGACAGAAACACATAATTATTGTCGTTCGTTTCCGCACTGGGATTGTTTTTTTTAATCAAGTCTACTGTTCGGTCTTTAACCTGCTGCATTTGAGCGTTTAGTTGGCTCAATGCTGTGCGAGCATGAGCGATACTTTTTTTGTCATCCTGCTCTAAGGCTATATTAAGCTGCTGAACGGCAGATTCACGTGCTTTAAACAGTTCGTTATGTTGCTGTTCGAAGATTTGATACTCCGGAGCGTATTTGCTTTCCTTGAGGTTTTTGACTTCAACTTGGTTAAAAAAGATAGGCGGCTGATGAAACTGATAATAGGCAAATACAAGGATTCCGATCAGGAGAATTGCAAATTGCATAGGTATCTTTAATAAACCATTCATAATTAATCCCATCCGGCTTTCTTTGATGGATGCTCCAGTTAAATACCTTCCGACTTGGCTCTGATCTGTTCCAAAATAAGAAAGCTGTAGAAAAAAGCCTCCAATTAACCCTGTCCAAATTGTATAGTTATTGTTCAGATCAAAAGTAAAGTCCAACGCATTTGTTTTCCCTGATTTTCCTGCTATATGCAGTGCTTTTGAGAGGCCAATATCCTGTGGTAGCAGATGAATGACCAATATCCCGGCAATAAGTAAAGAAGCAAAAATAATGCTCATTTGGAGCAATTGAGTATGGGATACAGCTTTGGTTCCGCCATAAGTTGTATAGATGACAACAAAACTTCCAATGGCCAAGGTGGTCCAGGTAAGGTCAATATGTAGTATGGTCGATATAATCAGCGCCGGAGCAAATATGGTAATACCTGTTGAAATACCACGTTGAATGAGGAAAAGAATAGCGGTGAGACCTCTTGTTCTTACATCAAAGCGCTTTTCTAAAAATTCGTAGGCTGTAAATACTTTCAGCTTATGGAAAATAGGGATAAATGTTATACAGAGGACAATCATGGCCAGAGGTAGGCCGAAATAGAATTGAACGAAACTCATTCCTGAAGAATAAGCTAGTCCGGGTGCAGAAAGGAAAGTAATGGCGCTTGCTTGAGTCGCCATTACTGACAATCCGACGTGATACCAGGGTAAAGAACGATTACCCAGAAGGTATCCATCAATATTTTTTATGCCTCTACTCTTGTAAACGCCATATATGACAATAATTAAGAGTGTCAGAAATAAAACGATCCAATCTGCTGTACTCATGAATAGTAGTTCGTGAAAATGTACAGAAAAAGGATGAATACAAATAGCCAGATAACGACCAACCAGTAGAAACGTTTCCAGCTATTCATCGTTGTTATCTATCGGAAGGCTTCTGAGGATAGATGACGCTATTAAAAATAGCGGCAATAATCAATCCGACAGCGGCACCTCCAAAGATGCTTAAAAATGTCTCGTTTGCAGTGAACCCAATTAATGCACCAAATACTACAGCAACTAAAAGAATGATTCCTTTTGCTTTGCCAGCATCAATTGTCGTGCAGCTGTTGTCAATCTGATTTTCCATTATTCTATTATTTTGATTTTGATAACAAATTTACAAATAATCTGTAAGCTCCGGGAATTCCTGCAGGTAATTGTCTGAAAAAAGACAAAGATGTATAAACAAATTTACCTTTTCCATAGTGTGCAACTAGTAATGATCCATTATGTAGCGCCTCACCCGGGTCTTGCATGGTAATAGGCGTACGATATCTTTTATCAATATCTTCGGCAAAATATAGTCCCCGCTCCTGTACCCAGTGTTTAAAGTCAGCTTCGCTGATTTTGTTTGGGTAATTGAAAATAGGATCGTTTTTATCAAAATGCACTGTTGCTTTTTCGTCCGTTACCCGGCTTCTGCCAATACTAAAAGGAAAGGGGCCAAAGTTTTTTGCTATCATTCCGTTATTTACATTGTATTGTTCTAGAACTGTACCCCCCATTTTCACATACGCAAGTACTTTGTTTTGAAGCTGCGCAATCTGTTTATTGACGTTGAATATCCGTACACCAAAAATTACAGCGTCATAGGTGGAAAGATCTGCTTTTAACGCCTGTTCGTTACTTAGCACATCAACTTTTATACCAATGGCAACAAGCGATTCAGGAATTAGATCTCCTGCCCCATGAATGTATGCGACGTTCTTTACGTCGTTGATCAGGTTGATGTTGCTCATTTTTATAGCCGCATCTGGGAAATAAACGATATCAGGTATATGGTTGTACTCAATGGACTTTATCTCTTTCAAGCGTTCTTTATTATTCAAAAGAAACCCAAGGGTATCTATGGAAGATTGGGTAGCATCGGATGGTTTTATGCTGATTTCCCTAGAGATTATACGTTCACTTTCTTTAAAAGATAAATCAAAAGATGCTGGTAAAACTTCCCAGCCTTTTGGTATGTTGGGTTTTACATGAAATGTAGTAGCGCCTATTTGTCCGTTTTTCTGAAAAGTCAGATTCACTTTGACCGTTCGGGCATTTTGGGTAAGCGCTAGAGAACTCGAACTTTTCGCCGTTAATGGTGGCAGGATTACGATCGGGTTGTAAATTTCACCACGGACAGGATCGGTATATTTATACTTTATAAGCTGATTGATTATGATGGGCTGGCCATTGATCCGAATTTCAATAGATACACTTGGAGCATCAGGATTTTCGGGATATCCGGTAAGATTGAAATCACTGATATTAAATTTACCTTTTCCATGCGGTTCCATCAGCCAGTAGGGTTGTGTTGTCCTATCGGCGATGACAAGCATAGTGTCTTTTTGCAACCTATTTGTTTTCAGTGTGTCATGAATGCTATTTCCGTTTAGCTGAGTCAGCTCAACTGTTATATTTGGACGGCGGACAATAATAGAATGATCCACTTTTATCTCATCTCCCAAGGCATAGGATGAATTTCTAGCAACACTTTCGAACCAAATTCCACCACAAGCAAGAATCAGTTTTTCAACTTCCTTTTTCTTCTCCGTTTTCCAGTATTCATCATCAATTTCATCCAGTATTTTGTATAGTTTGATCAGTTCGTTAATGATCAATTCCGGTTTATCAATCTGATATATCTGATTAATGTGGTCAATTAAGGGTTGGACTTTATTGCCGTTTTTCACTCTTTTCCAGGAAGTGTCTACATTATCTAGCAGTGTCTTTTCTGCAGGTACACCGTCGACGAATTCGAAATATTCAATTGATGAGCCGCGTTGGCTTGCCGACCCGAAGCCTTGACTTTTGTGTGAAGAGCGGCTGTGGGCAGCAATCTCGCCATAGGAGGCTCCTAATAGGGAATTGTAATCTCCAATATCTATTTTTAACTGATCTTCACGGGTATTGTTTTGACCGCCAAAATTAGCCGTATTCCAAAGGAGACGTTTCGCCTGCCAAGGACTTACAAATTGAAGTTGTTCTGAAAATTGATTAGGATCTGCAGCGGCTTTAAAAGCTTCTTGCGCTAGAATAGCGGAAGCTTGATGATGGCCATGGCCCCCCCTTGAATCGGGAGGAAAACGTGTAATAATTACATCGGGCCTAAATTTTCGGATGATCCATACGGCCTCTCCAAGAACACGTTTTTTATCCCAAAATTCGAAAGTTTCTTCTGGTGTTTTCGAGAATCCGAAGTCATAGGCGGAAGAAAAAAATTGCTCACCTTTATCAATTTTTCGAGCAGCCAGTAATTCTTGCGTTCGAATCAAGCCAAGCTCAATACCCTGTTCTGTTCCGATCAGATTTTGTCCCCCATCGCCTCTAGTTAACGATAAGTAAGCTGTCTTATATTTCTTTTCTTGGGCTAACCATGCAATCAATCGGGTATTCTCGTCATCGGGGTGTGCCGCAAAATAGAGTACCGATCCCAATGTGTTAAGTTTTTCCAGATTAAGTTTTATTTCAGCAGCATCCCACTGTGGATTTTGTGCTTTAACGCTTGAAGTTGACAAGATACCCGCCAAAATTATGATAACAGAGATAAAAGGTCTTCGCATTTTTAAAGATAAAGATTTTGCTTAACAACAGATTGTTGATTATTGTAATTTTATTGAAAGTCTTTACAAAGTTTGATTGATCCGTATGTATACCATTGCGCAAAGGTTATTATGCTGATTCGGCTTAGGCTAATATAAAA
Organism: Sphingobacterium zeae; assembly: GCF_030818895.1. Classification (NCBI taxonomy): domain Bacteria; kingdom Pseudomonadati; phylum Bacteroidota; class Sphingobacteriia; order Sphingobacteriales; family Sphingobacteriaceae; genus Sphingobacterium; species Sphingobacterium zeae. The sequence goes on from NZ_JAUTBA010000001.1 coordinate 416,304, forward strand.
TGTAGATTTCAGTTGTCCGTAAAAGCCCTGTAAAATCTTAGTTGCCGATGCTAGAACGGATAATATGGAATAGATAAAAAAAAACGGAAATCCCAATCAAGTTGGAATTTCCGTTTAACAATTAAAATATTTTTTCCTGAAACGAATTTTTAGAGAATAGTTATTTTGTCGCTTCGCTCCAAGTGGCAACCTTTAACATAGTAAATATATGTAGAAAATATTGAGTTCTGTCAGATTACTTTAATTAGTTTTCCACATCGCTAAATTTTGTCAACATTTTAGCTTTTGGGAAATGTATAATATATCGTTACTATATGCTTAAGCGACTATAGTACCGCGACACTTATTGTTTAATAGACAGACTGCTATCTTCATGACATATAAACAACGTCATAAGATTTGCTTCATAGTTTGGACAAATTGGAATTGATATTCATCGCTATACTTCAAACGTTCAAAAAAGATTTAGACACATTAAAGAAAGTTTCAAAATCATGCTTTTAAGCAAAACTATTTATCAATGGCACCAAGAACACGTTTCATAAATAAATTTAACGCGTCTTTTTTAGAATGACCTTCTTTAATTAATTTATCAACCTCTACCGCTCCATAAAGGTTTGAAATCAATTCACCAAGAACGTCTAGTTCCTCATCTTTTAAAGGAGCCTCTGTTAATGCTTCCAGTGTCTCTATGGTCTCTAAGACGTAGTCTACATCATTTTGCTCGATGAATTCTGTTAAATGCTTAATTACTGGAAGTTTCATTGAATAATTCTACTAATGCGTCCAACTTATTTGTTTGTACTTGATTAACCAATTTACCATTCTTAAAGGCAGCAAAAGTTGGTAAATTATTCACGTTTGCTAATTTGCGAGATTCAGGAAATTTTTCTGCATCAGCGATTACAAAAGGCACACTTTCATTTTCGCCTGCTAACTTTTTGAATTTTGGTTTCATTATTTTGCAATTACCACACCAGGTAGCGGAATATTGAACCATAACAATATCGTTGCTATTTACAATTTCTTGTAAATTATCGTTTTCTAATTCTTGTAACATGATTTTATTATTAAGGTGATTGATTGAAGTCAACAGGAATCAGGAGCGACTCCTGTTGACGAGACTTTTCGTCTTCGTATTTTGTTAGTGTTTCGCTAAATAGTCAGCTACACCTTTTCTATCTGCGTTCATGGCATCTTTACCTTCTTCCCAATTTGCAGGACAAACTTCACCGAATTTTTGTACGTGTGCATAGGCATCGATCAGACGTAAATATTCTTTAACGTTACGACCTAAAGGCATATCGTTTACCGACTCGTGGAATACGCGACCAGTTTCGTCGATCAAATAGGTTGCTCTGTAAGTGACAGCAGAACCTTGTGCTAATGTGCCGTATTCAGGGTGTTCAACTTCTTGAACATCTAATATTCCCAATATACTTGATAAGTTACGGTTTGTATCTGCTAAGATCGGGTATTCAACACCTTCAATACCGCCGTTATCTTTTGCTGTGTTTAACCAGGCGAAGTGCACTTCATTTGTGTCACAAGAAGCACCGATTAAGATTGTATTGCGTTTTTCAAACTCGGCAGCTGCCTCTTGGAAAGCGTGTAACTCAGTAGGACATACGAAAGTGAAGTCTTTCGGATACCAAAATAAAAGCACTTTTTTACCTTCTTTGACTGCTTTTTCAAAAATGTTAATTTGCAAACTATCGCCTAAATAATCGATTGCATCTACTGTAATGCTTGGAAAACTTTTACCTGTGAAACTCATAATATATCTTTCTTTTTTTGTTGCTACAAAGATACGGCAACTTCGGCCAAAAAGCGAATTGATTTTGCCAATACACTATCGTCAAAATCTATTTTGACTCGTTTATAACAATAAATTTTTATTATAATAATGATACGTTAATCCAATGATCAGGCGATCGATTGAATACCTTTAAAAAATAAATAGATTAATAATGCGGCAGTTACAAATTTATGAACTTAAATAATTGCAGTTTTGCAAATCAAAACCTACTTTTGCGCTGTTCAATTTGAGAACAGCACAATGCTGGAGGGGTTCCAGAGCGGTCAAATGGGACGGACTGTAAATCCGTTGCTTCGGCTTCGAAGGTTCGAATCCTTCTCCCTCCACATTTTTTCTTTCTTACCAAATTCCATTTTATCGTATAAGTATTAAGTTTGTTTGCGTGGTAATTATTGCAGTTACATGAAATTCTTTGATGAGGTTTTTGGGAATAGCCAACGTCAATGGCTTGAATAAAGCTAGCTCATTTAGGTCGAGACCTTCTTAAGGTAAAAAATATGTCCCGATTTGAGACTTACTATTGACTTATTTATAAAATAAGATTAAGTTTGGCTTCTGAAATGGCCCCGTAGTTCAACGGATAGAATAGATGTTTCCTAAACATTTGATAGCAGTTCGATTCTGCTCGGGGCTACAATAAAGAAAGCGTTGGATTACCATCGCTTTTTTTGTCTCGTAGGCTTTTTATTTTGGCATCAAAATTAAATCGTAATAGAATTGTCAATTTTTAATAATATTTCTATATTAGAATAATCGAATGATAATACAACAATTTCATCGTTGGCTTTAATATAGATCGAATGGGAAAATTTTTAGTATACCAATTTAGAAGGGTATATGCAGCTAATCCTGCTTTTTTTGTTTTCTTTTCCATTTGGGTGGTTCTATTGACCTTTTTGGTGGCTTTTGTTCCCAAGAATGATTCGTTTCATTTTATAAACTCACACCACGCTTTTTGGGCCGATATTCTCTTTACCATCTACACCTATTTTGGGGATGGTCTGTTTGTTATCGCTGTTTTTATTGCTTACTGCTGTATGCAGCAATGGAATTGTGCTCGAGCTATACTCGGTACATATATCTTTTCGGGCGTCATCTGCTGTATGCTTAAAAATCTTTTCCATGTGAATAGGCCGGCCAGCGTATTTCATGGAGATCCAACATTCCATGTCGTCTCTTGGCTGCCTGTAGCCTACTTCAATTCGTTTCCTTCAGGCCATACAACTTCAGCCTTTGCGATGTCAGCTACGATAGCAATTGTCTCAAAAAATAGATCTTTTGGGATTCTTACCTTTGTTTTTGCGGCATTAACTGCATACTCCCGTGTGTATTTGGGGCAGCATTTTTTGATAGATGTATGGTTTGGCTCGATGTTGGGCACGGTTACGGCTTGCATTTATCTGCTGGCAATGCCCTATGTTTTAAAAAGTAAACGCATGTCATTTAGCCTACGATTTCTTCAGGTCAAGTTTTAAATTGAAATGTTGATCAGCTGCTTCTTCGAAAAATTAGGCGGGGCTTGTTTCTTTAAATAAAGAGAGCCGCCCTACCATAAAAAACATTAAAAGGCCGAAGCAGGCAAAAATACCGTAGGAATAGCGCAGGCTAAACGCTTCGGCAATATAGCCAATTAAAGGTGGCCCCATTAAAAATCCTAGGTAACTGATGCTTGAAACCATGGCTAAAGCTACGCCAGAAGGAACATTTTTGTTTTGTCCGGCAAGGCTATAGATCGAAGGAACGTTGCAAGCTACGCCTATACCTACCAACATAAATGCTAAGGTACAGATGATAAATTCAGGATAAATAACCGAGGTCATCATTCCGATGAACATTAACAGTCCACTGTATTGTAGCGTTCTTTTTCGACCTAATTTACGGATGACTGCATCGCCAACAAAACGACCTGTGGCCATCATGATCATAAAAGAAGCGTATCCAACGACAACGAATTTTTCGGGCGCTTGTACGATTTCTTTAAAATATACCCCACTCCAGTCAAACATTGCTCCCTCTGTTGCCATACTGAAAAAGCCAATAATACCGAGTTGAAGTAGTCCGCCTTCTGGTTTAGCGAAGAAACTGCGTTTTTCTTTTTGGGGAGATTTTCCTGGCACCAGATACTTGTGGTTGATTAACGTATTCCCGATGACAATGATTAATATGAGTAAGAAATGGGAGAGCGTATTCAGTCCAAAGTTCATCGTCAATAAACCGACTAAAGCTCCAGTAAAGCCTGCGATGCTCCAAGCGCCGTGAAAAGAGGTCATAATCGATTTTTTAAAAATCTGTTCGGTGGCAACTCCTTGCGTATTAACCGAAATATTACACATATTACCGCTTACCCCGAATAGAAGCAATATACCTCCCAATTGCCAGGCATTCTGTGCAAACGGTATAGAACATAATACCAGCGCATAGGCAATGGGTACAATGCGTAATACACTGGCGCTACCATATTTTGTGACCAGCTTTCCTGAGAGTGCCATCGTGGCGAGTTGCCCCACGGGGAGCATTAGTAATATGGTACCTAATTGCCCTTCACTTAATTTGAGATGTGCTTTAATAATTGGAATGCGACTTGCCCAGGATGCAAACGCAATTCCCTGGCAAAAAAAGAAAAGTGAAACCGCGATTCTTATACGATTTCGCTTCTTATAAAGTTCTTCTTCTGAGTGAGTTAACGTTGCGTCCATAGTTTCTGATTTGAGGGTGCAAAGTTAAGGATAAGTATTTCATTAAAGAATATATTGAGTCAAAAAATACATAAACTTTTAGATTTAGAGATAGGTAAGTTACTATGCCCCTACTTTATTGTTGGTCTAAGCAGAAGATAATTATATGCGACACATTTGATTTGGCTTATTTTAAACACGATCGGATTAAAATCTTCTTTATTTCATGCTGTTTTGTTCGCTACCTATTTTACCTTTGTATTGGCAAACAATTATCAGCCTTCTAAATAACATGATAAAAAAACTATTTTTAAGTATACTACTGGGCTTTGCTGGAACAGCTTCTGTTATTGCCCAGCAACCCATATTTCTGTCTCATCCGACACTAAGTCCCGATGGTAAAGAAATGGTATTTAGCTACGAAGGCGACCTTTGGAAAGTGGGGAGTCAAGGCGGTGTTGCTGTTCGGCTGACGGGAATGGAAGGAAACGAGATCAATCCGCGCATTTCTCCGGATGGAAAATGGCTGGCATTCTCGGCCAATCAAAATGGTAATATGGACATCTATGTGATGCCGCTGACGGGTGGAGATATTCGTCAGCTTACTTATCACGATGCTTCGGATGAAGTGGACAGCTGGAGCTGGGATAGTAAATCACTTTATTTTACCTCATCCCGTTACAATAGAATGAGTGCCTTTCAGGTTGCTTTGAATGGCGGGACGGCAACAAGATTGTTTCCCCATATCTTTAATTATATCAGCAACGTGGTGCCAACACCCTCAGGCGAATTATTGTTCAATGACAGCTGGGAAGGTTATAGTTCAGCCAACCGCAAACGCTATAAAGGAGCTTTCAATCCTGATATCAAATCCTATAATCCCAAAACAAAAGTTTTTCAACAATATACGGATTATGTAGGCAAAGATTTTTGGCCGACAGTAGACCAAGAAGGCAACATATTCTACGTGTCCGACGAAAGCAATGGTGAGTACAATCTCTACCAGATCGCTGGAAAATCGAAAACCCAGTTAACGTCTTTCCCTGAATCCATCAAGCGCCCTTTCGTTGCTGCTGACGGCAGTAAAGTGGCATTTGAAAAGGGCTATCAGCTCTATATTTACGATGTCAATGAGAAGAAAACAACACAACCTAGCATCGCACTGAACCGTAATCAAGTACTGGGAAAACTGAAAGAGTTTAACATTTCGGGTAACATCAGTAATTTCGATGTTTCTCCAGACGGGAAGAAGATGGCATTTGTATCCCGTGGCGAGCTGTTCGTTTCGGATATCGAAGGCAAATTTGTGCGCCAGATGCCAAGGCAGGGCGAGCGCGTTATGGAAGTTAAATGGCTCAAAGACAGTAAAACGCTCCTCTTTAGCCAAACTTATCAAGGGTATCAAAACTGGTTTTCGCGCAGTGCAGATGGTAAAGGTGAGATCAGGCAATTGACGCAAGATCTGCGCAACAACCGTGATATTGCATTTAACACAGATAGAACAAAAGCGGTATACCTCAGTGGCCGTGATGAAGTTCGTACATTGGATTTAGTAAGTTTGAAAAGCCAGACAGTGGTTAGAGATGAAATCTGGGCATTTCAAAATTCTTCACCTTCATTTTCTCCGGACGGGAATTATCTTTTGTTCACGGCTATACGCAATTTTGAACAAGATATCTTTGTGCATAATCTGAGAAATGGGCAATCGACAAATTTGACAAATACAGGTGTTACGGAGGCTGCACCATATTGGTCTCCTGATGGTAAATACATTTATTTTGCGAGCAATAGAACCAAACCGTCCTACCCTACCGGTATGCAAAACTCAAGTATTTTCCGGATGGCATTGACCAATTTCGATCAGCCTTATCGTAGCGCAAAGTTTGATGAACTATTTTTGACGCCTACAAAGAAAGATACGGTTGCAAGTAACACCAGTCCATCTAAGAAGGATAATGTCACGAAGGATAAGAAGAAGGCTGATACCAATAAGGTTAAACCAGCTACAGCTCCGGCTGCCGAACCAAAGAATACTGTTTTGGTTCAATTGGATTTGGAAGGATTGCGTGATCGGATTGAGCAAGTCAGCCCGGCATTTGGAACACAATCCGATCCATTAGTGATACAAAAAGGAGGTAAATCTTATTTGTTCTACTCATCCAATCACGAAGGGAAATATAGTGCATATCGTACCGTATATGAATTGTTTACTCCATCTAAAACCGAGAAGGTCGCTGACGGAGGCATGGGCCAATTTGTAGAAGCTGCTGGTAAATACTTCGTATTGAGCCGGGGAACAATTCAGAAATATAACCTGGATCTGAATAAACTTGATGCAGTCACAATGAGTTTTAAATTCAATCGGGATCTTGAGAAGGAATTCAGTCAAATGTTTTATGAAACATGGGCCAATCTGGAGGAAAATTACTACGATAGTCACTTTCATGGGGTAGATTGGGTAGCTGTTAAGAAGAGGTATGAACAGTATCTTCCTGGGATAAACGATCGGACAGATTTGCGTATTCTATTAAATGATATGTTGGGTGAACTCAATTCTTCGCATTTGGGTTTTAGTTCAATGGGGCAGGAAGAACGTAAACCGTTTGGTTTTGTAACGAATGAAATCGGTGTACTTTATAATGCCACTCACCCCTACAAGGTTAGCTATATTGTTCCAAATGGCCCGGCTGCAAAAAAAGAGGTTGATATTCGAGAAGGGGATGTCCTCGTTGCTATCAACGGAACAAAATTAAACACACAGGCCGACCGAGATAATTATTTTACCTGGCCTTCTTTGGAGGAAGAGATCCAATTGACCCTCGATCGCAAGGGAAAGGAAATCCAGACAAATATTCGCCCGGTATCAAGTGCAGCTTTTAAAGATCTGCTTTATGACCAATGGATTAGAGACAATCGCAGCCGGGTGGACCAGTTGAGCGGGAGCAAGATTGCTTATACCCATATGAAGAACATGTCTGATAGCGAGTTGCAACGCTTTTTGATTGACATGGCTGAGCAGGAGAACAACAAACAGGGGATTATTTTAGACTTAAGGTATAATACAGGAGGAAATGTTCATGATGAAGTTTTAAGGTTCTTGTCTCAGCGTCCTTACCTGAAATGGCAATATCGTGGCGGTAAGCGTGCACCACAAAGTAATTTTGCACCGGCAGCCAAACCGATTGTCCTGTTAATTAATGAGCAATCTTTGAGCGATGCAGAAATGACCGCAGCGGGCTTTAAGGCATTAAAACTGGGTAAAATCATTGGTAACGAGACCTATCGTTGGATTATCTTTACGTCAGCAAAAGGTTTAGTTGACGGATCAAACTATCGACTTCCTTCTTGGGGATGTTACACCCTGGATGGTCAGGATCTCGAGCAAACTGGAGTTGCGCCGGATATCCTTGTGAAAAATACAGTCCAGGATCGGATGGAAAATAAAGACCCGCAATTGGAAAGAGCAATTAAGGAAATTCTTGATAATATAAAATAAACAGGTCTTTTCTAGCCCTGCTTCAATATAAAATAGGCTGTTCGGAAAAATTTGGACAGCCTATTTTTATAAATTCATTTTTTTTCGGTTTTTAACGTTTATCTCTTACCTGATTGTGTTTCATCTTATTCTCTGCTATCTAAGCGTCTTAAAACTTTTTTTTAAAGTAAATTTATTTTAACCCGTTGTTTGTCAGTTGTTAATAATTTAATTGTTGATTGTGTTATGCAATCCCTGATTTTCCTGCATCCCTTCTCAAAATATAAACAGGAGGTAACATGGAAAAGATGATATTGCAAGTAAAAGAATCTTGCTCTGCGGAATGGAACAATATGAGCCTGCAAGAGCAAGGCCGTTTCTGCAGTCAATGTGAAAAGATAGTTGTTGATTTTTCACAGATGAATGATCAGGAAATTGTTGATCAAATAAAAAAAGCCGGCAAAGGCTTATGTGGCCGATTTTATGAAGATCAGTTGATGCGCGAATTGGATGCCACGCTCTCTTTTTCTAAGAATCCGATTTGGCGAGGAAGGTGGACACGTATCGCCGCAGGACTTATGTTGGTCGGATCAATGAGTTTTCAAGCCACTCAGGCGCAAAACAAATTGACAGGAGAGGTTATTGTTGTACAAACAAAACCAAAAAAGGATAAAATAGCACAGCAAGGTCGAAGCAATCTATCCGTAAATGATGAGCCTGTGTTAAAAGGAAATCGGGATAATCGTAAAGTAAGTATAAGGGGTAAAGTTGTTTGCGCTGGAAGTGATGTGAGCATGTTGGGCACAGAAGTTACCTTAGGAAGCTATCACACAGAAGCAGATGAAAAGGGATATTTTCAATTATGGATACCAAAAGCTTTTTTTCAGGTAGATCAAGAGCTTCGTGCACAAATGATCGGCTATAAAACAGTTGTTATTCCGATTAAGAAAGGGGGCAAAGTGCAGTTGGATAAGCCTGTAGAGATGGAATTTAGACCGATGATTATGGGAAAGATAACTGTTCCAAAGACAAAGGACAATATACAGCGAAGGAACAAATAGTTTAAGGGTGCTCTCTTCACAGTTCGCTCGCTTATTACAAATGCCTCAACAATCTCGCTTGAATGTCATAAAAGTCAAAAAAATATTCTTTTCCACTTGACTTTTTCTGCGGTGAATCTTACATTTGGTCTATCGAATGACTTCGTAGCTCAGTTGGTAGAGCAACAGACTCTTAATCTGTGGGTCCTGAGTTCGAGCCTCAGCGGGGTCACTTTCAAAAAAGCCTTTTTACGTAAGTAGGATGGCTTTTTTGTTTCTAAATAATCCGGAGAGGTTACTTTTTTCAGTTATTAGGTTAATGTTACGACTAGTGTGGGATGTTACAGAACTTGGCTATGGGACCCAAATATTGTATTGGTCATCGAATATTTTCTGCTAAGAAAATATAAAACTCTTTAATCTGTTATTAATTCAGGAAATTAATTGCGTAAATTTGTATTTCAGAAGATAAGCTTATGGAAGACAAGAAGATTTCGATATTGTACGTTGATGATGAAGAAAACAATTTGTTTTCTTTTAAAGCGACATTTCGACTAAAGTATACCGTATTTACCGCCATAAGTGGCGCTGATGCAATCGATATTGTCAAAAACAATCAAATACACATTATTATTACGGATCAACGTATGCCAGAAATGACAGGTGTAGAGTTTTTGGAGCAGATTATCAAAATTAATGCCGCCCCTATGCGTATTCTTTTGACAGGATATACGGACATGGCTGCTGTTGTGGACGCTGTTAATAAAGGAAAAATCTTTCATTATCTCAATAAGCCTTGGAGTGAAGAGGAGCTTGATCAGACGATTCAGCGCGCTTATGATGTATATGCAGAACGCCAAAAGATTGTGGAGACAAATTCTCAACTAGAGACTTCTAACGACCAATTGGAATTTTTGTTACGCCAAAAGCTACTTTCGTAAAAATAAGATAAGTTTAGGAAAGTAAGCTTTTACGCTTTGTTGATGTTTTATGGCATTTGATAAGCTTTCCATTCTCTTTGGTGGTCACTGTAAAACGCTTATTTGCTCGGTATGACGACTGTAAAGGTCGTTCCTTGATCGGGTTGTGATTGCACTTCAATTTTTCCCTGGAGCTTCAAGAGTGCATTTTGAACATTATAGAGTCCAAATCCCATCCCTTTAGCTTGATCACTAGCTCTGAAGAATAGTTTGAATATATCGTCAACATACTCTGGCGAGATCCCTATTCCATTGTCGCTCACAACTATTTTCGCTTTACGTTCTGATACCAAAACAGAAAGCTTGACAAACTGATTCTCTTGCCCCTTACTTTGGTATTTAAAAGCATTAGAAAGAAGATTATGTAAAATGAGTTCAAGAAGCGCCTTGTCTCCATTAAAAGTTTCCTTTTGATCCACTAAAATTTCAAAGGCTACATCTTTGTTTTGCGTATACATGCTATAAAATTGACGTATATTGCCAAAGAGCTCTTCAAAATTTATCTCGGACAGGAGTAGCTCACCTCTTCTTAGTAAATAATAGTCACGTAAGCTGTCAATATAAGCATCTAAACTAACTAATGAGTTATCCATTAGCGATAGCAACTCATGAATTCGATCTACGCTGTCAAACTCCAGCCCAAGTTTCACGGCGGAAAGAACTCCGGTCAATGGATCACGAAGATCGTGGCTAACGCTATAAGCAAACTTATCTAATTCATCATAAGCTTTTTGTAGCTCGCGATTTTTTACCTCAAGCATGGAGTTTGCAACATAAAATTTATTTGCCTCTTCTATAGCGGAAACAATCTCTTCATTCATCCAGGGTTTGCGAACAAATCTAAATATATGTCCTTTATTGACTGCTTCAATTACAGTTTCCATATTGGCATAAGCTGTTAGAAGAATACGGATTGGCTTTGGGAAGTCTTTTTTGATGCGGTGTAAAAAATCAATGCCCATCTCATCAGGCATACGCTGATCGCAGAAGATAATACGGATATCCGGATGAGTATGAAGTATCTTTTCAGCTTCAGTTGTGTTCGATGCTGTATAGATCGTATAATCGTATCTAAAGTTCGCTTTAAAGCTAACTAAATTGTTGGCTTCGTCATCGATATATAGTATTTCAAACTCACTCTGCATAATTTTATTATATGGTTTTATTCCCTTACAAAAGATATGAAAAAATAATAGTTAATTGACTATTTTAAGTTTATAGTTACACTAATCATTTTGTTGAATGGGAATGATTAGTGTAAAACTTGTACCCTGTCCCACTTCTGAATCTACAACAATCCGACCATGATGTTTTGCAATAGTATTGTAGGCAATGGACATTCCCAGACCAGTGCCCTCGCCAACGTCTTTCGTTGTAAAAAATGGTTCAAAGATGCGTTCATGAATTTCTTTTGGAATACCAATACCATTATCGACGATTTTAATAAAAACCGAACTGTCATCGCTATAAACTCCGGTCTCAAGACTTATTTTTCCACCAACTTCATGATTGAATTTTTTATTTACAGCATAAATAGCATTTGTAACAATATTTAGAAATACTTGATTAAGTTTACCTGCATGACATTCTACTTTTGGCATATTTCCATAGATCTTATCAACCTCTATTGTGTTATTCAATAGACTATTGAGAATAACCATCGTTGATTCAAGTCCCTCATTTAGATCGGCAAATTTTAATGTATCCTCATCCACACGAGAAAAAATCCGTAAACTTTTGACTATTTCCGCGGTACGGTGAGCTCCATCGTGCATACCTTTTAATAAAAAATCCACTTCTGTTTTTAAATAATCAATATCTAGATCGTCTTTAAATTTTTTGATCTGAATTTGTTTTTCTGTATCCGATATACCTTCTTTAAAGGCGATACGTTCCACTTCCTCCAGTGTTTCCCAGATCATCTTTATGTCACGTTTTAATGGGGCAACATTCGATGTAACAAAATTGATAGGGTTATTGATTTCATGAGCAACCCCAGCTGTCAACTGACCAAGGGACGCCATCTTTTCAGCCTCAACAAGCTGAGATTGTGTTTCCTTCAGGTGCGTAAGCGTGGTTTGTAGAGACTCGTTAGATTGTGTCAATTCACGTGTGCGCTCATCCACTTTCTGTTCCAACACTATGTTTTGCTCGCGTATCAATCTTTCGTTTTCTAATGAAATCGCTAATTCCCTGACTTGCGAGGCTTCTTTCTCTTCTTTTAAGATATTTATACTATAAGCTAGACCGAATGATAATAGAGCCATTTCAACAACGGAAGCAATTTGTACAGCGTTGCTTGTAAAATCGTTGTACTGTAGGATGCCATAGTCCTTAAGTAAGAATACTACTGAGCCCAACAGTAAGACCGTCCAACCATAAACAAAATATTTAGCGGGCTTATAACCATTTATCATCACGCGGTAGGATAAGTAAAGGACGAATAAAGACCCCGCTCCCGTTGTTAATTGCATCACTGTAAATGCCAGTTGGGTAAGGTTTAGCAGTGTTAGAATTGCGCCAATGACAAAGAGGACGATGAAAAATGTGATCACACGGCGTGATCTAGGGGCATTTTTGGATAATTGGAGGAATGAATCTGCAAAAAGTAAGGCACATAATCCTGATAGACATCCAAAAATAATCGGCCCTTTTGTTGCGAAATACGTCCAATTTGGCCATAAATATTGAAAACTGTAACCTTTAATTCCCATTTGTGTTATTCCTGCACAAAGAACATATAGTACATAGTATAGATATCCCCTCTCCCGAACAGAGAAAAATAAAAATAAATTATATATTGCCATAATGCAGACAATTCCGATATAAATACCGCTTAATAAGCTATCATCATTCATTTCTTTTAAGAAACTTCGTTCGTTACTTAAATAGATTGGTAGAATAATCTGTTCGGTACTCTTAACTCGAATAAAAAATATGGTTTTCTTATTCCCTGTTAATTGAATGTCAAATGCGTAATTGGGTACCTTATACTTTCTAGCCGAAAAAGGGCGATGTTCTCCCAACTTGATCGATTTATAACTCCCATCTGATGATGGAATAAATAATTCGATCTCGTCAAGAAGAGGATAGGCGATCTCGAGGAGGAGCTCAAGTTTATCTTTGCCCTTATTTATCATCGGCAACCGGAGCCAGATATCAGACGATGACGTACCTAAATTGGGGACTTTGCTTCCCAAAGGTCGGAAGGATGAATCCGAAGTATCTGAAAAGTCAGGCCGTCCATTGCCTTCGTAGCGCTCTAGGCCATATCCGACCAATAAACGCTGCGTTGGGTGTTCTATAATAACCTCACCAAAGCTATATGTGCAGATCAATAGGAAAATTAGGTTAAGCCAGCATCTCATCACAATATGCTATTTTTTTGCTTCGGCGATAACTAAATTCATAGAGACAAGGAAGCAGCCAGCTTCGTCAGCTTGATCCAATGTTTTTTGAAATTCCTCCATCTCGGCGGTGCTCAATTGCTCTTTTTCTACCATTTCTAAAAGGATTTTATCTAAAAATAGATAACGATTAGCTTCCTCTTTCGAGCGGGCCACCATACAAAATGTTTGCAATTCTACATGTTTAAAACCTTCTATTAATAGATCTGAGGTTAATTTATTTCCGGCCCAGCCATTATTAACTTTTTCATCGGTCAAATAATGGCATATTTTTGCCTCAATACTCACGTGTTTGCTATAGAATGTCAGACTATTCCAGATGGTCTCAACGATAACCAGAGGTTTGCCCTCAATCAAAACACGGTGAACCTCGGCAAACATTTTTTTTGCTTCCGATAGATGTTGTACAACGCGTTCCATTCTAATACCGGAGATGGAATTGTCTGCAAAGCTAAGGTTGTAAACCTCACCTTGAACGAAGTCCACATTTTTTATGTTTGCAGCGCTTGATTTCGCATGCTCTATTAGGTTGTTATCATGATCTAAACCAACGACTAGTACATTATCACCCAGCATGTTCGCCAAGTTGATGGCATCCATTCCAGTGCCACAACCAAGATCGACAACCACACCCTCTTTAATCGAATTAAAAGGAGTGTATGAATGTATTTTCAATTGTTTAAGAAAATCACCGGTATCCATCAAGTATCCGGCATTATAATGCTTATTGTCCATCACAAAATATTTAAATTACGATCATCTGGCCTATGGTCTAATGATGTATGTTTCAGGTTTTTAATAATCTCATTTAGATCCCATTGATTCAAATTCGGAATATCAATTTGATAATGGATTTCAATTTCTTTATTCCGCAAAGTTTCTATGCGGACAATATTGGAATTATTACGAAGGGAAAGAATTGCATCTTTGTTTTCTTGATCGGCTTCTGTTAGGGTTTCTAGGTTTCGCATAATCATCACCGTTGCAAGCAGGTCCAGCTTAGGGTAATAAAATGTACCATTATTTCCAACACTGGTGTCGATCCTGTAGCCAACACTTTCTGCCAATTTCACTGTATAAGGAGCGCATAAAGCAAATAGCGATTTAATGCCGACCTGTGTACTGATTGCAGCTCCAGCCCGTGTTAGAAATATGCTACCAATTCCGTATCCAGCAATCTCTCGCGAGTTCCATAGCCCACAACCTTCACCTGTTCCCTGTTGCGCGTGCTCATAAACAAGATCTAAAATTTTAGCATCCATCGATCCGGTTGCTTGTTCAATCGGAAGAGGTTCGCTACCACCAGATACGTGTATGCGTACTCCTCCATAGACTTTGTCGCCATCAAGGGATTCTACGATCAGCACGAATGATGCTGGATTATACATCCACTCATTTTTGGAGGAAGTCACCTTTTTTACGCCTATAGCAGTTAATACATGCGCGTGTCCTTCTATGAAACGTTCACAGGTTTGGGGATCGTCGATAGCCCGAAATGCTCTTAGTCTTACTACTGGACGTCCTTCGTTGAATAATAATGCCACCGAATGCTTGATTTATCGTTTAAACGCAAATCTAATCAATTAAATGCAAAGCTGTTTATTCTTCAAATAATTTATATCTTAAAGAAATTATCTGTACTTCTCCATGATGAAATTGTTCGATTTTTTTCATCTACAAAAGCAAAAATTGCCATTTTAACCGATTTCATCGAAAATATTTTATTGTCTTATTAAACTATATTTTTGACATCATAGTGTCCACCTCACAACATTAATGTTTCTGCAGGGTATTTTTATAAATCTGACCATCTTTCATAATTACCAAAAAGTTTTTATCTGGATCTGTCAACAGCTTTAGATCCTTGAGCGGATCGCCATCAACAAGGATGAGATCTGCCAGCGCGCCTTCCTCAACACTTCCTAGTTTGCCCGGATATGGACTTCTTAATCCTGAAAGCTGTAGAAGTTCACCATTATCGTGTGTAACCATTTTAATGATTTCGACATTTGTAAACCACTTTTGAAGTCGCAATATAAAAGCATTCTGCAATTTATTCAGATCAGGTTCAAAAAGGAAATCTGTACCCCAAGCTAGTTTTACGCCATATTTTTTAGCCATAGGCCATACTTTTTCCTGACCTTCTATGACAGGCTTACGCTTAATTCTTCGTTGCGGATCCATATCCGGCGTATCTTCCACAAGATTTTGTAAACTTAGCCATATATTGTTTTTTGCGATTAGCTGCAACGTTTCTTCGTCAAGCAATTGTCCATGTTCGATACATCTTACGCCAGCTTCGATCGCTCTTTGAATCGCTCTTGGTGTATATGCATGTACGGTGACATAGGTTCCCCAATCTTCTGCCGCTTCCACTGCCGCTTTCATCTCGTCAAGGGTATATTGGGTTACATCTACTGGATCGTATGCAGAAGAGGTGCCTCCGCCTGCCATAAGTTTAATTTGACTCGCTCCAAATCTCAAATTTTCTCTCACTGCAGTCAATACCTCTGCACGCCCGTCGGCGATAAATGTGGCACCATATCGTTCTGCACGAGAGACTACTCCAAAAAAGCGACGTGATTTTTCCTCAGGCGTACGAAAGTCACCATGCCCCGCCGTCTGGCTTATTGTAGCTCCAGATGGCCATATCCTTGGTCCCAAAAGTTTGCCCTTATCAATGGCAGCTTTTAATGGGAATATTGGACCACCCACATCACGTACGCTTGTAAAACCACGCATTAACATCTGTTGAGCCGAACTGCCTACTGTATTGAACAAGAACTCTTCCGATAAGTCATTTGTCATCATCTGTGGCATCGTCAAAGCGCCAAATACCAGATGTACATGGGCATCAATCAAACCCGGCATGAGTGTTTTGCCTTTACCGTCAATTCTAATGAGATCGTTATCTTTCGCTTTAATAGGAGATGCGCTTATGTGCTGAATGGTGCTGCCTTTTATTAAAACATACCTTGGAGAAGTTAGCATTTGACTCGTAAAATCAATCAGTTTGACATTTTCTATTAAAACCTGCTTCTCCTGACCTTGGATAGCCTGTAGAAAAACTATACAAAGAAATAAAGTTAGTAATTGACCTAGACGCATAGTATGAAGAATTAAGGTGATATATAATATGACAAATAAATTTTGATTTCAACGAACTGGTGTCAGATCGAAAAGTATCTTCTAAGTTAAACTATAAATTTAATATAATGTAGATGTTTCGTCATAAATATTTTCTCGACTCCTTTTTTAGGGTAAATAGGAACCAATAATACTCGCAATCATTAAAAAAGAGTTAATTTTATTCCATTATGATGTATAAAAAAATCATTCGAAGTTATTTAAGTGGTGTAATTCCTAAAATCAGTACTAAAAAAGAGCTGTTCACCTTGTCTTTCTTGCTCGGTTTATCAGCCTATCTCTTCCTGATCGTTTTTCAACCATTTGGAACGTACAATTTTGATCATATCCATAAATTTGTTTTGTTATCCGGATATGGGGCAATATTATCTGCAGCATATATACTAGTTTCTCTTGTCTTACGTACAAAAATCGAAACGATTGCTATGGAGTTGTTTCGTATCACCCTTGTGCTACTGGTGACAATTTTTTTTAATTTCATCTATCATGGTTGGATTATTAATGGTGCTCCTCTACAATGGAGCAACCTCCCTTATATTGGATTTTATACACTGTCACTCTATAGTCCAATTGGAACGATTTATTTTTTGCTTCGAATAAATAGGTGTAGTCCACATCCTATACAAAATAATCCGCTTAATATTGGAATGCCGATAAACTCAGATGCGATATCAAGTCAAGGTAATGATTGTCATTTTTTGACATTAGTCAGTATTCCAAATGGAAGCCAAACATTATCATTACAGCCGGATGATTTTATTTTCGCAAAATCGATGGACAATTATTGCATGATCTACTTCAGAAAAGAGGGTATACTGAAGAAGCACATGATACGCATAACATTGACGCACTTGTCTCAGCTTCTACATACGGGGGCTATCCACCGGTGTCACCGATCATATCTTGTCAATTTTGAAAAGATATTGGTAAAGGAAAGAATTGCACAAGGCTTTTTGTTGCGTTTTGCAGATGTTGACGATTTCGCCATCGTTGCAAGGTCTGCCATTGAATCCGTTCGACCCTATCTATAATCAACGGCCAGCTGCGCTATTGTCAATCATCCCTAAAACTTGCCATACACCACATAATTTTGTGTATTCCTAAACTGGAGCATAATTTCGCTTAAAAAAAAGATGAAAACTAAAAATTTAAACCTGCTCCTACTATTTCTTTTTTTCGGAATATATTTTATTCTTGATTATTTGTTCTTTTCAACACTGCAATCTACTCTAATTAACTATATTCCTAGCCGATTTTTAGGGCATGTGTTCGCTTATTCTATAAGCCTTTTACCACTATTTTTGGGAGCAATGCTGCTTAAGCCAAAAGAATCAGATAAAATCTTCACAAAATTCGGGTTAAATGGTTCTTTTCTACAAGGGATTTCTTTTGGGCTAATGACAACCTTGCCGATGTTCTTGGGTTACGCCTGTATTTTTACCATAAATCGCAAAATAGATCCAAACACGCTATTAATAAATAGTGTATCTTCAGGATTCTTTGAAGAGATCATCTTTCGTGCCTATTTTTTTGGTTTAGTTTTTCGCTATACCCGACTTGGGTTCATTCCATCCATTTTTGCGACGTCATTCCTATTTGCCTTACTGCACCTTTATCAGAGTCAGGATTTGGTAGAATTGGTTTTGATATTTGGCGTTACGTTCTTCGGCGGTATTCTTTTTTCGTGGTTGTATGTCGAATGGAAGTTCAATCTATGGATCCCGATCGCACTTCATATTTTTATGAATTTAGCCTGGATGATTTTTGATGTTGCTGACAATGCCGCTGGAAATGTATGGAGCAATTTCTTTCGTTTTTTTACTGTTTTTATGGCGATTGTATGGACGATCTTGCATGCGCGGAAAACGAATGCTGGTCTACAGGTCAAGTTGAGAAATTTATGGATGAACAGTTAATTGTATATCTCATTTCAAAGGGCATTTGTGGATGTACATGTGTTGTTGCAAAATGACCCTCTTTAAGATTATTTGACCATTAGTTGTGGACACAATAGATGCTTTGGTGGCCCCAAACTCTTGAATAATCCCTGAAAACCAGTATTTTTTTTGGCATAAGATTGGCTAACTTGATGTTTATGAATAGACTGTTATTTTTACCACTATTGCTCTTGATCGGATCAATTTTAGCCATTGGAACATTGAGTTGTGATCGCACTACAAAGGATAAAGGCACAGGTGCAAAAGATTCATCTATAGTTAAAATAGTAGCTGTAAAGGATACGATCACCCCTGCGCAATTCCCTCCTTTGCCAATTGACTATGAAAAGACGAAGGTTTTAAAAAGCAGCTATGTGGTTGATCGGTCAGGCGTTGAACTTCGTCAGGGGCCTGATCACTCTGCGCCGGTATTGGGAAAATATCCCTATGGTACCAAACTCGATGTTATTGCTGAGGAAGGGGATTGGGTTGCCGTCATGGATCGCATTCAACGGGATTATAAAGGAGGACAAGGTGAAAAGGGTGATGTAACGCGATGGGAAAAGATATATGTCGCAAAGTCGAAGCTGGGAAAACAAGACCAAATTACAATATCACCAAAAGATTTAAACTTAATCGTTTCTATTACGATAAATGGTCGAGAAACCTATTATGAAAAGGGACATTCTTTAGATAAATATCTCCGGTTAGAATTGATCGATGAGCAAACTTTTTCTGCAGCTCGTAAAACTTCGAAAGACTACTTGATAAAGGATACCATGTCTTATTTTAAAAATGGGAAGGTATTGGAACTGCCTTTGAAAAATGGGGAAAAACTAATATTTACGGATAAGGGTACCGATAGTGAATTGGAAGAGCGGTATTCGTACAAAGGGCATTATGATTTTCTAAATGCTTATGCAGTGGAAGGGGATTATTGGGAAAGTTCTGATGTACGCCTTTTTGACAAACTGGACGGTCATTTAATTGTGGAGTGTGGTGCCTCCCCCTTCTTTTCATCGGATAAAAGTTACCTCATGACTTTGCTGGCTGATCCTTATGAGTCCACGGGCGACTTACAACTCTTCCACGTGAAACAAGGTAAGGTTTCACCAATGCTTTTTGTCAGGTTTAAGAAGTGGATGCCAACTTGGAAAGAGGACCTGATATTCTGGGGAAAAGATGGTTGCATCTATACCGCTGCTAACCATATCAATGGTTATTGGGGGGATGAAGGTGCTTTAAATGAAAAATCACAATTTATTAGAATCAGCATATTACCGCAATAGAAAATAGCTAAGCCCTACTTTTATTGACCGGAATACTTAGATTGTATTATTTTTCTGTCCACTAAAACTATTCTAACCTGTACCTGTTGTATTCATAAAATTAGATTATAGTTTGTAATTTAGCTGGATGAAATTAAGAATATTATCATTATTTACAATCATTTTTATGTTTTCCATGTCTTCTATGGCACAAGAGCAACCATGGAAGGAGCATAATAAATGGATTTGGGGACCTTCCGTAGGTTATCAGTATCAAAGTGGTAATTTTCTGAAAGTTTCAGGCTGGGGATTGTTTGCCCCTAATGATTTTCAATATATGAAAATTGATGCCGGCGCTAATTTCAGCTGGATGGGAGGTAAAACAACTGTCATTCCAGAATTGGGGTTCACCTATTACCTAAATGATTTTGTTCTGTTCCCTTTTGTGAAAGCAGAACTCACCCCTTACACGATAACCCCTAAAGTCGGAGCTAGTCTCTTTTCTATTGTTGATCTCGGTATAGGTTATGGACTTGACTATAACACAAAGAAAAATTTTAAGCCAATTGATGGGTTTACTGTGTCGGTCGGTGTCAATATCCCGCTTAATTTTCATATTTATTAATAGAAGCATGCAAAGTAAGATTCCCTATCTTTTTCTCGTTGTATTTATTTTATTGGCACTTATTGGACGTGTTAGAGCACAAGACTACTTAATCGGCCCTACCTTGAGCTACCAATTTCAAAAGGGAAGTATAATAAAAAGTGGAGCTTATTTTGCTTTTCCTCTTGTTGGTGATCATATTTTGCGAGCCGATGCCACAGCTAACTTTACCTGGACTCAAAAGAAATTTGCCGTCATCCCTGAGGCTGCGGTAACTTATTATCCTCAAACATATGTTCTGACTCCGTTTTTGCGTACAGAACTTAGTCCCTATACTATAACACCGAAAGTTGGGCTGAGCTTAGCGACTTTATTGGATATTGACTTTGGATATGGATTTTCAATCAATGAGAAAAAAGATTATAACCCTATAAAGGGATTCGCAGTATCTTTACGATTCAGTATTCCGCTAAATTATCGAATCAATATGTAGTTAGATTTTCTTTGTGTCTCGTTAGCCTAATTAAACACTTCAAAAGCCTACTTTGCCAAGATCGTTTTTGATTATGGTCTGTTTCTATTTTAATTTATTGTACTACAGTGTTCTAATCTCTTTTGGGCTAGATGTCAAGCCACTTCTTGAATGCAGTGACTCTTTCCCGTGAAACAATGAGCTCATCCGATGTATAGTGCTTAAGGTATATTTTCAACCGGGCATTGGAATGTATAGCAATACTTTTGATGGCATCAAATTGAACGATAGTGCTTCGGTTGATCCTGAAAAAATCTTTAGGGGACAATTGCGGTACCAGGACGTCCAGCGTCTGATCCAAAAGATAATTTTCATTTTCATTGGTATAGAGATAGGTGCCTTTGTTCTCACTATAAATACATTCAATATTCTGGGTTGTCACTAGTTTTATGTTTTGGCCAAGTTTTATTGTAAAGCGTAACTTATAGGTGGGTAAAGCGTTTCTAAATAAAGCTTCTAATGATATTAGGTCGAAATGGGTATTAGATCCCCTAAAATGAAGGAATTTTTCAACTGCATTTTTCAATTCTTCATCATCAATCGGCTTAAGTAAGTAATCAATGCTGTTTTGCTTAAACGCACGTAACATATACTCATCGAATGCAGTGGTAAAAATAATAGCCGCACTTGGCTTAACCTGCTCGAGGATATCAAATGAAACCCCATCTGCGAGTTGCACATCCAAAAAAAGTAGATCAGGTTCCGTATTTGACATAAACCATTCTACAGACTCCTCGACAGTTTGCAGTACAGCAGATACGGTGTAACCCATGTTCTCCAATTTTCTTTGCAGTAGTCTTGCTGATGGAAGTTCGTCTTCTATGATTAATATTTTCATGGCTTGTATAGAATGCTTATTTGTCGTCGGATCTTTGTGTTCTTAATTTAGTGTCCGTTACAGCGGAAGAGTTTGGGGGTGGGGTGCAATTTCTTTGATAATCGGTAGCCCAACTGAAAACAGGGTATCGCTTTCCTCAATATACACAGGTAAATCGGAGAGTATTGCATACCGCTCCTGAATATTTTTTAGGCCGATTCCCGAGTGGCCATGGAGCACCTTCTTCTTTTGCAGATTATTGTCAACATAGAGGTAATCATTTTTTCGATAAATCTTTAATAAAAGAGGTTTTCTAAGTGAAACAACATTGTGTTTGATCACGTTTTCGATCAGGAGTTGAAGTGAAAGAGGTAGAATAAATCCTTTACGCTGCTCTTCATCGATCTCTAAATCGATCTGAATTCCCGCTTCGAATCGAAGGCTTAATAGATTCAGATAAGCTGTTGAAAAAGTGAGCTCATCCTGTAGTGAGACGAAACTTTTCTCTTTGTGCTCCAAAACATAGCGATAGATTTTAGAAAGATCAGTGGTAAACATGCTGGCCTTTTTGGGGTTTTCTTCAATTAAACTATTTAATACATTTAGACTGTTGAACAGAAAATGCGGATCGAGTTGATTCTTTAGCGATTCAAATTGTGCAGTTAGTAGTTGCTTTTCTTGTTGAGATTCCTTGATTTGATAGTCTTTGAACCTTTTATAAAAGTAGAGACCAAAAAAAATCATTGAAATGCACCATGATATCATCGCCGTTTGGAAGTAGTATGCAACGCGCTGCTGATGAGTAAAATGGTGAAAGCGTTGAGCGAAGCTTTTAGTAGCATCTGGGTAGAATAAGCCGGAGAAAAAAGCATTCACAATAAAAACGACTACTATGGTCAGGAAGAAACTGACACTATAAAAGATAAGCATCTTTTTCCCAAAATCTTTACTGCTAGGGTATTTATTCCCTACCCATTTCGACAGATAGTTATGGCCTAGGAAAAGAAAAAATCCGTATAAAAGACCTCTGGCCATATTAGGGTGAAAAATAATGGATGTCCAAGGGACATCGTTATGGTCAAGCTTGGCCATAACCACAAAATAAGTGCTTACGACGAAGCTTGCCAATAACGCTTGTATAATTGCTTTAAACGGTGCTTTTTTCACAAAGTATTAATTGCATTCTTTTAACAGTTGTTCTGCCCGATCTTTGCCCCATGATGGTGCAAAGGGAATGGAGACTTTTTGTTCATTGAATAAAGATAGTGCTTTCTTGACATCCTCACATTCTTTACGGGTATCTTGATTGAAATATTTTTTTGCGTTCATTTGGAATTCTGCGAGGCCCAATACTGCTCGTGGATTATTGGGGGCCAATGCAAGTGCTTTCTTATAAAGGGCTATGATGATAGGCGACAGTTCCCTACCTTTTGTCATTGGATCGGTTATCATTAATGCGGTCTTGTTCATCGCCCGTAAAATAAGCCATTCAGGATTATTGTCTTGTGCAGTGCTGTTCAAAATATCTTCCGCAGATTGTATATATTTCGCTTGTGTTTCTTTATTTTTCTCTTTAAAAGAAGCAGTTGTAAACACCATTGCCTGGTAATAAGCAGGTATCCAGTTGTCTTTTTCTACCTGTGAAATACGTTCTAGAAGAGCTGTCGCCTTTTGTGTCTCTCCTGACTGCCATAAGCCCATGGCCTGCCCCATGCTTTTTTCAAAATTGCTCTGTGCAAATGTTGTACTGCTTATTAAGCAGATAATGACGATAATAATCGATTTCATAATTTTTAGTTTAGTAGTAAGTATTTTTATTATTGTTTTTTCTAGTTTACAGGGGTGAAGTTGCGTATCGTTGCTCTCAATTAAAAACAAATTTGGATGAACTGACGTATTTCCCAGATGAGCTGTTGCTTCCTATAGATTATTCAGTTGATTGTCTTTGTCGTTTTTACTGATCGTCCAGAAATAGCCAAGAAAAACAAATCGTTTGGCTGTAGGGACAATCGGTCTACGGTTATAAATTCCCTGTGTATTTGGTTGATCTGCATACTGATAACCGTAGATAGGTGAAGCGCCGAGAATATTACTGACGGAGAAATGGATTATTTTTTGTTGACTAAAGAGAAATGACCAGCTCATGGATAGATTATTATAACCCCTGATGTGACCATCCATAAAGGAGCTTTGGTTAGGGTCGTTATAATTTCTGCCCGATACGTACGCGTTCGTCAAACTGAGTTGTGAACGAAGGCTAGAAAACCAATATTTTCCAACGATATTAAAACTATGTTTATAAACATAAGGCGGAGTAACAGTCGACGGATAATTCGCTTCATTTCTCTTGCTGTCTGTGAAGGAATATGATATCCAGTACTGTAGATTTTTTACACTGCTGCTGTTTTTGTAAAATAGGTCAAAGCCTTTGACATCTCCGCTTCCATTATTGCTATATTGGCTATTATATTGGGGCGTTAAACTATTGTATTTAACCAAGTTGTTGTAAGTTTTGTAATATGCCTCTAAACGAAGTAAATGTCCTCCACGCGCATAGAAATAATTTGCGATATAATGTTTGGCCCCTAACCAGTCGAGTTGAGGAGCATATTTTAATACTGGTGTAGGTGCCTGCTGATGGAATTTCCCGTAAGCAACAGAGAGCTGGGTATATTTATTTAACGCGTAGCCCAGCGAAGCCCTCGGTTCTAACGTTTTCTTGTTTTGCAAATTGGAAGACGTTTCTCGTAGGCCGATCTTCCCGATCAAGTTTGGTAAGAAGCCAAAGGTCGTTTCAGTATATAGAGCAGTCATTTTGTTCTGGAATCCATACATATAGTCAAGGTCTTGCCGGTGGTATTCTTCTTGATAATTTGTGTCAAAGTATTCTATTCCCCCAATGCTTTTAATCTTATTGTTCCAGATTTTACTCAATGTTGCTTTTAAGTGAATGCTCTTTTCATCATGAGGTAGGTAAACCTCATCGTAATGAACCTTATCGGTCAGATAGCCTAGGCCCATGCCCGATTCGAACGTCCAGCGGTTCCCTAAATTCTGGCTGAAGCTGATATTAGTATAGGCGTTGTTGGATTTCTTTTTCACCGGGACAGGGTGTGGGTAATTGATGTCTGCTTGGTAAAGCCCCATATTTTCGAAAGTGTAAGCGCCATAAATATTTAGAAAGCCTTCTTTAAATTGATGGCGATAAATCATTTCTCCAGCGGCATTTTCATAGGGTTTCGTCCAATTAATGTCTGGTGTAATAATTTTTGAATAGGGGCTTAGGTTTGTATAATTGCTGTTGAAGGTTAGCGAATTTTTGTCCCATTGTAAAGTATGCCCTAACCCTAATCCAACGGAAGATAGCGAAAGTTCTGTTTTTGGTTGTTCTATCGTGTTTTCGGTATTCAGGGCTAGAATGCTCGACAGTGCATTTCCAAATTCTGCAGAATAGCCCCCAGTAGAAAAATTCACGCCCTTAAACAACATGGGCGAAAACCTGCCCCTGACAGGAATTTCATTAGGCGTTGCGGTATAAGGTTGGGCGACTCTGATACCATTAATGTAAGTCTGTGTTTCGGAAGCATCTCCACCGTGGACCATAAGACGTCCATTTTCTCCTCCAACCTGTGCTCCAGGCAATGTGGCCAGCGCGCTGATGATATTGCCCATACTTCCTGCGGTAGTAACGATATCTAAAGGGCTCATTACGGTGTTTTTACCAGAACTATTTGCTTGCAGAATACCTGCTTGAATGGTGACTTCCTGTAAGCGATTTTCTCTTTCTAGCATTTGTATAGTCAGAAATTCTTTTTGTGGCAGTTGGATAGACTTACTATATAGGGGAAGGCCAACAACGGATGCTTTGATGATTTTGACTCCTTGCTCATTCGTTTCAAAAGCAAAGTTGCCAAGTGAATCTGTGGTGCCGCCATCGTAGCTACCATCGATATAAATATTGGCCAAATAAATAGGTTTACCATTTTTGCCGACTACTTTTCCTTTTAGAATAGACTGTGCAAATAGGATGTTAATGGAGATAAATAGTAAGGATAATAACAGCTTCATTTTTCTTTATATTTTGGTCAAATATGGGTGATAGTACCATTTACTGCTAAAAAGAGTGGATGGAATGTCAAAATATCGTGATGAATTGAGGTATCCCAATTTTATGCTGTAAATTGATGCCGAAAAGTACTGTTTGATAACAGAAGTGTGCGCTGTAATTTAAGTCAAGAAAAAGCGAATAACTATTTTAAATGACTGTTAGTTTGCTGTGCGAATGTTGACTGTGTTAGAATTCTTGATGGCTATGATGTACCAATAGTGAAACATTCCCAAGTGATTGGCTAAGTGGAAAATAGCTACGAGCAATCATTTAAACTGGCTTTCGAAAATATTATATTTTTTTTCGATTCATCCACAATATATAGCAAGTCCCGAAGCGCAGGGCAAAAGAATAGGTAACACCAACATGAATAATTTTACGCGTTTAGAACAACCAACAGGCCGGCTTATTACAGTCGATGACAAAGAATATCTTTTTTTTGGAGGAACCTCGTATTTAGGTTTGGCAACCGATCACACATATGCAGCTATTTTTATAGAAGGTATAAAACGCTATGGCATAAATAACGGTACCTCGCGGAATAATAATGTACAACAGGCAATCTATGACCAAGCGGAAAGATATGCGGCAAGGCGTTTTGATTTTGAAGCGAGCTTATTGCTTTCCAGTGGATATCTGGCTACTCAATTTTTGATTAAAACATTGGCCGGCGAAGGAGAATTGCTGTATGCCCCCTCCTGTCACCCCTCGCTGTGGTTCGACGAAAAACCTGACGTAGCGGGAAGTTTTATTGACTGGGCCAATTCAACTGTTGCATATATTAACCAATCGGCGCAAAAATCCTTTATTATTGTCAGCAACAGTCTCGATAATATGAAGCCGGAGATTTATGACTTTACTGTCTTTGCACAGATTGATCCAAGCAAGCGGGTGTTGTTGCTGCTGGACGATTCTCATGGAATTGGTGTTATACGAAAAAATGGCATTTCTTTCGATAAGAGCCGTTTTAATTTGGCTAATATTGAACTGATTGTCGTGGCTTCATTAGCGAAAGGGTTGGCAACAGATGCGGGGTTGATTCTGGCAGATGAGAAACGCATCCAAAACCTAAAAAAATCTAATTTCTATAGCGGTGCATCTCCGAGTTCGCCCGCGAGCTTATATGCATTTGTACATGGAGAGGAAATCTATTTACGGCAATTCGAAAAAATGCAATACAACAGCAGTTATTTCAATGCACGTGTAATCTCCAGATTAAATGCTGTACCTAATTTTCCTATCTTTTCATCAGCGGATATCAACCTTTATGAAAGACTGATGGCGTTAGGTATATTGGTTTCGAGCTTTCCCTATCCGCTTGCTACAGACCCGCTATTGAACCGTATTGTGGTGAATGCACATCATACCGAAGCGGATTTGAATCGGCTAAGTCATGCTATTGGCATATATTAGGTTTTATCGCGCAACTAATGAGTCAACATCTTGTAAATTAGCTAATTGTTTTTATTTTTGCAGTTTATTTTAGTGGTTGAAGAAAACTAGGGTCTCGTTAAATGATTGTAAATGTTTGGCTTTTGGAGGCTTATTTATCAAAAAAGTATTTAAATAATTTCCATTACTCATTTTAAAACAATACTTTTGCATCCCCAAACATTAGTTGGCTTAAGGGTTGAAAAATAAATAATTACAGTAAAATAGATATGACTAAAGCAGAAATTATTGCAGAGATCTCTACCAAAACTGGCTTAGAGAAGGTAGATGTTCAAGAAACCGTAGAGGCGTTCTTTAAAGTTGTCAAAAACGCAATGATCGGAGGAGAAAATGTATATGTCAGAGGTTTTGGGAGCTTCGTAGTCAAAAAAAGAGCTGAGAAGACTGCAAGAAACATTTCAAAAAATACAGCAATCATTATCCCTGAACACTTTGTTCCTAGTTTCAAGCCAGCTAAAATTTTCGTAGAGAAAGTAAAGAATGGCAATAAATAATCTTTAAAATAGATTAACATGGCAAAAACCAAACAGATAATAGTAATAGGATCAGTAGTAGCCTTGGTTGCTGTGCTTTTGGCGCAGCCTATTAAAGGTTTGGTGAACAAAGAAAAACAAACTGCTGCAGCATCTGAATCGAAGCCTTCCAATGAAATAAATTTGGAAAATATATCTTCGATGACAAAACAAGGTTTAGATGCTAGTTTAGTCAAAGAAATTTCCGATATTGAGGGCCAAGTTGCAAAAGCTTCTGGAGAGGATAAGGTAAAGCTGTTGCAACAGTTGGCAGATAAGTGGGATGATGTCGCTAAACCAGCCCCTCAGGCTTTCGTGTATGAGGAAATGGCAAAGGTTTCACCCAAGTTTGAGTATTGGTTGAAAGCAGGTAATGCGTATCGTGCTGCTTATACAAATTTGCAAGATTCTACTTTATCGCAGGCGTTGAATCAAAATGCTATTCATGCCTATGAGGCGGCGTTAAAAGCGAATACAAGTAGTTTGGACGCAAAAACAGGATTAGGTGCCGCAATGGTATCGGGAACGAATAACCCCATGGCAGGTATTGCCTTATTGCGGGAAGTCATTGCTGCAGATCCTAAAAATTTAGAGGCAAATAAAACTTTGGGATTGTTTTCATTACAGTCCCGTCAGTTTGACAAAGCTATCGAGCGTTTTAAGACCGTTATCGATCAAAAACCCGATGCTGAGTCATACTTTTACTTAGCCACGGGCTACGAAAATATTGGGATGAAAAAGGAAGCTGTGACTGCTTTTCAAAAAAGTAAGGAACTGGCAGCCGATCCTTCCCTATCACAATTCATTGATCGAAAGATTGCTGAATTGAGCAAGTAATTAATTTATTATTTTATAATCATTAAAAAATTTAGCTATGCCAAGCGGAAAAAAAAGAAAAAGACACAAGATGGCTACTCACAAACGTAAAAAACGTTTAAGAAAAAATAGACACAAGAAAAAATAGTCTTGTGATGAGCTTTTAAACATCTTGGCCCATTTTGCTGAGATAGCTTTACGAAACGATCTACATGTCTGTGAAGGGTATGTAGATTGTTTTTTTCGTAACAACGTTCTTTAAATGTTTAATCGGATACCAAAGATTGCGATAGGATATTGCATAGGTATCAAAAATGAGTAGCTTTTGGTAAAGGAATTAATTATCGATTCAACTCCTGATAAAGGGGTAACTATTGCTTTACTTCAAGATAAGCAGCTTGTTGAACTTAACCGTGAGCCCGCAAATAATAACTTCGCCGTTGGAGATATCTATCTCGGACGTATTAAGCGAATTATGCCAGGGCTTAATGCAGCATTCGTAGATGTAGGCTACGAAAAGGATGCTTTTCTACATTATTTAGATTTGGGTCCTCAAGTTCAATCTTTGCTAAAGCTTACCCGTATAGTAAAGAATGGCAGTTATCAAGAGAAACTGCTCAATAGTTTAAAACTTGAAAAGGATATCGATAAAGCTGGTAAGATCTCTGATGTCTTGAGCAAAAATATGCTCGTGCCAGTACAAATCGCCAAAGAACCCATTTCAACAAAAGGACCGCGTCTGAGTTCAGACCTTTCAATAGCAGGTCGTTTTGTCGTTCTGGTACCTTTCTCAAGTACTGTTTCCATTTCCAAGCGTATCAAAGGTAGTAATGAGCGCAACCGCCTCAAGAAGATTGTCGAAGGAATTAAGCCTGCAAATTTTGGCGTGATTATCCGCACAGTCTCTGAAGGTAAGGGGGTCGAAGAACTACAACGTGACTTATTGGACCTGATCTCAAAATGGGAGCTATTTACCAAACGTCTTCGTAATGCCGAACCGCCGCAAAAGGTTCTTGGAGAAATGGATCGTGCATCCACTATTCTACGGGATATTTTGACCGACGAGTTTTCGCATATTTATGTTAATGATCCTTCGATCTTCGAAGAAACAAAATCATATATACACGATATATCTC
This sequence comes from Sphingobacterium zeae, assembly GCF_030818895.1. NCBI lineage: Bacteria > Pseudomonadati > Bacteroidota > Sphingobacteriia > Sphingobacteriales > Sphingobacteriaceae > Sphingobacterium > Sphingobacterium zeae. The sequence continues at coordinate 446,029 of NZ_JAUTBA010000001.1, forward strand.
CAGATTTGGAGAAAATTGTCAAGCTTTATAAACATAAAGAGCCAATTTTTGATCATTTTGGAGTTGAAAAACAAATCAAGGCAGCTTTTGGCAAAACGGTGACATTACCAGGTGGTGCGTATCTCGTTATTGAGCATACCGAAGCCTTACATGTTATTGATGTCAACAGTGGTAACCGCTCTGCAAATAAGGAGAATCAGGAAGACAATGCATTGCTTGTTAACATGGAAGCAGCAAAAGAAATTGCGCGACAGCTGCGTTTGCGTGATATGGGCGGAATTGTAGTCGTCGATTTTATCGATATGCATAAACCCAATCATCGAAAAGAGCTGTATACGTTCTTAAAAGAATGTATGGCGTCGGATAGAGCTAGACATACGATTTTACCACCAAGTAAATTTGGATTGGTACAAATTACACGTCAGCGCGTCAGACCTGAAATGAATATTGTCACAAACGAAAAATGTCCGGCTTGTGATGGTACAGGTGAGATCCGATCTAGTATTGTCGTGATGGATGATATTGAAAATAATTTGAAATTTATTCTTCAAGAACAAAACGAAAAAAAGGTGACCTTATGTGTTCACCCTTATATAGACGCCTACATTAAGTCTGGTTTGATTTCTAAAAGAATGAAATGGTTCATGAAGTACGGAAAATGGATTAAAGTAAATCCAATGACGTCATATTACCTAACTGAGTTCCATTTCTTCAATGCGAAGGATGAAGAAATCAAGTTATAATAGAAAGAGATTAACGAAAAGGGTTAGTAGTGATACTAGCCCTTTTTTGTTTTTATATGGCTTCTATTTGTCTGTTCTTAAACCCAATGGATCATTATGCCATCTTTCTCCATTTTACGGAAATAAGTCATTTGCCGTTTTGCATAGCGGTGTATTTCGGTCTCCAGTTTTGTGGTGAAAGCAGTGTAATCGAGCTTTCCAAGCAGATGTAGCGAGGCATATTTATATTCCAGACCATAGTATTGAAGTTGCTCGTGTGTAATACCTTCTGTCAAGAGCCCGTACACTTCTTCCAAAAAGCCTTCTTTCAACCGTTGTTCTAGTCGTTGGCTAATGTGCGCACGTCTTGTTTCCAAGGGCGGATTTAATCCGATAACAATGCTGTCAATCGCCCGTTGCGGACTGAGGTGATCGGGATGAAGCTTTAAAAATTCGAGTATTTCTATTGCTCGGATCATACGTTTTTTGGTGGAGAGATCTATCTGAAAATTTGCTGGCGCTGCGTATTCCTGAAGGCGCTTTAATAGCTCAACTTCTGAATACTCAAGCAAGGACTCTTTCAGTCCTTCGACTGAGGGGATCAATGCATACGGATTTTGTTGGATAACACTTTGGATATACAAGCCCGTGCCACCACAAAGGATGGTATATTTTCCCTTTGCTGCGATTGATTGTTGGGCCTGGTGGAAATCTGTTATAAACTTTCCGAGATGATAGCGTTCTCCCGGCTCGAGAATATCGATGAGATGGTAGGGAATGTTTTGATATTCGGATAGGTCTTTTCCCGTGCCGATGTCCATTCGCCGGTAAATCTGACGGGAGTCTGCACTGATAATTTCAGCGTTAACTTGTTGCGCCAGCTGTACAGCTAATTTGGTCTTTCCTGAGGCTGTTGGCCCTAGGATAACGATAACTTTCTCCTTTAGAACAGCCTGCTGCTCCAAAAGAGAAAGTATAGGATTTAATCTGTCTATCACAGAACAAATTTAGTCCATTTTTCTGTTCCTTCGTTATTTTTTACGACAGTATCGATAAAAGCCATACCTCTTACGCCATCATATACTGTTGGAAAATCTTGTTGTTCAGGAGTAGGAGTTTTTCCTTCACGCTTTGCAGTCACAGTCGCAGCAAAATTACGATAGATATTTGCAAATGATTCCAATAAACCTTCCGGGTGACCAGCCGGGACACGGGTGTTGTGTGTTGCAAATGAGCTTAATGTATAGGGAGCACCATAAGCATTTCCTGTACGATAAAGCTGACGCGGCTGATCAAGCATTTTAATGATTAAATTGTTAGGATCTTCATTAGCCCATTCCAATCCACCTTTTTCACCATAGATACGGATGCGAACGGCATTTTCTTCGCCTGCAGAAATTTGGGAGGCCATTAATACACCTTTTGCTCCATTTTCAAAACGTAAAAGTACCGAACCATCGTCATCCAATAGACGGCCTTCAACAAATGTTGTTAGGTCTGCACATAATTCTTCGATTTTCAAACCAGATACATATTCTGCCAAATGTGCAGCATGTGTACCGATATCACCCATAACCAACGATTTACCTGAGCGTTTTGGGTCTGCACGCCAGGCTGCTCCAGCATTACCTTCGCGTTCTGTTAACCGGCTTAACCAACCTTGAGGGTACTCAACAACAATTTTTCTGATCTTTCCGAAGTGACCCTCTTTGACCATCGCTTTTGCTTGTTTAACCATCGGATAGCCAGAATAAGTATGTGTAAGGCACAGTGTGCGACCTGTGCGCTCTACAGTTTCTTGTAATTCTTTTGCCTCTTCAACAGATACAGTCATCGGTTTCTCCACCACGACATCAAAGCCTTTTTCCAGGGCTAATTTGGCTGGAGCGAAATGGAGAAAGTTCGGTGTTACGATCGTTACGAAATCCATGCGCTCTCCTTCAGGAAGCAAAGATTCTTTCTCGATCATCTCTTCATAGCTTAAATAGACACGCTCAGGTGCTACAAATAGGTCTTCTCCAGATTGTTTTGAAATTTGTGGATCGATACTAAAAGCACCACAAACTAACTCAATCTTGCCGTCCATAAAAGCGGCAATACGGTGTACAGCTCCAATAAAGGCATCATTACCGCCTCCAACCATACCCATGCGAAGTTTTCTCTTCATAACGTTATTATTTTTTGATTATTTATTTTTCAAACCCTTACAGTGTACAATATACACAATTTAGCTTATTTTAGGTATAAAATCATCTTGATGCTACCCATATTTTCCTTTGGAAGGCCATGCGGATATTGCTTAACTAATGCATTTAACTCTTCTTTATTGCGATAAACATGTCTTTTTGTGTCTGCTACCCAAAAGTTGATCGGAGCTATTATTTCCTTCACAACAAAGCCTATTTTTTCCAAAGAGGAGTGCTGACTCCAATCGCGATCGGTGAAGGTCATAATATCTCCAGGTGAGAAGTCTTTGCAGAAAGCCTTGATTAATTTGCTTAACCCGCCAATTACATTAAATCCCGCTTTGTTACAAAAGCGTATAAGCTCGAACGAACGATAGTCATCCTCCCTGTCCATCATGCGGCGCCCTCCAGAAAATATAGCGACAGCAACAAGCTCGCCCTTCTCAAAAAGTCCATAACGGTATTTACCTGGCAGTGCACTCTGTAAATGATGTTCCACGAGGAACTGTAAGCTTGTCTTTTTGTCGATCCGTGCCACCACAGTCTTGCGTGCGAAGATAGATTTGTTATTTTTAGTTCGCGAAACAATACGCTTAACGAGGAGTTCAAATTTGGTTGTTAATAGGTCTTCATCGATATGGATACAAGGTTCGGAAGTTTGGCTCCTAATAGGTTTATTGTTAGGATATAACAAGATGATTGTTGTTAATTCAAGGGAGGATATTTGTAAAAATCCATCAATTTCAAAGAGTTTTAATGAGACTTCAAGCGCTTGCTCAAGTCTAAGCTTAAACTGTGTTGACAGATGTATAAACGATGGATCCATAAAACAAAAGTAACTTTTGTGGATGTCTCCACGAAATATTCGATTTTAATAATTATCCGTACCTTTGTAAGCGAGCGTATAATGGAGCTACAACGTATCCTTGGTTTAAAAGCAGAGCGAATCAGGTTCAGAAATTATTCGGACATGAACCAAAATTTAATTGTGCAAAATTTCAATAGGTACGAAATGATCTTTAAGAACAAACGACGTGTAATGAACTCCTATAATTGGAGGTATCTGCACTTAAATAAATAATTATTTATATATGAAACTTCCGATAGTGGCGTATGGCGATCCTGTATTAAGAAAGGTCGCTGAAGAAATAGATGAAGACTATCCTGATTTAAAGAAATTGATTGATGATATGTTCGATACCATGTATGCGGCGCATGGTGTTGGCTTGGCGGCACCGCAGATAGGCTTGCCTATACGTATGTTCGTTATCGATGCAACCCCTTTTGCAGAAGATGATGAAGAAAATAAAGAAATGCTCCAATCGTTCAAAAAGGTTTTTATCAATCCCATCATGGTAGAAGAATCTGGTGAGAAATGGGCTTTCGGAGAAGGATGCTTAAGTATTCCAGATATCAACGAGGATGTATTACGTCATCGTAATATCCGCATCAATTACCTGGATGAAAACTTCGAGGAACACGAAATGGATCTCACTGGTTTGGCTGCGCGTGTGGTTCAGCACGAATATGATCATATTGAAGGAAAGTTGTTTACCGATAAATTGAGCACGTTTAAAAAAACGATGTTGAAAAGTCGGCTGGATGCTATTTCGAAAGGAAATATCCGCGTTGGTTATAAAATGCGATTCCCACAGCAAAAGAAAAAGCGTTAGTACAGACTAACGCTTTTTCTTTTATCACATTTCCTTGTTTAGCGATTGGAGTTTCGAAGCTCAAGGTTCGATCGTTCCATTCCTTTTTAAAATTTACTGTTGAAACCGAATAAATAGTCCATCAAAACCTCTGACAGCGAATCTAATCGGTGTAAGGGATTCCACTCAATCCAGGCGAGGTAAGTATAAACGATATTTAACGGCCGTCATTCGTATAAAAAATACGACTGCAGCTCCGATAAATGCTGCCCATGAAATATCAAAATCAAGGTGCACCAATAAAATATAGATGAGACCACCACCTAAGCAGGCGGTAGCATATACTTCTTTTTTAAAGATGAGTGGTGTTTCATTCAAAAGTACATCGCGTGTCATGCCTCCACATACTGCGGTAAACATTCCAAAGATAATGGCAGCATAGGTATTACTTTCATAGTTGAGTGACTTTTGTACCCCTAGTATGGTAAAAAAGCTAATTCCGATGGCATCAAAAAGTGTTAATGTACGATAATAACCATACAACTGTCTATTGAAGATAATGGCAATTAAAATTCCGATGAAAATAGCGATGAGATAATTGCTGTCATTTACCCAGACTGGGCGCAGATTTAAAAAAATGTCCCGCATTGATCCCCCGCCAATGGCGGTAACAAAACCTAAAAAGGCCGCTCCAAAAATATCAATATCCTTACGTTTTGCTGACAGGGTACCTGATATTGCAAAAAATAAAGTGCCAAGCAAATCGCTTAGATAAAAATAGTTGGCATCTGTAATCATGGTAATCCTTTTAAGTAATTTTCATTATAATCTCCAGTTGGTGCCGCATTGTATAGAAGCACTGCCAATTGGAACAACTTCCCTTCCATGGACAAATTTAAGAGAAATCCTGATAGTTTAAATTCACCTAAAAGCAAATTGCTTTTAGGCTGACAGGGCCTTGTGCATCCTCCAATCTTAAGTGCTCGATGATCCCATCAATGATGTCCGTATCATGCAGGGGGTGTATACATAATATAAGATCTTCTAGAATTTCAACTGATCACTGCATTTGAAAAAAATTACCATTAATATACTTTTTTTTGTTCGTTCCAATGGAAAGAGCAGAAAGATTTAAAATTTTAGAAGCGGAAACCTGTACTGAAATAAGGGTACCAGCCTTCATCCGATCTTGTCATCACAAAATGCAAGGGAAGTGCATTTGCGACGATGTAATATACGCCCCCACCCACACCTTGATGAAACTTACCACTATTGTAGCCTTTTGCCCATACTTTACCAATATCGTACATGCCCATGAGTCCGAATTCACCTGGAAGAACATAGCTCTTGACATCCTTTATTTTAAGACGTGCCTCTAAATTATTGTAAAGCATCTGCTGTCCTGCAAATCGATATTGGCGAAACCCTCTAAGGTTTTCGTGACCGCCTAGAAATAAATATTGATAGAATGTAGGATTTCCGACAACTGCTCCCCCGCCCGTTCTGTTGGCGAATATAATGCCTTTATTGAGTACACTAAAATATCCAGTTATCGCAGCATTTAACTGCGCCGAATTTTTTGAATACTGATTGAGTCCAAAATAAGAATTCAAATCGGCTTTGATATAGATTCCTTTACTTGGATTAATCTTTCGATTGCGTGAGTCTTGTGTTAAAAAAGCATTGATACCTGCAAAAGCTTTGTCTTTTGTAATTGACAGGCTATCGTAAGAATGTAAAGCCTGAGGATTTAGAATAAATCGATCTTCATTCTCATTTGGATCTAAGTGATAAAATTGGATATGTGGACCTACGGCAATGTTTAATGTGGATGAAGGTTTCCATCTTAACTGTGGATTGATATTGAAGATATTAAATCTGCTTCGGTAATATTTTGCACCATACTGTTCCTTTAAAAATGGTGAGTTATTTCCTACGCCGAAGAAATTCTGTGTGTTGTCAGGAGCTTTTGCTAAGGCATCGATAACAATATCAGCATCGCCGGCGGCAGCAGTCCATTCGCCTCTATAGTGAATTTTATACGCTCCAGTGCGAAAGGCGGTTGCTACGGTGAGCTGTTGCCTATAGGTAAAGGGGCTTTTTCTAAAGCCACGCTGATGTGTGTAAGCTGCTCCGAGTCCGAGGGAAATACCGTCGTCTGCATTATAGCCGGCAGTAACCAAGGGAAGCCAAGTATTGTACAAGTTTACCGGAACAAATTGTGTATTGATGCTATCTTGGGCATAATGAAGCTTTATTTTGTTCTTTTCACCGAGCATAACAGAATTTTTAGTGTTTTCGTAAAGATGTATCCTTGATCTGCTCTGATTGATAGTATAAGTCTTTGGTGTGCTATCGCCTATAATTCTTAGTTTGATGGGAGATTGTGCATTGTCGATGAAAACAGAATCTTTTCCATCACCTAAATAAAGGCGAATCTCTTTTGTAAGGGTATTTTTGTAGGTTTTGTCCATCAAAGTTTTGGTGACTTTGCCCACTTTGTTGATCTTCGAAACTTTGACTTTTAAGTTTTTACTTCCGGTGCTCCATATTTCTACTTTTTCGTTTTTGTCGCTGAGATGAATATCGACAATGTTATTGATAAAATTGTAATACTCTTCCATCGCAGTGGGCAGTGCATCACGGCGGCTTTGAAGTGTTTTGAAGATTTGTTCTCCACGAATAGTAATGGATGACTGCGGGAGGCTGTGTACGGATTGCCATAACACAGAATCTGTGAGGCGTGCTACAAATTGCTTGACCTCTTTCGTCCATTCCCTGTGGGAGAGCTGGTTGCTCGGATGAGCATTTAAGAATCGCGATTTGAAAAGAGAATAGCGAATGTCGGGAATGCCCATTGTGAATCCTTGCATGACCGGATTGACAAATTGCTGATAGATGTCTTTCATCAGGAAACCTTGCGTGACACGCAGTGCCTGGTCGCGATCGCGGGGAATAGGAATATAGTCTTTATCCTGATCTGTGCTATCTTGATTCTCATCGTACCATCGCCATTGATCCTCATGTCGGTCCCAATCACTGACCAGTACATCCAACATCCTTGCGCGTAGGTACGCTTTGGCTTTAAAATTGTCGTCATTATCTTCCTGCAACTTTCGCACAGTTTTAGGACTATTGTCTGAATCTCCGAGCGGTTCACGCTCCTCCAGTAGAGCTACTGTATGTTCAAAAAGTGGAGCATATTCGCCTAATAGGCTATCTTGTGCTACAACGCCAATGATTGGATGAGCGTGTGCGACGTTTACGGCATTGGCCAAGGCGGGTATCATCAGCGCGGAATAGGGATGCTGGGCACTGGTGGCATCATCCAATACATCCTGCACAAAGGTACCATGCAATTCTTCTGGTATAAGGGATTCAGTTCTTTTATTGACCGATCGCAACGCCCATTCCCTTCCCATAGAATCTGTTAGTCTTAAAGAAACCGATTGCATTCCACCGCCTTGTTTAACAGGACGCAGACCCCCATATAATGTTGAAAGTTGAAGCAGCGGCAGAGTGGTTTCCGCAGCCCATTCTTTGCGGTAGTTTTCGCCAAGGAAGAACTTTTTGAATTTACTGGCTTTACCATATTTTGCATTTGCAACGATACTTACACTGTCCTTGATGACGGTTTTAGCAAAGGACTTACCCTGCTGTGCAGGTGACTGTGTATGTTTTTGTTGTGAATAAACATGACTAGCAAGAAAAATAAGAAAGAATGGTACAACCTTTTGCATGCCTATTTTTGTTCAAATTTATAAATGATCCCTTTATCCTGATTACCGGCTTCGCTGCTGACGTAAAGATTGAATTTTGAATCAAAGTTAATGCCTTCAGGTTGAGGGAAGATCTTCGGATCTAATGGAGAGAGCGATTTTACACGAAAATTCTCATCGGTGACCACAAGGGTTTTGTCGACAGAAGATAAGATATACCATTCCTTACTGTCTGCTTTTTTAGCTAACGCGGAGGGTTTGAACGTTTTCTTAATTTTAGCATCAAATGCCTGAAGTTGATCAAGCTGGATGGCAAATTCTCCTTTCGGCTGAAATTGACCATGCTCGTCAATTGAAAAGACATAGCCAGAGGTTTGCGGTTGTTTTCTATCGACCTTGCATTCTTTACATAATACGTATGCCTGGTTACTTTCGCGGTCAACAAAAAGTCCCTCGTACTCTCCTTTTGGGAGTAAATTTTTCTGTTCAACAACGTTTTTTATATCGTCCTTTTCGGCAATCGGAAAGGAATAGATGCTGCCATTGCTCTTTAAGATAAAGAAATGTGTATTGCTTATCGAGATATCCTCATAGTCGCCATCTTTTCCGAAAGGGTTGAACGTGACTTTTTGTGTCGGTTGGTTAAACTTATAAAGAAAGCCCTGCTCGTCTTGGATGGCATAAATATCGTCATCCTGTCCCGCGAGGAAGGCTATTCCGGATATTTCTAACAATTCGTCTGGCAAACTCATTTTTATGCCCGAAGATAACGCATAGGGTATTTGTTGCGGTTTTTCAGCTTGAACATGAGCGAGCTTGTTGTTATTTTCCTTGGCTGTATTATTCGGGTTGCAGGCGAGAAAAATAGCCGAGACTAGACTTAAGATAGCTGTTGTATGTAGGATGGGCTTTTTCATATTTCTATTATTATATTTTCAATTGATGTGGTCGGGGCGTTTCAGAACGAGCTTAGATGCCATGTTTTTAGAGTCGGACTTTCAAGTTACTTATGTTGTTATGAATTACTTAACTGAATAGATATACGGTTCCATTTAGCTTTTAAATAATCAAGGATTTGCTGTTGCGAAACATTTTTATGCTGTGTTTCTATCGCTTGGTTTTGCCCCTTGTCATTCAGTGATGTAGCTTCGGTGTCGTCCGAAAACTGGATATCGAACATCTCCTGTATTTGATGTGCCAATTTCGGATCCAGTAACGGAAAACAGGTTTCTATACGGCGGTAAATGTTACGGTTCATCCAGTCTGATGAGCCGAGATAAACGAGCGTTTGGGTCTGATATTGAAAAATAAATATTCTTCCGTGTTCTAAATATCTTCCTACAATCCTTTTCACGGTGATGTTTTCACTTAGTTCTGGTACCTGCGGTTTTAGTCTGCAGATACCCCTGATCAACAACTCTAGCCGTACGCCTGCCCGGCTCGCTTCATATAATTTCTTGATTAACGATTCTTCTTCCAGATTGTTTAATTTAATTTTTATTGTTGTTGGAGCTCCAGCTTGAGCTGCATGGATGGCTTTGTCAATCAGCTCTAAAAACGTAAGCTTGAGGTTGAACTGTGCTACTAGTAGATGCTTAAATGATAGTTCATTTGGGTTGTGGGGTTTCCTTCGGGCTGGAAGAAACTCAAATAGCAAATTTAATTCTTGGGTCAGCAGCTTATTGGAAGTGATGAGGAAATAGTCTGTATAAACCTTAGCTGTTTTTTCGTTTAGATTTCCTGTACCCAGTAAAGCACTTTGTAGACCTGCCTGACGTTTGACCAGTGCTATTTTGGCATGAACTTTTAAGTTTGGGATACTGTAGGTGATTTTGACGCCCTGTTCTTTCATTAACCGAGCCCAATGAATATTATTCGCTTCATCAAAGCGCGCTTTCAATTCGACAAATACATTGACTCTTTTTCCATTTTTTGCTGCGGTAGCGAGTGCCTGTGCAATACGCGAATCACCGGCGATACGGTATAAGGTCGTGTAAATCTCATCTACGGTTGGATCTATCGCAGCTTCATTAAAAAAACGCAGTATGGGGTCGAACGATTCATAGGGAGCACAGATTAACAGATCTTCTCGGTCTATTTGGTCAAAGATAGATTCCCTGAAATTCTGATTCTTATTGATTTGCAGCTGTTTTGGATAAGAAAGTTCCGCTATTTTAATCGGAAATGAAAACAGATCTTTCAGATTGTGATAGTTTCCGCCTTCAACAATGCTACTTTTCCGTAGGTCGAATAAGGTTGCCAGTCTTTCAATTAGCCGCTCTGGTAGATTAGGTTGATAAAGAAAGCGCGTCGCATAGCCAAGATCACGTTTATTGAGCTCCGCTTCGATTTTCTGTGCAATATCTCCTTCAAATTCGTCTTGAAGATTTAACTCGGCATCTCTTGTGATTTTAAAGGAATAGAAACTTAATGATAAATTTCGTATAACCGTGGGCAGAAATGCTTTGATAATATCATCTATTAGGACAACATATTTGCCGCTATTGGTCTCGCAGGTGAAAAATCGACTGATATAGTTTGATGGGATGTTTAGAAAAGTTACTGCTCCTGTATTTTCATCCTCAACGGCGAAGTATAGCTGATTATTGTCTGGAAAAAATGACGTATCATCGATCGGAATAATTTGCAGATAGGAAGCAATTGTATTGAAGAAATAGTGTGCAGTTAGGCCATTTATTTCTGCTGGGATAGCTTGGTTGTAAATAAAAAATATACTTTCTTTCGCTAATTCTTGAATAATATCAGTGAGTAGGAACCCGAATTTTTCCTGTTGTTTGTGGATGAATTTTGACGCTTTTTTATATGTAGCGATGTCTATGTTAGGGATGAGCTGCTGCGGATTTTGTTTTATTATCTTTTTTCCAGCCATCAGTACAGGCATTCTAACGCGATAAAATTCATCGAGATTGGATGAAAAAATAGCTAGAAATTGCAGTTTTTCCAATAGAGGGACCTCTTTACGACCGGCTTGGTCAAGGACCCTATCGTTAAACGACAACCAGCTAATGTCTCTGTTGATATAAAGATCTTTCTTCGTCATCCGTATAAGTTTTTTGTTATGGCAGTTTATTTGGGAAAACATCGATACTTGATGTTGGCCTATTGTAAGCTAATGATTGAATTCATTGGAATTTTTGGATAAAAAAAAGAAAGTACATAGATTTGATTATGAAGTATTTAGACAGTCTTTATCGGAAATTAAAATAGGGTGGCTCCGATAAAAGAAACGACTGATATTACAAGGCCAAACATAAAAACTCCATATGCGTATCGTAGAAGTTTGTATTTCCTTCCTAATACCACCCCTTGTGAATAGACATCCTTTGTGAGCATGCCATATAGAAACTCAGAATCGACCATTACCTTTTGCATACCCTCGTTGTAATCATCGAGTTTCATTTTGTAAAAATTACCAAAAAAGAGCAGATTGACTGATTTTTGTTGAATTTCGTCTTTTGAAAATTTACCGGATGGAATTTTAGGAATTGTAGAGAGTATAGCCATCACCATGGTGGCTACCACGGCAGTTGTTAAGATAATTGTTGGGATTATAAGGTGTTCGTTTGCATCTAGTTTTCGAAATAAAACTGCAATGACGACAGAAAGGATAATAGAATTCACGGTTAATAAAATATTAGCCTTATTGTCTGCCATATCACTTAATCGCTGATTGTTTGATGAAGTAATCCGGAACATGGTCTCTATTCCGCGTTCAGGCTTGCCACTTTTCTCTTTGTCTTTCTTATCTTCTTTTTTATTTTCTTTGTTTTTCTTGATGGATTTCTCTTGTTTTTTTTCCAGTTCTTTTAAATTCATCTCCTTTTTGGCATTAAGTTTTTGTTGTGCATATTCGGTATGGTAATGATGGCTCATTAGGAGTTTGATCGTACCGGCTCGCCATACATCTTTGTCAATCTCTTTTCCTAACACCGCTTCCGCTTCTGCTTTCATAAGTTTATTTCTAGTAACAAAATCATCACTTCCAAAATGAAATAAGTCAGCATCGCAGAGAATTTGCTCAAGCAGATTTGTTGGATCCTGAGGCATTCGAGTTGCTAAAATACAACCTTTAATTTTTTCCTGTATGCCCTGCGGTATACCTTTTTCTCTCAGAAATTCCAAAGCAATTTCGACACTTCTCTTTTCATGGCCAATGGCATTGTTGGATTGAACGTATCCAAGATCATGAAAGTAGGCCGCGCTAATAACAATAAAGTGATCCTCCTCTCCTAATTGATAATTCAGTAAAATTTCCTCCGCCGAACTTACAACGGAACGTGTGTGTATCGTATTATGGAAGCAGTGGCAGACTGAAATATTTTCTGTAATATAATTTTCAGCGTATTCTTCTACCTGTTTTAAAAGCTGAGCATAATCTATCATGGATCAATATGATTTTATTTCGAATAAAGGTATCTTTAATATCTTTAATTTCTTAAAAATAAGGCCTTCTTATTATGTATTAACCTACATCAAATTTACAGAAAAAAGAGCTATTACAATAGCGATTAATTCTCTGCGCTATAATAAATACATTATTGGTATAACCAGATGGCTAATCCACTAATATTTCCATATAATACATCTCCTTGATGGGGTTTTGCCTAGATAAAGATGAAGTGAATACGATGTTTCAGGCTAATAATGTATCAATTTTACTCTTTTTATCCCTTAGTGTAGTTTTTGTTTACCTATAGCTTAGCCTTAAGTTAGGTTTAGTATGGGTTAAACCTATACTAAACCTAAACTAACCCTAACTAAACCCTAAACTAACCTATAACATGATAGCGTCTTTGATGCCTTCGATCGGCCGTCCTATACTACGCATTCGGCAGGCCGTTTACATTCAGCTCGGCGCTGTCTGCTGCATACAACCTGTGAAAGATACCTCGCTGTACTCCCCTGCCCGCAGAACCTTTCACCGGCCATCTTTCCCTGCAGTTCTGCTCCGGTAGGGCCCTTTCGAAAAAGAATCTCCCATCCTTCCAGGCAGTTATGTCCAAAATGAAAGAAATAAGAACAAAAGGCTTGGAAGTTTGTTTGTAAACTTCCTATCTTTGCACCACTCCGCAAGGGAGGAACGGTTGCTTCGAGAGAAGAAACCTTGAAAAAAGAAGGGTTTAATGTGAGTTAAACGCGGAAATCGAAAAAAAAGAAAAGAAAAAAAAGTTCATAATTTTTTTGGAAGTTCAGAAAAGATTTCTACCTTTGCAGTCCCAACGGAAACGGAGGGAAAACAAAAAAGATAAAGAGGGGCGCAATGTCCATCGGAATATAGCGGATACGGAAGTTGAAGCGACAAAGTTCTTTAAGAAAACACAATCATGTAAGCGTGACGAGTAGACAGACGAAAGTCATGAACAAATTCAAGTAATTGTTCCATTCGATCCAAGATCAGAGATATAAAAAAGAATTCTGATTATTTATAAATAGTTGGAATCAAAAACTTCATTTTACAATGGAGAGTTTGATCCTGGCTCAGGATGAACGCTAGCGGCAGGCCTAATACATGCAAGTCGGACGGGATCCGTCGGAGAGCTTGCTCGAAGATGGTGAGAGTGGCGCACGGGTGCGTAACGCGTGAGCAACCTACCTCTATCAGGGGGATAGCCTCTCGAAAGAGAGATTAAGACCGCATAACATCAACAGTTCGCATGTTCGGTTGATTAAATATTTATAGGATAGAGATGGGCTCGCGTGACATTAGCTAGTTGGTAGGGTAACGGCTTACCAAGGCGACGATGTCTAGGGGCTCTGAGAGGAGAATCCCCCACACTGGTACTGAGACACGGACCAGACTCCTACGGGAGGCAGCAGTAAGGAATATTGGTCAATGGGCGGAAGCCTGAACCAGCCATGCCGCGTGCAGGATGACTGCCCTATGGGTTGTAAACTGCTTTTGTCCAGGAATAACCCCAGATACGAGTATCTGGCTGAATGTACTGGAAGAATAAGGATCGGCTAACTCCGTGCCAGCAGCCGCGGTAATACGGAGGATCCGAGCGTTATCCGGATTTATTGGGTTTAAAGGGTGCGTAGGCGGCCTGTTAAGTCAGGGGTGAAATACGGTGGCTCAACCATCGCAGTGCCTTTGATACTGACGGGCTTGAATCCATTTGAAGTGGGCGGAATAAGACAAGTAGCGGTGAAATGCATAGATATGTCTTAGAACTCCGATTGCGAAGGCAGCTCACTAAGCTGGTATTGACGCTGATGCACGAAAGCGTGGGGATCGAACAGGATTAGATACCCTGGTAGTCCACGCCCTAAACGATGATAACTCGATGTTGGCGATAGACAGCCAGCGTCCCAGCGAAAGCGTTAAGTTATCCACCTGGGGAGTACGCCCGCAAGGGTGAAACTCAAAGGAATTGACGGGGGCCCGCACAAGCGGAGGAGCATGTGGTTTAATTCGATGATACGCGAGGAACCTTACCCGGGCTTGAAAGTTAGTGAAGGATGCAGAGACGCATCCGTCCTTCGGGACACGAAACTAGGTGCTGCATGGCTGTCGTCAGCTCGTGCCGTGAGGTGTTGGGTTAAGTCCCGCAACGAGCGCAACCCCTATGTTTAGTTGCCAGCATGTCATGGTGGGGACTCTAAACAGACTGCCTGTGCAAACAGAGAGGAAGGTGGGGACGACGTCAAGTCATCATGGCCCTTACGTCCGGGGCTACACACGTGCTACAATGGATGGTACAGCGGGCAGCTACATAGCAATATGATGCTAATCTCTAAAAGCCATTCACAGTTCGGATTGGGGTCTGCAACTCGACCCCATGAAGTTGGATTCGCTAGTAATCGCGTATCAGCAATGACGCGGTGAATACGTTCCCGGGCCTTGTACACACCGCCCGTCAAGCCATGAAAGTTGGGGGTACCTAAAGCATGTTACCGCAAGGAGCGTGTTAGGGTAAAACCGATAATTGGGGCTAAGTCGTAACAAGGTAGCCGTACCGGAAGGTGCGGCTGGAATACCTCCTTTCTAGAGTATCGCGGATCGGTACTCGTCACGTTACATATGATTGAATAAGAAGAAAAAAACATCAGAAGAAAGTGCCCGCCCCTAAGGGAGCAGGACCGAGAGAGACAGATGAACAGGAAATAGCTAGTCCCGTAGCTCAGTTGGTTAGAGCACTACACTGATAATGTAGGGGTCAGCAGTTCAAATCTGCTCGGGACTACGAAAAGTTAAGGGGAATTAGCTCAGCTGGCTAGAGCACCTGCCTTGCACGCAGGGGGTCAACGGTTCGAATCCGTTATTCTCCACATCTCCGGTAGGAACATCGACAGATGCTCCGAAGAAACAAACCGGAAAAAGAGTTCTTTGACATATTGAAAGAGAAAAAAAATTACAAGAGAAGACAACAGTATAGAGACAATACGTGTATGTGTTCGATGTAAAGAGGAGACCCTCGGTCCAGGCCGAACGAATCTTTACGTAGCATACGGGTATATATATCAAAAGCAGCCGCATAGTAGCAAAAGGCTATGCCGGTGAAGAAAGTAAATAAGGGCACACGGGGGATGCCTAGGCTCTCAGAGGCGAAGAAGGACGTGATAAGCTGCGATAAGCTTTGGGGATTGGCAAATGCGACTTGATCCAGAGATTTCCGAATGGGGCAACCTGGCTATTTGAAGAATAGCCGTATAAAACGCGAACGCGCTGAACTGAAACATCTAAGTAGGCGTAGGAGAAGAAAATAACAATGATTTCCCAAGTAGTGGCGAGCGAACGGGAAAGAGCCCAAACCGTTTATGTTACGGCATAGACGGGGTTGTAGGACCACGATATTGTACAATGCTATGAACTGGAAGCAGGTGGGAAACTGCGCGACAAGGGTGAGAGCCCCGTACAGGTAAAGAATGTTGACATAGTGGTATCCTGAGTACCGCGGGACCGGAGAAATCCTGTGGGAATCCACCAGCACCATCTGGTAAGGCTAAATACTCCTGAGAGACCGATAGTGAACCAGTACCGTGAGGGAAAGGTGAAAAGAACCCCGAACAGGGGAGTGAAAAGAACCTGAAACCGTGTGCTTACAAGCGGTTGGAGCAGGCAGGTCCTGTGACAGCGTGCCTTTTGCATAATGAGCCTACGAGTTACTCTTGTCTGGCAAGGTTAAGTCCTTCAGGGACGCAGCCGAAGCGAAAGCGAGTCTTAATAGGGCGGATAGTCAGATGAGGTAGACGCGAAACCTTGTGATCTACCCTTGGGCAGGTTGAAGTTGCAGTAACATGTAATGGAGGACCGAACCGATAAACGTTGAAAAGTTTCCGGATGACCTGAGGGTAGGGGTGAAAGGCCAATCAAACTGGGAAATAGCTCGTACTCCCCGAAATGTTTTTAGGAACAGCGTCGGCGTAGAGTTTGATAGAGGTAGAGCTACCGATTGGGTGCGGGGGAGTCAAATCCTACCAAATCCAGACGAACTCCGAATGCTATCAAATATAGCCGGCAGTGAGGCTTTGGGTGCTAAGGTCCAAGGCCGAGAGGGAAAGAACCCAGACCATCAGCTAAGGTCCCCAAATTCGTTCTAAGTTGAACTAACGAGGTCCGGTTGCCCAGACAGCTAGGATGTTGGCTTGGAAGCAGCCATTCATTTAAAGAGTGCGTAACAGCTCACTAGTCGAGCGGCCGGGCGTGGATAATAAACGGGCATCAAGAACGGTACCGAAGCTATGGATTTGCACTGAAAGATGTGCATCTGGTAGGGGAGCATTCCATCGCCGGAGAAGCAGTTTGGCAATGAACTGTGGAGGTTATGGAAAAGCAAATGTAGGCATAAGTAACGATAAGGCGGGTGAGAAACCCGCCCACCGAAAGACCAAGGTTTCCTGATCAACGTTAATCGGATCAGGGTCAGTCGGGACCTAAGGCGCACCCGAAGGGGGCAAGCCGATGGACAACTGGTTAATATTCCAGTACTCTTCATAACTGCGATGTGGTGACGGAGTAGTGACACTGCCGCGAACTGACGGAATAGTTCGTTGAAAGGCGTAGGTATTGGGGTTGTAGGCAAATCCGCAACTCCAGCTGAAACCCAATAGTACAGCAAAGCTCCGGTGGCGCTGATAGAGCAGGTAAACAGACTTCCAAGAAAACCCGCTAAGCTTCAGGTTATGAAGACCCGTACCGCAAACCGACACAGGTGGTCGAGGAGAGAATCCTAAGGTGCTCGAGTGAGTCATGGCTAAGGAACTCGGCAAAATGGCCCTGTAACTTCGGGAGAAGGGGCGCTGTCTCTGAGAAGAGCAGCCGCAGTGAAAAGGCCCAGGCGACTGTTTAACAAAAACATATGGCTTTGCAAAATCGCAAGATGAAGTATAAGGCCTGACACCTGCCCGGTGCTGGAAGGTTAAGAGGGGATGTCATCGCAAGAGAAGCATTGAATCGAAGCCCCAGTAAACGGCGGCCGTAACTATAACGGTCCTAAGGTAGCGAAATTCCTTGTCGGGTAAGTTCCGACCTGCACGAATGGTGTAACGATCTGGGCGCTGTCTCAGCCATGAGCTCGGTGAAATTGTGGTATCGGTGAAGACGCCGATTACCCGCAACGGGACGGAAAGACCCCATGCACCTTCACTATAGCTTAACATTGAGATTGGGTACAGGATGTGTAGGATAGGCGGGAGATGTTGAAGTGGCTTCGCCAGGAGTCATGGAATCAACCTTGAAATACCGCCCTTTCTGTATCCGGTTTCTAACTCCATTATGTGGAGGACATTGTTTGGTGGGTAGTTTGACTGGGGTGGTCGCCTCCAAAAAGGTAACGGAGGCTTTCAAAGGTAAGCTCAGTACGCTTGGTAACCGTACGTGGAGTGCAATGGCATAAGCTTGCTTGACTGTGAGACCGACAAGTCGAACAGGGTCGAAAGACGGACATAGTGATCCGGTGGTTCTGTATGGAAGGGCCATCGCTCAAAGGATAAAAGGTACGCTGGGGATAACAGGCTGATCTCCCCCAAGAGCTCATATCGACGGGGAGGTTTGGCACCTCGATGTCGGCTCGTCACATCCTGGGGCTGGAGAAGGTCCCAAGGGTTGGGCTGTTCGCCCATTAAAGTGGCACGCGAGCTGGGTTCAGAACGTCGCGAGACAGTTCGGTCCCTATCTGTTGTGGGCGTTGGAAGTTTGAGTGGATCTGACCTTAGTACGAGAGGACCGGGTTGGACAGACCTCTGGTGAACCTGTTATGCCGCCAGGTGTACGGCAGGGTAGCTACGTCTGGAATAGATAAGCGCTGAAAGCATCTAAGTGCGAAACTAGCCACGAGATGAGACTTCCTTATAGGGTCGTAGAAGATGACTACGTTGATAGGCCATAGGTGTAAAGGTTGAGAGACCAAAGCCAAGTGGTACTAATAGCCCGAAGCTTTCTCAAGCAGACAGACACTGTTGTCTTCCTCTTTAATTTTTGAAACAGACAGAAACGTAACTCTTTCAGTATATATGTCATTTGGCATGGATAACATGATATGGATATCATATATCAGCCAATAAAGATTTTTAGGTGCCTATATCGGCGGTGTCTACCTCTTCCCATTCCGAACAGAGCAGTCAAGCCCGCCAGAGCCGATGGTATTGCCGTAACAGGTGGGAGAGTAGGTCGGTGCCTTTTTTTACACGGAAGCCCTTGCTGGAAACAGTCAAGGGCTTCTTTCGTTTGTATGCTGCCCCCGACCGTCGGTGAGGTCGGTCCAGCGTAGGGCAGCCATCTGCCGTGTTCCTTTCCCATCCTTAACCCGATTCGGGTAGCAACAGCATGTACAATTCTGCCTTCTCTAAGATGAACATATTAAGCTGAACATATTAAGTGGAGGTTCGCCATTTCCTAATTTGAAGCTATCCTGCCAGTATTGGTTTACAGCAACAGCATATATAATCATACCTTCTCAGTGTTTATCTTGTCAAATCTAAAGTTTACAAGATCAACGTATACTAAGAATGGCACTATAAAATTAGCGAAGGATAGATCGAATTGAGAACACTCGTCAATGGATATCTCGCTAATACTTATACATGCTTGCTATGTTGTTAACTTTTATTCAGCGTATTATATGAGCGAAAATATAGCTACAAATTGTTTTCGCATTATATAAAGCATACAATGAGTCAGGTTACTAAAAAGCTGGAGTCGAAATCAGCGGGGAATATTTAGTAAAAGATATTGAGGGCTATGGGAGTTTAATCTTCCTCCGTATAAAAATCAATTAATGAAGATATATAGGGATCTTCCCAACCGCCCGAGATGTTTTCAAAGTCTTCATCGGGTATATTTGTCTGCCTAATTTCTAGGGACGTTCCTCTCTTATGTTCATGGAGTTTTAGTGTAACAATAGAGGGAGTGTCTGTTTCTCCAAAATACCATTCCTGTACGATTTTTGTCGAAGGTTGTAGTTCCAAGAACCGGCCAGTAATAGCTCCATCCCATAGAGAGAATTCTCCATTGACAGTAGCGTCTATGGACACCAGATCACCTGTCCATAGACGGGCCGTAATTTCAGTCGTTAATGCGAGATACAGCTCCTCTGGAGTTGCAGGAATAATAGCATATTTCTTGAATTCTTTCATAATGCAAAGTTACGCTTTCTTGTAATTTACCACTTATTTTGACTTCATTTTTATTTATCTTAATTTTATCCTAAACTATTAGGACAACATGAGTAATTTTCTACCAAATGCTTTAGTGAAAAAATTAGGAGTGAATCCGTTATTTGATAAAGACGCATTTATTAAAGTACATGAGGAGGGGATTCGGGCTACAGCAATACGCCTTAATCCAAATAAATTGGAAGAATGTCCATTTGACAGTAAGGGTAAAGTGCCTTGGTGTAAAGCAGCTTATTATCTTCAGGATCGTCCAGTGTTTACATTAGATCCTTTATTCCATGCAGGTGCTTACTATCCGCAAGATGCTTCTTCCATGTTTATAGATCATATTATTCAATGTTTGAAGCTAAATTTACATGCTGTCCGCGCGTTGGATTTATGCGGTGCTCCCGGTGGAAAGTCCACGTTATTAAATAGCAGCCTCCATCCCGATTCGCTCTTGGTTGCCAATGAAATTATTAAGACCAGAGTTACAATTTTGCAGGACAATTTAATGAAATGGGGAAATGCTAATACAGTAACAACAAATAACGATCCAGCGGCCTTTAATCGTCTTCCTGGATATTTCGATTTAATGGTAGTCGATGCGCCTTGCTCTGGATCCGGTATGTTTAGAAAAGATGCCGATGCCATAGAGGAATGGTCCGAAGCTAATGTGAAACTTTGTAGTGAAAGGCAACAACGTATTTTGGCTGAAAGTTTGAAGGCCTTGAAGGAGGGGGGCTATCTATTCTATTCAACCTGTTCATATTCCTCAGAGGAAAATGAAGACATCATTGATTGGCTACTGGATAGTGGCGATTTCGAATCTGTTGATATAACCGTTGAAGATAATTGGGGAATTGATCATACATTCTCTATGAAGCATCGCGGACACGGCTATCGGTTTTATCCCCATAAATTAGGGGGGGAGGGTTTTTTTATTGCTGTTCTTAAGAAAGTTGGTGAACAGGAGACGTTCAATAGAAAAAGAATTAAACCCGAAAAGTCAGATGTGCCTAAAGGGATTTTGAATGATTGGATTTCAAATAGCGATAGTTTGCACACCTTCCTTCATCATGAAGATGTGTATGTTTTTCCAAAAATTTACGAAAATGATCTAAAATATCTTCAAAATGTACTGTATCTCAAGAATGCAGGAACTAATGTCGGAAAGCTCAATAGAAAAGAGCTAATACCAAGCCATGCATTGGCTTTGAGTAATTATTTAGTAGAATATAAGGCGGTTGACTTATCGCTTGAAGACGCGCGTAACTACCTTCGAAAGGAAAATATCTGTGTGGATACATCATTTGCCGATGGTATTCAAGGGTGGGCAATAGCAAGGTTTCAGGGCCAACGATTGGGGTGGATGAAGGTATTATCTAACCGAATCAATAACTATTATCCCAAAGAGCTTCGGATTGTAAATTTATAAGATCTGCTTGTAGATCGCTGAATTGAATTTCGGGAGTGCTTTCTTATAAAAGCTTTGCTTAAGAAAGGTTGACGATAATTGAACAGATATCTTCGGCAACCTCTTCTTTCGATTTTAGGCTAAACTCATGGATATTCCCTGATCGTTCAATTATAGTAACTTTATTAGTGTCGGTCGCAAAACCTGCTCCTTTATCCTGCATGGAATTGAGAACTATAAAATCTAGGTTTTTTCGAATCAATTTATCTTTGGCATTTTCCAGCTCATTATTTGTTTCCAATGCAAATCCAATAAGCAGTTGTTGCTCACTCTTTTTAGCTCCTAAAGTAGCCAAAATATCAACTGTTTTCTTTAGTTCAATAGCGAATTCGTTTTCTTTCTTTTTTATTTTTTGGGTGGCTACATTAATGGGAGTGTAGTCTGCGACAGCAGCGCTCATCACAACAATATCGGCGGCTTGGAAGTGTTCTTCACAAGCAACTAACATTTCGGCTGCTGAGGTCACTGAAATTTTAAGAACACCTTCAGGATTTTTCAGAGCGCAAGGTCCTGAAATAAGCGTGACATCCGCTCCAAGTTCTTTGAGTTGCGCAGCGATGGCATAGCCCATTTTTCCACTTGAGTGATTGCCAATAAAGCGGACTGGGTCTATAGCTTCATAAGTAGGGCCAGCAGATACTAAGGCTTTCTTTCCAGATAAAGCGAGGCCTCGCTCTGAAAATTTAACTAAAAAATCCATTATTTCTTCTGGCTCAGCCATGCGCCCTTCACCTATCAATCCGCTAGCTAATTCCCCGTTTCCCGGGTGAATTAAGATATTCCCGTAAGAACCTAGCTTTTTAATATTAGATTGTGTAGAGGGGTGTTTCCACATATCTAAATCCATCGCCGGAGCAAATAGCACTGGACACTTCGCTGATAGATATACGGCTGTTAGCAAGTTGTCACACAATCCATTGGCCATTTTGGAGATGGTATTTGCTGTTGCAGGAGCGACTAAAATGTAATCTGCATTTAAAGCAATTTCAACATGATTATTCCATTCCCCGGTATTCGGCTGATAATAATCTATTAAAACGGGAGTTTTGGAAAGTGTGGAAAGCGTAAGCGGGGTAATAAAGGCTGTCGCTTCTTTTGACATGACTACGTTAACTTTAGCTTCCGCTTTTACCAAAAGGCGGATAAGGGATGCAATCTTGTATGCGGCAATACTGCCGCATACAGCAATTACAATATTTTTCCCAGCTAAAGCCATTTTTTAAGGATTAGTCCTGCTCTTTCGAAGGATTTCTGTAATACACTTTATCGTGTAAAAATTCATCGATTGCAACCAAAGTAGGCTTTGGCATACGCTCATAATGTTTTGAAATCTCTATTTGCTCGCGGTTTTCGAATACCTCTTCCAAGTTATCGTTATTACTTGCAAATTCTGCAAGCTTTCCGTTCAATTCTTCTTTAATGTCTACTGCAATTTGGTTCGCGCGTTTAGAAATAACTACAATAGATTCATAGAGATTGTCAGTGCCTTTGTCCAATTGTCTCAAGTCACGTGTAACTGTAGAATTTGGAATTGAATTATTATTTTTTTGACTCATCTTTTTGGGTATTTTCTTGTTCTTTTTTCGCCTTTTGTTCTTTGATATATGCTTCCTGTTCTGAAAGAGCCTTATTATACTCTTTCACCTGGGAGAGTGCAGTTTTAATACCTTTTTCAGAATTTTCCCGAAGGGATTCTGCCTCCTTCATATGCTTGCTGTTTGGAAAATTACTTGCGAAGTTACGGTAATAATCCAAAGCTTCATCAAATCTACTTTCTTGTTTCAGGAAGATACTTTTGGATGCATAGATGTATTGAGCCTTTAATGTCAAAAACTCAATTTCTTCTGCATATTTTGTGTCAGGGTATTCTTTTAGGACATTTTGCAAAGCAATGACCGCCGCCCTATAATCATCGTTAAGGCCCATGTCGTAATACAGTCTTGCATTGGCAAAAGCTTTAAGCTCTAGCTTATCTCTTAATTTTTGAATAAGATCCGACGCTTCTTTAGATCGCTCAGATTCAGGATAAAGATTGACAAAGAGCTGTAATGCGTCAATTGCTTTTCGTGTATTTGCTTGATCCAATGTTGATCTTGGCGAATCCAAGTAATAGCAATATGCATGCATAAATCTACATTCTTCAGCTCTTGCACTATTGGGATATACATCAGCAAAATCTTTAAAGTGAAATGCCGCTGACGTATAATCTTTCAGACGATAGTTGGCAAATGCCAAATAATAGTAAATATTTTCTGCTTCAGCTTGTCCACGGAATTTCGTCCGCAAGTCATCAAACAAAACTAACGCCTTGGTATATTTCTTTTTTTCATAAAGTTTTACAGCCTCTTCGTACTTTTGAGCGATGTTATTGCTTGCTCGCAATTTCTCAAATTTACTCTTACAACCAGTAAATACCAATAGAAACATCATGCCGGCACAGATAGCCGCTATACGCCTATTTAAAAACATTTTACAAAGATAAGTGAATTTGTTATACTAATCAATTAAATTTTATTGCGCAATATAGTTTAATAATTTTTTGATCGCAAAAACAAGATTTCTTATTAACATACTTTAACTCGATGAGCAACCTACGAGTAAGATATTGTCATATACTTGTTGTTTTTGTGGGGGTAGTTAGGCCTAAGAATATACATTTTAAAATATTTGACTATCTTTACATATTACAATCATTGAATAGCATTAAGAGTATGACATTAAAAGAAAAAGTTGAGCAAGCATTAGATACCTTGAGACCATATTTGGAAACTGACGGCGGAAATGTGAGTGTCGAAGAGATCACAGCGGATAATGTCGTGCGTTTAAAATTATTGGGAGCATGTGCTTCATGTTCAATGAGCATCATGACCTTTAAAGCTGGCTTAGAGCAGGCAATAAGGAAGGCTGTTCCTGAGATTACAGCTGTTGAGGCAATTAACTTAACGGATCCCGACTCTCCTGACGCGACTCTACCCCCTGTTAATTAGTTGAGCTCTTAACACAATTTAACGGCAAGTTCGGCTGCTTTTGTTTAATTTTGTTCTATGAAGTTGCTGGTTTCAATATTTCTTATTTCATCTTTTACTTTTTTCTTCTCTGCATCACATGCTCAGGAGAGGAAGATTGTTCAATATTCAGGTATTGTCACAACCGTTGGATCTGGGCTTCCAGTTGGTTATGCAACAGTCACTAATTTATCATTTAGAAATGAAGCATTTGCCGCAAATAATGAAGGTTACTTTTCTTTTGTAGCACATGTCGGAGATACCATTCGTTTTACATCTGTGGGGTTTGATCCTTTAGTGGTCACTATTCCTGAAGTCAAGGGAGACAAATATACTGCAAATATCGTTATGCAAAATCTCGTTACCGAACTACCGATGGTCACCCCATATCCCTGGGCAAGCATTGAGGAGTTCAATATTGCCTTTATGAATCTGGACGTTTCCGAAGATAATATTGTGAGAGTAAGAAGATCATTATCTTATGAATCCTTAGCTGCAATGGCTGCAGTAATACCGCGTGATGGAAACGAAATGCGATCAATCAACAATGCACAGAGCTTCAATACAATGAATAATAAGGTTATCAATCAACGATATGCTAATCCGTTGTTAAATCCTTTTGCTTGGGGTAATTTAATCCAACAGATTACTAAGGGTAGTAAGAGTCGAAAAACTTCAAATTATTAATTTGTTGTCTTTAATTTGCTTAATTCTTTGACGCTTACTTTGGCAGAAAAGTAAGAGACTAGCGCAGAAATTCCAGTTACCGTTACAAACACTAAAAAGTAGTCGCTCCATTGATTTACCATAGGGTAACTGTCAATAATCGTATTTGCACCGTCTTCTACGCGAATAATTCCATAAGTTGATTGGATATAATTAAATATAGCGCCTATCAATAGCCCTAACAAACAACCTATAATAGCTATCATGAGTCCTTCGTAAAAAAAGATACGCTGAATCAGATCATTACCACCGCCAAGACCTTTCAGAATTGTCATATCCTTTTGTTTGTCTAGTACCAGCATCGTTAGAGAACCCACAATGTTAAATATGGCGATAACGCTAATCAAAGTCAATATAAAGAAAACCACCCATCGTTCTACGCGTACATTTTTATATAAAGTTGGGTTTTGTTCTTCTCTATTCTTTACGGTATAATCAGCTCCGATTTTCTTTTGTAGTACTCGCTCGAACGCATTGATATCTACGCCCTCTTTTAGATAAAACTCAATTGAAGAAACCCGCTCATGTTCTCCAAGAACCTCTTTGGCGAATGAGATTGGGGTAATGATCAAATTGTCGAAATCTTGTTGATAACGCAATACAGCGCTTGGAGTGATTGACCGTATATTAAATTCCTCAGCAGGATTTGATGAATTCTTTACCCCTTTTCTTGGGGAATAAACTTGAATCTGCTCAGCAGGGTTTTGCAATGGAATGCCTAGGTTGGCCTGCACACTTGCGCCTAGAATGGCCAGATTAGTAGAATCTTGTGTAAGCTTGTATTGACCGTCTACAAGAACACTGTCTCCGGTTGTTTTACTTAGTGATTGCGGCTCAATTCCCTTTATATTGGCAATAAATTGTCTGTTTGAATATTGCAGTAATACCTTTTCTTGCAGAACTTCAGTGTAATGAATCACATTGGGGTCTTTTCTTAATTCCTCAAATGCTGTACTTTTTGTATCGAAAAGTTTTCCTTTGGAGGGTTCTATCTTGAGTTCTGGAGCAAACTTACTGTACATAGACAAAATAAGTTGTTCCATTCCATTGAAGGAGGAAAGCAATATAATCAATGCAGCACTACTTACCATTACACCAATTACACTAATGGATGAGATAATATTAATGGCGTTGACAGATTTCTTGGAAAAAAGATATCTTTTAGCAAATAGAAAGGGCAGATTCATGACTCTTATTGTCGAATAAAAGGATTGGAATTTTTTTCAAAGCCAATCGTTGTGGACGGGCCGTGCCCAGGATATACAACGGTATCATCGGGCAAAGTATACAGTTTTGATGTTATACTATCTAACAGCTGTTGATGATTGCCTCCTGGAAGATCTGTCCTACCTATGCTGTTGCGAAAGAGTACATCTCCTCCAATTAGAAATTTTTGATGAGCTGAATAGAAGCAAATATGTGCTGGAGAATGACCGGGCGCAAGGATGACTTCTAGTGCGTCATTATCCAAGTAAATGGTATCACCGTCATTTAAAAATGTTTCTCCAATTGGGGAGATGTCATATCGGATGCCCATTTGAGGGGCATAATTCTGAACAGCTACTAAGATAGGTACTTCACCTTCATGAAACTGTGGCAGCAAACCAAATTTTTCATAGACAAAATTATTTCCTAAAACATGGTCAATATGGCAATGTGTATTTAATAGAAGTTTAGGTTGAAGTTTATTGTCGGCGACAAAACGTGCTACTTCTTGCTGCTCTTGCTCGCCGTACATGCCCGGATCAATGATAATTGCATTTCCTGACTCGTTGTATAGTAGGTAAGTATTTTCCTGATATGGATTGAAAGTAAATGATTTGATCGTAAGCATAGTGGTAAAATTACAGATTTTATTGATTTCTTACTATGGAAAGATTAACTATTCCAAATTTCCCAATTCTTTTCCGCTTGAAGGACCAACATTTCATATCCATTTTTGATTCTTGCTCCCATTTGTTTACTTTTTCGTAGAAATGTAGTTTCCTCTGGGTTGTAAATGAGATCATAACAAAGATGGTTCTCATTTAAAAATTCGTAAGGGATTTTTGGCGATTGTTCTGTATGGGGAAAAGTACCAACAGGTGAACAGTTAATAATCACCGTATGGTCTGCTAGGATAGCAGCATCCAATTCATCATAAGTCAACTGGTCCGCTTTCTTGCTTCTACTTACAAGGGAGTGCATTATTCCAAGTCGATTCAGTGCGTAAATTACTGCCTTTGCAGCACCACCATATCCCAATATTAAGGCCTTTTTATCAACTTGGGGATCTATTAGCGGTTTTATTGAAGCCTCAAAACCATAGGCATCAGTATTGTAGCCTTTTAGCCTTGTTGTGCCATCTGCTGTATGGCTGATTCGAATACAATTGACGGCTTGAATTGCGCTAGCCTCTTCCGAAAGCTCATCCAAATAATTCATAACTTCAATTTTATAGGGAATGGTCACATTCACACCATAGAAATCTTTATTGGAGGCAATTTTTGAAAAATCAGCTATCTGAGGGATAGGATATAAATCATAATCCACATCGGTAATTTGCTCTTGGCGGAATTTTTCTAGATAATATTTTTTTGAAAAAGAATGCCCTAATGGGTATCCTATTAGCCCTAGTTTTTTCATTTAAAGTGGGAAAATTAGATTATTGGAATATAAATGGCTCTTTAATTTTTATATCCGGTCATCCTTTGACGATGACCGGATAAAATGCCTATACTATATT
This sequence comes from Sphingobacterium zeae, assembly GCF_030818895.1. Classification (NCBI taxonomy): domain Bacteria; kingdom Pseudomonadati; phylum Bacteroidota; class Sphingobacteriia; order Sphingobacteriales; family Sphingobacteriaceae; genus Sphingobacterium; species Sphingobacterium zeae. The sequence continues at coordinate 473,854 of NZ_JAUTBA010000001.1, forward strand.
AATCTTTCGGCTTTGTATATTTTTTCACAATTTCGATGATAATCTGATTCCCTTGAAGCTGTGGGAGATAATCAAAAAGGATATGATACTTATCCGGATCAGTTGCTAAACCAAGTTCCAAAAAGTTCAGTGCGTCGTTATATTGTCCATTGGCGAATAGATAAGCAACGACCCGATAGTATAATTCTGCCGCATTCGGATTCTGTGTAATCGCATTGGAAATCACATCAATAGCCTCTTCAATTTTAGTTTGTTCAAATAGAATTGAGGAATAATCCAGCCATGCATCGATATCTGTTGGATTCAAGCTAACGACTCTTTTATAAGCTTCCTCTGCTAGATCTATTTGCTGTAATTTATATCGTGCATCGGCGATGGCAAACCAGTAATCTGGATTTGTATCCTCCAATTCCAATGCTTTTTTATAAAAGTGTAGCGATTCAAAGTAACGTTCTTCGAAATCTAGGGTAACACCAATGCCAAACCAGGCATCCGCAAGTTCCGCATCTAATTTGACCGCCTTTTTATAATAGTTGCGAGCTTCTTCCATCTGCTCCAGTTTTTCATAACATTCACCTATTGCGCAATAGGTATCAGCACTGGGTTGCTCATATTCAAATGTTTGCTTGTACACGTCCAATGCTTCTTGGTAGCGATCTAAATTGACCAGAGCATTTCCCTTATTGAAATAAGCTGAAGAAAAGTCATCCTTGATCAATATTGCATAGTCATAAGCGTCCAATGCTTCTTCAAACCGGCTGATCTTATGATATGAATTGCCCAAGTTATACCACGCATAATAGGAGTAAGGGTCTGAATCTATATATTTCTTATAAAAGGAGATACTTTCTTCTTGCCTATTCAATACGTCATAACAATAAGCCAATTCATAAAGTGCTTCTTGGTAATCCATATTGAGTTCAAGAGCTTTTTTTAGATAAATGATAGCTTTATCATAATTCATTTGGGCCTGAAATATCATCGCAATATGGAAATACACCTCATCCTTATTGTCCAACAGGGGAAGAGCTTTAAATAGCTGTTCCAAGGCATCATCGAATTTTCCAATACTCCCCAGTATACCGCCGCGGATCAAAAATATATCTCCTTCGGAGGCTTCTAATAGTTCCGCTTTATCCAATGCTGCGAGTGCATTCTGATATTGTTGAATCGTTGAAAACAGTTGCGCTTGTTTCAATAGAAATGTAATATCAAACGGATGCTGGCTGATTGCGAATTCCGCGACCTGTAGCGCCTTAACAGGATCATTTTTTTCTGCGTAGTAGTCAATAATTCCTTCAAAAGCTTTGGAGTCAAAAAAATACTGATCCTCGTTTCGAAGCATTTCCTCATATCTGTCCACCGAGATTTTTCTTTCTTCGGGGTTCTCAAATTCAAAATCCTCTTCCATTCTCAAAAGTTTAAAATCAGTATCCTGTTCTTTAATTCAAAATACTAATTTCTTATCTAATTTGATGGAACTAATTTTCCACAAATTGGATATCGTTGACAAAGTTAAGGATAAATACGTGTAAAATGAAAAAGCCGGCTATAAAGCCGGCTTTTACTATAATGGTATATATTGTATACAATTATTTTTTGATCTCAACGCGACGGTTTTGAACGCGACCTTCTTCAGTAGCATTAGATGCAACTGGGTTTTTCTCTCCATAACCGTTAGCAGTGATGCTTGATGAAGAAACACCAGCGTTTACTAAATATTGTTTTACAGAGTTAGCACGGTCTTTAGATAAAGTCATGTTATAAGCTTCAGAACCTTCAGCAGACGCATAACCATCTAATTGTACAGATGCATTGTTATCACGTAACTCTTTAGCCAATTTGTCTAATGTAGAGTAAGATGAAGTTTTCAATACAGAGCTATCAAATTCGAATTGAATTGGCGCATAGTAACCGTTAGAAGTAGTTGAGCTAACAACTGGCTCTGGGAATTTGATTGGACATCCTGAACCATCTACTGGAGTACCAGCTGGAGTTCCAGGGCATTTGTCAAATTTATCAGATACACCGTCACCATCAGCATCAGCGCTTAATGTGTTAACAGTACCTTCTAAAGTGCTTACACGTTGTTTTAATGCTTCAACTTCGTTTCTCAATGAAGGATCTTTCAACTCATCGTACATTGTAGCAACTGGGTTAGCAAAAGTCAAGTTTTGTTTGTCTCTTGAACCTAGAGTAAATTCTAAACCAGCCATTACTGTAGAGAATTTACCTTTATAATCTGTACGAGCTGGACCATACAATAAGTTATCATCAGTGAAGTTCATGGTGTAACCTAAGTTCAACGCAACTACTTCAGATAATTTAAATTTAGCACCAACACCTACTGGAACGAAAGCTGTTAATTTGTTATCGCGGTCACCTTTGCGTTCGCGATCTCCAAAAATACTTGATCCCCATTTCTGACCATCAGGATTGTTCGCTACATTATATACTTCTGTACCTGTGAAGTCATTATTAGCAAATTGAATAGGATTATTTGCTAATACTCCTAAACCTACTTTAGCATAGAAGTTAACTGCATTTTCTCTTCTCAAGAAATCGATAGTACCCAATTGGAATACACCGTTCAAGCTAGCAGCCCAGTTTACGTCAGTTTGTACCGATTTTGCACCCAAAGAATTTTCTGCAATAGGTCCAGATTGATTGTGATTGTAAGTTTTGATCTTACCACGGTTTGCTTCTAATTCTAAACCAAAAGTGTGAGAGAATTGTTTACGAATAGTTAATCCGTAGTATTCACCAACTTTGTTTTGGAAGTAACCAACTTTTTGTCCAAAAGCATTTGATCCAGGAAGAATTGTGTTTGGTGTAGTAATACCACCTTGCACTCCGATAGACCAAGTTCTGTATTGTGATCTACCACCGAATACTTGTTGAGCTTGCGCTGTACCAGCAAAACCTAAAGCGGCAACTAATGTAGCAGCAACAGCTGTTTTTTTAATTGTAGAATAGTTCATACTCTTGTTTTTAAGGTTATTATTAATTTTAATTGTTTTCAAACTTAATTATCTTGTATTAACACTTTGAACAGTACAATTGCCGTGCCAAAGTCTTAAAGTTATGTTAAATATTTTGTTTCCGCTATATTTTGTACTAAATTAAGGATTTAATGTGAAACAACAAAACAAAAATCCGCTACGAAAGTACCAAATTTTTGTTTTGTTTCAATACGTTTAAGAAAAAAATTAAGGTTTTTTTTTCTAAAGCAAATAATGTACAACCAATAGCGACAATCCACCTAACAAGGCTGAAACCGGAATAGTTAATATCCAAGCCCATAACAAACTGATTGTAACTCCCCAGCGTACTGCAGAAACACGTTTAACGACACCAACACCTATGATTGCTCCGGTAATGGTATGTGTGGTAGAGGCCGGAATTCCAAAATGTTCTGTAATACCTAATGTTACCGCTCCCGCTGATTCAGCACAAACTCCTTCCAATGGTGTAACTTTTGTGATTTTGGTTCCCATTGTTTTAACTATTTTCCACCCACCACTCATCGTTCCGGCTGCAATAGCCGCATAACAAGTTAATGGAATCCACTCGGGCATGTGTTCAGTTGTTGGGACATAGCCACCTGCTACCATAGCGACCAGGATAATTCCCATCACTTTCTGAGCGTCGTTACCTCCATGTGCAAAACTTAGGGCGGCAGAGGAAACAAGTTGTAATATTTTGAACCATTTTTCGGCAACACTTGGTCTGGAGTTTTTCGCCAGATTAATGACAAGTAGTGTAATGATGACGGAGATGGTCATACCGATGATCGGAGCGAGCACGATAAAAGCAATAATCTTTAAGGTAGCATCAATATTGATAGCATGAATTGGGTCTGCGCCCAGAATAAAGGCATACGCCATACCCGAACCAGCAAATCCCCCGATAAGCGTGTGTGAAGAACTTGACGGTACGCCGTAATACCATGTGAACAAGTTCCAACCAATTGCTGCTAATAAACCCGCAAAAATTACTTCTAATGTGATATATTCTTCCAATACTGTTTTTGCAATGGTATTGGCGACCTTATGGTCTGTAAAGTAGAAGTATGCGGCAAAGTTGAATATTGCAGCCCATAAAACTGCCATTGCTGGCGTTAAAACTTTTGTTGATACAACTGTCGCAATTGAATTGGCTGCATCATGGAATCCATTGATGTAGTCAAAAGCAATTGCAAGGACAATCACGACAACGAGTAATGTTGACATCATAATCTCGTAAAATTTTTGTGCACTTATATCGAATGATTATGCGTTTTTAACTAGAATGCTTTCTAATACGTTAGCAACATCCTCACATTTATCCGTTGCATCTTCCATTGCAGACAACACTTCTTTGTGTTTAATTAATGAAATTGCATCTTTTTCAAACTCAAATAGGTCAGCTACAGCCTTATCGAAGATATAATCTGCTTTGTTTTCAACACTATTGATACGCACGCAGGAATCTGTAATGTTTCGGATATTTTTTAAGTCTCTGAGTTCATGAATAGCTTTTGACACATGTTCAGTGGCTTCAACCAACAAGTCCGCAATTTCTATCATTGGTTCAGTAGCTTTTTCAACCTTATAAAGGTCCATTCTGTTGGCAGCACCGTGAATAAAATCGGCTACATCATCCAATGAACTCGCCAAAGAGTGTATATCTTCGCGATCGAAAGGAGTGATGAAATTCTTTCCTAACTCCAAATGAATTTGATGTGTGATATTGTCGCCCTTGTGCTCCAAATCTTCCATCTTGCGCGTAAAATCTTTTTTCTTCTCAGGATTGCTTGAGTTAACAATATCTTTTAACAACTTTGACATCTCGATCAAATTGTTGCCGGCTTGTTCAAACAAAGGGAAGAATTTTTTGTCCTTTGGAACGAAGTACTGAAAAATGCTATTTAAAGACATATCTTAAATTTATTTTTACAAAAGTAATACCTTAATGTTAAGTTAATGTTAACATTGATTTTGTTTAAACACAAAAGTGTCATCATTGTTTAGTTTCCAGCTTGTACTTTTTGTAACGTGAAACCAAAAGTGGTTCCGATACCTTCTGTACTGCGCACATTGACATTTTGTTGATGTGCTTCAACAATATGCTTAACGATCGCTAACCCTAGCCCAGATCCTCCTATATCGCGTGATCGGCTTTTGTCAGTTCGGAAAAAACGTTCAAACACGCGGCTGAGATTTTTTTCCTCAATGCCATAGCCGTCGTCTGTAATTTCGATAAGCACCTGCTCAAATAAGGGAAAAATCTTAATTTTTGTTGTTCCGCCTTCTTTTCCATATTTCAAAGAGTTGTCTATCAGATTGTACAGTACCTGATGTATTTTATTGCGGTCTGCCTTCACCCAGTGTGGTGTGCCGGCCTTGGGTCTGAATTCGATTTTGATGTTGTGCTGTTTGGCTTTGTCTTCAAGGGATTCTGCGGTGTCTTTGATCAGGTCGACAATATCAAATTTCTCGATATTAAGGACCATTTTGCCAGATTCCAATTTGGATATCTCATCAAGATCCAGAATTAGATAATTAAGTCGATCAAGATTTCGTGCAGCCTTGTTGAGGAAATTTTTTGCCATTTCCATATCCTCTTCCATAAGGCCATCCTGCAGTGTCTCAATGTAGCCCTGTGTAGCAAAGAGTGGTGTTTTGAATTCATGTGAAATGTTGGATAGAAACTCTCTTCGAAATTTTTCCTGTGATTTTAATTGTTCTATCTCATTTTTTTTATCTTTTGCCCATGCTTTCACTTCGTTTTCAGCATCTGTAATAGGATCCTCGCTAATATGTTCTCCGATGGCATCTTTAAGATCTTTGCCAAGTTTGAGATTGTGAATGAGTTTATACATCGTGTTGAGACGGCGATATATATATTTCTCAAATAAATAGTTAAATAGAAGAAAACTCGTTACCACTGTAACACAGAAAATGATCAATGCTGTCTGCAGCTCGTGTTTATAATAAAAGCTGATCGTGGATATTGCAACACCAACCGCTGCTGAGTTTGCTAATAATAATTGTCTAAAATTCATTTGTTGAATAAAAAAGGCCCCTGATTTGGAGCCTAAGTTACTTATAATGATATTAATAAATTGTTAAAATTTTCCGATAATGGTTTTTGCTCCTGTAACTTTGTCACCAATGTTGACATTAATTTCAGTACCTAACGGCAGGAATAAATCTACGCGGGAACCAAATTTGATAAAACCAAACTCATTACCTTGCACCACTTCGTCCTTTTCTTTTATATACCATACAATACGGCGCGCCAGGGCTCCTGCAATTTGACGGAAAAGAACCTCTCTCCCTGCTTTATCTTTGACAACGACCGTCGTTCTTTCGTTATCTGTGGATGATTTGGGATGCCAGGCCACTAAAAATTTTCCAGGATGATATTTAAAGAAAGTAACCAAACCACTAATAGGATTTCTGTTGACATGTACATTAACTGGCGACATAAAAATCGAAACCTGAATACGTTTATCGTGGAAATATTCATTTTCTTCAGTTTCTTCGATAACAACAACTTTCCCGTCAGCCGGACAAAGAATTATGCCATCTTCAGGATTGAACACTTTTTTAGGACTTCTGAAGAACTGAACAACTGTAATAAACAGGAATGCTGATAGCGCATAAATAAACCATTTGACATATTGCGAAGCATCATAATAATCCGCAACTGCATTGATAATAAAGATAAAAAGTACAGCGATTGCTAATGTGGTGTATCCTTCTTTATGAAATTTCATATCTATTTATTTCTGCAAAGATAGTTATTTACTCGAATTGTCTATTTGTCTTTCAATTTTAATTGAATGGGTGTATACTTTTGCATCATTCCCCGTTGTAATACTACCAGATACTTTAATGAGGTCATCCTGTGGCTTATTCTCTCTATATGTAGGGAAATAGAAATCAATGCTTTTTGCAATGCCGCTTAAGATTCCGTCGAAAGACTCACTCCCAGAATCCGAAACTAACTTAAGGTTTCTCAGATTAGCCATTCCTGTTTTCTTTACCTCCACCATATAAGAGAAGCTTACTTGTTGGCTAATTTCAATTCCCTTTTTATTGAGATTATCGTTAAATCTTTTCGCGAGGAAAGCATAAAAGTTAGCATAGTCATCAAAACTGCACGATTTGCTGTTAAACAGTTCTGCCCGCATGAAATAGTCATAAGGTAGGATACTTAGCGACAAGAAATCTTCATTGTTAAGTTCTCCATTGTCATCATATGTCGTCGTAAGCACACCATTCAAAAACCGTTGTGTCATCGCATACACAGGCTGCTGGCCAACATTATAAAAATAAGTATTCCAGTTTCCTTGTGGCTTGCCATTTTTCACCTTCCCTTTACGTAGGTAAAAATCAAAGCCAAATTCGGTAAAGCCTTCAAAGGGAATGGAAAATTCATAGTTACCTTCACCATCCATTACCTCTTGCCTTCCCCTATTGTCCCAGTAATCTTTAATAAAGTAGCCTTGCTCGCTATATGTGATGGTTAACAACGGCTTTCCGTCAGGATAGTAATATTTCCAGTCACCAGTAGGAAAATTATTTCGGAAAGTTACCTCCCATTTTAGCACGCCGTTTGGATGATAAGCTTGAAACAAGCCCTCTTTTTTACCGTCTGTGTAATTTCCGACGAGTATTCTATTGCCATTGGGCGCAAAATCGCGAAATTCACCTTCGAATGACTGTTTGGTAAAGTCGAATCTACTCACACGCTCAATGGATTTAAATTCGCACTCCTTCGAAACCAGATAGTAGTATTTGTCGAAATAAAAACGAATCAGCCCTCGATCTAATTTTTCGTAGAATACAGGCTTCTCATCCTGTGCGTGAAGGTTTGTAAAACTACACACAGAAATGAATAACAATAGATGGATGAGTTTTTTTATCATAATATTAATGCGCTTCGAGCCAATTTTTGCCCTCTCCAATTTCTACAACCAAAGGTACATTTGTTTTGATTGCATTGGTCATTTTATCCTGTATGATTTCCTTAAAAAGCTGTATTTCGCTTTTAGGTATGTCAAAAACCAATTCATCATGTACCTGCATGATCATTTTACCCGATAAGCCTTGCTGCTCAATTTCATTTTGGATGGCAATCATGGCAAGTTTAATCAAATCTGCGGCCGAGCCCTGGATAGGTGCATTAATAGCATTTCTTTCCGCAAATCCACGAACCGTCATATTTGCCGAATTGATATCTCTAAGATAACGCCTTCGCTTTAAAATTGTTTCAACATAACCCTTCTCTTTTGCAAACTCGATCGCATCACTCATATACCTTTTTATGCCTGTATATTGATTAAAATACTCGTTGATGATATCAGATGCTTCTTTGCGTGAGATACCAAGATTTTGGGAAAGACCAAATGCCGATTGACCATATATAATTCCGAAGTTAACGGCTTTAGCGTTGCGTCTTTGTTCAGAAGTAACAGCATCAAATTCGGTATGATATACTTTTGCGGCTGTTGCCCGGTGGATATCATGACCTTGACTAAATGCCTCCATCATATTTTGATCTTTACTTAACTCGGCGATCAGGCGCAGTTCAATTTGCGAATAATCGGCTGATAGAATCACATGCTCTTCAGATCGTGGAATAAACGCTTTTCTTACCTCTCTACCTCTCTCGGTACGTATCGGGATATTTTGTAAATTTGGATTAGTCGAACTCAGACGTCCGGTTGCAGCAACAGCTTGATTGTAAGATGTGTGAATTAATCCTGTTTCCGGGTTTATTAACTCTGGCAGTGCATCCACGTAAGTTGATTTTAGTTTTTGCATTTGCCTGAAGTTTAAAATATCTTGAACGATGTCTGATTTATGCGCTAACGCTAGTAATACATCTTCTCCAGTTTTGTACTGTCCCGTTTTTGTTTTTTTCGCTTTGGGATCCAACTGGAGTTTGTCGAATAAAACTTCACCCAATTGTTTTGGGGAAGCAATGTTGAAATTTACACCTGCTTTCTCAAAAATAGACCCTTCGAGGTTTTTGATGTCCTGCTCCAAAGTTTTAGAAAATTCTTCAAGTGCCGGAACGTCAATTTTTACACCATTTCGTTCAATTTCAGCCAGTATATATACTAATGGGAATTCAACATCCTGAGCGAGTTCCATGGTGTCGGTCTCGATAAGGAGAGGTTGAAATATATTTTTTAACTGTAATGTGATATCTGCGTCTTCGGCTGCATATTCTTTTATTTTTTCAATCTCCACATCGCGCATGTTTCCTTGTTTCTTGCCTTTTTCACCTATCAGTTCAGTGATGGATACTGGACTATAATTAAGATAATTTTCTGCGAGGAGATCCATACCATGTCGGGTATCTGGATCAATCAGATAATGTGCAACCATCGTGTCAAAAAGAGGCCCTTTTACTTTTACACCGTATCGTGCCAAAAGTAAAATATCATATTTAATATTTTGTCCCACTTTTTCGATGTTCGGATTTTCAAATACTGTTTTAAAAATATCGATTACAGCTTGCGCTCCTTCACGGTCTGCTGGAGTGGGAATATAATAGGCCCTAGCATTTTCGAAGGAGAATGATAAACCTACAATGTCCGCAAGATTAGCATCCAATCCTGTCGTTTCCGTATCGAAACAAAAACTATTCAAAGAAGATAGCTTTTCGGCAAGCTCTTTTTGTTTTTCTCGAGTATCGACCAAAATATAATCATGCTCCGTATTATGGATATTATTTACTTCAGTATTATCAACGGTTGTTTGCGTAGTGACATCGACTGTTGTCACCGCAGTTACTGTTGTAGAAAATAAATCCATTTGGCCAGTTGTGGAGGGGCTTCTGTCAAGCACGGAGAAATCTTCGCCGAAAACCCGCTTTCCAAGTGTTCTGAATTCTAGTTCCGCAAATAGTGGTTCAAGAATTTCTTTGTTTGGATCTTCCAGTTCAAGTGATTTTTCGTCCAGGTCAATTGGTACATCCAATAAAATGGTAGCTAATTTTTTGGAGATAAGTCCTTGTTCAGCAAAATTTTCTACGTTTTCACGCATTTTTCCTTTGAGTTGATCTGCGTTAGCAATAATACCTTCGACAGATCCGTATTCTTGAACAAGTTTTTTTGCTGTTTTCTCACCGATGCCCGGTATACCCGGTATATTGTCTACAGCGTCACCCCAAAGTCCGAGGATATCGATGACTTGACAGACATCAGAAACTTCCCATTTTTCCAAAATCTCTTTGACACCTTGTACTTCTGCTCCGTTACCCATCCGGGCAGGTTTGTAGATAAAGATATTGTCCGATACGAGCTGGCCAAAATCTTTATCCGGTGTCATGCAATAGACCTGAAAATCTTGTTTTTCAGCTTTTTTTGCTAAAGTCCCTATAATATCATCTGCCTCGTAGCCATCCATTGTAATAATCGGGATATTGAAGCCTTCGATTAATCGGTTTATATAGGGAATAGAGGACGCAAGGTCCTCGGGCATAGACTCACGGTGCGCTTTATAAGCTTCAAATTCAATATGTCGGGCGGTAGGAGCTGCGGTGTCAAACACTACTGCTATATGAGAAGGTTGCTGATTTTTCAATACGTCCAAAAGCGTATTGGTAAATCCCATGATTGCTCCTGTATTTAACCCATTTGAGGTAATTCGGGGAGTTTTGCTCAATGCAAAATAAGCTCTATATATAAGAGCCATTCCATCTAAAAGAAATAGTTTTTTCACAAAATTGAATTTTAGTGTCTATTGCAAAGGTAAGAAATTCATTAACGGGTAAGTTTAATAAATTTTTCCGATTTTTGCAGCATGACACATTTAATGCAGCAGGAGTTATGAGAGGATTGGTAACTAAATCGACCGGTAGTTGGTATCAGGTTTTGGGCGAAGATAATCGAAGATACGATTGTCGGATCAAAGGTAAATTTCGCACCAAAGGGATAAAAACAACGAATCCTGTCGCTGTTGGAGACTGGGTTCATTTTGAGGTGGAGCCGGATCAGGAAAGTGCCGTCATTCATGAATTAGAACCTCGCCGGAATTACATTATCCGGAAGTCCGTCAATCTCTCCAAGCAAACCCAAATTATAGGAGCAAATTTGGATCAGGCATTTTTGGTGGTTACCTTGGCCTCTCCACCGACTTCCTTGGGATTTATTGATCGTTTTTTAGTGACCACAGAAGCATATGGTATTCCGGCAGTAATAATATTCAATAAATTGGATCTATTCAGTGATGAAGGATTGGAGGTTTTGGCAGACTATAAGGCAATTTATACGAGTATCGGATATCCCTGCTTTGAGGTCTCGGCCTTAACGCGGACAAATATCGACGTGGTCAAGGAACTGCTTAAGGATAAAATAACATTAGTGTCAGGACATTCAGGAGTGGGTAAATCAACATTAATCAATGCGATTGTTCCAGCATATGGATTAAAGACCGGTGAAATCTCGGACTGGTCTGACAAGGGAAAGCATACGACCACTTTTGCAGAGATGTTCGATCTCCCTTTCGGGGGGAAGCTGATTGATACGCCAGGCATTCGTGAACTGGGCATTGTTGACATCGAGAAACAAGAATTATCTCATTTTTTTCCAGAGATGCGTGCTTTGATGAACCAGTGTCGATTTAATAATTGCAGACATATCAACGAACCTGGCTGTGTTATCATGGAAGCTGTGGAAGAAGGGCGGATCGAAAGTTCGCGCTACGATAGCTACCTCAGTATGTACCATAATGAAGATAGCAGAGCGTAATTAAGATAACGGGCTTCTTTTTCTTATTCATAAAGAAATGTTCCCAAAAAGTGGCTAACGTTTTGGGAACACTCCATACATGGGAAGCAATTTCTATTCATGTGATTGAATTCTAATACAAATGCCTAGCGTATCGCTTGGGTTAAATTTAAAAAGTCACGAAGATAGGTGCACTCCCTCGAAGCGATCGTAAAGAATGGTGTGTCTTTGTATTGTGCTCCCAATTCCTTGAAATATTTATTTTGCATCGCAAAGCGATAGAATGGATTCTTTAAAGGTGAGTCGTAGTATTGCCAACGGGACTCACTGGTATAAACAAAATCCTTCTGCTCACATTTGGCGAGCATAAAAGTGCATTTAGCTTTGAAATCCCTATCTGTACTGAGCGAACGGGCCTTGCTGTACCATTCTTTTGCTGATTTCGTTTGCAGGTAATTCCGTTGCCAGTGCAGTGTAGAAGCTGCGTGATTATCTATAGACGACCATTCATAAGACACCATCGACCATGCATTTCCATAGGTACTTGTTTGGTAGATTCCTGTTGCCATTTGGAAATAATATTCGGCTTTTTTCTGGTTGTTCTTTTCCGTTTTTAGGGCATTTTCCAAGCGTGCCATGCGTTCGGCATATTTTAGCTTAGTGGTGGACTCTTTGCCATATTTTTTGGGGTAATCATTTATAGTGACAATAAACGGATTGGGCTTGAGGTCTTCTTGCTCCTCGCTATACCAATTCTTAATTTCCATTTCCTTATGATCTTTAGGTAGCCCTGCTAGGGTTTTAGCGGCTTTCTGAAAGTCAAGTTCGCGCAAATACGTCGTCCCTAATAATTCTGTGAGATAGTCTCGATTGAAATGCTTGATATCTTTTAGCAAAAATTTGGATAAGGTCTGCTGCTGGCCGTTATCTGTGAGCAAATTTCTGATCTTTAGTAACGTTTTGGGCGTTAAGCTATTTTCCCAGAAATGCATGGTTGACCATTGCATATTTTCCTCCAGTGAATCCTGCGCAAAACCATAGTTGTAAAAGATGTCAGCTTTCACTGCTGCCAAGCTTGCCATGGCCGTATCCTGAGTATTCAAGTAATGTTTTACCACGAGGTTCTGTAAGATATTGCGGCATATTAAGCTATAGTTGCTGTGTTCAAAAGCATTATAATTCCATCTTGGTTCTTTAGTGTCATTTTTACCGTCAAGTTTGGCCTTCTCTTCCAACCAGGTCAATGTTTGGGTCAACTTGATCTCATCCAGTTGCTTGCTATTTTGCCAGTCGGTCAGTTGGGTCAGTAAACGAGTAATTTGAAGCTGGTCAACCAATTTGGAGTTAAGCTCGGATTCTTTAATTTCTGAAAGATATTCCTTTGCCAAGGTGTTTTCCTTATTTATCCAGCTTAAGTATGCTGCGGTGATAAGTCCTAATTGCGGTTGCACATATTTTTTATCACGATAGAGCTGCAAGGCAAATGTGCGAACAGAATCCAGGTATTTTTTGGCGCCCCCTTTGTCCTCATTTCTTGAATAATAGGTATAGCTATCTCTATTGAGATAAAAAGACTCGTTCATTTCAGCTTCTATTTTGTTGACTTCGCGACCTAGTAAAACTGCATTTATGGTATTTGCTGGGTCAAGCTGATAACATTCGCTTAAATATTTCAGGGCACGACCGCTATTGCCGAAGCCTATAATGGCGTTAATATTGAATTTGTCTGCATCATTTTTGGCGTATTGAAAAATCTCGGCATCACTCGCAGGGATATAATGGAAATTGGAGTAAGCCAATATACGTCGTTCGGGACTCATGGTAAAGAGTTTAGAAAAGAGGTATGCAGCTTTTGCTCCATCACCATTTTTTCGCACAGCACCGGCATAATTCGACAGTGCCCAATTGAGAATGGCATCGTTCCCTTTTACAGGCTGCAGATACTTCTCATAGGTGGTCATACTTTTGGTATATTCTTGCCCAAATAGGTATAAACGGGCTGCCTGATAAGCGTAGCGGATATAGAGGAAACTATTTTTTGGGTATTTGGCGATCTGCTGCTCGGCAAGTTCGGCAAATTGTATAATTTCTTTAAAATTTCGTGTATCAGGATCCCAATAACTATGTTGTATATTAGTAATAGGCTCCTGTTTTTTGGTAAATATAAAATAAGCCCGCTCTGCCTCATGTTTTCCATCAATCAACGTCTTTAAGAAGGTGTTTCCACGAACAGAATCTGGTAAGTTTGACCAAGTAGATTTCTGTTGATTGCTCGCCAAATTGGCCGTTTCAGTATTACTCTTATACATCAGTTGTTCGACATCACTAACTTTTACTGCCGATCCAAGATGCTTAACCCAAGCCTCTGCATTAATCAAGCTTTCTTTAACGGGCTCTTCATCACTATAGAGAAATTGGTACGGTATAAATTGAAAAGCCGAAAATCCATTGTCCTCAAGATGCGGCAAGTAATAGGTCGTTTGATTATCATAAGGGTCTATTTCTGGACCGCATGCGATATTAGTTGCTATCTCTCCGAAGAAGAAAGCAAGTGTTGTGCTAGAAAGCAGCAATAATTTTTTGTAATTCGGCATTGCTATGGTTTGCTAGTGTAGCTTGATCTAAATGATAAAAAATAATTCGATGTTCTTTTCCTTTTAATTCCCCCTTCAAAAATTTTGCCGTTTGTAAGAGATCTTCCTGATTTACGGACTCAAATCGGATGATATCATCTTTTTTGAGATTGGCTTTAGGAAGGTCTTTTGTTAAAATATAAAGGTTGGTATTCGGGTTATGGGTGAATAAGGAAGCGTCTTTTATCTCTTCTTCACTGATATGTTTTGAAATGCCGATGTAATTATTATTTCTAAAGACTACAAACCATTGAAATAAGGGTAAAGCAATGTCCGTCTCAATAGGATATTTGTGTAATGTTCCGCTGAGATAGGTTTTCAGATCTTTTTGGTTTATAATGGAATTCTGAGGGCCAAATTGTCTCAGATTTCCCATATTATAACACATCAACATTACTTTCCGGACAGGGGGGACTCCACTCGTGACTATGTTTTTTACTTGATGTAATCTTAATGTTGAACTTACAAGAATGTCTTTCAATGCGGGTAGCTGCTGTAGGTAATTGAGAAGATAAAAGAATTTATCACGCGAAGTTTTTGTCCAATCGCAATCCAATTGGAGTTCCTTAAAATTCTCCTTTCCTGCCTGTTTTATTTTCGCTACAATAAATGGTACAATCTTATTAGCCAATCCCCTAATCTGAAGACTATCCATTTCCGTAAAAATACGCTGATTGACAAAGACTACGGGGATTACCTGCAGCTCTTTTGGTACGGTTTGGGTAAAGGTAATTGGGCTAATAGGAACGGCCTGTACACCCGAAGGATCAAAGTCAATATCCATTATTCTCACATAAATAGATTGCGCTTTAATCTCTTCTAGAGATCGATTTTCTACAGTATCTAACTGAAATACAGTCTTCCAGAAATAGAAACCTGTCTCATGCGATGTTTTAGAGCAGCATATGAAAAAAAGTGATGTGAATAGTAAAAGAAATAAAAATAGTTGTGTTTTACGCAGCATATTTGCTTTATTTAGTTGTATGTCAAACAAAATGGGATTAATTTTGTTTGTTATTCAATAAAATAAAGACGAAATTACGAAGAGATTATGACTTTATGAAGCCTATTTTAAAATGGATCCTTGGTGTTATAGCATTTATCCTGTTGGTTTTGGCTGGCGGTATTTGGTATTTTAGCCACAAGTGGAAGCCACTTTTGGACACAAAACTCAAACAATTGGTGTCACAGGCAACAGACAGTCTGTATTCCATACAATACGACGATATCCATGTCAATTTAGTCCTTGGCAATGTAACAATAGATAATTTACATCTCGTTCCAGATAGTACAGTTTATAGGAAACTCGTACTGGCACAAAAAGCGCCCGACAATCGTTTTGAGGTCGCTGTAAATAGATTAAAAATAAAAAGCTTTGGCATCCGGAGGGTTTTGATGGACAAGGAGCTTTTCTTACATGATATTACAGTGGAGACGCCAAAGATCCATGTGATCAATGAGGTTCATAGCTACAATGACACAGTCAGCAGCGGGCCCAAAAAGCCGCTTTACGAAAAGATAAAAGACAATCTTAAAAAAATTCAAGTGGAGGCGGTTAACCTCAATAATATTGATTTTAAATATACTCAGGTTCAAAAGGGTGTTCATCAGGATTTTGAGATCAAAAAGGTAATGGTCCGAATAGATGATGTATTAATAGATTCGACCTCCGAACAAGACAGCCAACGCTTTTATCACAGTAAAATGGTGGATATTCAAGTACCTGGTTTTACGTATAAAACTCCCGATGGCTTTTACAAGGTGAACTTTGATCAGTTGAAAATTAATAGTAAAAGCCGGAATGTGCTGTTAACAAAAGTTGCTTATCAGCCAACATTGAATAAAGCTGCCTATTACAGGAAGAAAGGTGAAGGAGGAAGTTATATGGTATTAAAAATGGACACCTTGCTCCTGACAGGCTTCAATTTTGCAGCACTTTCGCGCGATAAAAAAGTATACACAAAGCATGCGCTTGTGAAGAATGGAACACTTTCGATTTATAGTGACAAGCATTATAAAAGCGCGCCCACCAGCCATATTGGACATGCTCCGCACATGAAGTTGATGAAGCTATCAACACGAATGGGAATTGATTCATTAATCCTCGAAAATATGGGTATTTCGTATTCCGAAATGAGCGATGAATACAGTCAGATCGGTACAATTACATTCGATCATACTTATGGTACAATATCTAATATCACAAATGACTCCACAAAACTAAAAAAGCAGAAGCTGATGCGTGCAAATCTGCATAGTAATTTTATGAATGCAGGTAGGCTAAATGCCAACTTTGTATTTGATATGACATCCAAAGTGGGCGCTTACACCTACAAGGGAACGCTTGGAAAGATGGATCTACCTGTAATAAACAAGATGATTCGCCCATTGTTGAATGTTGAAGTCAAATCTGGAAATCTAAAGCAGATTAGTTTTGACATTTTTGCCACTGATTATCGGAGCAAAGGAACATTTAAAATGGATTATGACGACCTCAAGGTAAATATACTGACTGAAGTCGGCGACGACGGGCGGCGTGAAAAGAAAGGCCTGCTTTCTTTTATGATTAATCAGGTTCTGTTTAATCCCAGTAACCCTGATTTGTATGGAAAATATACGGTCGGGCATATTAATAAGCGGCGCGACCCGAATCATCCGTTTTTTAAAGCATTATGGCAGACGTTATTGGTTGGGATCAAACAATGTGTCGGTCTTGGCCCAGAGCGTGAGGCCAAATTGATGAATACCGCTGGAAAGGTTGAAAAAGTAGTGAGTGGAGTGAGCAAGGCGAAAAAGATGATTTCAAGTATATTTAAAAAACACAAAACTCCTGAAGAGCTCCTGAAGGAAGAGAAGGAAGATGATGCCAAAGCGGCTGCAAAGATTGAAGAGAAACGAAAGCGTAATCGTGAAAAGGCTGAAAAAGAACTTGAAAAAGAAGGTACAGATAATTGATCGTCCGTTTCACGTGAAAAGCTTTCGTAAACGCTGATTGAATGGAGAATTCAGTGGCTATGGCAAGCATAGAAGACAGATTTGCATTTTTTAGCAGATTTGTCTAGTTTACGGTATCATGATAGATTCGATTTTAAGTTTTATTCGATTTGTTTTCAAGTACAAAAATGGCCTTGTGGACAAAGTCATGTTTTATGCAAGCATGATGTGCGCTGCGATAGTCCTCTTTAATGTGGGATATGTCACGGACAAAGTGCTCGGGGAGTTGCTGGGTACAATGATCCATCATCTTTTTTTTATCCTCTTTTTTATGATTGCGCTGCGCGAATCGTCCTCCATTTATGCGCTTCGAAAAATTGCCGTGGAGCATTATTCGGGAATAGTTATCCTCGCTTATTTTATATTTATTCTTATCGCACGTTTTTCGGGATTTGGAGCGCTCGCAGTATTTTCCAGGGAACAATGGATCTATTTGGGCATCTACTTAATTTTCATTGCCGAACTGTCGAAAAGTACCCTTTTCTTTGATAATTTTTATTTTAATCCAACCATACTGTTTGTCATAAGTTTCCTGGTGCTAATCTTAATTGGAACAGTACTGCTGATGTTGCCAAGGACCACGATGGAAGCTCCGCTGTCCTTCGTCGACGCATTGTTTATGGCGACGAGTGCCGTATGTATCACAGGTCTGTCCGTTGCCGACATTTCAACTAATTTTAGTATGTTCGGGCAGACAGTGGTGATTGTTCTAATACAGGTGGGCGGATTGGGCATTATGACCTTCACAGGCTTTTTTGGCTATTTTTTTTCCGGGGGATTTTCCTATAAGAACCAGTTGATGTTTGGTGAAATCTTAGGCGAAAGTAAGGTTGCCTCGGTGATTAAGACATTACTCACAATGATCTTTATCACATTATTGTTCGAGTTTCTTGGGGCAATACTCATCTTCAGTACTTTAGATCGTGCAAATTTTCCAAATTTGGGAAGTATGGTTTTCTTCTCTACCTTTCATTCCATATCTTCTTTCTGCAATGCTGGTTTTTCAATTCTATCAGGAGGAATTACCAATGATGCCTATAAATTTAACTACCCTTTTCAATTGGCTTTGTCCGCATTGTTTATTCTTGGCGGACTGGGCTTCGGAATTGTATTAAATTTTTACACCTATATCAAAGAGTCCATCCTGCTTTATTATCATCGCTGGGTGACAAAGAAAAGCTATAAACACAAAGCCTGGAATTTTAGTTTCAATTCTAAGTTGGTCTTAGCATGTAACGCGGTTATTATTGTAGCAGCGACTTTATTCTTTTATTTTTTGGAACATGGAAACACACTTTCTCTCGAAAAGGGGCTTGAAGGCGAATGGGCGACTTCTTTTTTTATGGCTAATGCAGCACGCTCAGCAGGATACAATAGTGTCGACCTGAGTTTTGTGACTGCCCCTACTGTTTTTATCATTATGGTTTTAATGTGGGTGGGAGCTTCTCCGGGATCGACGGGAGGTGGGGTGAAAGTAACAACAGTGGCCGTGTCACTGATGAATATTATATCGTTGGCTAAAGGAAAGGAATACATCGAGATTTTCAAAAGACGGATAGCCAATGAATCTGTTCATAAAGCATTTGCAATTATCCTGCTTTCCCTGTTTGTTGTCGGATGTAGCTGCTTCTCTTTGATTTTTACGGATCCGGATAAGAGTATGAAAGCATTACTGTTTGAGGCGCTATCGGCCTATACTACCTGTGGGTTAAGTTTAGGAATCACAGCATCATTAAGTATGGGTGGTAAATTAATTATCGCTATAACTATGCTCATTGGACGGGTGGGAATGCTAACCTTGTTGGTCGCGTTCATTAAAAATTCAAAGCGGAGAAATATTGTATTTCCGGAAGAAAAGATCTTGTTTTAATCAGACTGAAAAGCGTTTTGACGAACTTTTGATTAACTTATCCCAGCAATTAGCCTATAGGTTGAAAGGAAGCTGTATGTCGAAATATAGCTTGGAAATAACAGTAAATTTATTTTAGTTTGGGATATGAAGTATATTGTTTTAGGATTGGGACACTTTGGACGTTCTTTGGGGGTACACCTAACTGAACTTGGCCACGAGGTGATTGGAGCCGACCGAAAGCTCAGTATCGTCGAACAGTTAAAGGACAAGATAACACACACCGTTTGTTTAGATACAACCGATCGAGAAGCGGTTTCGTCATTACCGCTTAAAGATGCGCATGCTGTTATTGTAGCTATCGGAGAAGATGAAGGAGCATCGCTTATGACCGTAGCGCTCTTAAAGCAATTGAAAGTAAAAAGAATCATTGGGGCGTATTGTTTCAGAGCTTCAAAAAACTGTTCTGGAGGCAATGGAAATCAACGAGTATATTATGCCCGAAGAAGAAGCCGCCGAGCGACTAGCCATGCGATTGGATAATATTGATATCGTTGATTCGTTCAAGGTTTCGGATAAATATTCTATTGTAGAAACTAAAGTGCCGGCCCGTTATGTGGGCATGACATTGCGTGAAGCGAACTTGACCAACATATACAAAGTGATTGTACTGACGACGGTCAAGATCACAGACGTAAAAAAGGATGGCGTGACAAAAGAGCAAAAAGAGGCTTCGGGAATAGCAATATCCGAAACTATGATGGAAGAAGGCGATATTTTGGTTGTTTTTGGCGAACTATCCAATATTAATAAGTTAATTCAAAAAGGAGAATAAAATATGTTATTGACAACAACAAGTACTATCGAAGGGCACCAAATTGAACGTTATCTGGGAATTGTCTCTTCCGAAGTAGTTTTAGGTGCTAATGCGATAAAAGACATGATGGCCGGATTTCGTGATTTTTTTGGTGGCAGATCCAATTCGTATGAACGCGCTTTTCAAGAGACCCGAGAAGCGGCGCTACGTGAGCTTGAAGACCGGGCACGCGCGTTGGGGGCAGATGCTGTTGTTGGAGTGCGACTGGATTTTCAAACAGTTGGAACAGGGGGCATGATGATGGTAGGAGCCACTGGGACAGCTGTTAAAATGCGATCTTAACTACACAGCGCCCTGAATAATGTTAGGGCTGTTTAGGGATATTAAAGGGAGTCATATTGCGCATTCAGCTTTAATAGCGGGTGTAACTCGATCTCGTTAGCAATCTACGCGATAATTATAATTGTATATAAAGCCAAATTTATCTAAGTTTGGCTTTTAAGACTTTTAAACAACCTAAGAGGATAAATGAAATCATCTGGATTTATCAGAATCACGTGTAATGCGTTCATACATACATTGGAATATGAACGACGAATGGACAGTTATATCGTAAGTTGAATAAATTAGATAGCTTCATCAACTTTAAAGACAAATTTATACGGATGAAAAATTGGTTTAAGGCAAATTCGGCTCATTTGATTGTTATAGCGATATTCATTGTGCTGGTATTTTTTTATTTTACTCCTGTTTGGCAAGGTAAAACACTCGCCCAGTCGGATGTGGTACAAGCACAAGCGGCGCAGAAGGAATTATTTGATTTTAAAGCGAAGGATGGACAAGCGCCTTTGTGGACAAATTCCATGTTCGGGGGGATGCCAACCTATCAAATTTGGCAAGAAAATGAAAATAATATTGGTACCTATTTCTTAAAAGCCGTTAAGTTCGCCTTTCCGAGCCCAATGGATACGGTTCTGTTTTATTTGTTGGGAGCTTATTTTCTCTTTAGCGTGTTACGCATCAAGCCCTGGCTGGCTGCGATTGGCGCTGTAGCCATTGCTTTTACGTCCTACAATTTTATCTATATTGAGGCCGGGCACATCACTCGTGCAAATGCAATTGCATTTATTCCGCCTGTTATCGCCGCGGTCATTATGTGTTATCGCGGAAGTAAGCTGTGGGGACCTGTATTGTTAGCCTTGTTTCTTTCTCTTGAAATTCGTGTCAACCACTTGCAAACGACCTATTATCTTTTGATGCTCCTTATGGTATATGTGATTTTTACATTCATAGATGCGCTGAAACAAAATCAACTGAAGGCGTTTTTTATTGCCTCCGGGAGGCAGGTTTTGGCAGTTGTCATTGCTTTGATGGTCAATGCTTCTATTTTATTGCCTACCTGGGAGTATAGTAAATTAAGTACCCGAGGACATGCCAATATCACAAAGGTGGATAATGCCAATACCAAAGAGAAAGGGCTTGATAAAGAGTATGCTTATGAGTGGAGCCAAGGAATTGGTGAGACGATTACCTTTTTGATTCCTAATGCCTATGGCGGTTCGACTGGCGGGCAGTTGAACGAGAAGTCACATGTGGCTAAGTTTTTAATGGAAAAGAGGAGGGGTCTCGGAAGTCCAGGCGGGGCAGTTTGCAGAAGGCATGCCAACCTATTGGGGCGATAAGCGCTTTACCTCAGGGCCATGGTATTTTGGCGCTGGGATCTTTTTCCTATTTGTTTTAGGTCTCGTTATTGTCAAAGACCGGTTTAAGTGGTGGATTTTGGCAACAACCATTCTAGCATTGTTGCTTTCATTTGGAAGAAATTTTACACTCGTATCGGATCTTTTCTTTGATTACTTCCCGATGTATAATAAGTTTAGGGCGGTTGAATCCATCTTGGTTTTGGTTTCTATTACGGTGCCTATGATGGCAATTATGGCTGTCAACGAGCTTTTGATACGTGCGAAGGAAATCCCTAACTTAGATAAAAAAGTCCTGTATACCTTTATTGGAGTCGGTGGGTTCTGTTTGTTGATTGCTATTATGCCCGATCTATTTTTAAACTTTAGAAACGCCGGACATAGCAATCTAATTGAGATGTTAGAGCATAATATAGGCGATAAAGCCTTTGCAACAGAATTAGCAAACCAGTTAGTGCTAGACCGCAAAGATATTGCGAGCAAAGATGCCTATCGTTCTTTTTTCATTATCCTATTAACATTCGGTTTTGTATGGGTATTTCTAAAGAAAAAGTTAAGCGAGGGGATATTATTAGGGGCATTATTGGTGTTGTTCCTGTTTGATTTATGGAGTATTGATAAACGTTTCTTAAATGATAAATCGTTTATGGGTAAAGGAACTACTGCACAACAGGTATTCCAACAACGTGAGGTAGATCAATTGATATTAATGGATAAAGATTTAAGTTATCGCGTACTTGATCTGACGTCTGATCCATTTTCGGATGCGCGACCCTCTTATTTCCATAAATCGCTGGGGGGATATCATGCTGCAAAATTGATGCGCTTTCAGGAAATTTTAGAAAATCAATTTAATGGGGCTCTGAATGAAGATGTTTTAGATATGTTTAACGTACGTTATTTGATTACGACAGATCCTCAGAATCAGTCCCAACGTATCGTTAGAAGAAGCACAGCAGCAGGAAATGCATGGTTTGTCGATAAGGTAAATTTTGTAAAAGGGAATGCAGAGGAAATGCAGGCAATCAGTTCTTTTGATCCCCGTAAAGAGGCTTTCGTCAATCAACAATATCAGAATGAAATTAAAGCGAAGACTTCGAGTGCTTCAACAACTGGGCAGATTAAACTAACGTCTTACCATCCAGATAAAATGCAATATGAATATACTGCAGCAAATGATGCATTTGCTGTCTTTTCGGAAGTATTTTATGATAAAGGGTGGAAAGCATATGTGGATGGGAAGGAAACGCCTATCATTCGTGCAGACTATATCCTGAGAGCCTTACAGTTGCCGGCAGGTAATCATAAAGTTGAATTCATCTTTGATCCAGAGTCGCACAAAATGGGGAATCTATTGACTTTGATCTCCTCCTTCATTCTTGTTGCAGGAATAGGAGCAGCGATTTATCTCACGTTTAAACGAAATCAAAAGGAAACAGCGGTTTAAAGCTGTTCCTTTTTTAAGCATTTTAGAGCTTTAGAATAATTTGAGCTGCGGATCGGTTATTCTAAAGCTCTTTCTATGATGCGGTGTAGAGCCGTGTGCCAATACAGCTGTTCTGTGCTTAATTGTTGGATACCCTTTGTTGTTGAGCCAGTCGTAATCTGGATACGCTAATGCGATGTTGTTCATATACTCATCGCGATAAGTTTTAGCCAGAATTGAAGCTGCGGCGATGGATAGATACTTGCCATCTCCCTTGACAATACAAGTATGCGGAATTTGCTGATAAGGAATGAACCTATTGCCATCGACAATGATATACTCCGCTTTTGTCTTTAAGAGATCAAGAGCTTTGTGCATGGCTAAGTAGCTCGCATTGTGAATATTTATGCGATCGATCTCTTCCGCTGAGACACTGGCAACCGCATAAGCAAGGGCTTCACGTTCAATAATCGGCCGTAGTGCCATTCTTTTTTTCTCGCTTAGTTGTTTGGAATCATTAAGCAGCTCGTGATGATAGTCTGTCGGGAAAATCACCGCGGCAGCGAAAACAGGTCCTGCCAAACAACCGCGGCCCGCCTCGTCACAGCCAGCCTCTATCCACTCTTCCTGATAATATGATAATAGCATGTTCAGTCTTTAAAATAGCCGAAAGTACAAATAAATTTAGAGTTATCTATTGTAACTTCTGTGTGAAGATCGCCCATTTACATTAATTAACACTAATAATCCCTTTTTTTGTAAGAATTTGGAGCACCAAACTATGAATTGTAATAATTTCAATCATACAATAAAGAGGTGTTTCTTTTTTGGATCATATTGGTTTATAAACTTAGGCAATAGTTTTAGAGTCAAGAAGTTATCAATTATAGCAATATAAAAATACGTATTATGAGAGGCTATATGCTTTTTTTGTTTAGTATGCTGATGGGGTGGACTGTTTATGGCCAGACGAAAAGTGTACAAGGTATGTTGAAAGACGACAAGAATCGAATTGTCGCAGGTGCAACGGTGAAGTTGACATCAAAGTTAGATTCCATGACTACAGGATCCAATATGGCGGGGATCTTCATCTTTGATAAAGTTAAAGCCGATACGTTTAAAATCACGGTTTCCAACCTTGGATTCGAACGTTTTGAGCAAGAATTTGCAATCCCTAAAGGTGAATCAAAGCACATTATTCCAAGTTTAACGCTACAACAGAACTCGCAGATGCTGGAGGAAGTGGTGGTTGATGGAGTCCCTACAGTTGTTGTCAAAAGTGATACCCTCGAATATACGATGAAAGATCTAAAGCTCCGCGATGGGGCTGTCGCCGAGGATGCTTTGAAGAAGTTACAAGGGGTCGAAGTAGATAAAGATGGTAATGTCACAGCACAGGGTGAATCCGTCAAGCGCGTTCGTATTAATGGAAAGGACTTTTTTGGTGGGGATGTTAAGACTGCGACGCAGAATCTGCCGGCCAATATTATTCAAAAAATGCAAGTCATTGACGATTATGGTGATATGGCGAATGTGACCGGCAATAAAACGGGTGATTCAGAAAAGATATTGAATATTCAAATTGACCCCAAATATAATACAGGTCATATGACCACACTTCGGGCGGGTGTGGGGACAGAAGATCGCTACCAGGCTACGGGGATGTGGATGGGTATGCGCGAAGGCGAACAAATTTCTGTATTGGGAAATTTAAATAACACCAATGCCCCATTATTTGATTTTAGTACCGTGGGTGGCGGTGCGCGTCGTGGCCAAGGTGGTGGCGGTCGCCGCGGTGGTGGTATGTTTGGCGGTTCGGACGGTTTGACTAAAATTGGCTCCATAGGACTGAATTACCGTAAAGACTTTAGTGATAAACTGACAGTTTACGGTAGTTATAGTTTTAGCCATAGCAATAATACCACGCTATCTCAACGGTTTCAGGAAAATACATTGCCAAATATTATGCAGACGGACAGTGTAACATCCAACTCGAACACCATTGGCGATAGCCATCGTTTTGAAGCTAATGTCGAATGGAAGCCAACTACAAAGGATTATATCAAAATTTCACCGCAGTTTGGATATGACAATAGCGATGTAACGACAGGTACCAATTCGCTTACTTACCGTAGTGGAGCATTCAATAATTCGCAGGTTCAAGATGTTTTTGCCAATTCCAGTGCACCAAGATTCGGTATTAGTGGATTGTACAACCATAAGTTCAACGATAAGGGGCGTAATGTCTTTGTAAATATGAACTTTAATAATGCAAAAACAACGAAAGATCAAAATGCAATCTTAGACAGGCTATTGGCTGATCCCAACAATGCAAATGCTCCTTTAGATTCAATTTATGAAAAAACGATCCTGGAAGCAAATAATAAAAGTTGGAATGGCGGGGCTTCGGTGAATTATACTGAACCTGTTTCTGAGAAGGGAAAAGTCGAATTTACCTATGACTTCAACAAAAATAAATATGACAATTCGAATAAACAACAAGGGTTTGATCGAGCTGAAAAACTTATTGCAGAAGATCCCAAATTGAATTTTGATTATAACTATGATTACTCCTTTACAACACATAAAGTTGGGGCAAACTATTTGTATAGTGGTGATAAAATAACCTATTCCATTGGTGCTGCAGCTCAACCTTCTCAATTGAGAGGTGATGCTATCAGCTCGGGATTAGTCGTTCCAATTCGTCGAAATAACATGAACTGGATGCCTATTGCGCGATTTGAATATAAGTTTTCTAGGCAATCGAATATTACCGTCAATTATTCCGGAACACCTAATGAGCCTTCGGTAACCCAGATCTTGCCGTTTGATATGAGTACAAACCGGACCAGTATCGTAATAGGTAATGCAAATTTGAGTCCGGAGTTCAGTCATCAACTGAATGTGAGATTTCGTAAGAATGATTTTCAAAAAGGGAACAATTTCTTCGCTTTTGTAAATGCTGGGCTGACCAACAATAAGATTGTAAGTTTGAGCAAAAGCTATTTTGATGATTTAATCGATTATCAAACAGGTCAGACAAACTCAACCTTAGTTGCCGAGACCCGTTATCTTAATGAAACAAGCGATAAACCATTTAATGTGAGTTCTTTTTACCACTATGGGAAATCCTTAAAAGAAAAAACATATAATATTATGTTGATGGGGGGAATATCCTATAACAAAAATATTGGATATGTATCTACGGAGAAAGATGATGACATCGGTCAAAAGAATGTTGCACGCAATATCGTGTTGAATCAGGGGTTGATGTTTAGATATAACCCTTCGGAAAACCTAGAAATTAATCCAGGCGTTCGCTATCAATTAAATCATACAGAAAACTCAGTGACAAATCGCAATACGAATGTTTCGTCCTGGACGCCGACCTTAATTGGTTCGGTCAATATTACAAAAACAACCATTTTCGGAGCAGATCTATCTAAACAGTTCAATAATGGGTATGGTGCTGGTATCAATGCAAATCCTTTTGTCATAAATACGTACCTGGAGCAGAAATTTTTAAGTCAGCAACGAGGGACTGTACGTCTACAGGCGTTTGACTTATTAAACCAGCAAACGAATGTCTCCCGTACCTTCAGTGAATCGATGATTACAGATAGCCGTACCAACCGTTTGGGACGATATTTTATGATTCTGTTTACCTATAAATTCCAAAAATTTGCGATGGGTAATCCAGAAGGAGAAAACAGATTTCCGGGCGGGATGAGACCTCCCCGTATGTAATCTGATTCCTATAAGATATAAAAACGGTCATAGTGATTTCGCTATGACCGTTTTGCATTTAAAAATGCCTAGTTTTGTGACGACTTCATACCCCATACGATTTGAAGATTGAGCGAAGTGGCAAAAATATCGTAAATATGGAGCGCACAGAAAGAGATAAACTAAAAGAAGCTACAACAAGCTTGTACTGCATGGAATACGAAATTATTAGACTTTCAAACGGAATACGCGTAGTATTTCAATATCAAAATTTACCGGTTACACATGTCTGTATGGTCATCAACGCGGGGTCTCGGGACGAGTCTGCTGGAAAATATGGTGTAGCCCATTTTATCGAACATCTTTTATTCAAACGTACTGAGAGACGCTCTACGCAACAGATAATAAATCATTTGGAATCCGTTGGCGGAGATCTGAACGCCTATACGACGAAGGAATATACCTGTGTACATGCTTCCATTCTACAGCCTTATTTAAATCGAGCGTTAGATCTTTTTGAAGATATCTTTTTTCATTCTACTTTTCCCGACTTAGAAATGGAAAAGGAGAAGTCGGTCATTGTTGATGAAATGGCTTCTTACCTGGACAGCCCGGAAGAGTCTATTGTAGACGATTTTGAAGATCTTGTCTTTCAGGGATCGGGACTGGGACATAATATTTTAGGATTGGAAGATCAGCTGCTCGCACTGCAAAAGGCAGATATCGTTGATTTTATGCGGACGAATTATGATACAAATGAAATGGTTATTGGTATCACTGGGAATTATACGCTAAAGGAAGTGGAACGATTGCTGCACAAAGTGTTCGGCACGGTTCCCGCAAATACGATAGAGCGGATGCGAAATGATGTAAGACCGCTCATTCAGCAGCATGTTACCGTAGGCAAACCAATCAATCAAGTGCATTATATGCTCGGTTCATTGGCTTATAGTTATCGTGATGAGCGTAAAACGGGGCTGCTGCTTTTGAATAATATGCTTGGTGGAATGGGAATGGGATCCATTCTGAATCTTTCCATACGGGAGAAATATGGAATAGCTTATACCATTGAATCTAATTATACTATTTTTTCAGATACAGGATTATTTAGTATTTACCTTGGTACAGATGAAGAAAAGGTCGAAAAAGCGAAGAGGCTCGTGTTTAAAGAACTCGCTAAGCTGAGCGAGCAACCGCTGTCTGAAACTGCTGTAAAAAGAGCGAAGCAAAAATTTATTGGGCAAATTGCTTTGACCGAAGAAAATCGTATGAGTATGATTATCTCTGCTGCGAAAAACGTGATGGACTATGATCGTGTGATCTTGTTGGACGAGATCATTGAAAAAATTCAGGACTTGACTAGCAAACAACTATTAGGAATTGCACAAGATGTATTTGATCCGAAGAAGATGTTGTCGCTTAGTTTTGTTCCCGAGGACTAATTGTTATCGGGAAGGGCCTCCTTTTAGAGATAGATGGTATTGAAATTTATTGCATATAAAAAGCAATTTATCTAAGTTTGCGCTTACGGGAATTCGTTCTCATCAAACATGGATTGCCGAAGGCAGATTCAATACCTCTGGTAGCAGACAAATAAACGAATAAAAATATAAGGGATGAAAACAGCATATGTATTTCCTGGTCAAGGAGCCCAATTTGTTGGAATGGGACAAGACCTGTATAATTTGAATGATGAAACGAAAGCTTTGTTCGAACAGGCAAACGATATTTTAGGGTTTCGCATCACGGATATTATGTTTTCCGGTACAGATGAGGAATTGAAACAAACGAAAGTAACCCAACCAGCTATTTTTTTGCATTCGGTCATTTTGGCGAAAGCATTGGGAGATTCTTTTCAGCCTGACATGGTTGCTGGTCATTCTTTGGGCGAATTTTCGGCTTTGGTGGCCGCAGGTGCATTGAGTTTTGAAAATGGGTTGAAATTGGTCGCACAACGTGCCAACGCGATGCAAAAAGCATGTGAGCTTCAGCCATCAACGATGGCTGCTATATTAGGTCTGGAAGATGTTGTGGTGGAGGATATCTGCGCTCAGGTTGATGAAGTTGTTGTGGCTGCAAATTATAACTGCCCTGGACAATTGGTTATTTCGGGATCTATCGAAGGTGTGGATAAGGCTTGTGCTTTGTTGACCGAGGCTGGTGCTAAGCGGGCATTAAAACTAAATGTAGGTGGCGCATTCCACTCCCCATTGATGGAATCAGCTAAAGTCGAATTGCAAGCAGCTATTGAGGCGGTAGAGGTGTTGTCGCCTAGCTGTCCGATTTATCAAAATATTGATGCTAAACCACAGACAGATCCAGTGGTTATCAAGCAAAATTTGATCGCACAACTAACGGGGGCTGTTCGATGGACACAAACGGTACAAAATATGTTGGCCGATGGTGCGACGGCATTTGTTGAAGTTGGACCTGGTAATGTATTACAAGGATTGGTCAAAAAAGTCGATCGTCAGGTACAAACTTCTGCGGCTTCAGTAACTGGCTAAGGGCAGCATCGGATAAAAAAAGGGTCGTATGATCCATATGTGGTCGGAAGATTTCTTCCGACTTTTTTGTGCCGATAACAAAATAAAGTAAGAATTTTTCCTGTAACAGCGAAGTATCAAGTTGACACCTTTTTCGCCCTTTGTTCGGAGCTTGTTCGGTACTTGGTCGGAGCTTGTTCGGTCGCAACCGAACAAGCTCCGTTGTATATACGTATGATATACGTTGAAGAATCGGGTGAAGGGCGAAGTTGGTAAGCGGGAAGTTTTAAGGTTATTTATCTTTAAACATGGTATAATGATCTTTCATCACCTGTAAGACAAAATCATTGGGAGTCATTACATCAGGGTGTTTAACGTCCATGACTTTTTCCAGACGTTGAACCAACGCCGTTAAAATTCCCACATCTCTTCTGTCAAAAGCTGTCTGATAAATCTCTTTAATCGAGTTGGCATCTTTGTCACTCAGTTTTATTACTTGAGGAAATAAAATCGGATGATTATCTAATGTTTCCTCATAGATGGTGTCGCTCAATTTTAAGGCTGGTTTGAGACTAATAACAGATGTTTCTCCGGCAATATCTCCAATGCGTTGCCCATTTTTTGATAATACGATTGATGTAATGGCGACTCCACCCATTGTCATCCAAATATCTACGATAGATAAACTCCATCTGGACAAGTACTGATAAAAGTTGGCCCGTGAACCGTCGAGCTTAACAACTTTTATTTTCATTATTTTCTTGCCCACCGTTTGCCCGCCAAAGGCCGTTTCGGTAATCAACGTATAAAAAAAAGCCGGTAGAGTCAGTGCCATCATGATCCCATAAAACAGATAGGGGTCATTACTGGTGATATTTAAAGTGTCCAAGAGGAAGAAACAAAAGAAATAATAGCAGACTATAATGAAATAGTCTATTGCAAAGGCTATCATTCTTGAGCCAAGACTGGCAAGATTATATTCGATTTTTACATTTTGTGCTGTATTTATCTCAAGCTTATTCATCTGTAAAATGATTTGAATTTAGGGGCAATATAGAATATATAAGTCAATTTTGCAGTTGTTTGTGCTTTTCAATCACGGATATTTCCTATATTTGGTTGAGCCAGTTAAAAAAATTAATGAGAGAAGCATCATTTGTAGAACGAAATAAAGAAAAATGGACGTTAATTGAAAATAATTTGTCAATTAATACAGCGGTTGATCCGGATGAGCTTGCCTCAAATTATATTGAGTTAACAAATGATCTGGCTTATGCGCAAACTTTCTATCCTGAGAGTAAAGTGAAGGTTTACTTAAATGAATTGGCGGTGAATGCGCATCAGAAAATCTATAAAGATCAAAAAGCTTCCAATAATAAGTTTAAATCTTTTCTTAATGAAGAGATACCACAAGCAATTTGGTGTATTCGTAGGCCGCTTTTGTATTCCTTCTTAATTTTTGTTCTGGCTTCAATTATCGGTTTTTTGTCGTCTGTATACGATATTGATTTTGTTCGTCTTATTTTAGGCGACTTCTATGTGGATTCAACGATAGAAAGTATAAAAGCAGGCGATCCTGCTGCGGTATACGGAAAGGGAAGCAATTTTGGTTCGGCAATTTGGATTACGATTAATAATGTGCGTGTTGCTTTTATGGCTTTCGCTGCCGGACTATTTTTTAGTGTTGGGACGGGATATGTCTTGTTTAGCAATGGTATTATGCTAGGTGCATTTCATCATATGTTTTTCCAATATGGCGTTATGGGGAAGGCTATGTCAGCAATCTGGATCCATGGTACCATAGAGATCTCGGTAATTATTGTGGCCGGTGGATGCGGATTAGCACTCGGTAATAGTATCTTATTTCCAAAATCTTTTACCCGTTTAACTTCTTTTGTCCGTACGGCAAAGATTGCGATGAAAGTGTTGGTCAGCACAATTCCTTTTTTTATTATTGCGGGTACATTGGAAGGCTTTGTAACAAGATATTATAATGTTTCAATTTGGTTATGTGCATTAATTATCGTTTTATCGCTACTGGCAATCCTCTATTTTTACGTTATTAACCCATATCGACTAGCAAAACGATTTCAATGGAAATAAACTTTGAATTTCAAAAAGAACGGAAGGTAGGGGACTTTGTGCAAAGCTTTATAGATCTTTTTAAATTGATCTATAGGCATTTTGTATCTACTATTTTTGGTTTATCTGCTGTTCCCCTAGCCGGGATTGCTTTGGTTTATTATTTTCTGTCTACAAAAATTACGTTCTCTGCTAATAGTGATTCTTTTGAAGACATCGATGCTCTGACTTGGGCTGGTTTACTTATTGTGGCGCTGACCGCTTTGGGACTGTACGTTTACGGTATTTCTATCGAATATTTTCTACTGCTAAAGGAGCGCAAGAGTACAGCATTTTCGGGTGTGGAAGTACTGAAGAATTTTAGATCAAACCTTGGGAAATACTTTATGTTTTTGATTGCCATGATATTGGCATTAATTGTCGTGTTTATTCCCTTGGCCATCGTAGCTGCGATTTGTGCATTTATCCCTTTTGTCGGAAGTTTTGCTATCGGAATATTGGCGTCCATGGTTGGTATTTGGTTATTTTGCTCATTTTTATTTTATCGCGAAGGCTATTCGGATCTCGGAAGCTGTTTTACAGATGCCTATGTGATGCTAAGCAAAAAATTGATTCAGTATGGTATTGCTACCTATATCGTAAATTTTATTTTCCAAATGGCTGTGATGATGATTTCTATTGTACCATTGGTTATCATGGGGGTTACTGTCATTCAACTTCCTCGGAATAGATGCTGCTTTTTTTGACTCATCCTGGGGAAAACTGCTGATGACATTGGGCGGTTTATTTATCACATTGTTTACGTTGTTTCTTTATATGTCCGGAGTTTTGGCCAACGGTATTATTTATGAAACAGCGAAGGATCTCAAATTCGGAGAACGGATTTATGGGATGATTGAAGAGATAGGAGGAAAAAGTGAATAAACTCTTGTCTTTTTTATGCATTGCCGGTTTGTCAATGATGTATGCTTGTGATCCGAAACCGAACAACGTAGATTCCGACAGCAAGAGTGCCGATTCGCTCTATGTACAAAGAGATTCTACCTTAGTGACCGCCGATTCTGTTGCTATTGACTCGATAACTTTAAAAGCACCAAATGGCCAACAGAGAAAAGATGAAATTGATCTGTGGGATCCAACATTATTTGACTCCATTCCAAAATATACCGAAGAGCGTTCGTTTAGAATGGATCCTTATCAGGATATCATCAAAAGGTACGAGACGGACGATTTTGTTTATTCAGAGAATATTAAAGATCGGGTAAGTGCGTTACAGCGGATTCTTGCCAGGCTCGCGGATTGGATTGGGAGCATCACCCCAGATAATCCTTATAAATTTCGGGAAGAATTTGGATATGTTTTTGCTTTTTTAGCTGTTATCGCATTAGCCTTTATCCTCTATAAAGTACTTTACAACAAGAATCAATATTTTATCAAACATCGTGAGGAAGAAAGCGAATTGGACGTTTTAGCTTATGTAGAGCGAAATCTAATGAATAGTAACCTAGAACCGTATATTGAGGAAGCTATTACAACTAAAAATTATGCATTGGCAATTCGGTACTTACAGCTGCTCAATATTCAAAAGTTGGCTCATGCTGATCATATCAAGTGGAAGCAGAGTAAGACAAATGCTGAATTTGCACAGGAAATACGGAATGAACAACTTCGTCGGGGATTTTTGGAGTGTGCACGGATTTTTGATTATGTCTGGTTTGGTCAGTTTGAATTGACGGAAGCTAATTTTACCCAATATCAGCAATTGTTTACCCAATATCAAAATCAAATTAAATGAAAGGATCGGTAAAATTTGGATTGATATTATTCGCAGTCGTTTTGGTGCTCATTGCGCTAATCGATGCCACAAGTAAAAAACCGATTATATGGGATCGCACATTTGATGCAAAAGATAAAAATCCCTTTGGAGCCTATGTGCTACGTCAAGAACTTAAGCATATCATCGATCAAAAGAATACAACGATTGAGCGACCATTGTACGAGTATCTGGACAGCGCAAAGAAAACGGACGCTAACCTGTTTTTTTATACCTCTTATTTTTCAATGGGTGAAGCTGCAGAAGATAAATTATTGGATTATGTGAATCGGGGAGGGAAGGCAATGATTGTCGCTGAGGCGATTGATCGTTATATTTTGGATTCCTTGGGGGTAGAAACGGATAGTTTCTATGGCTACAAAAAAGGGGTAAATATAAAAAACCAAGTACGCGTTCGGCTAATGAATGATAACAATAAAATTCATTACGGCAAATCGGAGCTTGGTGAAGTATTCAAAAAACTTCCTAAAAATGCAACTATTTTAGGTGCGATTACCTATAAAGAATTTGCACTACCTAACTTCGTGGCGATTCAATTTGGTAAAGGAACAATTTATCTGCATCTGACCCCGGATTTATTTGGAAATTATTACCTGCTGAACTCGGCGTCGCAATATGCTTATGTTGCCAAATCATTATCGTATTTAGATGATAAGCCGATCGCGTGGTATGATTTTAAAGCAAATATGGATCAGTATCGTACGCCTTTGCGTGTATTGCTTCTAAATGATGGTCTTCGGCAAGCCTGGTATATTTTGTTGGCGGGACTGGTTTTTTTACTTGTGTTTAGAAGTAGGCGTGAACAGCGTGCAGTGGCGGTAGTGGCTCCTGAGCCGAACCTATCAAAGGATTTTTGTGAAACGATTGCTACTTTATATTATGAAAATGGTGTACCCGGGAATATGGTTGCCAAAAAGATAGATTACTTTCTTCACAGCCTTAGGAACCGTTTTCATTTAGATACGTTGGCGTTGCGTGAAAACGACTTCAGTGAAGAACTGGCTGAACGGTCTGGAGTTTCTCTTGTGGAGACACAAAGTTTGATCAAGTTGATTGTACGCATGCAGGATGCTAAACAACATGACTTGGTCGATCTTAAATTGATTAATGATACTATAGAAGAGTTTAAACATAAAGCAAAAATGATATGAGTGACTTGGATAAATATATATCTTTTGAAAACCGAATAGATGTATCGGTTTTGTTTGATAAAATGGCTCAGGTAAAGGCAGAAGTTAAAAAAGTAATCGTTGGGCAGGATCAATTGATCGATATGCTCTTGATTTCCATCTTAGCGTCAGGACATTCCCTGATTGAAGGATTGCCAGGGGTTGCAAAAACATTATCTGCAAAATTGATCGCCAAAACTATCAATAGCGAATTCAAACGTATTCAATTCACACCAGACCTAATGCCTTCGGATGTAACGGGATCTTCGATATTGGATCTGAAAAGGAATGAATTCGAGTTTCGTAAAGGTCCTATTTTCGCAAACATCGTTTTGATCGATGAAATCAACCGTGCTCCGGCAAAGACGCAGGCTGCGCTCTTTGAAAGTATGGCCGAGCAGCAGGCATCAGTTGATGGAACTACTTATCGATTACCCGCTCCCTTTGTTGTTTTTGCGACGCAAAATCCAATAGAACATGAAGGAACTTATCGCCTGCCAGAAGCTCAGCTCGATCGTTTCTTGTTTAAGATCAATGTGAATTATCCTGAACTTGAACAGGAACTGGAAATATTAAAGGAGCATCATGCTCAAAAGGCAGTCAATAAAGAGGATCAGGTTCAGGCAGTAGTTTCCGCAGCTGAAATTTTGGGGTTCCAAAAATTGATTAAGTCTATTTTTGTTCATGAGGAGCTGATAACATATATTGCTCAAGTTGTTATAAAAACACGAACTAATCCAAGTTTGACACTTGGAGCGTCACCTAGAGCTTCTATTGCTTTACTCGAATCAGCCAAAGCTTCAGCAGCGGTCAGCGGTAGAGATTTTGTTACTCCTGAGGATATTAGAAGGGTAGCATCGGCCGTGTTAGGACATCGTGTTATGTTGACGCCAGAAAGAGAAATGGAAGGATTTACCACGGCCTATGTCATCGAACAAATCATTAATTCTGTTGAAATTCCAAGATAATGAAGAAATTAAGTCAGCTCTTTCTAACAAATCAATTTTTCTACTCGCTATTAAGTATAGCAACCCTCTTTACATTGTCTTTTTTCGTTAAGGGCTTGTTGGTTGTAGCATGGATTGTTTTTTGGATATGGCTGGCAATTTTGGTCTTTGATTTTATAGTCTTATTTTCTGGAAAGGGGAAAATAGAGATCACAAGGATATATCCGGAAAAGCTCTCCAATGGAGATGAGAACCCAATGAGACTGATTGTGCGTTCTTTTTATCCATTTAGTACAAAAGTGGAGATTCTGGAGGAGTTTCCTGTTCAGCTTCAAATTCGCGATAAGGACTTTATGACCCATTTACCGAGCTTTCAGCAATCGGAGATATCATTTTCGCTGCGACCGACCCAGCGGGGGATTTATAAGTTTGGACGTTGTATGGCACTAGTGATGCGTCTTGGATTTTTCAAAAGAAGGTTTGTTACCAATCAAGAACAGGAAATATCCTGTTACCCATCTTATATACAGTTAAGGAAGTATCAGCTTTTGGCGACAAGTAATAGACTGAATGAACTCGGGATAAAACGTATTCGACGGATTGGTTCGGCCATGGAGTTTGACCATGTTCGCGATTATGTTCAGGGCGATGACTACCGTCACATGAATTGGAAAGCATCTGCGAAAGTGAAAAAGTTGATGGTCAACCAATATGAAGAAGAGAAGTCGCAGCCAATCTATTCCTTTATCGATCTAGGGAGGGCGATGCGTATGCCTTTCAACGGCCTGAGCTTATTAGATTATGCTATCAATGCTTCGTTGGTTCTTTCGAATGCAACGATATTAAAACAGGACCGTGCTGGCTTATTAACCTTTTCAAAGGATATCAATGCATTTATACCCGCGGAAAAAAGAAATAATCAGATGCTTAAAATTTCAGAGTCACTCTACCAAGTATCGACTAAATTTGAAGAATCGGAATTTGGAAAGCTGTATAGTTATGCCAATGCGCATATCAACAAGCGTTCACTAATTTTTCTTTACACCAATTTTGAGACCTTAGACTCCCTTAAACGACAGATAAATTACCTGACTATGCTGAATAGAAGTCATATAATCGTCGTCGTCGTATTTAAAAATGTGGAGGTAGAGGATCTGGCTAAAAGTGTACCCAAAAAGACGATAGATATCTATAATCAAATCATTGCAGAGAAGTTTATCTATGAAAAGCAGCTTATTGTACAGGAGCTTATCCGTCATGGATTTCAGACTATTTATACTGCGCCGGAAAATTTAACCATCAATTCCATCAATAAATACCTTGAGATTAAGGCACGAGGCCTTATTTAATGATCGAGGTGTCTTTGACCATAACTTTCGTCCAAAGATGCTGATATTTTTCAATTGCTTTTAAATGGATTGGATGTGTCTCATAGTTCGTTATATCTTTAAGATCTTTAAATGTAACAATCAACGTGTAGTCAAAACTGTTGTCTACTACAGGTCTCGGGTTTGTTTGAGCAGGTACGCCGTAATGAAGTGTTTTGATGACGTCGATTTTCCGAAGTTCCTCAAAAAACTGGGTAAAATTCATTTTGTCTTTTTCACTGATATCTTTCTTAAGCCAGAAATTAACCACGTGGACGATGGTATTGCTCTGAATATCTTGGCTCGCGCGAACTGGAAGAGCCCATGTTGGGGCAGTCATAAGCACCATAGGTGCAAGAAGAAAATTGCGTCTTTTCATGATTGAAACGGTTTAGAACTATGAAGATACAAAACGTTACTGATTCCAACAGTATCAATTAGGAGGAAATCGCAAATTGGCTTTTTTTTGCGTGAAAATTAAGCCTGCTCATTAAAATACAAAGGGGGACATCATGTCCCCCTTTGTATTTTAATGAGCTTGGAGGTCTTATAGACCAAATTCTGCTTTTACCTTCTCGATATAATCCAGTTTTTCCCAAGTAAATAGTTCAACTTCAACCTGCTTTTTCTCGCCTGTTGAGCTTTCAAATTCTTTTATTACTTTCTTTGGTGTTCTTCCCATGTGTCCATAAGCGGCTGTTTCCGAATAAATTGGATTCCTCAGTCCCAAACGCGTTTCAATTCCGTATGGCGTCATGTCAAATAAATGTGCAATTTTTTCAGCAATTTGACCATCGGTTAAATTTACTTTACTCGTTCCATACGTGTTTACATAGATTCCCATCGGATCTTTTACACCAATCGCATAAGAAATTTGTACGAGAATTTCATCTGCTACACCTGCTGCCACTAAGTTTTTGGCAATATGGCGTGTTGCATATGCCGCAGACCGGTCCACTTTAGATGGATCTTTTCCAGAGAAAGCACCTCCACCATGTGCACCTCTACCACCGTAGGTGTCCACAATTATTTTTCGGCCCGTGAGACCGGTGTCTCCATGAGGCCCGCCGATTACAAATTTTCCAGTAGGATTGATATGAAACTTAATTTCATCGTTAAATAACAATTGAAGTTCTGGCTTTAATTGTGCTTTGACACGAGGAATCAAGATCGTTTTGATGTCGTGTGTAATTTTGTCCAACATCACTTGCTCGGTATCAAAGTCGTCATGTTGCGTTGAGATGACAATGGCGTCAATCCTTTGGGGTTTGTGATCGTCGCTATACTCCAGTGTAACTTGAGATTTCGCATCTGGACGCAAATACTTGATTTCGTTATTTTCGCGACGCAACTCCGCCAATTCATAAAGTAAGCGATGAGATAGGTCCAATGCCAAAGGCATAAAATTTTCTGTTTCGTTATTCGCATAACCAAACATAATCCCTTGGTCACCCGCCCCTTGCTCTTGCCGTGTTTTACGGTCTACACCTTGATTAATGTCTGCAGATTGCTCGTGAATCGCCGATAATACGCCACAGGAATTCGCTTCAAACATGTATTCAGATTTGGTATAGCCAATCTTTTGAATTACCGAACGTGCGATCTTCTGAACATCGAGGTAGATGTTTGATTTAACTTCCCCGGCGAGGACCACTTGTCCTGTTGTTACCAACGTTTCAATAGCGACACGAGAATCCTCGTCCCATGCTAAAAAATTGTCTATTAATGCATCTGAAATTTGATCCGCAATTTTGTCTGGATGTCCTTCAGAAACAGATTCCGACGTAAATAAATAAGCCATGCTTTACCTGATTTTAAATATTGGATTTGCGCTAGAATGAATTAACAGCAAAGTGATAAGAGCCGTGATAGCGAGGGGTTTTTAGCACTTTTTTACTGTGGTTGCAATCTCCTTGTCGTTGCTTTTAACGCAACAGCACGCAAATCAGTCCACATTCTATTTTTTATGCGACAAAGCTACAATACTTTAAGGATTATTTAAAATCAAATTTATATTTTAATTTAAAAAGTATAGTCATATACTTTAGGATGCACAAAGATTACATTATTTTAAGAAATTCGTAATTTCCGCTATCTTTGGGATATGTCAGAACGTAAACAAATATTGTTTGTTATTAATCCGATTTCAGGAGGAAAGCACAAGACATCCTTTAAAAAACAGGTGTTAGATGTGCTTGATCTACAAAAATTTGATCCTACTTTTCAGCAGACTGCGAGACCAAATCACGCCTATGAAATTGGTTTGAAAGCAATCGAAGAGGGATACGATGCGGTTATAGCAGTGGGAGGCGATGGAACAATCAATGAATTGGGATCAGCTTTGGTTGGGTCTGGAATTCCATTGGGGATTATTCCTGAGGGTTCGGGCAATGGTTTGGCGCTTTATTTGGGCGTACCTATGAATGAAGCTGCAGCTATCCGCCGAATTAATCGTTTTGAATCAATCGAGGTGGACTGTGGTGTTATCAATGAAAGGAGATTTTTTAATATTGCTGGTTTAGGATTCGATGCATCCGTGAGCGAAAATTTTGCTAATGAAAATATTCGTGGGCCGTTGGGATACATGAAATCAGTGTTTAATGTGCTCAGTAAATATCAACCTGCACATTACAAATTGACCATCGATGGAAAAGTGTACGAAAGACAGGCTTTTATGATCAGTGTAGCGAATTCTCCCCAATATGGAAATAACGCTTATATAGCACCGCAGGCATCAGTCAATGATGGTATATTAGATGTCTGTATTGTGCACAAATTTCCACTCTATATTTTGCCAAAGATGATTTTTCATCTGTTTAACAAATCGGCCGATCAATCCAATTATGTAGAAATTATTCCAGGGAAGAATATACAGATTGAGGTGGATAAGATTTCACCGGTACACGTCGATGGGGAACCAATCGAACTAGGAGATAAACTGGATATTTCCATTATGCCAAAAGCCTTAAAAATAATTTGCTAAGATCATGAGTAAAAATAAAAAACAGTCTTATGAAGGGGTTGTCTATTCCACAGATGATAACTTCAATTATCAATTATCTGATTTTTTTCAGGAACAGGACACTTTACCAACGAATCAGCAAAACTTGAAAGTACAGCTTGATCGTAAAATGCGGAAAGGAAAAGTTGTTACGTTGATTACAGGGTTTGTAGGAAAAACCGAAGACTTGGAAATTTTAGGTAAATTGTTGAAACAGAAGTGCGGAGTGGGCGGAACCGTAAAGGATGGCGAGATCATCATCCAGGGAGAGTTTAAACAAAAGATCTACGAGTTGTTACTTAAAGAGGGGTATCGCGTAAAATTAGTGGGTGGTTAAACAAGTATTGTGAGAATATTCAGATTAAATCTAATGAATTGTTTATTAGGCAAGTATGGTTTGTGCACAGACTGTGTGTTTGTTTGATAATATGAGTAATCACTTACTTTTTGTAATTTAAAATCTTCTATTTTCTTGCATATCAAAAAAAAAATGGCTTTCATTGTAAAATAATTATTGCGAATAAGCGATTTAGCAACGAGAAACAATGATTATATAACGGGAGCTGCTGAGAAAAATAACACACATTAACGGTGTTTCAGTTTAAAAAAACAAATTTGATTTTTTTTACATATTTAAGAGGAATATTTTAAATTTGACATTAGATATTAAATTTGCTTTGCAAATTGATTTCAAAAGCGAACAAGAGTGCATATAATTTAAACAACATTATATATTTAAACAACAGTAAAAAACTAAAAATTAGAAAAATGGCAAACGCACCTAAAACTGCTGCAAAACAAGAGAGCAACAACGGAGGATCTTTCTTTGCTCAAGCTGCAATCATCATCTGTTTCATCGTGGGTTTCTGTGTATGGAAATTTGTGATGGGTAATCCAACTAACTTCGTTGATAACAATCCGGAAAATGCTCCTAATCCAGGTAACTATTTAGGAATGGTTTACCATGCTGGGGCTATCGTACCTGTTTTGCTTGGTTTATTCTTAATGGTATGGGTTTTCTCGGTAGAACGTTTTATCGTTATCAACAAAGCTTCTGGTACTGGAAACGTTGGAAACTTTGTTCGTAAAATCCAAACGTTGATTAATGGTGGAAACATCGATTCAGCTATTGCTGAGTGTGACAAACAAAAAGGTTCAGTAGCAAACGTTGTGAAAGCTGGTTTATTGAAGTACAAATCAGTATCTGTAGATCCTGAAGTGAACACTGAAAAAGCGGCTATT
This sequence comes from Sphingobacterium zeae, assembly GCF_030818895.1. Lineage (NCBI taxonomy): Bacteria > Pseudomonadati > Bacteroidota > Sphingobacteriia > Sphingobacteriales > Sphingobacteriaceae > Sphingobacterium > Sphingobacterium zeae. Next base: position 514,858 of record NZ_JAUTBA010000001.1, read on the forward strand.
GCAATCCAAAAAGAAATCGAAGAAACAACTGCATTGGAAATGCCTATGTTAGAGAAAAACTTAAACGTTATCGCTACATTAGTTTCTATCGGTACATTATGTGGTCTATTGGGTACGGTAACAGGTATGATCAAAGCCTTCTCGGCATTGGCAACAGGTGGTGCTCCAGATTCAGCTAAATTGGCGAACGGTATCTCTGAGGCCTTGATCAATACGGCAACTGGTATCGCGACATCAACTTTCGCTATCGTATTGTATAACATCTTTACTGCAAAAATCGATAAATTAACTTACTCTATCGACGAAGCTGGTTTCTCAATCGTACAAACATACGCTGCAAACCACAAATAAGAACTGTGATGAAAATATTTGACTTTTTTAAATTTAGTTTATGGAAATCAAATATTAAAATCATCATAGGATAGAAGATTGAGTATTTAATTTAAAAGGAAGAATTTAAAATGGGTAAAGCAAAAGTAAAAAGAGCCAGTACGTCGATCGACATGACAGCGATGTGTGACGTATCGTTCTTACTGCTTACGTTCTTCGTCTTAACGGCGACAGCGCGCCAACCGGAAGCATTGACGGTGGATACCCCAGCATCGACTACGAAAGATAAGTTACCTGATTCAAATGTAGGTATGATCACAATAGGCGATCAAGGTAAAGTTTTCTTCGGTACGACTGATCAACAGGTTCGCGTAAAAGCACTAGAAAGAATGTCAGCAAAGTATGGCGTTGGCTTTTCGCAAGAAGATTACGATCGTTTCAAATTGATGGAAAACTTTGGTGTACCAATGTCTAAATTGAAAGGGTTATTGGCCTTGGATGGAAGTAAGCGTACAGAAAAAGGTGTGCAAACTGGTATACCGGTTGATAGTACAGAGAATACTTCAAATGAGCTGTATTACTGGGTTCAAAATGCCCGTCTGGCCGCCGAAGAAGTAAATAAGGAAAAGGAGGCATCGGATAAAAATTTCGTGCACCCTGGACCTTTGAAGATGGCTATCAAAGCAGATGCGAATGAAAAATATCCTTCGGTTAATTTAGTTATTGAAACATTGCGTAATCAAAAGCAAAACAAATTTAGTTTCATAACAGGCATGCGTGCTGAGGACAAATAATTGACGATTTAATAAGAACAAACGATGGCAGAATTAAATCAGGATAGTGGTAAAAAAGGAAAAGGCGGGAAAGTAAGATCCAAGAAAAATGGGGGTAAGGTAGACCTTACAGCCATGGTGGATCTGGCATTCTTGTTGATCACCTTCTTCATGTTGACCACGTCCTTAAATAAACCGCAGGCAATGGATGTGGCTATGCCAGACAAAAATAAAATTAAAGAACAACAAAGCGATGAACTGCTTACGGCAGATAATCGTTCCCTTACAATTTTATTGGGTTCTGACAATAAAGTCTCGTGGGTATATGGTCAAGTAGCTAATCCGATCGAAGGCCCTACTGTTGCTGGTTATGGCGCAGATGGGATCCGTAAGGTCTTGATGGAGAAAAAGGCTTATGTACCTCGCGTTTCAGGCGGTAAAGACATGATTGTAATCATACGTCCTAGTGAAAAATGTACACAACGCAATCTGGTTGATATTCTTGACGAGATGAAAATTGTAGACGTTAAACGCTATATGATCGGAAAGATTACACCAGAAGAAGTCGAAGTGTTAAAACGTGACAATATCTATAATGATTAGTTATTAGATTGACACATAAAACTAAAATAAAATGATAGGGTCAAAATTAGATATTTTTAAGAAAGAATGGCTTGATGTCGTTTTTCAGGGCCGTAACAGGGAGTATGGAGCTTACGAGCTTCGCAAACTTGCGCCCAAAGCGACTAACAGGGGGCTTCTTGTCGTTATCGGCATTGTAGCCATAGCTAGTTTCCTTAGTGTATTTGGAAGTAAGCTGTTCCCGAAGAAAGCTGTTGAGGCACCTCCGGCAGTAACCGAAGTTACGTTGGAAGACCTTGAAGAAATCAAGCCACCAGAACCACCAGAAGAGGAGCCACTTCCACAAGAACCGGAAGAAAAACCTCAACAAGTGGCCATGGATGTACCAAAAGAGGATTTGGTTCGTTTCCCTGAACCTAAAGTAGCTCCTGCAAACAAAGTTGTAGAGGAAGTTGCTTCTCAGGAAGAATTGAAAGATCCAAATAAAACGCCAGCGCGTATTACTTTGAAAGGTAGTCCGACAGGTACTTCGGTTGCACGTGGCGAATTTGGTTCAAAGAAACAAGATGGTGCGATCACGGGTGCTGCAAAAGGAGATCCAAATGGTAATGGAGATGAAATTCTTCCATTTAATGCCATCGAGGTTCAACCAACGCCTGTAGGTGGTATGCAAGCATTTATGTCTTGGATTGCTTCAAACTATGAGTATCCGGCTGCGGCAACTGAAAATGGTGTAAATGGTGTCGTTGAAGTATCCTTCGTTGTAGAAAAAGATGGTAGCTTGACAGACATCAATATCAAACGCGATTTGAAATATGGTACTGGAGATGCAGCTGTAAGGTTGCTTAAAAAAGCGAAGAAATGGAAACCTGGTATTCAAAATGGTCGTCCAGTTCGCGTAGCGTACACTTTACCAATTCGATTGAACCTTCAAAATTAGAATGACAAATTTTAATTCGAATAATAGTTCAAATTATAGACAGAAATCGCCTCTGAAGCGGTTTCTGTCTATTTTAGGACTTTTTATGTTTGGCTTTTACTTTGTTTTGGGCCTATTGATTATATTCTGGGATAATTTCCCCATTGAGATTAATCCAACTTACAAAACAATTTTTGGCGTCGTATTGATTCTGTATTCATTTATGCGGTTTGTACGGCTTTGGCAAAATAATTTTAATTAAGCGCCTCTTTCTTTTAGTTTTAACCAACTCTCTCTTCAAAAGTTAAACTATTCTTTATTTAAACTGTCTTATTTTATGATGTATCGTATGAGAAAATATAAAATGGTTCTTATGATGCTAGGCGTCTGTATGGGAGTATTTGTTTCGTGCAAAAATAAAACGAAGAGTACAAAGGAAGGAGAGGATATTCTAACGGGTAAACTCCCGGTTATTGTTGATCAGACTTTATTGCCGATCATTCAAGAATCTGCGGATGTTTTTGAAAGTTCTTATCCAAATTCAAGTTTGGAATTGATCGCTAGGCCCGAGATTAAAGCAGTAAATGCCTTGCTTTCTGATTCGGCTTATGTCGTTGTATTGACGAGAAAGTTGACGAACCAGGAAGGTAGCTACTTTCAGAAGCGCGGTATTCAGCCGAAAATCTTCCAAATAGCTTCCGATGCAGTCGTACTGATCAATAATCGGAATAGTAAGGATACTATTATGTCACAAAAAGACGTTAAGTCTTTGTTGGAAGGTAATTTAGCAGGACAACGGTTGATCTTTGATAATGCCAATTCGAGTACACTGCGTTATTTGAAAGATTATTTCAAATTAAACAAAATTGATCCGAAAGCTGTTTCTGCAATGAAGGATAGTGAGGAAGTGATGAAATACGTCAGTGATAATGCAAATACAGTGGGTGTTATTGGGTACAATTGGTATCTGAAAGCTATAGAAAAAAATTCGAATTTATTGGATAAAATTCGTACATTGAGCATCGGAAGCAGTGATCAACGAGGTGAAAAGGTCAATTTCTATAGACCATCTCAATCGACTATCGCTGATGGCGTATACCCCTTTGTGAGGCCTGTCTACATTATGAATTATCAGCCAAATATGGGCTTAGGTTTAGGTTTTAGTGCATTTTTGACAGGCGATCGCGGCCAGCGTATCGTTTTGAAAGCGGGATTGGTTCCAGCTACAATGCCTGGGCGTGAGATCATTATTAGAGATGAAAGTTATATTAAATAGATAATAAATAGTACAAAAATAGATTATGACAAACAGCAAATTATTATTTAGTCTTTTATTGGCCGGATCTGTGGGCACAGTAAGTGCACAAAGTTTGAAAGATGCTAGAGCAGCCATCGAGGCTGAAAATTATGGTAAAGCGAAAACTATCCTTCAACAGTTAGTGACTAAGCAACCTAAGAATGGAGATAATTATTTCTATTTGGGTCAAATTTATTTGGTAAACGACAGAGCGGATTCTGCCGCTACGATTTTCAACCAAGGTTTGGCCGCTGATCCAAAGGCTACAATCAATAATGTAGGTTTGGGTTATGTTGACTTAATGAAAAAGGATAAGGCAAGTGCGGAATCTAAATTCGCTTTGGCAACGGCAAAATTAGGTAAAAAGGATTATGAGCCATTACTGGAGATCGGTCGTGCATATATTAATGCACCTGAACCTGATTATGCAAAAGCGTTAGAATATCTAACACAGGCGAAGGAAAAAAACAAAAAGGATGTTGCTATTCCTATCGCATTAGGTGATGCGTATCGCGGATTAAAAGAGGGATCTTTGGCTTACACAAGCTATGGTGACGCGACGGATATCGATCCAAATTCCGTTCAAGCTAAAGTTGGACAAGCGGTAATTGTACGGGGTGCACAAGCTTTTGATGAAGCCATTACGCAATTAGAAGCTATCGCGGCGGAGACGCCGACCTATGCTCCAACCTATCGTGAGTTAGCTGAGACTTACAACCAGTGGTCGAGGTTGCCAGGCACGTCTGATGAAAAATATGTTGAGTTAAATAAAAAGGGTGTTGAGCAGTATAAGAAATATCTTGAAGTTGCTGGTGATAACTCGTTGGAAGCAAAAATTCGCTATGCCGATTTCCTTGTATATGCACGTCAGTATGATGATTTGAAGGTCGTTTCTGAGGAATTGGCGCAAAATCCTTCTGTAGATCCAAAAATCTACCGTTACTTAGGTTATATCGCTTTCCAAAAAGCTAAAGATTATCCAAAAGCATTGGAGTATTTGAATCAGATGTTCAGCAAAATGGAGAAAGATCGTGTAATTCCATTGGATTATATGTATCTGGGTATGTCTGAAATCGCTGCTAATAGTCCAAAGCATGCAGAAGGTGGTGCCGATAGCACGGCCACAGCAGCACCAGTGTTAACGGCAGAAAATACGGCAAATATCCAAAAAGGTATTGCTGATATTAAAAAAGGAATTGATTTAGACAAAGAGCTTTTGGGCGAAACTGCAGAGCTGGCTTTTGCTAAATATCAAGAGCAAGAATTGCAGACAGCGGCCTCTCTTTTCGAATTGGTCGCGTCTTACACAGATAATAAAACATATTTGTTTGATGCAAATTATTATGCTGGTGAAGCTTACTATCAAATAGGTGCTAAAGAAGATGCAGCTAGTAAAAATGAAGAGCAAGTTGTAGTTAATCAGGAGCTTAGAGATAAAGCGATTGCTGATTTGCAAAAAGCTCAGACATTCTTGACTGTAATCGAAACTACTGATAATAAAGAAGCACAGGATAAATATTTGATCAACGCGCTTTATTACAAAGCTTTTGCAGCATTGACGGCGGATAATTTGGAACAACCAAAAGGTGATTTCGTTGCATCATTTCAAAAATTGATTGAAACAATCAATCAACGTGGTGCGCAAGAGAAAAATAAAAATTATTTAATCGATGCGAATACCTATATCGGTCTTTACTATTACGTGAAACAAGATCTTCCTAAAGCGAAGGAAAGTTTCCCAAAAAGTATTAGCCATAGACCCAGCGAACGAAGCTGTTAAAGGTTACTTAGAAGGTTTAAAGTAAGCTTAAGTAAAATCATTCTAAATTAGGCGTAGATAGTAATATCTACGCCTTTTTTGTTTTGTTTTTTACCGTGGAATCTCTATATTTAAAGATAGTTACCAATATAAATTTTAGTTAAGATGGAGCAAGCCAATAGTATGCCGATAGACTACTTGCCGATATTTTTACAGCTTTTAGTAGCTGTGGGATTTGGAGTAAGTACGATAATTATTACACATCTTATCGGGCCAAAGGTCCGCACAGAAAACAAGCTTGGAGCTTTTGAGTCAGGAATCGAAGTGATCGGGAATGCGTGGCAGCCATTCTCCATTAAATATTTCTTGGTGGCTATCCTATTTGTGATATTTGATGTTGAGGTCATTTTTATGTACCCATGGGCTGTCAACTTCCGTGATATGGGATTTCAAGGCTTGATAGAGATGTTTATTTTCATGGGACTGCTTTTATTAGGCTTTATCTATGTGATTAAGAAAAAAGCATTAAACTGGGACTAAATGTCCTCATTATGGTTGGTTTTTGGCCAACGATACTAAACCTATAAATCGACTTTTCATGAGTGATATAAAATTAGCAGAAGCTCCTCCGGGAGTAGAAGGCGCAGGTTTTTTTGCGACGAGTTTAGATAAAGCCATTGGCTTGGCGCGAGCCAACTCGTTATGGCCTTTGCCGTTCGCCACATCCTGTTGTGGTATCGAGTTTATGGCGACAATGGGTTCAACCTATGACTTGGCAAGGTTCGGTGCCGAAAGGCCTAGCTTTTCACCGCGGCAGGCAGATATGCTATTGGTTATGGGGACTATTGCTAAGAAGATGGCGCCTGTGCTTAGGCAAGTGTATGTGCAGATGGCTGAGCCACGTTGGGTCATCGCTGTCGGTGCCTGTGCCTCTAGCGGTGGAATCTTCGATACCTATTCTGTGCTGCAGGGGATTGATGAAATTATACCGGTCGATGTTTATGTACCGGGTTGTCCACCCCGCCCTGAAGCAATTTTGGATGGAGTATTGCGTTTGCAGGACATCGTGAAGAATGAATCCTTGAACCGGAGAAATACACCAGAATATAAGGCATTGCTTGAAAAGTACGGAATTCATACAAATAAATAAACGATGGTGAACAGTTTTTTATTGGATAAGCTCGAAGAGAATTTTCCCACAAAGATTCAAGAAATTCCGGATGCTCACGATTTATTGACCGTCATTGTTGACAAGGAAGACTTGATCGAAGTGCTTCGTTTCCTGAAGTCGAATAGTGAGTTGCAGTTTATCCATCTGACCGATATTACAGCAGTACATTATCCGCATTTGGAAAAGGAATTTGCTGTCGTGTATCATATACATAGTCTAGTTCATAATATACGGATACGGGTGAAAGTGTTTTTGCAAGGTCCGAATCCTGAGATTCCGACAGCGACTGTGGTTTGGAAAGGTGCAAATTGGATGGAGCGTGAGACTTTTGATTTTTTTGGCGTCAATTTTATAGGGCATCCCGATTTGAGAAGGATTTTGAATGTAGATGATATGGAGGTGTTTCCAATGCGTAAGGAATACCCTTTGGAGGATCCAAATCGCGTAGATAAGAAAGATTTGTATTTCGGCCGTTAAAGTACATAATATGAGCGAATTTATTAGCAAGATCACACCTAATCAACCCGTTTTTGAAGATAACGATCCACAAGATGAGTTGATTACCTTAAATATTGGGCCCACGCATCCCGCTACGCATGGCGTGTTTCAGAACGTGGTGCAAATCGATGGCGAGCGTATTGTGAGTGGCGTATCGACGATCGGTTATATTCACCGCGCATTTGAAAAAATTGCTGAGCATCGACCGTTTTATCAAATTACTCCATTGACAGACCGTTTGAATTATTGTTCGGCACCGATCAATAATATGGGCTGGCATATGACCGTTGAAAAGCTGCTCAAAATAGAGATTCCTAAAAGGGTGCAATATATGCGTGTTATCATCATGGAGCTTGCACGCATTGCAGATCATATTATTTGTAATGGTATTTTGGGGGTAGATACAGGTGCTTTTTCGGGCTTTTTGTATGTGATGCAGGAACGCGAGTTTATCTATGAAATCTTTGAAGAAATCTGTGGTGCTCGTCTGACAACGAATATTGGTCGTATTGGAGGCTTCGAGCGTGATTTTAATGCGATAGCCTTTGAAAAAATACGTGAATTTCTGAAACGCTATCCTCCCGTATTGCAAGAGTTTGAAGAGTTGTTTGTTCGTAACCGCATTTTTATAGAACGAACCTCCGGTGTTGCTGCTGTAACAGCAGAAGATGCCCTGGATTATGGCTGGTCTGGCCCTATTTTGCGGGCTACCGGCGTAGATTATGATATCCGCGTACAGAATCCTTATTGCTCCTATGACGAATTTGATTTCGATGTGCCTGTTGGCACGACAGGGGATGTCTATGACCGATTTATGGTACGGAATGCCGAAATGTGGCAATCTCTTCGGATTATAGAGCAGGCATTGGACAAAATCGAGAAAGAGCCTAAAGGGGTATTTCATGCCGAAGTGCCTGATTTTTATTTGCCTCCGAAAGAACAGGTGTATACCAATATGGAAGCTTTAATCTATCATTTTAAAATCGTCATGGGTGAGGTGGATACACCAAAAGCTGAAGTCTATCATGCCGTCGAAGGGGCAAATGGTGAACTTGGATTTTATTTGATTCACGATGGTGGACGCTCACCTTATCGTCTGCATTTCAGGAGACCTTCTTTTGTCAATTATCAGATGTTTGCGCCAATGAGTGCAGGAATGCTGATTTCAGATGCTATTATAAATATGAGTAGTCTTAACGTTATAGCTGGAGAATTAGATGCTTAGTGTAAAACAACATAATGAAAATGTAACGTTTTCTCCAGAATTGTTAGCCAAGTTTGGAGAAGTAGTAAGCCGTTACCCCGAAGGAAAGCAGAAATCGGGCTTATTGCCCATTTTACATTTGGTTCAGGCGGAATACGGCTGGGTCAGCGCAGATGCCATGGATAAGGTTGCTGTTTACCTGAATATATTGCCGATTGAGGTGTACGAGGTGGCAACTTTCTATACCATGTTCCTGTTGCAACCTAAAGGAAAATATGTCCTGGAGATTTGCCGTACAGGGCCTTGTTGTTTGGTCGGTGCAGAGCGTATTATGGGGCATTTAGAGCAAAAGCTTGGTGTGAAGGAAGGCGAGGTCACAAGCGATGGGCTCTTTTCGTGGCGCGGTGTGGAATGTTTGGCTGCCTGTGGTTTTGGACCAGTCTTGCAGATCGGCCCTGAATATACATTCTATGAGCATCTGACAGAAGATAAAGTCGACGAATTGATTGATAATTTAAAAGCTAAAACAGAATAATATGGCACGTAAACTTTTGTTGACTCATATCGATGTTCCTGGCATCAATACCTTTGAGGTCTATCGACAAAAAGGTGGTTATGTTGCTGTTGAAAAAGTAGTAAAGACAATGTCTCCTGAGGATGTTGTCGAAGAGGTTAAGAAGTCTGGATTACGTGGCCGTGGGGGAGCTGGTTTTCCTACGGGGATGAAATGGTCCTTTTTGGCTAAACCTGAGGGCGTGCCACGCTATTTGGTCTGTAATGCCGACGAGTCTGAGCCAGGAACATTCAAAGACCGTTATTTAATGACACATATTCCGCATGCACTTATTGAGGGAATGATTATATCGAGCTTCGCTTTGGGGGCTCACACGTCGTATATCTATGTGCGTGGAGAGATGATGCCACAGATCAGAATTCTGGAGCGTGCTATTGCTGAAGCCAAGGAAAAAGGGTTCTTGGGTAAAAATATTTTAGGTTCGGGTTATGATCTAGAAATCTATGTTCAACCGGGGGGCGGAGCCTATATCTGTGGTGAGGAGACGGCTTTATTAGAGTCCTTAGAAGGCAAACGAGGTAACCCACGTATAAAACCTCCTTTTCCCGCAATTGCTGGCTTATATAATTGCCCCACCGTGGTGAATAATGTGGAGTCAATCGCAGCGACGGTTCCGATTATAAATTTGGGTGGCGATGAGTATGCAAAGATCGGTATAGAACGTAGTACTGGAACAAAGTTGATTTCTGCGAGCGGAAATATTGTAAAACCAGGTGTCTATGAAATTGAACTTGGTCTGCCTGTGGAAGAGTTTATTTTTTCAGACGAATATTGTGGTGGTATAGCCAATGGGAAGCGACTAAAAGCTGTTGTGGCTGGGGGCTCTTCGGTCCCTATTTTACCAGCCAACTTAATTTTGAAAACTGCCGCTGGAAATAGTCGATTGATGACCTATGAGTCGTTGGCTGATGGCGGCTTCCAGACGGGTACAATGCTTGGATCGGGTGGTTTCATCGTATTTGATGAGGATCAATGCGTGGTGCGTAACACGTGGAACTTTGCGCGATTCTATCATCATGAAAGTTGTGGTCAGTGTTCGCCTTGTCGTGAAGGAACGGGTTGGATGGAGAAGGTGCTGCATAAGATCGAGAGCGGACATGGCTCGATGTCAGACATTGATTTGCTGTGGGATGTGCAGCGAAAAATTGAAGGAAATACAATCTGTCCACTCGGTGATGCTGCGGCATGGCCTGTGGCAGCAGCAATAAGACATTTTAGGGATGAATTTGAATGGCATATCCTTCATCCGGAAGAGTCACAAACACGGAATTATGGACTGGCACATTATGCTGATCCTTTACAACCAATAGTATCATAATAGAAGCTGTAACGCTAAATAAATCATATCATGGCAGAAGCGGAAGATGTAAAGTTTAAAGTTACCATCGATGGTATACCTGTAGAGGTTGCTCCTGGGACAAGCATATTAAATGCTGCGAGACAGATCGGTGGTGATATTGTCCCTCCGGCAATGTGTTATTACTCCAAATTGGAGGGAAGTGGCGGTAAGTGCCGTACGTGCTTGGTAAAGGTATCGAAGGGATCGGAAAAAGATCCTCGGCCTATGCCAAAATTGGTTGCATCTTGCCGTACAACGGTGATGGACGGTATGGAAGTACAAAATATTACTTCGCCAGAGGTGGTGGAAGCAAGAAAAGGTGTTGTTGAAATCTTATTGATCAATCATCCCTTGGATTGTCCAATCTGTGATCAGGCAGGTGAATGTAAATTGCAAGATCTTAGTTACGAACACGGTAGTGCACATACGCGTTACGAATTCGACAGGCGTACTTTTGAACGTATCGATCTGGGTGATAAGATCCAATTGCATATGAATCGCTGTATCTTATGCTACCGTTGTGTGTATGTTGCCAATCAGTTGACCGATCAGCGTGTACACGGTATATTAGGGCGAGGTGATCATTCAGAGATCTCTACTTATATCGAAAATGTGATTGATAATGATTTTTCTGGGAATGTCATTGATGTGTGTCCTGTGGGCGCTCTGACGGATAAAACCTTCCGATTTAAAAATAGAGTATGGTTTACCAAACCGGTTGATGCACATCGCGATTGCCCCACTTGTTCAGGTAAGGTAACGTTATGGTATAAGGGGGAAGAGGTTATTCGGGTGACCGCGCGAAAGGATGAATTTGGCGAAGTGGAAGAGTTTATTTGTAATACCTGCCGCTATGATCAGAAAAAAACAAGTGATTGGATATTGGAGGAGCCAACAGAAATAGACCCACATTCGGTTATCTCGGCTAATCATTACGAGTTATTTAATCCACCTAAAGTCGTTAAGGAAAATCCGGTACTGCAGGAAAAAAATCGCGAACAGTTGGCTAGAACAGAAAAATTGAAATAATCACGAATATGGAGTGGTCTTTTGTCATAGAAAAATTAATACTGGTGTTTATCATCTTCGTAGTTACTTTGTTAATTGCGATGTATTCTACGCTAGCAGAACGTAAAATTGCCGGTTTTATGCAGGATCGATATGGTCCCGACCGGGCTGGTCTATTTGGAATTTTGCAGCCCTTATGCGACGGCGGGAAGTTCTTCTTTAAGGAGGAAATTATACCCGCTGGTGCACACAAGGCACTTTTTATCCTAGGGCCTACCATTGCTATTATAACGGCCTGTATCAGCTCGGCGGTTATTCCTTGGGGACAGGAGTTACAGATTGGAGATCGAACGATTTCTTTGCAGGTGGCCGATGTTAATGTCGGTATTTTGTATATGTTTGGTGTCATAGCATTGGGTGTATATGGAATCATGTTGGGCGGCTGGGCGTCAAATAATAAGTTTTCATTGATGGGTGCTATTCGCGCAGCATCACAGAGCATCAGTTATGAAATTGCGATGGGGCTTTCGATAATCGCTTTATTAATGGTGACACAAAGCCTCTCCCTGAAGGAAATCGTTGCGCAACAGTCGGGTTTTGTCAATTGGAATATCTGGGCGCAACCATTGGGTTTCATCATCTTTATGGTTTGTGCTTTTGCAGAATGTAATCGGGTACCTTTTGATTTACCAGAATGTGAAACGGAGCTTGTTGGTGGTTATCATACGGAGTACTCTTCTATGAAATTGGGGCTCTATATGTTCTCCGAATACATCAATATGTTTGTCTCCTCGGCACTTATGGCTTCACTTTATTTTGGTGGTTATAATTTCCCTTTTATGAATGATCTGGGATTGTCTGCCAATATGATCACGATCCTCGGAGTGGTTGTATTCTTCATTAAAATATTGCTGTTTATCTTTTTCTTTATGTGGGTGCGCTGGACATTACCGCGCTTCCGCTATGATCAACTGATGAATCTGGGCTGGAAAATGCTGATCCCATTGGCGATTGCCAATATCGTACTTACAGGTGTATTTACATTGATTAAAGACACATATTTCTCATAAGAAAGGACTTTTATGCAACTAACCAATCGTAAAAAAGTAATTGAACAAAAACCGATGACATTCGCCGAAAGAATCTACTTTCCGGCTATTGTAAAAGGTTTGCGAATTACATTAAGGCATTTTTTTAAAAAAATACCAACCATTAAATATCCTGAGGAAATAAGACCTTATTCGAAAAATTTTAGAGGGCAGCACTCGCTCAAACGTGATGAAGAGGGGCGCGAACGTTGTACAGCCTGTGGATTATGTGCCTTATCCTGTCCTGCGGAGGCGATTACCATGACCGCTGCGGAGCGTAAAAAAGGGGAGGAGCATCTTTATCGCGAGGAAAAATATGCGTCAGTATATGAAATCAATATGTTGCGTTGTATTTTCTGTGGCCTTTGTGAAGAGGCTTGCCCAAAAGAAGCGATCTATTTGGACGGTCCCCATGTGACCGCAGATTATCTCCGCAAGGATTTTATCTATGGAAAAGACAAATTGGTTGAACCGACTTTTGATATTACCAAATTAAAGAGCTAAACCAGGAAATTATGACAGTATTTTATTTTGTAGCCTTCTTGTCTATTTTCTTTGCGCTGATGACCATCTTTACCAAAAATCCTGTGCATAGTGTATTGTATCTGGTCATTACGTTTTTCACATTTACAATACATTATATTCTTTTGAATGCGCAGTTTTTGGCTGTGGTGAATTTCATTGTGTATATGGGGGCCATTATGGTTTTGTTTTTATTTGTGCTGATGTTGCTCAACCTGAATAAGGATACCGAACCCATGAAATCGAATTTAGTCAAGTTTATGGGCGTTATCGCAGGCTGTTGCTTACTGGTGACTTTTTTCGGCGTGTACCGTGTATTCGATATTTCAAATCCACTGACCGTCGTAAATCCAGAGATCGGATTGGTCAAAAATCTGGGAAAAGTGTTGTTTAACGAATTTTTGCTCCCGTTTGAGTTATCGTCGCTATTGTTATTGACAGCAATGATCGGAGCGATATTATTAGCTAAGAAAGAACCTAAACAAATCTAATGGAAACAGTTGTTCAACAGTTGCAAGGGGTGCCAATAAATCATTACTTGATTTTCTGCTCGATTATTTTTGCTATTGGTGTTATTGGTGTTCTTATTCGCCGTAACGTCATCATTATCATGATGTCCATTGAATTGATGCTGAATGCGGTCAATCTTCTTTTAGCAGCATTTTCTGTACAGCATGGCGATTCATCTGGACAGGTCTTTGTCTTTTTTATCATGGCGCTGGCAGCGGCAGAAGTTGCCGTAGGCCTAGCGATTATTATTATGGTATATCGGAATACGAAGTCTGTGGATATCGATTCCTTAAATAAACTGCGTTGGTAGAACTTAAGAAATAAATACGATGAGTGAATTAGTTTGGTTGATTCCCCTTTTGCCCTTAATCGGGTTTATTGTGAACGGATTGGGTAGGAATGCCTTATCCAAAGGTATGATAGGTGCTGTTGGCAGCGCTGTAGTGCTTATTTCTTTTGTGTGCAGCTGTATTCTTTTCTCCGAAGTCTATCAAGCGAGACAAGCTGGACAAGCAGGTATTATTGAACAACATGTATTTGACTGGATTGCGGTGGGCAATCTCAAGATCGGTCTGTCCTTTTTAGTAGACCCACTAAGTGCCATCATGCTGCTGATCGTTACAGGAATCGGTTTTCTTATCCATGTATACTCCATCGGTTATATGCATCATGATCATGGATTTGGTAAGTTCTTCGCCTATTTGAATCTCTTTATCTTTTTTATGTTGCTATTGGTATTGGGATCCAATTACCTGATCATGTTCATCGGCTGGGAAGGTGTAGGGCTATGTTCTTATTTATTGATCGGCTTTTGGTATAAGAATAGTTCGTATGCAAATGCGGCCAAAAAAGCATTTGTGATGAATAGAATAGGTGATTTAGGTTTTTTACTTGCGGTATTTTTAATACTAGGCACTTTCGGCTCGTTAGAATTTTCGACTGTATTTCCTGCGGCTAAGAATTTTGCTGTTGGTGATATCACAGTCGTTAGCATTACTATTTTGTTGTTTATTGCCGCAACAGGTAAATCGGCGCAGATACCTTTGTTTACTTGGTTGCCGGATGCCATGGCTGGACCAACGCCGGTATCAGCGCTGATCCATGCGGCGACCATGGTTACGGCGGGTATTTATATGATTGCGCGTTCCAATATATTATTTATCCTTTCACCATTCACCTTACAACTTATTACTGTCATCGCTATTTGTACAGCCCTGCTGGCTGCTGCGATTGCACTAACGCAAAATGATATAAAGAAAGTATTAGCTTATTCCACCGTTTCGCAATTGGGCTATATGTTTCTTGGCCTTGGTGTAGGTGCATTTACAGGAGCATTTTTCCACGTATTGACACATGCCTTTTTTAAGGCATTGCTTTTCCTTGGGGCGGGATCTGTCATACATGGTATGAGTGAGGAACAAGATATGCGTAAAATGGGAGGACTAAAGAGCGCTATGCCAATTACTTATTTAACGATGTTGATGGGAACAATCGCGATTTCAGGAATTCCACCATTCTCTGGCTTCTTCTCCAAAGACGAAATATTGGCCGGGGCATTTGCTGCTAGTCCAGTCTTATGGGGTTTAGGGTTTATCGGCGCATTAATGACAGCATTCTATATGTTTAGGATGTTATTTATGACATTTTTTGGAACTTTCCGTGGTACGGAAGAGCAAAGGCATCATCTGCATGAATCTCCAAAGAGTATGACCTCACCACTCATTGTGCTGGCTGTACTTTCGGTGATAGGGGGTGTGATCAATTTACCAGCGGTTTTGGGGGGTAATCATTGGCTTGAGGATTTTCTGGCACCGGTGTTTATAGAGGGAAAGGCTATAATGCCAGCAACACATCATTTGGAACATAGTACTGAATACCTATTAATGGCCGTTTCGGTAGTTGGTGTATTGATTATGGTTGCTTTAGCCTTTAATAAATATGTTAAAAGACAAAAGTCACCTGAAGAGGGAGAAGCGAGAAGTTTCTTGGCTAATCTCTCCTACAATAAGTTTTACGTCGATGAGCTCTATGATAGCCTCATTGTACGTCCGATAAATTGGCTCTCGGCTTTCTTCGGGAATGTTGTGGATCAACGTGGTATTGACGGTGTTGTCAATGGTGCCGGTAAGGCGACATTTGATACAGGAAAAGTACTGCGTTTGCTGCAGAATGGTAATGTTGGTTTTTATTTATTGATGATGGTAATTGGGGTGATTGCCATTTTCATCTATGGATTGTTGAGTCTTTAATTTTGGTATAATCGATGGATAACTTGTTTTTACTTATTTTATTGCCGTTAATAAGCGCATTGATTCTAACGTTCTTAAAGACCAATGCCGCAAAGTCTATTGCCTTGATTTTATCATTACTATCTTTGGCTTTGACTATTCCGTTCCTCTGTACTTTTGACGCAAATGGCGGAATGCAATTTGAACAAAATTGGCTATGGATTTCTTCCTTGCATATTCATTTTCATATTGGCGTTGATGGAATTAGCTTGCCGTTGATCTTATTGACGAATGGATTGATGCCTCTAATTATTGCTACAACCTTTAAAAAGGATTATAAAGGAAACTTTTATGCATTAATGGCTTTTATGCAAGCGGGCTTATTGCTCGTGTTTATGGCCTTGGATGCCTTTACTTTTTATGTAGGTTGGGAGATTGCCTTGATTCCGATTTATTTTATTTGTGCACTTTGGGGTGAAGGAGATCGTATTCGTGTCAACTTGAAATTCTTTATTTATACTTTCTTGGGTAGTCTTTTGATGTTGATCGCGATTCTTTATCTCTATCAACAAGTACCTAACCGTGATTTCGAGTGGACCTCGTTTATCGCATTAGATTTGGGGGAAGATACACAGCGGTGGTTATTTTGGGCATTCTTTATCGCTTTCGCTATAAAAATTCCTATTTTCCCTTTTCATACCTGGCAACCGAACACCTATACCAATGCACCTGCAGCAGGTACAATGTTGCTGGCTGGTATTATGCTCAAAATGGGTGTTTACGGTTTAATGCGTTGGCTACTGCCTATTGCGCCAGCTGGTGTTGCACTGTATGGTCATTTCGCGATGATCTTATGTGTAATTGGGATCGTTTATGCTTCCATTATTGCCATTAAACAAGACGATGTGAAGCGATTGATCGCCTATTCATCAATAGCCCACGTTGGTTTAATTAGTGCTGGTGTCTTCACATGGAATACCAATGGCCTAAGTGGAGCAACTATTCAAATGTTAAATCACGGTATTTCGGTGATGGGGCTTTTTTATGTGTTGGATATTATACAGCAGCGCACACAGACACGTAGTCTCACTGAACTTGGTGGAATAGCAAGCAGGGCGCCTCGGTTGGCCATCTTCTTTATGATTATTTGTATGGGAGCAGTGGGGTTACCATTAACGAATGGATTTATTGGTGAGTTTTTATTATTGAAAGGCGTTTTTCAATATGGATTTTGGTTTGCTGTGTTTGCAGGTTTAACCTTAATTCTTGGGGCAGTTTATATCCTTAGGCTTTATCAAAAGACCATGTTAGGGGAAGCGACCGAAAGAACCAAACAATTTGAAGATGTGAAAAGTACCGAACTTGTCGTGTTAACGATAGTCTCCGCCTTAATTCTTTATATTGGTATATTCCCTAATTTCCTATTGAACCTTTCTGCAAGTTCGGTGGAAGTTTTAAGTACATTTTTAGGCAGATAATAGATTTATTTAATTGTATGGGTGCAATAATTACACTTTCGATATTAGCATTGGTGGTCCTTTATCTTGGCTTATTCAAGGTAAAATCTATGCTACTGCCTGTTTCTATCCTTGGATTTCTTGTCGCTATCGGTTTCCTATGGTTTGACTGGAATTCGACCAGCGGTCCACTTTATAGCGGGATGGTTCATTTTGATCATTATGCTATCGTTTTTTCAATCTTATGTATTGCCGTTACCTTATGTATCTTTGTTGTTTCAAAAGGGTATTTTGACCAAGAGGGACAAGTCGCGGAATATTATTCACTATTAATATTTTCCCTCACAGGAGCTGTTCTTGTAAATAGTTATCATAATTTTTCGATGCTCTTTTTAGGCATTGAAATTATGTCAGTAGCACTTTATATTTTGGTCGGAATACGTAAAAGAGATAAAGCATCAAATGAAGCTGCGCTAAAGTATTTTATTATGGGTGCTTTTTCAACCGGTTTTCTTTTGTTTGGAATTGCCCTCCTATACGGAGCAACAGGCTCATTTGATCTAAGTGAAGTCAAAGAATATGTTGTTAATAATCCTCAGGCGATTTCACCTTTATTTTATGGCGGGATATTATTTCTAATCGTAGGGCTGACCTTCAAAGTTGGAGCTGTTCCATTTCATTTCTGGACACCTGATGTTTACGACGGGGCTCCGATTTTGATTACAAGTTATATGAGTACGGTGGTTAAGGTAGCGTCTTTTGCTGGATTATTGCGTTTATTCAGTTATAGTCTATTGCCTTTACAAGATTTTTGGACACCCGTATTTTTAGTTATTGCCATTCTCACCTTATTTGTTGGAAATATTTCAGCGTTAATGCAATCTTCTTTCAAACGAATGCTTGCCTATTCGAGTGTTTCTCATGCAGGTTATATGTTGTTTGCGATTATAGCTGTGGGTGCCACGTCAGCCAACAGCATCTTTGCGTATGGTCTTGCTTATTCGCTGGCAACGATTGTTGCTTTTACGGGATTGATCCTTGTCAAAAAGACAACCGGTTCCGAGCATTTTGAAGCGTTCAATGGATTGGGTAAACGTAATCCCATGCTCGCCTTTGCAATGACAGTTGCTATGCTATCTCTTGCCGGCATACCTTTGACTGCCGGATTTATTGGTAAATTTATGATGTTTTCTTCTGTTATGGAGAACTATCATATTGTATTGCTCGTGCTAGCCGTCGTTAACGCTGCCATTGCCG
This sequence comes from Sphingobacterium zeae, assembly GCF_030818895.1. Classification (NCBI taxonomy): domain Bacteria; kingdom Pseudomonadati; phylum Bacteroidota; class Sphingobacteriia; order Sphingobacteriales; family Sphingobacteriaceae; genus Sphingobacterium; species Sphingobacterium zeae. Next base: position 533,374 of record NZ_JAUTBA010000001.1, read on the forward strand.
TATATTACTACTTAAAGGTTGTTGTTGCGATGTACTTTAGAGATAGTGAGGAATCTTGTGTCAATGTGCAGTGGAATTATTCAATTGTACTATTCCTTGCAGTCGTGCTTACAATTATAATTGGAGTATATCCAGATTATCTTTTAAAATTAATATAAAGTTTTTATTCAACATACATGTTTTAAATGCGCATAGCGACTTTTAGTAATCGGCATTGCGATTACGTGGATTAAAAGTGAAGATTTCTGTTAGAATACTTGTTGTTTATTAAGCATGGCGATTCGCTGTGCTTTTTTTACTTTTATTGGTATAACTCTTGCATACAAATTGTATATTGTAAAAAAGAAATCCTATCAATTTGCAGATGGTGTTTAAAGTGTGTGTTAAATCTTTTTCTATTCATTTTTTCGGTGTATTATTATTCCTCTTTATAGGAGGGCGGGTAATTGCGCAGGAATTTATTCGTGGAAAGGTAGTGGATGCGCATACAGGAAAAGGTATCGCAAGAGTCTCAATTAACTGGCTTGGGGAAGATCGAGGAGGTAGTAGTGATACGCTTGGAAATTTTAAAATTCAGGACATTAAGAAGTATCGCCAGTTAATCTTCGGTGCAGTGGGTTATGAACGCAGGACAATTGATGTTCGCCGACTGCAAGATTCGATTTTGACAGTTCGTTTAGTAGCCTCTAATAATACGTTAGAGGAGGTTGTCGTCAGTAGAAAAAATAAAAAATTCAAAGATCCTGCCATCGCCTTGATTGAAAAGGTGATAGCAAACCGTCCCCAGAACCATTACACCCGTATTCCTGAAATTCGTTTCGACGAATACGAGAAAACACAGTTTGGTTTTGTCAATCCGGAAGATAAAGCCAAGAAATTTCCAAAACCATTTCGGTTTCTTTTTGAGAATGTTGACTCCACTGCTTTCCGGGGGCTCACAATCGCGCCATTCTATCTGGAAGAAAACTATGCAAACGTCTATTCATCACATAATCCAGACCGAAGTAAGAAAATTATCATTAGCCACAATCAAACAGAATTAAATCCACGCTTTTTTAACAATGATAATTGGCAGACCCGGTTTCAGACAATACTCCGTGATGTTGATCTTTACGATAATACGATTCAGATTACAAACAAAGGTGTGTTGAGCCCAATTGCTACGGGTGCAACGGCATTTTATAACTATCAGATCAAAGATACAATTCAAATCGATGGTCAGGATTATATAGCGCTCCATTTTGAAGGCAAATCTGCGATTGATTTGCTTTTCTACGGTGATCTCCTGATCTCGGATGATACGAGATATGCGGTCCATCGCGCGACATTGAATATAGGACGTGCCGCAAACATCAATTGGATAAATGACGTACAGATAGAGCTGAACTATCGCGAATTTAAAAATGGTGGTATGCTCCCTGTTCATGCAGATCTGAAAATGTTATTTGGCGGTAGTAAGTCCGATGTATTATATGGACGCAGAGAAACCCAATACCTAGGACATCGTACGGATTCCATATCGAGTGAGAATTTTGCCGGAGTACCTATTGAAAAAAGGTATCTTCTTAAATCTTCGGCACAAGTGCCCCTAGTGCGGATTAGACCGAGTCCCTTAAGCCATGCGGAATTAGGGGCCTATCAAAAAGTTGATTCGGTACAAAATATGCGATCTTTTAATCAGTTGGTTGCATTAGGTTATTTACTGGCAAAGGGCTATTATAATGCTGGCAAAGTTGAATTTGGACCTCTTGAATATCTATACAGCCGTAATAATTATGAAGGTAATCGGTTCCGCTTAAGTGGTCGAACAACTCGTTTATTCTCCGAAAAAGCTTATATTGAAGGGTATACTGCTTATGGAGATAAAGATAAAGAACTTAAATATTACTTGAGTACGGCCTTTACGTTGAATGGTGAACGTGTTGTTCAGTTTCCTGCAAATTATTTGCGCTTTACTGTACAACATGATGTGATGGAACCAGGGCGGGGTTTGGGCTTCTTGAAAGGCGATGGATTCTTCCGTTCTTTTGGGAGAAATAGGCCTAACAAATGGCAATTTAATGACATCTATCGCGTAGATCATCTGATCGAATTTGGGAATCATGTTAGCGTGGGAACGGCATTTACGCACACCCGTAGACAGCCCCGTGGTGATTTGTTCTATATCAATAGTTTACCTTTGCCCGATACAGTTCGCCAGGTAAATACAAATGATCTGCAGCTGATTTTACGCTGGGCTCCAAATGAAGAATTTACCTATCATAATTTAGACAGGGGTACTGTAGAAAATAAGTATCCCATCTTTACCCTGCAATATAACAAAGGTTTGAAAGGCTTTTGGGGAGCTGATTATAGTTATGATGCATTGCGGTTCAGTATTTTCAAACGATTATTCTTATCTCCGGCAGGTCAGGCCGATCTCGAATTTTCAGGAGGAAGAATTTGGGGTAAGCACCTGCCTTATACCTTGCTTGAACTTCCAGAGGTCACAAAAGATAAGCACGGACCTTTGGTGAACTTTGATCTGATGGCATCTTCGGAATTTGCTTCCGACCAGTTTTTGAAGCTAACTTATTATCACAATTGGAACGGTTTCTTTTTCAATAGAATTCCCTTGTTCAGAAGGTTAAAGTGGCGTGAAGTAACAGGGTTTAAGACTTTTTATGGAAAGCTGAGTGATGCGAATAATCCATTTGTTACTCCCGAGAATATTCAATTTGAAGCAGATAAAGAAGGCATTATTCAAACAAAGGCATTCCGTAACAAACCTTATGTGGAAGGGCTTGTGGGGGTGGATAATATCTTTAAATTGATTAGATTAGAGTATAAAAAGAGATTAAGCTATAGAGGCGGCGAAGGGGTTCCTTCCGATACCTTTACGGCATCTTTACATTTTAATTTTTAGCAATATGGTTCAATATTCAAGTTTAAAATACGCTATTAAAGATAGTATAGGCTACATCTTTATTAATCGCGAACCACAGGTGAACGCCTTGAATCAGCAAACACTGGATGATTTACAAGATCTTTTCAAACATTTCAATTCCGACGATCAAGTACGAGGCATAATCCTGACTGGCGCTGGGGACAAAGCATTTGCGGCAGGAGCAGATATCAAGGAATTTTTGGATTTGTCTGTTATTCAGGCGCGATGGCTGAGTGAAAGGGGACATATTATTTTTTCGGATCTTATTGAGGACTCTCCGAAGCCAGTTATTGCTGCTATCAATGGGTACGCCTTAGGTGGAGGGCTTGAACTCGCTTTGGCCTGTCACATGCGTATAGCTTCTGAGAATGCTAAAATGGGGCTTCCAGAGGTTTCTTTGGGCTTAATTCCAGGTTATGGCGGTACGCAACGTTTACCCAAATTGATTGGAAAAGGGCGAGCCATGCAAATAATTTTAACGGGTGATATGATTGATGCTCAGCAGGCTTATGAAATAGGATTGGTAAACGAGGTGGTCGTACAGGATAAACTCATTGCCCGAGCGGAGGAAATACTTCAAAAAATATTTACGCGCTCTCGCGTTGCAGTAGCAAATGCAATAACTTCGATTAACGCTGCAGAGGATAAACAACAAAATGGAAGCAAAGTTGAAATGGACGCCTTTGGACATTTATTCGGTACAGAAGATTTCAAAGAAGGTGTTTCTGCATTTTTAGCCAAAAGGACACCCAATTTTGAGTAGCGTCCTAAAGAAATTTTTTATTATCCTTTTAGGTTACAGTTTTATACCGATTCCGTAGCTTATATTAAATGGTATTCATACTATTTTTTTTGTTAAATCGTTTTTAATTGAACCATATTGGTTTCGTGTTTAGATTGACACCAGTAAAAAAATGACAAATAACGAACTAAGAGCACTTGCTGAATTTTCGCGCAAAGATGAAATTGCAAAGATGGAACAGACTGTCGCAGCAGCAGACAGCAGAATTGAGTTTCAGGAGTACGAATTGAATAGTTTAGTGAGCCAATTGATTCGATCTCAGCATTATGAAATCCTAGATCGGTTTTTGCACAAGGGGCTAATCTCAACTGATCTATACGATTACGATCGTTTGAGCACATCTGTGATCAATACCTTATTTAAGCCTCAGCTAACATCCGAAGCACAACTTGACATCCATTTAAATTGGATCAAAAGTTATTTGGCTCAGGTTGATGATATTGATGAAGAAGTGGACGGTAGTACCTTATTGGAATATGCTGTGCAGGAAAATGTGGCAATGCCTTTCTTAAAACTTATTTATGAGGCAGGTGCTGACTTGCAGCGAATGGACAAATATGGACAAACATTGCTTTTTAAAGTGTGTAGTTTACGTATGCAGCCCAACGAGCGTATTAGCGAGCTTGTCGATTGGTTATTAGCGGAGGGCTTAGATCCGAATATTGCCAATGTTGAACAGAAAACAGCGTTACATATGGCTGTTGATACCTTGAAAACTGACGCTGTAGTTAAATTACTGGATGCTGGAGCAGACCCAGGCTTAAAGGATTGGCATGGGGAAAGTGCTTTTCATTATGCTGCGATTAGGCACTTTAATCCAGGTTTACTGCTGACGCTCTTCAATTATGGAGAGCCAGATTTTCATAGCGTCGATAAGCAAGGTGAAAACTTGCTCAATGCATTCCTTCGCAGAATGCATACCGACAGTGAGGCTAATCTAACCGTTCTAGTCCTGCTTTTGGAACACGGTGCTGATCTGACGACAGCCTCGACGTGGTACCAGAAGGAAAAAACAGGAGTTGATTGGCTGGCAGAAAAGTCACTTTTGGTTATACAAGAAATTGTGGACAAAGGATTTTTAGATCTAAATTATATGGATAATGAGGGTAATACCTTATTGCATAAGGTTTGTCAAGAAAATCTCAATTACGATGAAAATAAAGCCCGTGAGCTTTATAAAAAGGTGAAATATCTTGTTGGCGAGGGGATCGATCCTCAATCAGAAAATAGATTGGATAAAAAGGCTGTTGATTACGCTATGGAGGATAACCTCAAGATGAAGACAGTCGAATGGTTATTAAAACAATAAATAAGTGTAAAAAAGTTATGTCTCAATCATTTATAATTGCTTGTGAAAGTGGGAAACGTAAGATAGCGGAGATCTTACTGGAAAAGCATCAAGTCGATGTATCTTACACCGATGAAATGGGCCGTACAGCATTACATTATGCGGCGCATCGGGGGTATCTAGATTTGGTGAAAAAGTTAGTGGAGGCAGGTGCTACCTTGGACTACGAAGATCATCGGGGTGAAACCCCTTTGTATTTTGCCCTTTTACAGAAGCAAAAGCAAACGGCAGTCTATTTATTGGAAAATAATGCCAATATGTTAATCAATGATTTTTTGGGGAATAGCTTGCTTCATATTGCAGCGCGTACAGGACAACAGGAAATGATGGAAAAACTGATTTCACAGGGATTGGATGTAAATGCTTTAAATAATAGCGCTGAATCACCCTTACTGTTGGCTGTCCAGGCAAAATATCCACCCGTAGTACAGTTGCTTGTTGAAAATGGCGCTCGTGTAGACACAACAGACAAAGAAGGCAACACCGCTTTAAATTTGGCTGTGGCTTTGGGCTCTGTTCCTATTGTGAACATGTTATTGGATAATGGTGCGTCTGTCAATATACTCAATGACATAAGCGAGGGCCCCTTACTGCTTGCAGTAAAAAATGGGAATCGCATTCTTGCCCAAAAATTGTTGGAACAGGGAAGTGATATTTTTGCTGAATCTGCGGAGGGCATTTCTCCAGTATGGTATGTATGTAATAGCAATCAAAAGGAGTTGCTTGCATTATTCTTAGAAAAAGGTCTTTCTCCGGATTACGCACGTCCCGTGGATTCATTTGACGGAAAGGATGGACAATATTTGGAGAAGTTGATTGCTAGGACAGGCGGCCGTACATTTATACTCGGATTTGAACCACATTATGCGGGGGAGACATTATTACATACGGCCACAAAAATGGGCTACCTATCTTTGGTCAAACAGCTTTTGGATAGTGGTGCAACGATCGATAAACAGGATGCAGCAGGCAACACCGCGCTTCATTATGCTGCTGCTTATGGTAAAAAAGATGTGTTGCGGTATCTCTTGTCCAACGGGGCGGTAACAGATATAGCGAATGTTTTGGAACAGAAAGCAATAGATTATTCCAATATGCAGGGGTATAATGAAATAACCGCATTACTGATTGATTTCGGTGCGCAAACCAATGCTGTGGGGGACGGGCCGGTCAGCGCCAGTAAAAAGGTAATACCTGAAAGGCCTGCAGGAATGGATATGACACAAAAAAAGCAGGCGCTATTTGATCTGAAAGATTTATTAGACGCAGGAATTATCAATCAAGAAGAATTTGATACCGAGAAAGCTAAGATCTTGAAGAATTAGCATCTTGGCCGATCGCTTTAAATTTGCGCTGTTAAATTCTTCTCAATCACTTTCAAATAGAACTTTTCTTCGGTCGGTTATTACTGTTTCATATCTACTGTGTCATGATTATGTTGAAGCTGGTGAAGTTCATCTTATCTTAAACAGTCTTTTAAGAAATCAGGGTATTCCTTGTTTGCGATAAGGTATAGAAGATTTAGTTAACAGCATATAATCACAGTCCACATGGATTAATGGATTTTTAAAAGGATCCCAGTTGTTTAGGATCAAGTTGAAAGTTTGGGGGGAATGTCAAAAATTTCTTAGTTTAGCGTTTTTAATACAGATATCTCTTGGAAGAAGCCGAACGTAAATTATTGTCTCTATTGATGCCCGAAGGGCTTTTGGAATACTTTCAGATTTTAGCAGTCGATCAGGTTGACAATCAGCTCCACATTTATTTAGATGAGCTTAATATTGCACCGACAGGCTATGAGAACAGCAAGTTGGAGTCAAAGGGCTTCATTCCTTCCACTGAGATTTCAGACTTTCCCATTCGAGGTCAGAAAGTTACGCTACATATCCGCCGCCGTCGATGGACAGTCCTTGATACCGGAGAGATCATCACAAGAAATTGGAACCTAGTACGTGAGGGTGCTCGAATGACTACGGAATTCGGGCTTTTTTTAAAGAAGATATTTGGATAACCATCCTGTAAGTGCCCAACTGGTAGGATTATTCTTCCAGATGGACGGTAAACAGCTACAGGATCAATACAAGAACCATCTCAGTGATTTCCATGACTGGAACCAGAAGGCGCATGCCGAGAGCTGGACATTGTTTGCAGAAAACATCTCCGAACAGCCAAGCATTGATGAGACCAGCTTTAGTAACGGTGAACTTTACACGATCATAAGCAGTAAGTCGGCTAAAGGCCGAAAAGGGACTATTCTGGCAACTATCAAGGGAACAAAGGCCGAAGATATTATCACTGTTCTTGAACGGATTCCCCTGCGCTCAAGGAATAAGGTAAAAGAAGTGACCATGGATATGGCGCCGAACATGGCTAAGGCAATCCGTAGATGTTTCAGGAATGCTAGACGTGTAGTCGATCGCTTCCATGTCCAAAAGCTTGCATATGATGCCGTGCAGGAACTCCGTATCAAATATCGATGGGAAGTCTTGGATGCAGAAAGCAAGAAAATAATGGAATTGCGAAAACGGGGTATTCCATATGAGCCCGAGTTGTTACCTAATGGTGATACGCTCAAACAGCTATTAGCTAGATCGAGATACCTGCTGTTCCAGCATTCAAGCCGATGGTCAGAAAGCCAAAAACGCCGTGCAGAACTGCTGTTTATCAGGTTCCCCAAGTTAAAACAGGCTTATGATCTTGGAATTGCCTTAGGTGATATCTTCAATAAATGCAGCGATAAAAAAGTTGCTTTCACAAAGTTAGGCTTGTGGCACAACCAGGTTGAGAACGCGGGTATTGCTTCATTCGAGAGTGTCGCAAGATCCATTGCAGCGCATCATCAATACATTCTCCACTACTTCGACAACAGAAGCACCAATGCATCCGCAGAGTCCTTCAATGCAAAACTCAAAGCTTTCAGGAGCGTATTCCGCGGCGTAAGAGACACAACATTTTTCCTATATAGGGTAATGAAATTGTATGCTTAAAAATGATTACCCCCCCAAACTTTCGGTATGATCCCCCAGTTGTTTAAACAGGCATGGCATTGGGAAGATAAGGGCATAAACTAAAAAAGCGACTCCTTGGAAGTCGCTTTTTGTAGCCCGTAGGGGAATCGAACCCCTGTTTCAAGAATGAAAATCTTGCGTCCTAACCCCTAGACGAACGGGCCATATCGTTTTCGATGATGCAAATATAGAAGCTTTTTCAAAAAGCGCAAAAAAAAAGTGCAGTTAGAAAGCTAATTCATTGAAATTGAGAAAAATTATTTTTTTAAATGTCCTGTTCCACAGCGTAAGCAAGCATATATGCATTGAATTTCTCGTAATACACATCATAAATTTGCTTCTTTTGATTGCTGTCTAGTTCAAGTTTTAATATACCCTGCGTTTGATAGTTGAATGGCTGTATGGTCATGTTGTTTAGGAAAGAGACACCCGCATTCCCTTGGAGCTTGTAAATAGCTTCTTTGGCACACCAGCATGCATAAAGTTGCTCATATTGGTTCTCATCACGGGTGATGAAAGCGAGCTCTTCAGGCTTTAGAAATTTGTGCTGGATGCGCTCTACTTTTGTGTTGATGATTTCCATGTCAATACCAACCTCTCCCTTGGTACTGATCATTGCAGCCGCATACTCAAATGAGTGCGAAAGTGATATTTTCTGAGGAAAATTAGCGAGATAAGGCTTGCCATTCGGATCGGAAGGACACTCAATATAGCGGGATGTATTTAATAGCGTTCGCAATAACACACGAGTTGCAAGCCAATGGAGCCTTCTTTTTCCGATATGGAAGGAACCCAATATTGCTTTTTCACGTTCATCCAACTGAAGCTTCGACATCAAATCATCGTCAGATTCTTCAATTCGCCAAATTGCAAATTTGGTTTGGCTATCAATTTCACGTAGATATACTAGACTCATGTCCAAATTTAAAAACAAATCGCAGATTTTTGTTTTGAAAAATGAAGTAAAATTAGTGGGAGAACTGTATTTTTGAATTTGTATAGCATGGCCTGATGCCTTTGCTATTTTGATACACATGATTTTATCTGATAAAAGAATTCTCGAAGAGATTGAAAATGGCAGTATTGTCATTCAACCATTTGATCGTAAGTGTTTGGGGACAAATTCATACGATGTACATTTGGGCAAATATTTGGCGACGTACGCAGACCGTGTACTGGATGCAAAAAAGCACAATGAAATTCAACATTTTGAAATTCCTGAAGATGGATTCGTTTTAGAACCCAATACGCTCTATTTAGGTGTTACACAAGAATATACCGAGACGCATAAGCATGTCCCTTTTTTAGAGGGTAAATCGAGTACTGGCCGCTTAGGGATTGATATCCATGCAACCGCAGGAAAGGGCGACGTCGGTTTCTGCAATACCTGGACATTAGAAATTTCTGTAGCTCAACCGGTCCGCGTTTATGCAGGGATGCCTATAGGACAGTTAATCTATTTTGCGGTAGAAGGGGAGATCGAAACATTTTATAATACCAAAGGTAATGCAAAATATAACGGTAAGACAATTCGTCCGGTCGAATCCATGATGTGGAAGAATAATTTCTAATGAGAACGATTGGGTGGATTATATTAGCGACGCTATTGATTATCCTTATCAGCGGCATACTTTATTATTTTATTCATCCTATCTTTGGTGGAAGTTTCAAGGGTGCTCGACTTGAGCGGATGAAACAGTCTCCAAATTTTAAAAATGGTAATTTTCATAATCTCGAAGTAACGCCATCGTTGAAAAGCGATGTCAATGTAGTCGCTTTGTTTTGGGATTTTCTTTTCAACAAAAATCCCCGCTTGAAACCTATCGATGTGTTGCCTGTTGTTGCCTGTGATTTAGAAAATCTCCCCCCAGACGATGTTCTGATATGGTTCGGCCACTCCTCATATGTGTTAAAATTAGATGGAAAACTAATATTGGTGGATCCTGTTTTCAGCGAAAATGCTTCCCCTATGCCAGGTAGCAATAATGCCTTTAAGATGTCAGTTGACTATGCGACGATGCTTTTTCCTAAAATCGACTATTTGTTTATCACTCACGATCATTATGATCACTTGGACTATGACACTGTTGTGAAATTGAGGAATAAAGTTGGCCAGGTTATTTGTGGGCTTGGTGTTGGAGCACATATTGAATCTTGGGGATATAAGGCTGATCAGATCATAGAAGGCGATTGGTACGACCACATACAACTAGGAGCTAATTTTCAGGTCACCTTTACCCCAGCAAGGCACTTCTCGGGGCGAAGAATTACACGAAATACTACCTTGTGGACATCCTTTGTGTTAAAAACCTCCAAGTATACTATTTTCTTGGGGGGCGATAGTGGTTATGGTAAGCATTTCAAAAAAATAGGTGATCAATTTGGGCCATTTGATTTAGCAATCTTGGAATGTGGGCAGTATAATGATGCTTGGCATTACATCCATTCTTTACCAGATGAATGGGCTGCGGAAACGAAGGATTTGAAGGCCCAAGCTATTTTACCCGTACATTCTTCGAAATTCGCTCTGGCCATGCACGATTGGAAAGAACCAATGGAGAAATTTTACGAAATAGCTGATAAAGAAAATATCAATCTGCTTACGCCTAAAATAGGAGAATTAGTGTATTTTAATAGATTGGATAAAGTATATCCACCTTGGTGGCGGGAAGTTCAATAAAAATCTATTTATTTTTTTCCTCAATCCATAACGACATATATTTTGTGCTCTGCATCGTGTGGTGTAATAAGATCTGACTAATAAAATTTTGTTGGCGATGTTTGTCAATCTGCACCTTTAATAAGGATAGGTTTGTCATAAAGTCAGCCTGGTACTTTCGTTTTTCATACCGTTCGTTGATGATTCGGATGCCATTTTCTTGAGCGGTATACCAAATCTTTTTGTTTTCATATAACTCAACGGTTTTGACACAAAATGTTTCGGGATCATCTTCTATAAAACCATTCCAGTCCAAACTGCCCTTCATGGCTTCTGCTCCAATAGTCGTCGTGACCGATGGAGTGCCGGTCTGCATGGCGTCAATAAATTTCCCTTTTACACCCGCGCCAAATTGAATTGGTGCGAGGAGCACCCGGTAGTTTTCCATAGTAACACGAGCAGATTCTGCCCGCCCCTTAATCAAGAATTGCTCTTTTGGATTGTTTAACTGTAGTACTTTCTGCGTTGCATAAGCTCCATAAATATGCAATTCCGCTTTAGGAAGCATCTTCCTTAACTGTGGCCATATTTGTGTTTTTAGGTATTGCACGGTATGCCAGTTGGGTTCATGAATGAAATTCCCGATAAATAATAAATTCTTGCGCTCTTTGAAAGGCTTCCATTGTATAACCTCAGAAGGAGTGATCTCCTTTTCAAGGAACGGAAGATAATAAAGGATATCCGGTGAAATTCGAAATTCTTCGATAAGAATTTTCATTTCAGATTCGGAGATAATCAAGGAGAGATCACTCCGCAGTATGGCGGCAAGTTCTCGTTTGGCGGTATCGGTAAATAATGCTTGAAAGGAAAAATTACCTTTATTTTTAACAGATGTCTGTCTTGCTTGGCGCAAGAAATGCAAATCTTCTGTATCAAGTACACGAAGTGCGTTGGGACATTGCTGAGCAACACGCCAACCATATTGCTCCTCCACCATAAAACGATCAAATACAACAATGTCAGGCTGAAGCTGCGTAATAAAATCATCAAAGCTGCTGCTATTAAGCACAATTGCCTCTTCATGTATCCCCAGAGATTGCAAAAAGGCACTGTAGGGTGATTTGGCCGCGGCCGAAGCAAATGTAATCTGGTAGGAGCTCGCAAGGAATGTTTCAATCAATTGCATCATGCGAAAGCCCGCCGCAGAAGATGTTGGCTCTGGCCACACAAGTCCGATGAACAAAACCTTTTTCTCTTTCATGCCGGAAAATTACAGATTAATGTGAAAAGAATTGACGAAAAATTAACAATTAGTCATTTTCAAACGATTAGCTTTATTCAGTGTTTATAAAATATGTAAGGTTATCTACCATTAAACAACTATATGGTCAAAACTATTGCTCAACGGATTCGACATTTTTCACCAAAAACCTATTGGAAGGAACTAATAGCTGTTTTGGTAATCTTATTAGCCTTTGTATTTTTTAGAAATGAGCGAAAAGAGCTCGCTGCAATTATTCCGCAATTGCGTGCGGCCAATTTAACCTGGGTATCCGTTGGGGTGGCCATAACCATCATCTATATTGTGCTCCAGGGATTAATGTATGTACAGAGTTTTAAGGCTATTGGTCTTTCCATTAATCTGCGCATTGCAATTGACCTTTTCTTAAAACGCAATTTACTCAGTGTATTTTTGCCTGCAGGTGGAATTAGTTCGCTTGCCTATACGACCACTCAGTTGCGGAAAAGAAATTTAAATACCACTCAAATTCATCAGGCTGGCGCTCTTTATGGTTATGTTGGTTTATTGACTGTCTTTATAATTGGCGTACCTGTAATATTATACACGATCTGGCACAACAAAAATTTTGGGGATGCCTGGATTTCATTGGTGATTTTAGGATTGCTGTTGAGTATTGTATTTTGGATAGTCTGGTCTTTTAGAACCCACAGGGGGATCTACAGCTGGGTAGAAGCAAAGTTTCCTGCTGTTTCTTCCAATATTGACGAAATATTTTCAGGAGAAGTCAAGCTGAAGTATCTCTTAGGGACGATGCTTGCCTCCATGGTGGTGGAATGTTGCGGTATAGCACATGCATTTGTTAGTATGTATGCCCTAGGTTTGGATCATTCCTTTGAAGCTGCGGCTATTGCTTACACTGTATCGGTTGTATTAATGATCGTTTCTCCTTTTTTGCGCGGGCTTGGGGCTGTCGAACTGACCATGTTATATATTTTTAAAGCGTATGGCTATTCCCAGGCAGAGGGTTTAGGCATCACGATCCTCTATCGGGCATTCGAATTTTGGTTACCCTTGATTTTGGGACTTCTGGCTTTTGCATGGCGTGGCAAGCAATTGCTGGCGAGGATTGGACCTGCCTTGCTTATTTTCTTTTTGGGCGTGGTGAACCTCGTCTCCGTACTAACACCACCGTTGGCCGATCGTATGAAACTTGATCGATTTTATTTACCGCTGGAAGCAATTCACGCATCTAAATTCATGGTATTAGTGTTGGGCCTCGGGTTATTGGTCACTTCGGCCTACTTGATTAAAGGCTTCCGTATTGCATTTTGGATAGCTGTAGTATTCAGTGCACTATCACTGTTTGGGCATGTTTTTAAAGCCCTGGACTATGAAGAAGCTTCGGTGGCTTTATTGACCTTGGTTTTATTGGCAATGAGCTATAAGCAATATCGCATTAAGAGTAATATTCGATGGATGCGTATTGGGTTTATCACATTTTTTGTTGCTCTCATGGCTATATGCCTATTTGATGTGTTGAGCTTTTACTTTATTGATAAGCAACATTTCGGGGTCGACTTTACCTGGAGACAATCCATTTACCATACCGCAAGAAGCTTCTTATTGTTTGCCGACGATGAATTGATGCCGCAAACAAACTTTGGTCAAGAACTCTTGCGGATCACTCAGGTCCTCGGACTTTTTTGCTGGTTCCTTTTGATCTATGCGTTAGCCCGCCCCCGTCTTTTAGCAGATGAGGACTTGAACCAATCTGAATTGGAGCGTGCGGAGCAGTTGCTAATCGAATTTGGACAGTCTCCGATGGATTTTTTTAAACTCGGAAAAGATAAGAGCCTATTTTTTTCGGAAATTTCAGAAGGATTTACGGCTTACCGCTTGGCTAACGAATTTGCAATTGTATTGGATGAACCTGTGTGTGAACAAGGGGATAAGGAAGAATTGATTCGGGAATTTGATGCATATTGCTATGCAAATGGATTGAAAGCTATTTATTATCGTGTTGATGAAAATAGCTTAGTTCACTTTTCTTCCCTTCGCAAACAGAAGATTACGATTGGACAGGAAGCTGTATTAGAACTCGAAACATTCAAGCTGGAGGGTAAGGACCGTAAGTCACTGCGTAACGGATTGAATGCAATTCATAAAAAGGGGTTTACGACGGAAGTGTTGACAGCACCGCAGAACAAGGAAATTATAGATCAATTGAAAGCGATCTCCGATGAGTGGTTGAAAGCATTTGATAAAAAGGAAATGGTTTTTTCACAGGGTATGTTCTATGGAAAAGATCTTGTCTCACAAGATCTTGTCGTGCTGAAAAATGAAACAGGTCAGATCGTTGCTTTTCTCAATATTATTCCTGACTATGCAAAAGATGAGTGTACCTATGATATGATTCGGAAGTCTTCGGAAGCTCCAGGTGGAAGTATGGATGCATTGATCGTGGAGCTTATTGCCTATGCGAAAGCCCGAAAATACGCGTATTTAAATTTGGGTATGGTACCGATGACAGGTTTAGGAGCAACGGATAGTCCCGCAGAGAAAATTATGAAATTTGCCTCAAAGCGATTAGGCAATTTCAAACACTATCATAGCCTGCGCGATTTTAAAGAAAAGTATGCGACATTTTGGGAAAATAAATACCTTATATTTGATAACGATTTCGATCTCATACAACTTCCTGCAGCACTGATAAAAGTAATGAAGCCAAATGAATAGCTTCATATAGCGCTCATACAGATGAAAAAATTAGCCACTTTATTTATAATTGGAAGCATCGCGTTTCATGCTTTTGCTCAACAACGTTTGATTGACATGAAATATTGGAATAATAAAGCTGTACTACCTTTGGTTCTCTATCTGAGCGGAGATGGCGGGTTCAATTCATTTTCAAATAAACTCTGTGAGCTGATTGCTGGAGCAGGGTATACGGTGGCTGCTATCGATTCAAAAAGTTATTTCTGGAAGAAGAAAAGTCCAAATGAGATTGCTGCGGATGTGTCAAACACGCTTAAAAACTTGCTTGGAGGACGACATAATACCCGCCTTTTTGTGGTTGGTTATTCATTCGGTGCGGATGCAGTTCCTTTTATTGTTAATCGCTTGGATCCTGCCGTTAAAAAAAACCTAAAAAGTGTAGTGCTTTTGGAACCTTCGGGGTCGACTGATCTTGAGATCCATATTGCAGATATTTTGGGGCGGAGTAATGCAAAACGAAGTCTTGATGTCGTCTCGGAAATCAATCGAATGGATGGAGTGAAAACGAGTGTTATTCTTGGTGACGATGAAGCCGACTTTTCTGTAAAGAAGATAACCCTTAAAAATTTTAGCAAAGTATACCTTTCTGGCGGACATCATTTTAGTGGAAATGCAGAACAGGTAGCGAAGAATACTGTCGCCCTATTTTAATGGAGCCGCCTTCATATACGCTGACTCTCTTCTACGGTGGTTATACGGTAGCAACGGTCATTTATAGTGCTAAGATAGGTAAAAGCTTTGATGCTATTCGTATTTCTTGTCCTACATCAATTTAATTAAATAATAAAGGGCTTAATTTTGATTTAGAATTTAAATAGACAATTATGGAATTAGGAATAGGAATGTTTGGTGACTCTCGGATAGATCCAGTTACGGGTCAGATCCAGGCAGCACAAGACCGAATGAAAGAAATTATTGAAGAAATCAAACTCATGGATCAAGTAGGCTTAGATTTCTTTGGAATAGGAGAACATCATCGCGCAGATTATGCAGTAGCGGCACCAGAGATAGTCTTAGCGGCGGCATCTACCGTGACCAAGAATATTAAATTGGGTAGTGCAGTTTCGGTATTGAGTTCTGCTGACCCCGTCAAATTATTTCAGGATTTCGCTGCAGTTGATTTATTGTCAGATGGAAGGGCTGAGCTCATGGCGGGGAGGGGATCTTTCATCGAATCCTTTCCCTTATTTGGTTATGATCTAAAAGATTATTCCGAGTTATTTGAAGAGAAGTTAGCGCTTTTGCTTAGATTGAATAAGCAAAATCCAATCACATGGCATGGAAATTTTAGAGCTCCTCTAATCAATCAAGAAGTTTTCCCGCGGCCTAAGAACGGATCACTGCCGATTTGGGTTGCCGTAGGGGGCACAACTTCTTCTGTTATCCGTGCAGGAAAATTAGGTTTACCAGTTATGTTTGCCATCATTGGTGGTATGTATGAAAGTTTCGATCATCTATTTGACATGTATCGCCAAGCGTATGAGGATAATGGTCATGATATGGCTAATTTTCAAGTTGGAGTACACATGCATGCATTTTTTGGCGACAACAGCGCTCAGGTAGCAGATTATTACTATCCGATTTATTCCGCACAGATGGATCGCATAGGGTCAAGTCGAGGCTGGCCTCCTTATCAACGCACGCAATATGATTTCGGAAGGTCTTCAAGGGGCCACCTGATTGTTGGAGATGCTAATTATGCCGTAGATAAAATCTTGCAGATTCAGGAGAAATTTAAGCTGACACGTTTCTCTGCTCATATGGATGTAGGTGCCCCTGGACATAAAGAAATGTTACGATCTATAGAGATTTATGGCGAAAAAATAGCACCAGAAATTAGGAAGGCATTGCATAGAGATAATTAGCGTTATTATCATTTTTTTAACGTTTAGATATTACATACCTTTGTGGAATAAATCATTTTAGAGAGTAAGATGCTTGGATTAAAGTTATTGACAGATCCGCGGTGGGCAAACATCGCAGAAGGTAATTTAGAGGAGATTTTGACAGATCATGCATGGTGTGAACAAAAAGCTGCTTCAAATGCAATATCCTTAATTACAAATAACTCGGAGTACGAGGATTTAGTACATGAACTGACCGCAATCGCTATCGAGGAAATGGAACATTTTAAGATGGTCATTGATATTATAAAAGAAAGGGGTTATACTTTAGGGCGTGAGCGAAAAGATGATTATGTTGGTCAGTTGATGAAATTCTCTAAAAAGGACGGGAGCCGTAACATGGCTTTTATAGACCGATTATTATTTGCAGCGATGATTGAAGCTCGTAGCTGTGAACGTTTTAGAGTGCTGTCGCAAAATATTCAAGATAAAGAATTGGCAAAGTTTTATTATGATTTAATGGTTTCTGAAGCAAATCATTATACCACATTTTTAAATTTTGCACGTAAATATGCTATAGATGTTGATGTAGAAAGGCGTTGGAAAGAGTGGTTGGATTTTGAAGGTAAGCTTATTCAGTCATATGGAAATAAAGAGGCCATTCATGGCTAATTGGATATCGCCCTACCTATTTTAAAACACATACATAACAGATGTCCCGTTCTATTTCGTAGAACGGGATTTTTTGTCACTTAATTATTCTTATCTTTGTAACGTGATTGAAAAAAGTAAAAGAATAGATATCAGGAGTTTGTCTTTGGATCAGATCAAAGACCAACTTACAGCGTTGGGGGAGCAAGGTTTTCGTGCAAAACAGATTTATGAATGGATTTGGGTTAAATCGTGTGTAGATTTTGATCAGATGAGCAATCTAAGTAAATCCCTTCGCGAGAAGCTAAAAGAGCATTTTACAATCAATGCAGTTACAGTTAAAGAATCACAGATCAGCTCGGATAAAACCATTAAAAGTAGTTTTTGGCTCTATGATAATAATATCATTGAAGGCGTATTAATCCCTGCTCCCGAGCGTATGACAGCCTGTGTCAGTTCACAAGTAGGCTGTAGTCTGACCTGTAAGTTCTGTGCAACAGGCTATATGGATCGCAAAAGGAACCTCAATGCCGATGAGATTTATGATCAGGTTGTTCTAATCAGCAAGCAAGCCGAGGAGAATTATGGTCAGCCTCTGACAAATATTGTCTATATGGGAATGGGAGAGCCCTTGTTGAATTATGCCAATATGATGAAATCGGTAGAACGCATTACGGCTCCAGATGGATTGAATATGGCTGCCAAGCGGATTACAGTGTCCACGGCGGGTATTGCAAAAATGATTAAGAAATTGGGTGATGATCAGGTGCGTTTCAACTTAGCGCTTTCTTTGCATGCGGCAAATGATAAAAAGCGAAATGAAATTATGCCGATTAACGAGCAGAATTCCCTAAAAGCGCTGGCAGAAGCCCTCAAATATTTCTATGCCAAAACAAAAAGTCCGATCACATTTGAATATATTGTCTTTAATAATTTCAATGACGAATTGGAGGATGCAAAAGAACTTGCTAAGTTCTGTAAACACGTTCCTTGTAAGGTCAACCTGATTGAGTATAATCCTATCGCATTGGCCGATTTCTTGAATGCTGAAGCAGATAAAATCGAAATTTTTGCAAATTATCTCAAAAGTCAAGGAATCATCACGAATGTCAGACGTAGCCGTGGAAAGGATATTGATGCCGCTTGTGGGCAATTAGCTATCAAGGATAAGAAAGAAGAGGAATCTGAAGCATAATCTGTTGGATTATTCCTATCTTTAATAGGATAGTTAACCAGATGAAGTCCGAACTAAATAAGCTTTTTGGCGATTTTTTATCTATATTTTTTCCGAGAGAATGTGGATGTTGCGGTTGTGTGCTAAAATATCAGGAAAAGTTTATCTGCATTGCATGCGATTTTCATTTGCCCTATACGAACTATCACGAATATTCAGATAATGATACCGCAAGACAGCTCTGGGGGAAAGCACCATTGGAAGAGGCATGCTCTTTCTTGTTCATGCAAAAGGATAGCCGTGTAGAGCGTCTAATCTATCAGATTAAATACAATAACCAACCTTTTCTTGCGGAATACTTTGGCTATCAATATGGCTTAAAATTAAGCGAAGTAAAGGCATACCAAGACATTGATTTTGTTATTCCCGTGCCGTTACATAGTAGTAAACTACGAAAAAGAGGATATAATCAATCTACCTATTTTGGACGGGGAATAGCCAGAGCGATGGAAATTCCATTGCGGGAAGATATTTTGGTTAGAAAGAAAGCAACCATCAGTCAAACGGGTAAGGGAAGGCTCGAACGCTACGAAAACGTCAGCGATATCTTTGATTGTCAAAACACTGTTTTAATGGACAATGTGCACATACTATTGGTGGATGATGTGTTGACAACCGGCGCAACAATCATTTCAGCAGCGTTAGTGCTTTTTGAATCTTTTGACTGTCGGATTTCTGTTGCCACTTTGGCTAGGGCCTAACTCACTCTCCAAGCCTAGCTTATTGGGGCAAACGATCACAATTAAAATCTACACCTACTTCTTCCACAGCAATTCGGATAATTTAGACGGTCGAGCGTGAGATCTTCTCGTATTTCAAAAAGAACCAAACTATCGAAATAAACCCATCTACCGCTCTATGACCTCCGGTTAACATAATTCAGAAGATAAGCAAATCCTGCCATGCCTATTCCGACAGTGTCAGCAAATAAATCCCACCAATCGCCACTGCGATATGTAAAAATGTAAAGCTGAAGTAATTCCGTTAGCCCTGCAAATAAGAATCCGAGTATAGACACAATAAAGAAAGGAACCCAACGTGTAGGTTTGCCGCTGAATTGTTGGATCACCCCATTATATAGCAGCGTGCAGAAAACAAAGAACATACCGCAATGGACTAATTTATCCATACCTGGATAAGAAGGAACTGCGTCGAAATTGTTGCCCGGGAGTGTGCATAAAACGATAACTATGATGGCCCAAATAAAACACCATTTATAGTCTAGCAAGATTTTAATCATGGCAATAAATATCCAAAAATTTCCTGATAGAAATTAAATTATTATTTATTTAAAAATTATTTGTCTGTAAGTCAGTCCTTTGCGTATTTTTATTGTTTTGGATGGTACTATGTATTGCATGGTACCATAAAATACATATATCTTTGTATTGTTATGATAGCTGAAAATACACAAATACAAATGAGGAAAGGGATACTTGAATATTGTATCCTATCCATAATTTCTCGAGGAGAAATTTATGCCTCCGATATTATCAGCGAACTGAAAAAAGCTCAATTATTAGTAGTAGAAGGTACCTTATATCCGCTTTTGACCCGTCTAAAAAACAACGGACTGTTAAGCTATATATGGAAAGAGTCAACTTCAGGTCCGCCTAGAAAATATTATGAAATCACACAAGAAGGACTGCAAGTCCTTTCTAGATTAGATGTTACCTGGAATGAGTTGGTGTTTGCTGTAAACACTTCATTGGTGGGTAGAAACAATGATTCTAAACCGGTTAAAGATAATAACGATGAATAAGACAATAATTATCAACATAAATAGTATCGTCTTTCATATCGAAGAGGATGCCTATGAGGTGCTTCGCTCCTACATGATTGATATAAAGAAGCACTTTGGACAATCAGAAGATAGTCGCGAAATTTTAGAAGATATCGAGAATCGTATTGCTGAAATGTTTACTGAGAAGATTCAGGCAGGTAGTAAGGAAGTGCTTAATATGGATGACGTAAATGCAGTGATCGAGCAAATGGGAAGCGTTAGCGATTTTGAATCCGAAGATCAGGATGGTTATTCGTCTTTCCAGCAACAGTCGAATGCAGATGAGTTTAAAGTAGGGAAAAAATTGATGCGCGACCCTGATGACAAGGTTTTTAGTGGAGTATGTAGCGGACTTGGGCACTTTTTTGGCATTGAGGCTAAATGGGTACGTTTACTTTTTGCTTTATTTGTTGTGATCGGTGGATCAGGCGTATTGGTCTATGTCATACTATGGATTGTAATGCCTTTGGCTATCACGCGTGCAGATAAAATGGAGATGCGTGGTGAGGCCCCCAATATTCATAATTTTAAACGTTCGTTCGACGAAGAAATGAGTGGAGTACGTGACTCATTTTCAAGGGGTATGGATCGTACAGGCGATAGTGTTGCTAAATTATTGCAGATTATAGTAAAAGTCATTGGTGTATTCTTTGTTATAATCGTTGGATTGACCCTCATTGGTTTGATCATTGGACTTATTTTCTTTGCATTAGCTATTCTAAACGTCATTCCAGACGTTATGGATAATTCTGGACCTTTTTATTTAATGGATCCGAGCGATGTACCTTTTGCGTTGATAGCAGGTTTCTTGGCCATTTTTATCCCGTTTGCTGGATTGTTCTATTTACTCCTCCGTGTTCTTTTCGATAAAAAGCCAATGAGCAATTATTTGACTACAACATTATTTTTGGTGTGGTTGGCTTCGATAGGTGCTATTATTTACTATTCTACATCCGTAGCGAAAGAATTCAAAGAGTCAAGTACAATTGTTGAAGAGAAGCCGCTGCAAAAGCAAGCTGTTTATTACTTAAATGAAAATGATATTCGGGTGATCCGCTTAAAGAACGGTGTAAAAAGCGGTCTGGGCATAAAAAGTGAAAACCTATCTACCTATTTAAGACGTAATATTCGCATCCGCATCGAACGTATCGACTCCTTACAGGAACCTTACGTGCGTTATGAATATTCGGCTAAAGGAAACTCCTATAAAGTTGCAACGGATAGAGCAAGTAACATTCATTATACGTTGAGGCAAGATAGTACATCTCTAGTATTTGACAATGCTTTTCAATTAAATGAAGGCGAACTCTATCGGGATCAAGAAGTCAATATAACCTTGTTTCTTCCAGTCGGAACCAAACTGATCATTAACGATAAACTGGAAGATAAATTAAGAGATATTTCATTTTATGAATGCCGTGACCGGTACAGTGAGGATTTAAGTGACGTAAAGGATGTCGAATTTATGGTCACTTCACTCGGGTTGAAATGTGCCCTGTCACCGAAAAAATCTAATGACAACGACGAAGTAGATGCGGAAGACAGTGAAGTAGCCGCAAACGATACGTCTATCGTCATCCGTCGTGATACCATTATCAAAGTGAAAAAAGATGGTGTCACGGTAGAAACAAAAAAGAAATAATCGATACTTTGTCTTCTGCCTGCGGGCGGAAGACAAGGTAGCTTTAGCCAATCGAAAGTCAGTACTCAACCGCGTGTGATAAGCCTATTAAATACCATCAACATATTTGCTTTTGCACCTATTATATAAACGAATGAAAAGATATTTTTACCTCTTACTCTTAAATTTATTGATTGCTTCCTTCGCCTGTGCGCAAGTTAAAGTCACAGGTAAAGTACAGCTGGAGAACAACGCGCCTTTGGCTTCTGCAACGGTTTACCTCATGAGCGCCAAGATGGACGTTATGTTGAAAACAGGCGTTACAGATGAAAATGGAAAATACGAGTTTTCAGATATAAAACCTGGACGTTATTATGTCCACATCAAGATGGTCGGGTATATAAGCAATAAAAGTAATGTTTTTGATATTGGTAAGTCAGATTACAACGCGCCCATAATTCTGTTGAACACCGATACACGAAAACTGCAAGAAGTTGCAGTTGAAGGTAAGCGGCCGATGGTTGAAAGCAAGCCCGGTAAATTGGTGCTAAATGTGGAAAATTCTCCCTTAGCAGCAGGGAATAATGCCCTAGATATTGTACAACGAGCTCCGGGAGTAAGCTTGGATAACAACAATAATTTACAGTTGATGGGGCAATCTGGTGTCTCCGTTACTATTGATGGACGGCAGACCTATATGTCGGGTGAACAGTTGGTAAATTTCCTGAAGAGTACAGATGGCAATCAGATTAAGTCAGTCGAAGTCATAACCACTCGCGCAGCTAAAGATGATGCTGAGGGGGCAGTGGGAACTATAAATATCGTTTTAAAAAAAAATCGGATGGAAGGGTTTAACGGAACCTTTAATATGACGGCAGGGAGGGGAGAAAAATTCAGAGGAAATAGCGCTTTGTCGTTAAACTATAAAAAGAACAATACAACCCTATTCGGATCGTATGCCTATTCCGATGAAAAAAGCTACCGGAAGCTTCTGCTCGACCGTATCATACAGAATGAAGGAGTAAAGACCTATTTCAATCAACGATCACTATTGCATGAAAAGGAACGAAACCATTCTTATCGTTTTGGGATAGAGCAAAAAACATCAGCTAGAAACACAGTCACAGTACAGTTTAATGGATCAAATAATATCGAATACAATGATAACGATAGTAAGACCAATGTGGGAAAGTCTTTTACAACATTGGATTCCCTTTTGATTTCGACGTCTGCATTCAAAGAATTATTTGATCGTTACTCTGCTAATTTGAACAACGAGTTTCGAATTGATTCTAATGGACGAAAACTTACTTTTGATCTGGATTGGAGTAAATTCAATAGCAGTAAACGTGTCAGTTACAATAATCAATATTTTGATGGTCAGATGGACGCAATTACGCCTGAGGAGATCCAACGAAGTAGAATGCCCATCGGAATCGATATTTATGTCGCCAAACTGGATTATGAACAACCGTTATCTAATGTCTCCAAGCTTGAAATGGGAGCTAAATATTCCAATGTTACGTCAGATAACGATTTAACGTTTGAAGACTTTTTGAATAATTCTTGGATTAGCAATGAAAAGCGTACAAATCATTTTGTGTATAAAGAGCAGATTGCCGCGGCATACATAGACTATAACAATACGATTGGAAAATGGGGAATGAAGGTGGGAGCGAGAGGGGAATATACGTTTTCCGATGGAAATTCATTAACATTAAATAAGCAGGTGAAACGGAATTACTTTAAGCTTTTTCCGAATGCAAACCTGACGTATACCTTCCATGCAAGTCATATTCTTGCCTTGGGTTATGCAAGAAAAATCATCCGTCCAAATTACCGTCAGCTCAATCCTTTTGATTATTTCATTGATAAACTAACCTTTGAACGCGGTAATCCTTATTTGAATCCACAATTCTCCAATGAATTCACCCTAAATTACACGCTAATGCAACGGTATAATATCACATTGGGCGTTAATAATGTGCGGGATGCGATTGTAGAGAGCATGGGACAAGATTCAGTACTGAAGCAAACTTGGGTCATACGTGAAAATTTGGGTAAGAATTTAACGGCTTATCTGAATCTGAACATTCCAGTGACGGTGTCTAAAGTTTGGAGCATGAATAACAATATGACAGGCATCTATTTTAATTTTGATGGTATGGTGGGCGGTCGCCCATTAAAAAGAAAATCTTTACTTTTGCAAGCTACATCCATGCACAATCTTAAGCTGGCAAAAAGTCTGTCGGCGAATGTCAACTTAAGGTATTTCTCTCCTTTCAAATATAATGTGTACGACATGGAGAGCCGCTGGGATATGGAAGTTGGAGCAACAAAGACATTTAAAGATCAACGAAGTTCTTTAAAGCTCGCCGTGACCGATGTGTTTAATACAGGCAATCAAAATCTGAAAACTAATTTTGGAGTTTTTGACTCCAGTATTAGGCAATACCAAGACCGGCGTGTGCTGCGACTGACCTATTCCTATAAATTTGGAAATTTAAAAAATAACTACCGTAAGAAAGATACGAGTAACGAAGAGAAAGAAAGGGCGCAATAGGACAACAATGTCTTATTATCCA
This sequence comes from Sphingobacterium zeae, assembly GCF_030818895.1. Taxonomy (NCBI): domain Bacteria; kingdom Pseudomonadati; phylum Bacteroidota; class Sphingobacteriia; order Sphingobacteriales; family Sphingobacteriaceae; genus Sphingobacterium; species Sphingobacterium zeae. Next base: position 557,853 of record NZ_JAUTBA010000001.1, read on the forward strand.
ACCGTAAGAATATCATTTCTTACGGTTTTTTTGTTTGATGTAAGTTCAGCGCCCCATTGATTTAATCGTTGTTGATCAATTCTGTAGGTAATACGCGTGTTTCAAACTCAGCGATTGGATATTTGGTTTCTATCAACTTAATCAGTAATTCTGTCGCCATTTTCCCCATTTCGAAAGCAGGCTGCCTAATTGCTGTTACTTTGGAAGAAAATAAGTCGACAACATTTGAATTTGTAAATCCAGCAATAGCGAGATCTTGTTGTATTGCTAAAGGCCTTTGTTTTATTACATGAAGATATCCTGTGGTTAATTTGTCTCCCGAAATGAAAATAGCATCAAAACCAATGCGGATAAGTTCCTCCACAGCTTTCTCAATTTCCGCTGCGTGTAGTCCGCCATGTTGACAATACTTGACCAAATTTGGATCAAAATCGATATGATTCGCCATGAGCGCCTTTTTATAGCCAATTAATCGATCCTTCGTTATAGACAATGATTTGGAGTTTGTCAGATGTGCAATTTTTTTCTTTCCGAGTTTTATAAGGTGCTGCGTCGCGTCATAGGCACCTTGCTGATTATTTACAACGACTTTGTAGGTGTCAAACTGCTGCGGCACGCGATCAAAAAAGACAATTGGAAATCCCCGCTCCTTCAGCTGCTGCAAGTAGGATATATCTTCGGTTTCCGACGATAATGCAATCAATAATCCGTCGATGGATCTGGAAGTTAAATATTCAACATTTAGTCGTTCGCGTACAGACGATTCATGCGTTTGTGATATTATTATTTGAAAGTTCTTGTCATAAGCAACAGATTCTACACCGTTGATGACCTGTGAGAAAAAATTATTGGCTATTTCGCTTACAATAACACCGATTGAATGACTACGACGCTCTTTCAAACTTCTAGCGATAGGGTTGGCACGATAGTTTATCTTTTCGGCATATTCCAATACAATCTTTTTTGTTTCGGGGCTTATTTCATAACTATCTCTTAGAGCTCTCGAGATCGTGGAAGTGGATAAATTAAGCGCTTTAGCAATATCTTTAATTGTATAGTTTTCGAATCTCATAATCGGCAAAATAAACTATAATATTAATCAATAAAAATTACAAAACCTAATTTATCAGGATATGCAAACGTTGCCGGCAACGTTTGCATAACTTTTTAATGATACTTGCATGAACAAGTGAAATATACTTTGTAAACTTGACTGTATGATAACCAATTAAATTTTGATGCAGTTCCTGCAACAGCAATTTAATCATTAAAATTTTAAACCCTAAAAATATGAGTAAAGCCTTAGTAATCTCTACTGCTATCTGTGCTTCGTTATTCACATTAAATGTACACGCTCAAACCCGAAAAGTCCAAGGAACAGTCGTTGGTACAGGTCAAAAAGCATTGGTGGGTGTGAGTGTGACCGTGTCTGGGACAAAAGTTGTTGCTGTGACCGACCAACGAGGGAAGTTCAGTATCGAGATACCTGGTAACAATCACGAACTTCAATTTAGCTATGTCGGATTCCAGACTAAAAAAGTTTCAATTCCTACGAATCAGAAAATGCTAAATATTGTTCTAGAAGAACAGTCTAATGCGCTCGAGGAAGTAACCGTTAATATCGGATATGGAACCGTTAAGAAAAAAGATCTGACAGGGGCTGTAACCTCCGTAGGTGCAGAAACTATCTCCAAAGCTCCGGTATCTTCTGCTCTTGAAGCGATTGCAGGGAGAATGGCGGGTATACAAATTTCTTCAACAGAAGGCTCCCCTGATGCCGAGATGAAGGTTCGTGTGCGTGGCGGTGGCTCCGTTACGGGAGATAACGCCCCTTTGTATATCGTGGATGGATTTCCAATGTCTTCGATATCAGATATCGCACCTGCTGATATTGAATCGATTGATGTATTAAAAGATGCATCTTCTGCAGCTATATATGGCTCCCGGGGTGCAAATGGGGTTGTCATCGTAACCACTAAAAGTGCCAAATCTGGGAAAACGTCAATTAGTTATAGTGCGTTTGGAGGAATTCGAAATTTGGCAAAAAAGCTTGATGTATTGTCTCCATACGATTATGTAACATGGCAATACGAACAGGCCTTATTGGAAAATAACCTGGATACCTATGTCAAATACTTCGGTAACTTTCAGGATATAGATCTCTATAAGGACGTAAAGCCAAACGATTGGCAGGAACTTGTATTCGGAATAACAGGAAATACTTTCAATCAGAATTTCAACCTGTCCGGAGGCACTGATAAAACGAAATATTCTATTTCACACTCCTTTGTAAAAGATAAGGCAATTATGGAAATGTCAGGCTTTCGGAGACAAAATATTAATTTTAAACTCAACCATAAACCATCAAAAAGCACATCAATAGATCTAGGAGCACGATTTTCTGACGTTCGCATTTCAGGTGGAGGCATGAATGAACAGAATGAAGCCTCATCAGCAGACTCCCGATTAAAATTCGCAATGATTTATCCTCCTTTTCCGGTGGGAGGTTTGACAAATAGTGATGAAACCGATGATGAATTCAATTTATATAATCCACTAGAATCCTTGGTCGATAATGATCAGTTGCAGCGAAGACGAACGTATAACCTAAATGCTGCATTTAGCTGGGATATTGTTAAAAACTTACGGTTGAGGACAGAATTTGGCTTTGATGATTACCGCAATTATAACGATCGATTCTACGGAACAACCACTTATTATGTACGGAATGTTCCCGCTGCGTTAGAACAAAACAAGCCTGCTCTTATCTCATTGAATACTTCTACCCAGGGAATACGTTCAACAAATACACTGAACTATAACTTTCAAGATTTGCTCCCTAAAGGACATAGTTTAAGTGTGTTGGTTGGTCAAGAATATCTGTTTACACAAAAAACATTAAATACGAATACAACACACGGTTTTCCGAAAAGCTTTAAACTGGATGATACCCGCAGATTAACACCACAAGGCGCCTCCAGTACGATAAACAATTATATGTTTGCTGACGAAAAATTACTGTCATTTTTTGGCCGGGTAAATTATGATCTAGATTCGAAGTATTTATTTAATGCAACTTTTCGGGCAGATGGTTCGTCGAAGTTTTCTGCAGATAATTATTGGGGATATTTCCCATCCATGGCAGCTGCTTGGCGGATTTCATCAGAACCATTTATGAACAATACGCAATCTTGGCTGGATGACCTGAAGCTTAGGGCAAGCTTAGGTACATCCGGAAATAATAATATTCCATTAGAGCAGATCTATCCCATATTCTCAGTTAAGAATACAGAATGGGTTAACGGGTATAAAAATTATTGGGCTACGTCAAAAACAATGTCTAATCCAGATTTAAAATGGGAAACGACCATTTCAAGGAATATAGGGCTGGACTTTACCCTGTTCAAGAAGAAGCTATCGGGAACGATTGATGTCTATAAAAACAAAACGAAAGACCTTTTGATCCTTTTCCCAATTGCCGGATCAGGCTATGATGATCAATACCGCAACTTGGGAGAGACCCAAAATAAAGGTATTGAGCTTACGCTAAACTGGTCCGCAATAAATAAGAAAAACTTTGATCTTAATTTTAGCGGTAATATTAGCTTCAATCAAACGAAAGTTAATTCTTTGGGGACCTTGACTTCGATTCCAATGGCTTCGGGCTGGGCTTCAACAGAAATTGGAACGGATTACATTGTGGAGACCGGGGGGCGAGTTGGAAAAATGTATGGTTACATGAGTGATGGGCGCTATGAAGTTTCCGATTTTACAGGCTATGACGCAGCATCAAAAAAATGGATTTTAAAGGATGGCGTCGCAGATGCCTCTGCTGTCGTTGGAACCATAAGGCCGGGGACAATGAAATTGAAAAATTTAGCAGGTGAAGATAATAAGATAAATGCGAGCGATCAAACCATTATTGGCGATGCAAACCCTTTGCATACAGGAGGCTTCTCAATCAATACGCGTGTCTATAACTTTGATATGACGGCATTATTTAACTGGAGCTATGGAAATGATATTTACAATGCAAATAAGATTGAATACACATCCACAAGCAAGTATAATAACCGAAACATGCTTACTGTGATGGAAGAAGGACAACGCTGGACCAATTTACTGCCCGATGGAACAATCAGTAACGATCCTAACCAATTGGAGGATATGAATAAAAATACAAGTCTTTGGTCTCCGCTTACAAATAAATTTATATTCAGCGACTGGGCTGTGGAGGATGGTTCGTTTTTGCGCTTAGGAACTGTTACGATAGGATATACACTCCCTAAGGCATTTACAGAAAAGTTGAAAATCCGGAACTTCAGAGTATATGTTTCCGGCTATAATCTTGCCGTTTGGACAAATTATAGTGGTTTTGATCCTGAAGTCTCTACACGAAGGAGGACAAACCTAACGCCAGGGGTGGATTATTCGGCTTATCCAAAAAGCAGAACTTTCGTAGCAGGTCTTAATTTAAACTTCTAGTCTTATGAAAAAAATACTTTTGCATATAACAATAGCTTTAATATTTGCCGGATCCGTATCTTCTTGTAATAAAATATTGGAAGCACCGTCTAAATCTGCATTGGATGAGTCGGTTATCTTTTCCAATCAGGATCTTGCGGAGGGGGCAGTTGCAGGAATTATTCAATCTTTTGGTGAAACAAACTCCTACCGGGGAAGGTACCTCGTATTTTATGGCATCAATACAGACACAGAAGTCAATAATAGCTTAAAGAATACTGGCGATGAAAAATCACTATTGTCAAACTATAACACAAACGTGAATAATACCCAAATGAATACCGATAATAATGCTTGGGCGAAGTTCTATGAAGGAATAGAACGAGCGAACTTGGCGATTAGAGGGTTGCGTAAGTACGGCAACATAGAACAACGTCCAGAAATGGCCTATATTCTAGGGGAGATACTAACTCTAAGAGCTGTTGTGTACAACGATCTCATCAAGGCATGGGGAGATGTACCAGCCCGTTTTGAACCGCTTAGTACAGCAACCATCTATATCGAACGTAGTGACCGTGACGTAATTTACAAGCAATTACTTGCCGATTTGGAGGAAGCACAAAAATATTTGCCTTGGCCAAATCAAAGTACTAAAACGGCCAATGTTGAACATGTCAATAAAGCGTTCGCTAAGGGGCTGCGTGCTCGTTTGGCTTTGGCCGCCGGAGGTTATTCGCAACGCACAGATGGAATTCGAAAAAGTAATGATCCAGAACTGGATTCAAAAAAGATGTATGCGATAGCAAAACAAGAATGCTTGGATATTATTACTAGTGGCGCTGCAAAACTTCTGGGTTTTGAAGAAGTTTTTAAAACATTATGTCAAGAAAAAGGTCAGGCTGGCTTAGAATCATTATGGGAAATTCCGTTTAGTGAAGGCCGTGGCCGCGTTATATTTGACCTTGGCGTTAAGCATACCACAACAGATAAGTATACCGGACAAAATAAAGGTGGGACAAATGGACCTAATCCAATCATGTTCTATGAGTATGAGAAAGAAGATGTGCGCCGGGATGTGAGTTGTGTTCCCTATGAATGGACGAGCGGGGTGCAGGTGCCAACAAATCTGGGTAAATGGTATTTTGGAAAATATCGCTATGAGTGGATGTCGAGAATTGTTACTTCTACAAATGATGACGGGTTGAACTGGATGTATATGCGTTATGCTGATGTGTTGCTAATGGCTGCAGAGTCGATTAATGAATTGGACGGCCCAGTTGCTGCTGCCCCTTACTTTAAAATGATCCGTGATCGAGCATATCCAAACAATCCAGAGAAAGTGACAGCTTACATGCAGCAAATAACCACAAGTAAAGACGTATTCTTCAATGCTATTGTCAATGAGCGGGCATTGGAATTTACGGGAGAAATGTTGCGTAAAGGGGATTTGATTCGATGGAATCTGCTGGGGGCCAAATTGGCTGAAGCTAAACAAAAACTACAGCAGCTGGAAAATAGGCAGGGTAAATATGCGACATTGCCGGCCAATATTTACTACAAGACAGCGGCTGATGGTGAAAAAGTGGAAATATATGGCTTAAACTATGGCGATACAGATGCAACGGGTGCCGCAGCAGGATACCCTTCATCGAAAAAATGGACAATGGTTGCGAGTAGCGACCTAGCAACCTTTTGGGATGCTTTGTATCTACGTGATCCCAATACACAGCAATTCTGGCCTATTTGGCAATATTTTCTGGATAACAGCAACGGTAAGTTGACAAATAATGGTTTTAGTTTTCAATAGAAAAATAAGCAAACGCATGAAAAGAATCAATATATTGCTATATCTCGGTCTTGGCCTCATAGTGGCAGGTATAAGCTGTTCCGATGATCGCGTAAAAGAATTAACGGAACTAACGACAGACCGTTATTTTTCTCCTACTGGGATGAGTGCCCAAATAGTCAATCAAACAGGAGTCCGATTGACCTGGAAGAAGAATTCAGCAGCCGAGAGTTATACCTTAGAACTATTTGCGAATGGTGAACTCAATTTTGAAGGTAGCCCGGTCAAAAAAATTGAAGGGATTAGCAATGACCAGATTCCCTATACTATTGTCGGATTGGATGGGGCAACAAATTATTCTGTCCGCATCAAGGCTATCGGAATGGAGATTGCAGACTCCAAATGGAGTGCCGTTACTTTTAAGACAAACGAAGAACAGATTATGAAAGCTGTCAGCCCAGAGGGCATACAGGCAACTTCAGTTCGTCTTAATTGGACCCCAGGGGAAGAGGCTACGACAATAAGTGTTAACCCCGGGAATATCATCCATACCGTCACTCCGCAAGAGATTGCAGCAGGGGAGGCAACCGTCACAGGGCTAACCGCAGAAACAAGCTATACAGCGACATTGTTGAAAGGAAACAAAATCCGCGGGTCCGTCACATTTATGACATTGCTTGACTTGGGTGATGCAGTTGTTGTGCAGTCTACAGATAATTTAGCGGCTGTGATCGGTACAGCCAAAGCGGGGGATGTGCTCGCTCTAATGCCGGGGGTCTATTCGCTAGCGGCGGATGTACTAATCGACAAGGCGATATCCATCAAAGGGGCAAAACCCACCGATCGTCCAATGGTAAAATCTGCTTATTTTAATTTGGATAAGGGCGCTTCATTGGCATTAAAAGATCTGATACTTGATGGAGAAAATAAGGCGGGGGGAAACTCTTTCATTAACTTGCAGACAGGTGCATTCGGAAATATCCGCCTGGAAGATAGTAAATTGATAAATTATCCGAAAGGAATCATTTCTGGTAGCGTCAATGCTGTGATTGAGAGCGTAAGCATAAATAATACTATTTTTGATAATATCGTCGGTAATGGAAATGATTTCATTGATTTTAGAAACGCGATTACCAAAACACTTGAATTTACAAATAATACCGTTTCTAATGCTCTTTTGTCAGGGCGTGATTTTATTCGCATGGATGCAGGTGGATCCACAGCTTACCCGGCTATTACGAGTATCCTTAAAGTAAACAATAATACTTTTTATAACGTCATACAAGATGCTTCTAAACGCTTTTTATATGTCCGTTTAGCAAAGAATGAAATTACATTCTCCAAAAATTTAATGGTGAAGTCGCTGGCAATGACTGCTAATCAGTCTGCTACTAATCTGGTCGAGCGCAAAAGCAATAATTACTTTGATGCGGTAAACTTTTACAACAGTTCTGCCTCTGGAGTGAAAAACGATGCAGTAGCCAACGGCTATACACTCTTGGACCCTGGATTTAAGGACGCTGCCAAGGGAGATTTCACAGTAACAAACCAGACATTAAAGGAGAATGGTATTGGCGACCCGAGGTGGGTAAAATAAAGGATTTGAGTAAAATTTAGGACAACTCGCCTTCGATAATAAGAAGGCGAGTGTTTTTTTGACCGATGTAATGAAAAAACAATTTTTACTAATTTCTGGAGGGCTTATTCTCATTTTTCTATTTGCTTTCCAGCGCGAAAAACCAGTTACAATCTATATCATTGGCGATTCTACTGCTGCCAACAAAGACAGTAGTACCTTTCCTGAAACTGGATGGGGAATGGCCTTTGCAAAGCTGTTTAATCAACAGGTTAAAGTCGACAACCGGGCTCTAAATGGGCGTAGTACAAAATCCTTTAAACGGGATGTGGGCAAAGATGGAAGCTTTGTGAATCATTGGAAACCTATCTTTGAGCATCTCCGAAGCGGAGACTATGTATTCATCCAGTTTGGGCATAATGACGAAAAGATCGATAAGCCTAACGTGGGAACATCGCTGGATGAGTTCGAACAAAATCTTATTTTTTATATCGATCAAACGCGCGAGAAAGGAGGCGTCCCAATTCTATTAACACCAATCGCAAGACGTAAGTTTGAAAATGGCACGCTTATTCATACCCACGGCCAATATCCTGCCATTGTACGTAAGGTAGCCGATCATACGCACACCGCGTGGATTGACATGGAAAGTAAAACAACGAAACTTTTAACGCAATATGGAGCTGAAGGGAGCCGGCAATTGTTTTTATATGTAAATAGCGGCGATAGAAATTACCCCCACGGCAAGAAAGATGATACGCATCTAAACACTTTTGGAGCAGACGAAGTGGCGAAGCTCGTGGTCGACGGAATTCGAGAATTAGCACTGCCTATCCAAAAAAATCTGATTCTGAAGTAACCTAAGGGTCTTACATGATCAGAAAAAACTAGACGCAAATCAATTGGATAGATAGGGGGAGGATTTTCATAAAAAAAAGCGACATCGATAGCTGACGAATGCCAGTCAGATCGATGTCGCTTTTTCAACGAAGTCGTAAGAGACTAGAAAATGTATTTCGTACTTAAGAAATTGGATTCATTTTCACTAACAATATCGTTCAGCAACTTTTTGTTTTCCTCAGTAAACTTTGTTGCCACTAGCGAACGAATAGAGAACGAACGCAATGCGTCGACTACCGATAATGTTCCTTCAGCACTATCTTTTCTACCGGTGAAAGGAAAAGTATCTGGACCACGCTGACATTGGCAGTTGATGTTAACACGGCTTACTTGATTGACTAATGGATCAATCAATGAAGATACAACAGCAGCATTGTTACTGAAAATACTCACCTGTTGGCCGTGAGAGGAACCAATTAAGTATTCAATAGGTTCTTCGAGGTCATCAAAAGGAACAACAGGGATCACTGGGCCAAATTGTTCTTCTCTGTAAAGTTTCATTTGTGAGTTAACAGGGTATACAATTGCCGGGTAGAAGAATGATTCTGCAACCTGCCCACCGTGCTCATTAATCACTTTTGCGCCATAGGCTTTTGCATCTTCGATGCATTCCGTTAAATAAGCAGGTTTATTGACTTCTGGAAGAGGAGTAAGCGACACACCCTTTTCCCAAGGCATCCCATATTTTAATTTTGCCACTTCTGCCGAAAGGCGTTTTAAAAATTCCTGTGCTAAGCTTCGGTGCACGTAGATAATTTTAAGTGCTGTACAGCGTTGACCATTGAAAGAAAGAGAGCCTAGAACGGTTTCCGAAACCGCTAAATTCAAATCCGCATCTTTCGTAATGATAGCTGCATTTTTTGCATCCAGCCCAAGGATAGCACGAAGACGGTTAACTTTCGGGTGCAATTTTTTAAGTTCATCAGCAACACGGCTCGAACCGATCAAAGTCAATACGTTAATCTTACCAGATTGCATTAAACTAGGAACAATCTTATTCCCACGGCCATAAATTGTATTGACAACGCCTTTCGGGAAGCTTGTTCTGAAAGCCTCTAATAGAGGATAATGTAATAACGTACCATGTTTAGGTGGTTTGAATAACATGGTGTTTCCCATGATTAATGCTGGGATCAATGTGGTGAAGGTCTCATTCAACGGATAATTGAATGGCCCCATACAGAGTACTACTCCTAAAGGAGATCTCCTGATTTGCGCAACGATACCTTGTTCGATTTGGAAACGTGAAGAGTCGCGGTCTATATCTTTCAATGCGTCGATCGTTGCGTAAATATATTCTACAGTACGATCAAACTCTTTTACCGAGTCTGCATAGGATTTGCCAATTTCCCACATAATAAGCTTGACAACAATGTCTTTTTTTGCAATCATCTTTTGTGTGAAATTTTCAACACAGGTAATACGATCGGCAACGCTCATTGTCGGCCATTCTCCACGGCCGTTGTCGTATGCTTTTACAGCAGCTTCCAAGGCTTCCATGGACTCTTTTTCTGTACAAACAGGAAAACTACCGATGCGCTTACGTTTCAAGCCATCCTTGGTCTTTACACATATTGGTGAAAAAACCTCGTTTACCTGACCCGTCCAAGAAATCATTTCTCCATTGGAAAGGAACTCTCTTTGATCGACCTGTTCGTCTAGCGTAAATTCTGCGGGAATGTTATTCTCCTCGTAGAAGATACCTTCTAAGTTTAAGCTCATTGTTTTTAAAAATGGTTTAGATTGATATTTATAAAGATATTGCTAATATAATATAAATTTTGCAATATATGTTAATTTTTTATTAAAATTAGTTTAGGTACTAGTGTTTTCATTACAACCCATGCAATTAGATATGCTATAGCGCAAAAAGAAAAGATAATGAAGTATCCTGCTTCCTCGCCTTTAAAACCCATAAAAATGAGCTGCGTTTCATTTGCATAATCGAATAGCCAGCCTGATGTTTTGTTAATTATAAATGCGCCTATGCCCCCAGCAAGGCCTCCGATCCCTGTAACAGTCGCAATAGCACGTTTGGGAAAAGAATCTCCTATGGTTGAGAAAATGTTGGCAGACCACGATTGGTGTGCCGCTCCTGCAAAACCGATTAGAATGACAGGTATCCAATAAGATATGTGACCCAGAGGTTGAGCAAAAAGTACAACTAACGGGACAAAAGCAAACAATAGCATGGCTTTCATACGCCCTTCATAAGCATTCATTCCCTTTTTGTCAACAAAATAGGTGGGTAACCAGCCCCCATAAATAGATAACATGGTGATGGCATAAAGCACAAAAATGGCGAGCTGACCTTCAGTATCTGATGATTTGATGTCGTATACTGCCGAAAGATAGGCTGGCATCCAAAATAAGAAGAACCACCATACACCATCCGTCATAAATTTACCAAAAACAAAAGCCCAAGTTTGCTTGTATTTTAGACATTCAGAGATCGTCGTTCGGGGTTGCTTTGTTAGACCAGTTTGCTCCGGCGCATGTTCATGATCATCCTGGTGGATGTAAGCCAGTTCGGCAGCGTTTACTTTCGGGTTTTCATGTGGTTTTTTATAAAGAAAGATCCAAAAACCCATCCATACAAACCCCAATGCACCAATGATGATAAAGGACATTTCCCAGCCCCAATGGGCTGCGATAACTGGGATGGTCAATGGAGCAGCTAATGCCCCAATAGTTGCTCCTGAATTGAAAATACTGGTGGATAGAGCCCGATCTTTTTTAGGAAAATACTCTGCCGTAGCTTTAATAGCCGCCGGAAAGTTACCCGCTTCACCCACAGCAAGAACGAACCGGGCAAAGATAAATAGATTGACACTGACGCTCAATACCAAACCCACGTTGTTCACATGAGATATTGCTTCTTTTGCCCCTTCAAAACCAACAAACCATTCTCCAGCCACGATGCCTGAAGTAGCGATACCACAAAATGCATGTAATATCGCGCCAATGGACCAGATCCCGATTGCCCATAAAAATCCCTTTTTTGTATCCATCCAGTCTACAAATCGACCCGCAAAAAGCATACTGACTGCATAAAAAATCGAAAATAATGCGGTAATATTGCCATAGTCGGTGTTTGTCCAATGAAATTCAGGACTGATAAAATCCTTCCACGTTAAGGAAAGCACCTGACGATCCAGGTAGTTGATGGTAGTTGCAAAAAATAGTAGCGAGCATATTACCCAACGGTAATTACCCTTTTTCTCCGTGTTAATCATAATGGGTTTAATAGTTTATTTTTAATGTACTTGTCTGTTTGCCCCTGCCAGTATAGGCGCTTAGTACGCCCGCTTTTTAAGGGTAACACCCGAGTTTTTATTGTCTTGCTTCTGCAACGAATTCAAGCGCTTTTTGTGTATTTTCGACTAAATTACTGGTGTCTTTAGGGTCAATTAACTTGCTCCCCATGCCCACAGCACATACGCCTGATTTGAACCATGCCTTTAAGTTATCCATTTCGATTTCTACACCCCCCGTCGGCATAAATTTCTGACCTTTAAATAGGTCCCGGATTGATGACATAAATGCTGGCCCCAAAATATTTGCAGGAAACAATTTGATAAGTGCCGCCTCTTGTTCTTGAGCCGTATAGATTTCTGTCGGTGTCATACAGCCAGGAATCCATAGCTTACGCTGTTCGTGCACTAACGAGCCAACCAGCGGATTGACCAGTGGTGAAACGATAAAATCCGCACCAATTTGTAGAAATTGGTGTGCTTCGTTAACGGATTTAATCGTCCCGATACCTAAATAAAGATCCGGCATCTCCAGGTCTCTTGTGGCAACTAAGTGCTCGAAAACAGCCAAAGCTTCGGGACCTCGATTTGTAAATTCAAAAACACGTATCCCTGCTTGATATAATGTGCGTAGAATCGCGATGCTTTCTGCTTTATCGTGATGGAAGAACAGGGGAAGCATCCCTTGTTCAATGATTTTATCTAATACAATCTCTTTTAAATTCATGCTGTTATTCTATTTTTTATATCGTCTACAGAACTTGTTGTTGCATCGCTTGCAATAAATAGTTTATCAAATGCGGCTAGCGTGGCAAACTCTAATGTTGCTTTTGGAGAAAGATTGGAGTATAGTCCATAAATCAGACCTGCCATGAAGCAATCGCCGCTGCCCACTTTATCCAAAATCTCGTCCGCAATATATGTTCTTGATTTAATGAGGCTGTCTTTGTCAAACAGTGTTGTATAATACTTTATTCCTTTATTCTGATGGTCAAAACGAAAAGTATTGGCTACATATTGACATATCGGATTGGTGACAATGATTTCTCTGCTTGTACGATCCGCCTGCGCCAACAAATCTTCTTCTAAATAATCCGATGAAGAGTTTAGAAACCTTTCGTCTAGTGGCGTACCAAGCATTTGATGTGCTGCCCAGATATTTCCCATGATTAAATTGCAATATTTGGCAATCGCAGGCATAATCTCCTTCGGAGATTTTCCGTATTTCCAGAGCTTTGCGCGATAATTCAGGTCTAGTGACACAAAAATACCCCTTTCTTGTGCTTTTGTTACAGCTTCTAAACAGAGGTCGGCAATATCTTGGTTGATTGCAGGGCATATCGCAGAAAAATGAAACCATTTGACGTCAACAAAGACCTCGTCCCAATTGACACTGCCTACTTTGAGATTGGAAAACGATGAGTTTGCACGATCATAAATTACTCCTGCATTTTTTAGATCCTTCCCTTTGGGAAGATAGTAGATGCCCAATCGTTCTCCACCCCATAGCATTGCTGATGTATCGATATTTCTACATGTTAGGTAGTTGTCAATACTCTCGCAGATGGCATTTTGGGGAACAGCAGAAAGATAGGCTGATGGCACATCCCACAATGCCAAAGCTGTGGCTACATTCAATTCTGCACCGCCCACATAGAACGGCAACTGATGTTGTTCGATCCAATCCTGTTCGATATCGGGGCAGATTCTTAGCAGCAATTCCCCAAAGCTTAAAACTTTACCCTGCATGTTCATTAAAATTGAAAATATTCTTTCGCATTATTATAGCTGATATCCTGTATGATTTTCCCTACCCATTGGATATCATTTGGTATTTCTCCCCTTTCGATGTCTTCCCCAAATATGTCGCAGACTAATCTCCTGAAATATTCATGCCTAGGGAATGAAAGGAAACTTCTGGAATCGGTTAGCATACCCACAAGTCGGCTTAGTAGCCCCATATTTGATAGCGTATTGAGTTGTTTTGTCATGCCATCTTTTTGGTCCAAAAACCACCAAGCTGAGCCAAATTGAATCTTCCCTTTGATAGAACCGTCATTGAAATTACCGATCATGGTGGCAATAAGTTCGTTGTCGGCAGGATTGAGATTGTACAAGATGGTTTTGGTTAGCTTATCTTGATTGTCTAATTTATTCAAAAATTTTGACAATGCACGTGCCTGACTAAAATCTCCAATAGAATCCCATCCAGTATCTGGGCCTATCAAACGATGCATACGCGCATTATTATTGCGTAGTGCGCCCAGATGGTATTGCTGAACCCATCCTTTTTCATGGTCCCATTCGGCAAAATAAATCAGCATCGCAGATTTAAACTTTAGGTTTTCTGCGACAGAAATTTCCTTTTTTGTCCGAATCTTATCAAAGATTGCTACGATTTCTGTCTCAGTATAGTCTTCCGAGTAGATTTGTTCCAATCCGTGATCCGATACTTTGCATCCGTTGGCAGCAAAGAAATCATGTCTTGATTTTAATGCTTCTAAGTATGTTGCTAGGCTATTGATTTGAATGTCACTTACCTCTTCAAGTTTATCGATGTATTGATTTAAAGCAATAATATCGTCCGAATTCATCGCTTTGTCGGGGCGAAATGCAGGTAGCATCTTGAACGATTCGTGTTCTTTTGCAAACTGTTGATGAAATGCTAGGGTATCGATCGGGTCGTCTGTTGTGCAGACAACTTCTACGTGCATCATCTTAAGCAGACCACGTACAGAATAATTGTCTTGGCTCAATTTGGATGCAGTATCTGCATATATTTTAGAAGCAGTTTTTGGCGACAAGATATCCGTAATTCCAAAATAACGCTGTAATTCAAGATGTGTCCAATGATAGAGTGGATTACGCAAAGTATAAGGCACTGTTTCTGCCCATTTCACAAATTTTTCCTCATCTGGTGCATCGCCAGTGATAAAACGCTCATTGACCCCATTTGCGCGCATGGCCCGCCATTTATAGTGATCACCATTTAACCAAACCTGACTGATATTTTCAAATTTAACATCGTTTGCGATCTGCTCCGGAATCAAGTGATTATGGTAATCAATGATGGGCAGCTGTTTTGAATAATTGTGATACAGCTCAATCGCTGTATTCGTGTTCAATAAAAAATTGTCGTCTAAAAAAGTTTTCATGCTATATGCTGATTTATAAACTTACACCTCTTTTCCAAGGTATAAAGTCATCCTGATTTAATAACACAGCTTTAGGAGTTACTTCCCCGCTTGCTGCCTTGATACAATATTCTAATATGTCTTCTCCCATCGTTTGGATCGATTTATCTCCATCTATAATAGGACCGGTATTGATATCGATAATGTCAGCCATTTTAGCTGCCAGGACATTATTTGTCGCCACTTTGATGACGGGGCATATTGGGTTACCAGTAGGAGTGCCCAAGCCTGTGGTAAACAGAATAAGTGTTGCACCTGCAGCAGCTTTTCCTGTAGTAGCTTCCACATCATTCCCTGGAGTGCAAACCAGATTAAGACCTGGCTTCGTCGCCTCTTCTGTATAGTCCAGAACATCAACCACGGGAGATGTCCCGCCCTTTTTAGCTGCACCATTGCTTTTGATCGCATCAGTAATAAGACCGTCACGAATATTACCTGGAGAGGGATTCATGTAAAATCCAGAACCAACGGCTTCGGCGGCATGGCTATAGGCCGTCATCAGATCAATGAATTTATTCGCTGCATTGGGGTCGATAGTGCGGTCTATTAAATTCTGCTCGGCTCCGCATAACTCCGGAAATTCAGCTAAGAGAACTTTCCCGCCCAGCGCAACCAGAAGGTCAGCTGTGTAACCAACGGCAGGGTTGGCAGAGATACCACTAAATCCGTCACTGCCGCCACATTTTACCCCTAGGGTCAATTTACTCAATGGAACAGGCTGTCTCGAGAATTTATTGATTTCCGTCAGTCCAACAAAAGTCTGCAAGATCGCTTCTTTAATGAGCAGTTCTTCGCTTTTGGATTGTTGTTGTTCAAATACAAAGAGGGGTTTATCGAAAGCAGGATTGCGAAATTTGATGTCATTAACAAGGTCATTGAGTTGAAGGTTCTGACAACCCAAGCTCAAGATTGTCACACCGGCCACATTTGGATGATCAGCATAGGCAGCCAATAATTTGCTCAATATGGCTGCATCTTGGCGTATTCCACCACAACCACCCTGATGATTTAGGAATTTTATACCATCAACGTTTTTAAAAATGCGATCACTTTGATCTGTTGTACTATTTAGCCGTTCCAGAGAGGCTACAGATAACTCCTCCCCTTTTTCGTAGGCTGTTAATAACTGATGAGTGAAGTTTTTATATTTTCCAGTCACAGAATACCCAAGTTCATTATACAGTGCTTCTTTGATGACATCAAGATTTCTATTTTCGCAAAAAACAGTCGGAATGAATAACCAGTAATTTGCAGTTCCGGCACGACCATCTGAACGTAAGTAGCCTTGGAAAGTTCGACCCTCGAACTTGGAAACATCGGGCTTTTCCCAATGATAATTTGATGGTCTGAAATGATAGGGCTCCGCAGCATGTTTGGTATTGTCCGTATTCATGATACTTCCTTGCGGGATATCAAATTGCGCTTTCCCTACCAGTAAACCATACATGTAGATTTCATCACCAAAGTGCATGTCTTGCATAAAAAATTTATGCTTTGCAGGAATATCCTCCTGCAAAATATAATGATTTCCCTCAAACGAGATCGTATCACCCTTTTTAAGATCTTGTAAGGCAACTAAGACGTTGTCTTTGGGGTGTATTTTTAATACTTTATTTTTCATTAAAGCTTCTTTTTTTAAGTCCCCATTGAAATACACGGTTGTTTTTAATAGCGTATTGGATTTTCAAGCGAGCGTATTTCATGTGGTAACTTGTTATACTTTCTTATTATCAAAGGTTAATGAAAGCTCAACTGCTTTTAAAGCTCCTTTTTCAGCGATCAGTTGTAATTTTTCTTTAACTGTTTCTTCAAAACGTGCAAATTCCGTTAAATCTTCACCCCATAGGTCTATTGCAGAAAGTAGGGTATGCACAATCTGATCCTGATTCGCCCATGCAGCGTATATTTTTGGCGCCAACTCATCTTGAAGCTCGATGGTATGCCCATTGATTACACGGATATAATGATCATCTTTCTGCTCGGATTTTAACAAATAAAGATAGGCCGCAAAACCAAGCGCAAAAAGCTGCGGTGCTTCATGATGCTTTGCATACCATTTTTTTAATAAAGGGATATTCCGCATGGCCATTTTTGAACTGTAATTCAAAGCAATGGATTCCCATTTGTGTTCAAGATGTGGATTAGCAAAGCGATCAATCACTTTGGATGAAAAATCGTTAATATCTGAAACGGAAATAGTTTCGCTTACGATAGCGGGACCTATTTCATCGCGCATTAGGGAACTGACAAATTGATGGAAAGCATGATTTTTCATCGCTTCTTTTACCGTATTGAAGCCTGAAAGAAGGGCAAGAGCACAACTCAACGTATGTGTCCCATTGAGCAGTCTAAGCTTGATTTCCTTGTATTTTTCAATGGACGGAACCAATAATACATTGGAGTCTGCTAAAGCGAAAGAAAGACGTTGATTCACACGTTCAGACAATGTTTCGATTGCCCACAAGCGAAAGGGTTCTGCCATAATCATCAATTGATCCTCATAACCTAATAGCTCGCAGGTCTTTTCATACGCTGTTAAGGGGAGCGCTCCAGGAACGATACGGTCAACTAAGGTGTTGCAGAAATCGTTGGCGGTATCAAGCCAATCCATAAATGAATCAGGTAACTCGTTAAGTTTCGCTAGCGCCGTGATAATAGATTTTAGTTTACTCCCGTTTTCAGTAATCAATTCGGTAGGAACTATAGTTAAACCCTTGTTTGTGTCGCCATTAAAATAGACAAATCTCCGGTGTAGAATGGCGAGAAGTTTACCTGGAAAAGAGGCCGGCGGCATGGCATTGACGTTGTCATCGCTCATGGTAATACCAACCTCCGTTGTGTTGGAAAAGACAATTTCAAGATCTGGATTTTCTGCGCTTTTTAATATTTCTTCCCAATGCTGATTTGCAGATAGCACACGAGAAATAGCATTGTTTATTTCGTAATGCGCAACTTCCAACCCGTCTTCTATATACCTTTGATGCATAATGTGTATAAACTATTCTGCTGTTCGAAGGCATCGGCAACAGCGGATGCGGTCGACTTTACAACCAACACTCTTCCTTGGAACAAGTTCTGCTGATTGGCTTTATGAACAAAATAGTCAGGTAGACCCCTGAGCAATACACCGGTACCAAATTGTAGGATCTTTTCCGGATAGGAGAAAGAAATTGCTGTGGGCTTGTGCACCAGATCAGCATTAATCGTTTGTATAGTATGTTGCGTTAGTAACATGTGATGCTATTTTTATTTATTGAATTTGATGTTGTTTTTTCCACTTTGGATAATCTTTTTGTATAAGTTTTTCGGGCCAATTTCCAAACCATGCATATCCATTTCTGCGTTCTTCAGATACTTCATCGAAACGGTATTTGACCGTGTTATCTCGATCACCAAAAAGTGGACGGTTGTCCTTTAGATGATAAAATCTGGCCCATATCGTGGACGAACTATCAGCAATAAGTTTACGTTCACTCTTGCCCGTCAACGTATTTTTAACGTGATCAAAACGGTAACCTTCGATATCATTTCGTTGAAACCAATTTATGGCCTGTTCAATGGCCTGTTGAATCTCGGGCGTTACAGGCTGTAGCATTAAAAAACGGACGATAGCAACCGATTCACTGGTACTCAATGAAGGCGGTTCGAATTTTCGGGCTTGGGCAGGTATTAATGTTTGCTCATCGTATTGAGCAGCCCATATAGTCCGCTCTCCCTCTTGGATGACCTGAGTTTTTAGAATACAAGCTATGCCCTTCGCTAAGGCGTGTTGAGCTTTGGATACAAAAGCAAGATTAACAGCGTCAAAACCAGGCCGCTTATTGGCCACATGGTATAGAACGGTCAATGCATTGATCATCGCATTATCGTTATAGGTAATCTCAGCTCGATAAAGCGATTTATTGGGATAATACTGTGGGAACCCGCCGTTGTCATATTGAGCTGATAGGAGATATGAAATGCCTTTTTCGGCAGCCTTCAGGTAAATGTCATTGTTTGTCTCCTTAAAAGCGTTTATTAACCCATTTATTTCCCGGGTTGTCGCACCATTGTCAAGCGTGGCATGATTAATATCCGTCTTTTTGATCTCTTGCAGTAGCTCTTTTGTAAGTGGAAGCTTATAGTCGACGACACTTTTGTCGGCCAACTGCTTAGGCCAGGCACCATTTGTTAGCTGATATACAAGCATCTTCTCTGCAAGTGAATCTTTGGCAGCCAGGGCTTGTGCAACGCATGGTCTACCCAGTAAGAAAGCCGCGATGAAACTTACAATAGCGATTTTTTTCATAGTCCTTAGTTATTGACCTGTTTAAATAACCATTGCACTAAATCATTGGCAGCAGTAAAATTTTCGTATTCTTTCGGCAACTTTCGCCCGTCTGTATACTCATTATACAACCAGGGATCTCCGATGGCAAATACCGTTCCTTTTCCATATTTTGCTGTAGCAATGATCGTGTCACCATGGTCTTGAATCAATGCCTGAGCGGGAGCTTTTACCTGTAATGTTGAAATTTCCTTGATATATATTTTGGATGTATTTGGAAATACGATATTACCTTTCGGGATAGGTATTGCGCCTGTTTGAAATTCATTTCCTTTTACGCGATTACGGCTATCTTCATTGAATGTAATGCCGAACTTTTGCGCTAGCATATTGAATTTCTTAATCTCGCAGTTACCGCTATCATTTAAGAAGAGAACAAGTACACCTCCCTTGTTCACCCATTGAGCAATCTGCTGTGCATGGGTTTCGTTCATAAAATGTGGCTGTTTGGTTTCTTTCTCTGTGTCAGGATCCACAATAATGTAAACATTGGATTTCAAGAGATTTTTTAATGTAGGTGCTGACTTTAAAGTGTTTAACTTCCCTCCATTTTTTTCAAATGTCCTACCCAATAAGGAAAACCCGTTGTTGTCTTCACCATCCCAAAGGTAGTGATAGGGTTTAAGCTCACCTGATGCCGTCTTTTTATATTCATTGTTGAAATAATTATCCAGTGTGACGACATGTTGTTTTTTGCCTTTCTTTTCCTGAGCAAATTCAACTTCTGATGCGGCAAGGATAAAGGCACCAATACCTTTTGGGTCGTTAGTAACAACGGGTTCACTCATGTAATATGCAAAACTACCGTCGCGATATTTTTTTCCGCCTAAACCAGAAACCTGCACCGTTTTGTTGAGGTCTACGCGGTTATCTCCAGCAACGCTAATAAATTCCTTTACGATCCCTTGATAGCCCCGATCCAAATATTTCTGAAACGATGCTTGAATATACCCCTTACGTAATGATTTCGCTAATCCAAATACGAACATACTGGAAGCTGAAGACTCTAAATAATTTCCCTTTCTCGTTCCCAAATCCACAATATCGTACCAAACTCCAGTTTTGGTGTCCTGGTATTTAACAACGGCCGATAAGGTTCGATCTAAGATTGCGATCAGTTCCTGTCTGCGCGGGTGATCTTCCGGAAAATAATCCAACACGTCTACCAAAGCCATTACATACCAGCCCATACCGCGGGCCCAAAAATGTGGTGATAGACCCGTTTTTGGATCGGACCAGCGTTCCTTTTTTGATTCGTCCCAACCATGATACAAAAGCCCAGTTTTTGGATCACGGGCATTTTTTTCCATGTAAACAAATTGGTTTGCGATATCATCAAAAGCGGATGGAATATTCATAAGGCTAGCGTATTCAGCATAGAAAGGCTGGGCCATGTAAAGGCCATCCAACCACATCTGATAAGGATAAATCTTCTTATGCCAAAAACCGCCCTCATGAGTACGAGGATGTTTTTGAAGTTGTGCATATAACCGATGGCATGCCTGAAGGTATTTTTCTTTGCCTGTTACTTTATATAGCATTAATAGGGTTGTACCGTTTTTGATATTGTCAATATTGAAGTCTTCGACATCATAATTTTTAATAGAATCAGGTATACTCAGGTAAGCATCCATGCGGGATTGCATATAGTTAAAATAATCTGCATCTCCTGTATTGCGCCATACCGCTGTTAAGCCTTCAAAAATAACGCCCATATCGTAAGACCATTTTGGAAATTTACCCGCCTTATCAAATAAAGAATCTGGATAAAGTTTTTCAAGTACTGTGTTGGCCATTTGTTCAGAAAGAGGTTTCTGTTGTCCAAACCCAGCGAATGGAATAAACATCGGCAGGACTAAAAAAAATAAAAATAACTTTCTCATCACGTTCCTAATTTTTAATTGTTAAGGATTTGTCTGTACTTCCTGCAATAAATTGACTGACAACTTTAGCCGAGGAAGTATTGGATTTTGTTAATCGTATATTATCACTTTTATCGCCAGCTACTTGGACATACACCTCAGGAGCATCCAGCGCTTGGATATTGTCCAAATGTATGTCGCTGCTGTTTTCAATAGTAATGAGAGGATTACTTTGCTGTGTTTTTAATACAATATTTTTAAGATTGATTTGCGAAGCTTCAATGATTTCAATTCCTTTATTTGCCTGCAATGTTGCATGCTCAATCCAGATGTTCTGAATGTGCATTTCAGGAAGACCTCGGAAGAAAATGCCTTTTGAAGCTCCCTTAGCTACAATATTTTTGATATAGAAATTCTTGAACTGTGGTGTCTCTTCTGTGACTGGAATGTTGACTGATTTTATCGCCGGTCTCTTTTCTCCAGCAAGCGGTACTGGATCTACAGCAGCATAATACATATCGAATAAAATCGCTTCACCAGGGATATCAACCATATTGATGTTATTGATAAATATATTTTCAACAATTCCACCTCTGCCCCTTGTTGTTTTGAAACGAAGTCCAATGTCAGTACCAATAAATGAACAGTCTTCAACCCATATATTGCGTGCTCCGCCACTCATCTCACTGCCAATCACAAAGCCGCCATGAGCGTGATAAACAACACTGTTGCGGATAATGACATTTTCTGTTGGTTTACCTCGTTCTCGCCCCGCCTTATCGCGGCCGGACTTAATACAAATGCCGTCATCACCAACATCGAAAGTGCAATCTTCAATGAGGACGTTCTTACAAGATTCAACGTCTACACCATCCCCATTCTGGCCATACCACGGGTTGCGGACAGATACTTTACGTAAGGTAAGGTCATCACATAAAAGCGGATGTATATTCCAGGCTGGCGAGTTTTGGATTGTAACCCCTTCTATTAATACTTTTTTACAATTTGTAAATACCAAAAGATTGGGGCGTAAAAAATCTTTAACATCTTTGAAGTCTTCGGCGGTCGTACCCGGACGGATTACGCCCGCCTTCTTTTGTTTTGAACCTCTAAGAGAACTTTCCGATGGGTACCATATTGCGGCATCGCTATCGACTGTACCGCCAGATGCTACAAGGTTTTTCCATTGAGAGCTTGTGAGTTTGCTTTTTTTGACCATCCGCCAGGCATCACCGCTTCCATCAATAATACCATCACCAGTAATAGCAATATTGCTTAGATTTTTACCCGATATTGGGTTTTGATTCCGCCATGCTGGCTCTCCTTCCCAATTTGATTCAACAAGTTTGTACTGATCAAAATCCTTGGTAAATAGCAGGACTGCATCTCGTTTAAGGTGTAGATTTACATTACTCTGCATCTCAATAGGGCCTGTTAGCCAAATCCCTGCAGGGATCAATACCACGCCCCCACCACGCTCACTACATGTGCGTATGGTTTGGTTAATAGTCGCCGTATTCAGAAATTGACCATTTCCTTTGGCTCCATAATTACTAATATTTAAAGTGTCTTTTTTAAATTCGACCTGCTGTATAATTGGACGAGCCGGTTCTTGCGACATGCCAATCTGTGGCAGCATAAGAAACAAACCGAGTGCGAATTGTAATGTACGGGAATAGTACCTTTTAAACGGAGTCATTTTTTTACATTTTGGTTTAAAAACGGTTATTTGCAAAAGCAATTGTACATTCTTTGTTCGTAACTTAGATGAAAAACTTATGCAATCGTTACCGGGCATCACTTACGCTATCGAATGAGAGATTTGGCGTCCAATCCTTGAAAATATGCGGAATAGTAATGTTTTTTACTTCTCTATCCGTTAGGATATGACTCCATTTGACACGACTTTGTGACATGGAACCCGCTCCTTTACTGTTATATTCTGCAAAATACGCTGTCTTTTCGTTCGATTCCTTTCCCCAGTTGTGCCAGCCTTTGCTTTCTATAAATTCTGGTAGATTACAATTCATGAAAATTACTTTGGCATAAGGCCGCCAGGGCCGACCTAAGTAGAAACTATTTGTGTCTTTATTTCCTGTTACCTTGCAGTTGTTAAAAATATAGCCAAAGTCTGCTTGCTCTGGAGTTGCGGCGGCGGTAATATATCCGCTGTTTTTGCAATGGAGTTCGCAGTCCTCGAACCAAGCTGTGGACGCGCCGAAGATAAAATCCACCGTTCCTTCGATATAGCATTGAAAATAAAACTGCCTCGCACCTTTCCCATAGGTATACAAGGTGTCTTGAAAACCTAAAAAGCGACAATGGAGAAACAAGTTGCGATCGCCTGCTATCCAGGCTGCAACAGCCTGCCCCACGGGGCCAGATACGTTCTCAAAAGAGAGGTTTATAGCTGTAAAGTCATCGCCATAACAATAGAATGTTGCAGAGCCAGAGGTACCCATTTCTTCGCCAAAACGATTTTTCTTTTGTGCGTAATCATCGTAACTGATAACCGTTCGAAATTTATCTTCACCAATCAAGGTGACAAACTGCTTACTTCCCGGCACAATGATTTTTTCGCGATAGGTTCCATTTTTGATAAATATTTTAGTCTCCTTTTTTCGAAAATCAGGAACAGCATTGACGGCGTCTTGAACCGTAGTGAAATCTCCAGTACCATCCGCCGCCACGGTAAAGTCATAACGCTTTATGTCCACAGCAAAAAGAAAAAAAGGGATTAAAAAAAGAGAAAGTATAGTTGCTCGCATTCCAGATTGTTTAATTGGTGAATGAAATTACCAATATTAAAGCCTTCGTTAAAGAAAATCCCTCAAAATAAATGCGCAAACGTTATCGGTCACGTTTGCGGAAAGGTGTTAGCTGCTAAATTGTTTAGACGAAGGATAATTGTATTGCATATAAAAAGCAATTTCTCTAAGTTTGTTCAACAAATTGCTCAACATGGATATCCAATCACTCTATCAGATTTATAAACAGTATCCGAATATTACAACAGATACACGTAAAATTGGAAAAGATAGTATCTTTTTCGCTTTAAAAGGGGCTAATTTCAATGGCAATACGTTCGCCGAAAATGCGATTGAAATGGGCGCTAAATATGTTGTTATTGACGAAGATATTTACCAAAAAGATGAAAGGTATATTCTTGTTGATGATGTGCTTAGCACATTACAGCAGCTCGCGAATTATCACCGGCATCAATTGCATATTCCCATTATTGGCGTGACTGGTACGAATGGAAAAACAACAACCAAAGAGCTGTTATATGCAGTGGTTTCACAAAAGTTCAAGGCATATGCAACGAAAGGAAATTTAAATAATCACATTGGAGTTCCGTTAACTTTATTAGCAATAGACGATTCGATCGAACTGGCAATCATAGAAATGGGAGCAAATCATTTAAAAGAAATTGCTTTTTTATGTGGTATTGCCGAACCGACACATGGTTTGATTTCTAACGTTGGTAAAGCACATCTTGAGGGGTTTGGATCTTTTGAAGGTGTAAAGACAACCAAAGGCGAACTCTACGACTGGTTGCAGGATCATCAAGGTGTATTATTTTTGCAGGCGGACAATCCACATCTCAAGGAAATGGCTGCCGCCCGCCAGATAACCGATATTGTTACTTATGGTTTTTCGGAAAATAATCAGGTCATAGGGAAGCTTCTGAAAGCAAATCCTCTGTTGCAAATTGAATGGCAAAAGAAGGGTATGACCGACTCTTATGTAGTAAATACCCAATTAACAGGATCTTATAATACCGAAAATTTTCTAGCTGCTATTGCCGTAGGGCTGCATTTTGACATTTCTGCTGAAGCGATCAATCGGGGGATTGAAGGGTACACCCCAACGAACAATCGTTCTCAGGTGATGAAAACAGCACACAATACACTGATCTGCGATT
Organism: Sphingobacterium zeae; assembly: GCF_030818895.1. Classification (NCBI taxonomy): domain Bacteria; kingdom Pseudomonadati; phylum Bacteroidota; class Sphingobacteriia; order Sphingobacteriales; family Sphingobacteriaceae; genus Sphingobacterium; species Sphingobacterium zeae. The sequence goes on from NZ_JAUTBA010000001.1 coordinate 583,141, forward strand.
ATTATAATGCAAATGCAACGAGCATGTCCGCTGCACTAGATAATATCCGTATTATTGATGCAGCTAAGAAAGCAATTGTATTGGGAGATATGTTCGAATTGGGAGAAGAATCTTTTGAAGAGCATAAAAAAATTGTCGAAAACGTAAGATCTATCCCCGCTGATCGCAAGATCTTTGTTGGAAAAGAGTTTTTTGTGCATCGATACGAGGGGGGAGAGTTTTATGAAACTACTGCCGAAGCAAAACAAGCCATCCGTGACACGCCAGTAATGAACAGCACGGTTTTACTGAAAGCCTCAAGGGGCATGGCTTTTGAAAATTTAGTCGAATTATTGTAAGCTTACCTCACGTAAGATAGCAGCTGGATGGTACACCAGTGTCTTGCCCGTGCAAATGGGGATCATGCTAACTAAAATTAATAAAGCGACACGCGACATATTCTTGGGCCCACCGATTCCAGCAAAGCAATTTGGAAATAAATAGTTTTGTCATGTCAGGATTAAATAATGATCAAAATGAGCAAATTTCTTCGGCGGAGAAATGATGCTCATTCGGAAAAATGTACCTTTGTGGCTTATAATGAATAAAAAACGATTTTTTTTAGAAATAGCCTATTTTGGGCAGGCTTATCATGGTTGGCAGATTCAGAATAATGCAATTTCAGTGCAAGAAGTACTGAATAATGCGCTTGAAATCCTATTGCGGGAACCTATCGAAACAACCGGTGCTGGCCGCACAGATACCGGTGTTCATGCCAAACAATTGTATGCACATTTTGATGCTGTTCCTGTGGGCATTTTGCAAAAAGCAGATCGATTTATTCATTCACTCAATGCCCTATTGCCTTTTGATGTGGCAGTAAAGCGCTTGATTGACGTGGGGCCTGAAGCGCATGCACGTTTTGATGCGACACAAAGATCATATGAATACCACCTTCATTTTCATAAAGATCCTTTCTTATATCCCTATTCATGTTTTATGCGCGATCGCCCAGATGTAGAAAAGATGAATGAAGCGGCACAATTCTTATTAGGTAAGCAAGATTTCGAATGCTTTAGTAAGTCTCATACGCAGGTGTTTACAAATATTTGCGATATTCGTAGAGCAGAGTGGGTATGGCATAATGAGCAACAATTGGTTTTTCACATTTCAGCAGATCGTTTTTTGCGTAATATGGTGCGTGCTATTGTGGGCACATCGTTAGAAATCGGATTAAAGGGGAAGCCAATTTCGTTTATGCAAGAGGTAATTCAGAGCAAGAACCGAGGTAAAGCTGGCGTTTCCGTGCCGGCACATGGCTTGTATTTAACAGAAGTAGCATATCCTTATTTATAGTATTTAATACATATAGAATTTAACGTGAGTCAAGATAAAATAACTGGTAAAACCTACGATATCAATCTGGTAAAGCGCATGAGTCGCTATATGCGGCCGTATCATGTCGCATTTTGGATATCGGTCGTTCTAACGATATTATTAGCCGCTGTGGCGCCCGCTTTGCCCATGCTCATTCAGCATACACTAGATAACTACATTTTAAACTTCGATACAAGCGGATTATCTTTTATGTTGATAGCGATGTTGGCCCTGGTCATCCTGCAGACTTTGATCCGTTATTATCATACCCTAATGACGAATACCCTGGGGCAATCCGTAATTCGCGATATTCGAATTCAGGTATTTAATCACATCGTACAACTCAGACTGAAATATTTCGATCGTACGGCATTGGGGAAATTGATTACACGTACCATCTCTGATCTGGAAACCCTTTCAAATATTTTTTCTGAAGGGTTGATTCAAATTATTGGTGATCTATTGCAGCTGATTGTTATTCTGGTTGTCATGTTTTACTCCGACTGGAAACTGACATTGATTGTTTTGATTCCAATGCCTTTGATGGTGGGCGCGACTTATGTGTTTAAAGAGGCGATGAAGTCTGCTTTTATTGATGTGAGAAAATGGGTTTCCAACTTAAATACTTTTCTGCAAGAACACATTACGGGAGTCGGTATTATCCAGTATTTTGCGCGCGAAAAGCAAGAAATGGATAAGTTTAAGGAGATTAATGCACAACATCGAAATGCACATATCCGGACGAATTGGTACTTCTCCATCTTTTTTCCCGTTTTGGAAATTATCATGGCCATTGCCCTGGGCTTATTGGTCTGGTTCGGTTCCAAGCAGATTATGGGGGATGTGATCTCTCCAGGTGTCGTGGTCGCCTTTATCATGTATATCAATATGATCTTTAGACCCATCCGGGAGCTTATAGATAAGTTTAATACCCTTCAAATGGGTATGGTGAGCGCTGAGCGCATCTTTGAAGTGCTGGACACTAACGAAAAGACACCAAATTTAGGGACTTTGAAACCCCATCATATCAACGGAGAAATTACATTCAAACACGTTTGGTTTGCCTATAATGAAGAAAACTGGGTACTGAAAGATGTGAACTTCAATGTCAATCCAGGGGAGACTTTGGCTTTAGTGGGTGCTACTGGTGCCGGAAAGTCTTCTACGATCAACATTCTGAGCCGGTTTTATGAAATAAATAAAGGTGAAATTTTGTTGGATGGCCATAACATCCGCGATTATGATCTTGATTACCTGAGAAATACAATAGCAACGGTATTGCAGGATGTATTCCTTTTTTCAGATAGTGTTCTCAACAATATTACGCTCGGGGATCCTAGGATCTCTCGGGAGCAGGTAATTGAAGCCGCGAAAGAAGTTGGAGCGCATAATTTTATTATGCGGCTGCCTGGCGGCTATGATTATGATGTGAAAGAGCGGGGAGCAACTTTGTCTGCCGGACAGGCTCAGTTGATTTCTTTTATACGGGCACTGGTGCACGATCCCCGGATTCTTATCTTGGATGAAGCGACCTCTTCGGTGGATACCGAAACAGAAGAGCTAATCCAATATGCAATTGACAATTTAATGAAGGGGAGAACATCAATTGTTATTGCTCACCGCTTGTCCACCATTCAAAAGGCGGACAAGATTATTGTGTTGGATAAAGGCGAAATAAAGGAAATCGGAACACATCAAGAATTGTTATCTTTTGATGGTTATTACAAAAAACTATACGACTTGCAATTTCATTCCGCAGGAATTTAATTAAGCAATAATACTCTCTTTAGGAATAGTTTCTTCATCCTCAATACGTGTATTTGCTTTAATTTCGGAACCTCGTCCTACAAGAACATTTGATCCAATTGACACATTTGGTCCGATATTGACAAAATCTTCAATAATGGTATTACTTTCGATAACAGCAGAGCCCGAGATAACGCAGTGGTCTCCTATTTGCACATCAGGAGCGACAGAAGCGCCAGGAAGGATAATAGTACCCTCTCCGATTTCGGCTCTCTTTGATACGAAAGCTTTCGGATGTATGAGCGTCTTGTAGTTCCAGCCAGCATTTTCCGATACAATCCGTTGACGAAGACCCGGATTTTTGACTGCAATAAAGAACTCTTCTTCCCTTTCTTTACCTTGATGATGAAGTTGAACCTCATAATCGAATACATCTTCAATGAGCAGCGATTTGTCAATAAGACCACCAATATCAATCGCTAGGTCTTCTGCTACATCGACTGCAGTTTTTGCGTGGGCAGTTGCACCGTATATATATAACATATTTTTTTTCCGCAAAGATAAAGCTTTCTAAAAAGATGCTCTTTGGTATCCGGTAAAAAATTGCAACAAAATGTTGGCTTGATTGTTTTTCTACTGAAAGAGCTATAAAGTTGATTGTTTTTTCGGAAGCAATTATATTGCATATAAAGATCAATTTATCTAAGTTTGTTGCTATACAAAAATTAAACTATGATTCAACGTATCCAAACTGTTTATCTGCTGATAGCAGGATTAGTCATATTCGGCTTGTTTCTATTTCCCTATGTTAATTATAGCGATTTAGTGGGTTTAGGGAAAAATGTAAAAGTAACTGGCGTGTATGGTGTGGCTGCAGGCCAGTCTGTACATGAAGGGGGATTCGGGTATATCCTTCAGACTGTAGCAACCGTTTTGTTAGGAGGACTTCCGATATTTACGATATTTAAGTTTAAAAAACGTAAAGTCCAACTTTTGCTAATCTGGGTAGAGATTGTGGCGATTATACTATTTGCAATATGGTTATATTCATCTGCAAGTACCCATTTAGCTACAGTAAGCCAATTTTTGGGTGCTGGAAATATCGGCGTAGGCTTCTTTTTATTGCCAATTTCGATTATTTTCTGTGCGTTAGCCATGGGGGGCGTGCGTAAAGATGAAAAGTTAATCCGATCTGCGGATCGCTTACGGGCATAATTTTAAAATAATAGTACAATAATAATCAAAGCTACGGTCTTCGTAGCTTTTTTAAGTATATATGATATGAATGTTTTTGTTCGATATATTTCCATCTTCATACTTTTCCTTGGGGGCAGAATAGTACAAGCGCAGTCTGCAGATTCGTTGCTGGTTGTTGACGATATTCAGTTTGATGTCAAGGGATATTATGTAGATGAATCTAAGAAAGAATTGGTGATTAATCTATTTGCTATATCGTACAGTACTGATCCGAGGGAATATAAAATGAATACGTTTTCCACGCAAGTGTTCGATCAGAAAAAACAGCCCCATTTTTTTTCAAGGATCCAAATGGGCAATGTTTTGGTTAAGTTCGAAGATAAACAGAATTATCTGCATTATTTATTAGAAGAAGATAAGCCTGTGGATATACAGGTGGTTGTTAAGGATTGGAAGAAAACGGATAAGCCGCTTATGATCAAGCTAGTGTTTGAGAGCAGTACAGAAGAAGGCGAGTTTTTGGATGTTCCTATTCCATTAAAGAATTAGTTGATTGAGGCATCGTTCAAAAAAAAGCTTCGAAGTTATAACTTTGAAGCTTTTTTTATTTGGTCAATATTATCGATTATATCGGATCTGTTGCCTGTCCATCATGCCCATCTGATCTTTCATCATTTTGATCTGATCCGCCAATAATTTGTTTTTATCTGCTTTTTTCGCTTCTTGAAGAAGTTTTTCTGCTTCACGCTTATTGCGTTTTGCCATTGCTACCCCTGCTAGGCTTAATTTTGCTAAAGCAATATTATGGTCCATATGTAAACCTAAAGCCAATGCTTTCTTAAAATATTTTTCAGATTGCATGGGTGCACGTTGTGATTCGATCAGCCCAATCAGCATATTGTAGTAACCGTGCTGTTGTGGAATCAATTGCTTTTCGTAATTGGTGATTTTTCCTAGCCATTTTTCTGCTGCGACCATATTTTGTTTACGCATATGCCATTGCGCAATCAGCATATATTCATGGAAAAATACAGTAACGAAGCCTAAAATCGTGACGAAAATACCTAATATTCCCCAGCCCCAGTTCCCAGTCCAGAATAAGGCAACTGTTCCGATAAGCAATGCACTGCAAATAATGATTCTAACGAGATTTGACATAAATCTTTGTTTAAAATATTTTTATTCAATTTAATCTTGCAAATATCCGTTTATTTCACCGTTTAAGCAACTTGTTCAGGTGGTTATTTTGTAAAAATGTATTTTTATAGAAGTCAGCGGCCCTAAATTAGTTAGGCATCTCGAAAGAGAAAGGAGGGGGGCGGATAAATTTGCCTTTGTATTGAACTTTATCTATGTTTGAATTATGGAAAAGCAATATGATGATTCTTGGGCGCCTGTGTTAAAGCCGTTGTTCGCCCAACCTTATATGAAACAGTTGTCTACTTTTGTACAAGGGGAGCGTCGACAAAAGAAAGTGTTTCCACCGGCAGGTCTTGTGATGAATGCTTTTAAACTGACACCACTGGATCAAGTGAAAGTTGTCATCTTAGGACAAGATCCGTACCATAATGACGGACAGGCGCATGGTCTATCTTTTTCCGTTCCGGAAGGAATTGCGGTGCCGCCGTCCTTGAAAAATATTTTCAAGGAATTGCAAGATGACATACCTGGTTTTGTTGAGCCACAATCTGGTAATTTGACTTCTTGGGCCAAACAAGGAGTGCTGCTGTTGAATGCGACATTGACCGTAGAAGCGCATCGCGCAGCATCCCATCAAAAGAAAGGTTGGGAGATTTTTACAGACAGCATTATTCACGCCATTTCAGCGCATTGTGATCACGTCGTATTTCTATTGTGGGGAAGTTATGCCCAAAAGAAAAATGTGCTTATTGATCCGAAAAAACACCTTATCCTAAAGGCGGTACACCCCTCACCTTTATCTGTTTATCGCGGCTTTTTTGGTAGCAAGCACTTTTCGAAAGCAAACCAATACTTGGTTGCGCAGGGTAAAACTCCAATTGATTGGCGCCTGCTTTAAATTTTGCGAGGAGTTTCTTATACCATTGCCGATGTTCGCTTAGAAGAGTAAATGTTTTCTAAAGGTAAGCTGCCGGTAAAGATGTTTTTGATAGAGACTAGGTGTCTTTGCCTAATCATTCATATACCACTTAATATTCCAAAGGAATAATAGGCTCTTTTTTGCTTGTAGACATAATCATCATGGTTTGGAATGTCTTTACAAAAGGTATTTTGGATATTTTTTCCATAATAACACCTTCGTAAGCTTTGATATCTTTCACGTAAACTTTGAGGATAAAATCGCAATTTCCTGTAACGTGGTGGCACTCGGTGACTTCAGGTATCATTTTTACTGCGGCAACAAACTCCGGTATCGCATTGTGTGTATGGAAGTCGAGTGAAATTTGGATGAATGATTTGATTCCAAGGCCTAACTTCTCTTCGTCTACAAATGCATGATAACTTTTGATGAAGCCTGAATTTTCCAGCTTTCGCACACGTTCTAATGTTGGAGCGGGAGAAAGTCCAATGCTGGAAGCAAGCTGCAAATTTGTTATACGACCATTCTCTTGTAATAGTTTAAGAATTTTTAAATCAGTTTTGTCCGGTGCAAAGGGCATATCTTAAGTCTTAATAATCAATACTATTTGTAAATATACAAAATTAAATTTGGAAATTTGCAAATATACGAAATTATTGATGATTAATAGATTTTAGTTATATAATTAATATTGACTTATAACTTTAATTGATTGAAAATCATTTGACTGTCATAATCGATTGAAATGTGTTCATTTTAATTAAATAGAGTGACAAATATCATTTTTTATTAAAAATGCCAGCGTATAGCCGTATAAAATGCTGTTTTATTGGCTTTGAAATTGTAACTTTGCAGTTCGATAGGTGGGGAGGTGAAGCCCTCCCAAATTAGTTAAACCGTGAGAGCGCAATATGAGTACTAAAGACGACGATTTGTTAAAAGAGCTGGAGCTCGAAGAATATAAATACGGGTTCACGACAGATATCGAAATGGAAATTGCAGCCAAAGGCCTTAGTGAGGATACGGTGCGTTTTATTTCGGCAAAAAAGAATGAGCCTGAATGGTTATTGGAGTGGCGATTAAAAGCTTTCCGTCATTTCTTGACGTTGAAAATGCCTACTTGGCAGAATTTTAAAGCACCTGAAATTGATTTTCAAGAGATTTCTTACTACGCGGCTCCTAAAGCAAAACCACAGCTGAATTCGATGGATGAAGTTGATCCTGAGTTAATTGCTACTTTCGAAAAATTGGGTATTCCTTTGGATGAGCAGAAAGTGTTAGCTGGGGTGGTTGCCGTAGATGCTGTCTTTGATTCTGTATCCGTCAAAACAACGTTTCGTGAGAAGTTAAAAGAACAAGGAGTCATCTTCTGTTCGTTTGGTGAAGCTGTGCAAGAGCACCCAGAGTTGGTGAAAAAATATTTAGGCACAGTTGTCCCACAGACCGACAATATCTATGCGGCCTTGAATTCTGCTGTTTTCTCCGATGGTTCATTTGTTTATGTCCCAAAAGGAGTAAGATGTCCGATGGAATTATCGACCTATTTCCGTATCAATGCACAAAATACTGGACAATTTGAGCGTACGTTGATCGTTGCGGATGAAGGGGCTTATGTATCTTATTTGGAGGGATGTACAGCGCCTATGCGTGATGAAAATCAACTGCATGCTGCAGTCGTTGAACTGATTGCGGAACGCGATGCGGAGATTAAATATTCAACAGTACAGAACTGGTATCCTGGTGATAAGGATGGAAAAGGCGGGATTTATAATTTTGTGACTAAACGTGGAATCTGTAAGGGGGACAACAGTAAAATTTCCTGGACTCAGGTAGAAACTGGTTCTGCAATTACGTGGAAATATCCGGGGGTGATTTTAAAAGGTAATAACTCGATTGGTGAATTTTACTCTGTGGCCATGACGCGTAATTATCAGGTGGCCGATACAGGTACGAAAATGATTCATTTGGGTAAGAACACAAAATCTAAAATTGTCTCTAAAGGTATCTCTGCCGGTAAGAGCCACAACAGTTATAGAGGTTTGGTAAAGATTGGACCGAATGCAGACAATTCGCGCAATTTTACACAATGTGATTCCTTATTGATTGGTGATAAATGCGGAGCGCATACGTTCCCCTATATCGAAAATAGAAATAAGACGGCTAAGTTAGAGCATGAAGCGACTACTTCTAAAATTGGTGAAGACCAAGTATTCTATTTGAATCAGCGTGGTATAGATTCAGAAAAAGCTGTTGGTCTAATTGTCAATGGTTATGCGAAGGAAGTATTAAATCAGTTGCCGATGGAGTTTGCGGTAGAGGCTCAAAAATTATTGGCAATTTCATTAGAAGGTTCAGTAGGATAGATAAAAAATCATTGGAAATGTAGTTTAATAATACTGCATTGCACCATACTCAATACGAATAAAATGTTAAGCATTAAAAATTTACATGCGTCTGTAGAAGACAAACAAATATTAAAAGGGTTAAACCTAGAAGTAAAAGCTGGAGAAATTCACGCGATTATGGGGCCAAATGGTGCTGGTAAAAGTACTTTGGGCAATGTATTAGCGGGACGTGAATCGTATGAAGTAAGTGAAGGTTCGGCACTATTGGATGGTATAGATTTATTAGATCTTTCACCTGAGGATCGTGCGCGTGAAGGGCTGTTCTTGGCTTTTCAATACCCTATTGAAATTCCGGGTGTATCGAATATCAATTTCTTGAAAACAGCTGTAAATGATATCCGCGAATACAAAGGCCTTCCCCCTATGGAAGCAAAGGAATTTTTACAGATGGTTAAAGACAAGCAAAAACTAGTAGAGTTTTCAGCTAATTTAGCTAACCGTTCTTTAAACGAGGGGTTTTCGGGCGGTGAGAAAAAGCGTAACGAGATTTTTCAATTGGCCATGTTAAATCCAAAATTGTCTATTTTGGATGAGACCGATTCTGGTTTGGATATCGATGCACTACGTATCGTTGCAAACGGGGTGAATCAATTGCGCTCTAAAGCCAATGCTTTTATTGTGATTACACACTACCAACGTTTGTTGGATTATATCGTTCCAGATTTTGTTCACGTATTGTACAATGGCCGTATCGTGAAATCGGGACCTAAAGAATTGGCTTTGGAGCTCGAAGAAAAAGGATACGATTGGTTAAAAGAATATGATACACAAAACGCCTAATCTTTTACCTGAGTAAATAGGATTGGAAGAGAATTTTGGCGATTTGATTAAAAAATAACATGAGTACATTAGTTTCAGAATCATTACTTCAACAAGTGTTGGGAGCATACAGGGAGCAAGGCGTTTCGGACGAACCTTCGTTTTTTGTACAGGCCCGTCAACTTGCATTCGAGCGTTTCGAAGCAGCAGGCTTTCCCACCGTTAAGAATGAAGAATGGAAATATACAAACATCCACAGTATTATCAATAAGTCCTATGCGCTTGATGTTGATGTGGATATCGAAGGCTTAGACTTTAGTGCTGGTGAGATTCCTAAGCTGGATGCCTATCGCATTATCTTGGTAAATGGCCAATATGTATTGGCAGTAAGCGAACTAGAGAGTGTGAAAGGACTTTCGGTTGTTCCTATGGATGAAGCCGTGTCGGACCCTGCTTTTGAAGCGCATTTTGCCAAGTATGCCGATAAGTCAGACAATATTATGGTTGCGCTGAATACCGCTGCTTTCACGAATGGTGTTTTTATCCATGTAAAGAAAGGCGCCGTAATTGATAAACCAATTCAGATTATTCATGTCGCAACAGGCAAGGAAGATTTCTTTGCGCAAACACGTAATTTGATTGTTGTCGAACCAAATGCAGAGCTAGAGTTGATCGAAAGCTTCATCACTGCAGAAGGTACTGCAAATAACGTTCACAATAAGGTTTCTGAGATTATCGTCAAAGAGAATGCAAAGATGCAACATTATTATTTGCAACTCGCTGGATCTGTAAGCCGGTACTTTAATCATACAGAGGTACACCAAGAAAAATATAGCCTTTATAATAATTACAATTGTAATTTCCCTGGAGCACCATTTATTCGTAACAATATCAATGTACGTTTGGACGCAGAAAATGTGGAAAGTCATTTATATGGCATTAACTTAACTGCTGGAGATCAGCTGGTCGATAATCATACCGTTGTAGATCATCTTAAGCCGCACTGCGAGTCTTATGAATGGTATAAGAATATTACGCAGGATAAATCTGTAGCGGTTTTCAATGGGAAAATTTTCGTTCGCGAAGATGCTCAAAAAACCAATGCTTTTCAACAGAACAATAACATGTTGATGTCAGATAATTCCACTGTGTACACTAAGCCTCAATTGGAGATCTTTGCAGATGACGTAAAATGTTCGCATGGATGTACGATTGGTCAGTTTGACAACGAAGCGCTGTTTTATCTAAGAGCAAGAGGGATTGGTGAAGAATCTGCGCGTATCCTGTTGGTTCATGCATTTGCATTTGATGTAACCACACGTTTCTCTAACGAAGTTGTTCGGAAATATGTTGAAGAGCTTGTAGAGGAAAGTCTGAGAACAAGTTAAATCCATATTGGAATATATCGCTTTTAAAATATGGCGTTTACTAATGAAGTAGACGCCATATTTTTTTTATGCGACCGATGGAATCGTAGTCATTATATCAATTGACATTTTTCTTTTTGTTGTTTTTAGTTAGATGGAAGAGTTTCTAATTGTATTGAGAAGAAATGCCCAAAAGATGTTGTACATCGCGGGGTATATATGGTATGATCCATAGGAACCAAATTCGCCCTTCTCACTGTGTTACAACGGATCTTAGTCGGAGTTTTAACGTTACTTGTTCGCTTGTAACCGAAGAAGCACCGAGCAAGTACCGAAGAAGCACCGAGGAAGTGTCGAACCTGATACCTATTAGGTCTTTCTTTCCTCCCTAGATAGAATCACAATTGAAATTATACTTTCTTTGGTATCCGGTCGAAGTTGTGCTAATACTTCTTTTGTAAATTTTAAACTCAAATTTGGCAAGGAGAGAAACGATAAAGCGTTACTGGATGTAAATAGAAGGGAAAGGAGACTATTATTAAATGCAAAAAGCTTCCAAATTTTGGAAGCTTTTTTAGAGCGAAAGACGAGATTCGAACTCGCGACCCCAACCTTGGCAAGGTTGTGCTCTACCAACTGAGCTACTTTCGCGTTGATGCTACAAAAATAACGCATTCATTCCTATTCTGCAAGAGAAAAAGCAAAAAATGTTAACTTAAATCGATCGCATCAACGCAATTAATACCATCTATTGCAGCAGAAATGATACCTCCGGCATAACCAGCACCCTCACCACACGGATAAAGCCCCTTGACCTGAGGATGTTGTAAATCTTCTTTATTTCTAGGAATACGGATCGGTGAAGACGTACGGGATTCGACCCCAACCAAAATAGCTTCATTGGTGTAATAACCTTTCATCTTTTTGCCAAAGATAGGCAGGGCAGCTTGTAAGGCTTTGTGAACAAAAGACGGCAATACTTCGGTTAGGTCTGCGGAGGCTGTTCCGGGTTTGTAAGAATTCTCTGGTAGGTCGAAAGACACTCGTCCTTCGACGAAATCCACCATGCGTTGTGCTGGAGCGACCAGATTACCACCGCCTATCGCAAAAGCTTTTCGTTCAATCTCCTTCTGAAAATTGAGTAATGCAAACGGATCCGTTTGTGTGTTGGCGACATCCGCTAGGTTTATCTGGATAACAGTACCTGAATTAGCGTGCGGGTTATTTCGTTTAGATGGGGACCATCCATTGACAACAATTTCGTTTAAATCAGTCGCACAGGGAGCAATGACACCTCCAGGGCACATGCAGAAAGAAAATACACCACGGTCATTAACCTGTTCCACCAAGCTGTAATAGGCAGGCGGCAAATGCTCGCTTCTAACCTGACAGTGGTACTGTGCCTGATCAATAATTGTCTGTGGATGCTCGATGCGCACTCCTAAAGCAAATGGTTTGGCTTCAATCAGCCAATTATTACGGTGGAAAAGCTCGAAAATATCGCGAGCAGAGTGCCCTGTCGCTACGATAACGTGATCGGCTTTGATGTGTTCGCCACTGGCTAACTTAACGCCACGAACCTGCCCAAAAGATTCTAAAATGTCGTCCACACGCTGGTCAAAGTGAAATTCACCACCAAACTCAAGGATACTGTCGCGCATGGCTTCAATAATATGCGGTAGTTTGTTTGTGCCAATGTGTGGTCGGGCATTGACTAGAATATCTGTGGTGGCACCATGAGAGACAAAAAGCTTGAGCACTTTGTCTACATCCCCCCTTTTATTGGAACGTGTATATAGTTTTCCATCCGAGTATGTCCCTGCGCCACCTTCACCAAAGCAGTAATTCGATTCGGGATTCACAATGCCTTCACGGTTCAGCTTCGCAAGATCACGTCTACGGTCCTGTACTTTCTTACCACGCTCAATGACAATTGGTTTGAGGCCACGTTCAATGCAGCGGATCGCAGCAAATATACCAGCAGGCCCTGCGCCTACAATGATAACTGATTTTCCATCTTTGACCGACTTGAAATTATTTTCGTAGATTTCAGGGATAGGCAGTTCATCGATGTAGTAAATAATGCGGGTGCGGTAGACTACCTGCCTACTGCGGGCATCAATTGAACGTTTTCTGATTTTGTATCCTTTGATTTGCTGGGGTTGAACGCGTAGGGTTTTTATACCTTGTTGTAGAATATAGTGTTCATCCTCCATTTTTTCAGGTGGTATCGCAATTTCGATTTCTTTTTGCATAGTATAAGGGGCTGGGTTTTTATCCCAAAACCGATACAAAGTTAATGAATATTGACTATTTGGGGATTTGGAAATAAAAATATTCTTATCTTAGTAAGAGCTTGGTATATGCTTTGATAGTGTAACCGTATAATTTGAATAGTATTTAATTCTTTGAACAATGAAAATTAAAAGATTTTTGGTCGCCCTATGTGGTTTATTTGCATTAGTATCCTTAAACTCCTGCGGCTATAATACAATGGTCTCGCAGGATGAAAATGTTAAAGGAAAATGGGCGCAAGTTGAAAATGCGTATCAACGTCGTGCGGATCTTGTTCCGAATTTGGTCAATACCGTAAAAGGTGCAGCAAAGCATGAAGAAAGTACCTTGACCGCAGTGGTCGAGGCAAGAGCTAAAGCAACCTCTGTAACGATTAATGCTGATGATCTGTCTGAAGAAAATATCGCTAAATTTCAAAAAGTTCAAGACGAATTCAGTGGCTCATTGAGTCGCCTTTTGGCTTCCGTTGAGGCTTATCCTGACTTGAAGGCGAACCAAAACTTTTTGGAACTTCAAGCGCAATTAGAAGGTACTGAAAATCGTATTTCGACAGAACGTAGAGCCTATAATGAAGCTGTACAGCAATATAACACAACAGTACGTAGCTTTCCCAACAATTTAATGGCCGGCATGTTTGGATTTAAGGCAAAAGGTACATTTACTGCTGCCCCAGGTTCGGATAAAGCACCAACGGTATCATTCTAAGCAAATTGACAGCAATGAATGGGATGATGGATGATGCGGCTTTCGTAGAAGCTCATCATCCATTTTTTTTCGTTTTTTAATTAAGAAATATTTTTTGGACATCGATCAACCCTTTGGTGTCTCATCAAAGAATACACATGTACATATAGATTATGGCTTTAAATTCTGAAGAACAAGACAAAATCGTCCACGCCATTAATGTGGCCGAAAATGAGACTTCCGGTGAAATTCGTGTGGTAGTAGAAAATCATTGCCCCGATGAGGTACATGATCGCGCAACTTATTATTTTTCCAAATTAGGCATGCATAAAACAGTATTGAAAAACGGTGTCCTTATTTATATCGCGTTGGAAGATCACAAGTTTTCCATTATTGGAGATAAAGGAATACACCAGCGCGTGGAAAGTGATTTTTGGAACAGTACCAAAGATCTGATGGTGGCTGAGTTTAGGGAGGATCGTATTGTTGAGGGCTTGGTTAGCGGGATCGAACATGCAGGCAAACAGTTGGCAAGATTCTTTCCCCGAGAGCATGATGATATCAATGAACTGCCCAATGATATCGTGTTTGGGGATCGTTAATCGTCAATTAGCAGGCAACAGCAACGCACCTACTGCTTGTGGCATAAATGAATAAATATAAATAGCCCCGAAATTTCGAGGTTTACCGATTGCCGATAGAAGCACGAAGAATTGCTTAAGGCGCACAAAAAAAAATAGGATGAAATTTGTATTGAAATTATTTTCCCTGATTCGAATACCTGCTATGGCAATATTGCTTTGCACATTGTCGATAGCCTCCGTATTGGGCCAAGATTTCCCGGAAGCACCAAACAGACTTGTCAATGATTATACCAATACGTTGACAGCGAATCAAAAGCAATTATTGGAACAAAAGCTACTGGCTTTTGAGGATTCTACATCCACGCAAATCGCGGTGGTTATGATGAATTCTACGGGAGGCTATGATATTTCTGATTACGCAGTACGATTAGCGAAGAAATGGGGAATTGGCAATAAAAAATACAACAACGGTATTTTATTGTTGGTCGCACTTGGGGATCGCGCGGTGACCATTCAGACTGGATATGGGATAGAGGGAGCTGTTCCCGACGCGATTGCCTACCGCATTATCGAGAATGATATTAAGCCTGCATTTCGCCGAAGAGATTATTACAAGGGAGTGGATGACGCTACCAGTTCCTTAATATCCTATACCAAGGGTGAATACAAAGCTGATCCAAAGCAACCAAAAGGAAAAGGCTCGGGATCTGTTATGTTTGTCATCATTATTGTGATCATCTTGATCGTTATTTTTTCGAATCGCGGCGGCGGTGGTGGCGGTGGCCGGCGTGTCATGAATGGGCGCGGTGCTTCTGATGTGTTTTGGTGGACATTGCTGAGTGGCCTTGGCGGCGGTGGTGGACGAAGTGGTGGCGGCGGATTCGGTGGTGGATCGGGCGGTGGATTTGGCGGTTTCGGCGGTGGTGATTTTGGCGGTGGCGGTGCATCTGGCCGTTGGTAACATCTTTGCTAAAAAATGTTAAATAGCGCTTCCATGAACTGGAAATGTTTTACATTTATGTGGAGTATATAATTATGAAAAAGAGAATATTAATGGGTTTAAGCTTTTTACCAGCCTTATTAATGGCGCAAGAAAGCTACACCGTGACAGGGAAAGTAAACGCGACGTCGGACAAAGCGAAGGTGTTTATGCAATACATTACCAATGCGACCCGGCAGACAGATTCTGCGATGGTCGTAAAAGGTGAGTTTAAGTTCAATGGGCAGGTGACCTCACCAACCAAAGGTATGATGATCTATTCACCAGAAGGCTTATCTTTCGCTGAACTTAGAAATAGTCAAAAGCAGCCTGAAACGGCACAGCTATATCTTTCTAAGGGAGTTATCAAAGTCGATGCAACTAAAGGGTTTAAAGATGCGACTATTTCGGGTACAACGCTTAACGACGATCTTATGCAGTATAAGGCTTTTGTAAAACCTTATTCGGACGCATTCGAAGCGTTGAATCAACAGTATTATGCTGCTTCTGATACTCAAAAACAGGATCCTACTTTCATCGAAGGTTTGCAAAAGCAAGCTGGTGAGATTTCTGAAAAAATGGAAAAATCAGATGCAGAATTTATAAACAAAAATCCGAAGAGCTGGTATACATTGGATTTATTGTCCGACAATCTCAATGGGGAGAATGTTACTGAATATGTAACTTCTTTCGAGAAATTGTCTCCTGAATTGAAAAGTTCCGAAAAAGGGAAGGAGTTGGCTGATCGCATTCAGAAATTGAAAGCCGTGGCTGTTGGTGCAATAGCACCGGACTTTACGTTGCCGGATACCACAGGAAAAAATATTTCCTTATCATCTTTAAGAGGTAAATATGTCTTGTTGGACTTTTGGGCGAGCTGGTGCGGTCCTTGCCGTCACGAGAACCCGAACGTGGTCGCAGCCTTCAATAAGTTTAAAGATAAAGGGTTTACGGTATTTGGTGTATCTTTAGATAATCCTGGTAAAAAGGATGCCTGGGTGAAAGCCATCCATGATGATAATTTACAGCAATGGCCGCATGTTTCAGACTTACAAGGCTGGAAATCTGCTCCGGTCAAATTATATGAAGTGCGTGGTATTCCACAAAACTTCCTGATCGATCCGTCGGGCAAAATTGTCGCATCAAATCTAAGAGGTGAAGCTTTGGAAGCTAAGCTGGCTGAATTGCTGAAATAACTCAATTCGTTTTCGGCCGCCATTAGGCCTTTAATAGCCCCTAATTGTTAAACTCATGTGATATGAGGATGCAATTAGGGGTTTCTTCTTAAGGGAACAAAAAAATTATAATAATGAATAAAATAGTATTTCTGAGTATATTTTTGTGGAGTGTGATTGCCTAGTGTAGTGGTGATGAAGATAAGGGTATTCCTGTTGTGAACTTAGAAGCACTTCATGCCATTTCTCTGGATCATTCTATTGATCAATTGGCGAAGGACACTACCTTTATTGACGTTACACTTCCGCCAAATGCCAGAATCGATCAGCTCTCCCAAGAAGAACTGGGAAAGCTAAAAGCTGCTGCCTATCGCTTTTATCAGCATGTCACCTTAGAAGATAATCAATATCGGGTTAACCTTAAAAGCCCTGAGGTTTTACACTTATCTGATCAGGTGGTTAGAGCCTATGAACAGGCTATCAGTAATACGAATCATTTCGCTGACTCGATGGCAAAAGCAGGTCAGGCCATACAATTGCCCCCTGTATCTGAGCAATACCTAAATAATTTGCTTAAGTAGTAGTTTTTATAAGATCGTGTGCTATAGTTCGTTTTGTGCTAATAAAGCGAAAGAGTTTAAAAGTCAAGTAAGTTTCTTTTATAGCTGCAATAGTGTTTTGTGGAGATCTGTATAAAGTCAAAAAAAACGTGGCTGTCCAAAATGTTGGACAATCCACGTTTTTTTTGTATGAAGTTGAGACTAAACGATATCTTTTACAGCGAAAGGATCTCGATGATACGCAGCAGATCTTCGTTCATTTTTACATGGTGTTTAATGGCGCTTTTAAAAGGAGTAAATCTTACCTCACTGCAGATTAGTCCGGCCATTTCACCTCTGCGGCCTTGTAGTAAAGCCTCAACGGCAGCTACGCCAAGCCTGCTAGCTAAGACACGATCCATACATGTTGGACTTCCACCACGTTGAATATGTCCTAAAATAGAAAGCCTAACATCGTAATGTGGGAAATTTTCCTTGATTTTTTCTGATACAACCATACCCCCTTCTTTATCACCTTCAGCAACGATAATGATACGGGATGATTTATTTTTACGCGTCTTGTCGAGCCTTTTCATGATTGCGTCATAGTCCACTTCAAACTCAGGAACCAAGACTGCTTCTGCGCCGGTACTGATTCCTGAACGGACGGCAATAAGACCTGAATCGCGTCCCATTACTTCTATTACAAATAGAGCCTATCGTGAGACTCGGCAGTATCGCGAATTTTGTCTACAGCTTGGATAACAGTATTAATGGCTGTATCATAGCCAATAGTAAAGTCTGTGCCGGCCAAATCATTGTCAATCGTGCCTGGAAGGCCAATAATAGGAAAATCAAATTCTTCAATAAATTTGGATGCGCCCGTAAATGTACCATCCCCGCCGATAACCACCATGGCATCAATACCGTGGCTGCGTAAGTTTTCATAAGCCTGTTTACGTCCCTCTGTCGTTTTAAAGGCTTCGCTACGGGCAGTTTTAAGGATAGTGCCGCCACGTTGTATGATATTCGCTACAGATTTGGCATCCATAGGGACAATCTCTCCATTAACAAGACCATCATAACCTCTTCTTACGCCAAATACTTCAAGATTATTGTAGATTCCCGCCCTAACAACAGCACGGATACCAGCATTCATTCCTGGAGCATCTCCTCCAGATGTCAAAACAGCAATTTTTTTAATGTTACTCATACGTACTCAAACTTAGCTATTTTCAAGCGTATATACAATTATATTTCCTTTATTAGCTCTATCGCCAATCATGCTATTGGCAACTGGTAATGGCTTTTTTAAACCGTTTTATTTCGGGTTAAGCTAAAGATAATGCAAATTTAATAATTACCTATCTGATCATGTATGCTATTCTTGTCGAATCTCCCCAATCGTATACGGACTATTTCTTTGCCTTAAAAGCGTCAATTCCACTTTGAAGGAAAGCAATATATTCTGTAACGTTATAGTTTGCACCTGTTTTCGGGACCAATACGGTTCCGGATGAATCGACGATCACGTATAGTGGTTGCGAATTGCTGTCGAAAGTCGAGGCTTGGAAATCACTGTTTTTATTTCCTATCGTTTTTATCTTTTTCCCACTGTATTTTGAAATAAACTGCTCACTTTCTGGTAATTTGGTTTTGTCATCGACAAATAATTCAGCCATAATAAACTCTTCCTTTAATAGTTTGGCAACTGCGGGATCAGTCCATACATTGGCTTCCATTTTTCGACAATTAACACAATTCCAGCCTGTGAAATCAATGAGTACCGGCTTATTTTGCTCTTTTGATGCTGCTAGAGCTTCCTCATAATCGTAATAAGGATCAAAACCTTTTGGCGTGCCCCGTTCATGAAATATTTCAGCGTATTTTTTGACCTTACCATCACTATGCGTTGGTGAACTGCCTACTCCAGTAGACAGGTCAAAATCCTGAGTTGCCGAAGGGGGAAGGAATGCCGAAATGGATTTCAATGGCGCACCCCATAATCCGGGTACCATATAAATGACGAAAGCGAATACAATGACGGCCAAGATGGTTCTTGGTACAGAAAGAAATTTTAGTTCACTGTCATGGGAAAACTTAATTTTTCCAATAAGATATAATCCCATCAGGCCAAAGATAGCAATCCATAGCGATAAGAATATTTCTCTATCTAACCAATTCCAATGGTAAGCCAGATCTACATTTGAAAGGAACTTTAAGGCTAGTGCGAGTTCTAAGAAGCCGAGTACGACCTTTACCGAATTTAGCCATCCGCCCGATTTGGGGAGGGATTTTAGCATCGATGGGAACATCGCAAATAAACCAAAAGGAATAGCAAGTGCTATGGAGAAACCGAGCATACCGATTGCGGGAGCTAGGCGCTCTCCTTTTGAGGCAGCCTCTACCAATAGCGTTCCAATAATGGGGCCGGTACAGGAGAACGATACCAGGGAAAGGCTAAAGGCCATAAAGAAGAGACCTACTATGCCGCCCTTATCGGATTTGGCATCCATCTTATTGACGAAAGAGCTCGGTAAAGTGATTTCAAAGGCACCAAAAAAAGACGCGGCAAAAACAACCAATAACAGGAAGAATAAGAAATTAAATATCCCATTTGTCGATAAAGCATTTAACGCGTCGGAGCCGAAGGAAATGGTTATAATCATTCCTAAAGCGACATAGATGACAATGATGAAGAGGCCATAAAGTAATGCCTTGCTGATACCGCTAGTTCGACTTCCTGCCTGTTTCGTAAAATAACTCACCGTAAGGGGCAGCATTGGAAATATACAGGGCATAAGTAGTGCTGCAAAACCTCCTACTAATCCGGCAATAAATATGCTCCAAAGTGATTTCTTTCCCGTTTCTGGATTGCCTGAGGAGGCGTTTATTTTAGCTGGCGCGGCTTTACTGCTATCCTGGCTAACCATCGTGTCGGGTGAGGCTGTAAAATTAAGGTCTTCCGGTACTGCTTCAACTGCATTAGATGTGTCCGGTGATGATTCAAATTGAAGTCCCTCTGTACTTGCTAAACTATCTTGTGTCGATGCAAGCGTCGCTGTTGTTAACGAAAGACTGAAAAGAGCAATCAGAAGTAAAATGAATGTATTTTTTAACATGCGTATGTATTTCAGATGTTAGGTTCAAAAATAAAAAAAGGCGATGAGAATCGCCTTATTAATTTATCCTTATAGAATCATTTTTACTATTTGATTGTCACAGCAAAAGCATATTCATCTGGAGGAAGACATTGTGAAGCATCACATGCTTGCCACTCGACTGTACCTTTAACTGTTGCAGTACCTTTGTTTAACGTTACTTTTTGTTGAAATATCACTTCATTTGTAAAGTAACCTACATCCATTTTAAATACGTCTTCATGTTTCACTTTTGGTTTTGGCTCAGCAGTTTTACCAACTAAGGTATAATCAGCCGCTTTAGCAAAAGTGAAAGAAGTTGGGATTGGTCCACCATCCTTTATATTTTGTGAATAAATGTGCCATCCATTTTGGATGGTAGCTTTTACATATACGACAGCTTCTTTGTTATTTAACTTTTTGCTGGCCACTGTCCATTTTACTGGTTTGTGAATTTGAGCGAATGCTCCTGTAACTGCAAAAATCACTGCAGTCATTAACAGTATTAATTTTTTCATCAGACTTTAATTTGTTCTTTCTTTTTCCGCTACAATTATTGCAGTGTGTTATTTTTATTAGATACGCTGGGTGAATAAAGGTTTAATCACGCTTTTGACAAAGTTAGAACAAAGCTTTGATATTTCTAAAAATGGGTTATGCCTTTTTTTGTAAAGATTAAGAGATAAGATGCGTAATCTCTTTGATATCAAATTCTTGTAATCGGTTATCTAATAAAATCTTTAGTTTACCTTCGGCAGATACCTGCTGAATAATGCCCTTTTGCTCGCTTCCAGCGATTAAAAATGGTTTTTCTTCGCCTTTCCAGAATAATAATTCGTTGTATTTGTTTAGCTGATGGTGGGATCCTTTGTGAAAGAGATTCAAATATTCCAGTTGTATCATTAGATACAGCTCACGCGCTAAATCCTTTATGTCGTAATCGGTTCGATCGGTTAGGCATGCTAAAGAGGTTATTGTTGATGTTGTGTCAAAATTAGTTTGATTGATATTTATACCGATTCCTATGATGGCGCTATTGATATTATGGCCTTTTAATGTATTTTCTATTAAAATACCGGCTATTTTCTTTGAATTGACGTAAATATCATTGGGCCATTTTACGGCGACAGGCTGCTCAACTTTGGTTTTCAACCAGTTGGCGGTGGCAATGGCGATAGTAGCCGAAAGTGAGAATTGTTGGGCTATTGGTAAGAAATAGGGCCTTAAAAGGATAGATGTCGTGAGATTTTTCTTTGGTTCACTGATCCATAAGCTTCCTCGCTGGCCTTTACCTTGAAACTGTTCTTCTGCTAAAATGGCAGTCCCTTCCGCTAGTGGCTTGAATTTTGACAATAATTCCCTGAGATAATCGTTTGTAGAGGCGACTTTGTCAAGATATATTGTATTTTGGCCGATGATAAGTCCCGAAATATTGTTATTTTGCAAACTGAAAGTATTAAATAAATATTAAGTCAAAACTATCATATTTTTTAATGAGTAAAAATAAAAGTACAGAATTGTCCCAACGTCTATCAGAAATTATCGTTTACGGTATGCAAGAAAAGAAAGCAAACGAGATCGTTCGTTTGGATTTAAGAGATCTTCACAGTTCTGTTTCTGATTATTTTGTTATTTGTCATGCTGATTCCAACATTCAGGTCAATGCGATAGCAAAAAGTGTCGAAGACGAAGTTTACAAGACATTTGGTCAAGAACCCCAATATAAAGAAGGACAATCCAATGGTGAGTGGTTGATTTTGGATTTTGTGGATGTGGTTGTACATATCTTTAAGACCGAAAAAAGGGCGCATTATGGTATCGAAGAATTATGGGGAGATGCAGAGATTCAGCATTTCCAAAGCGCTTAATTGTCTTCAATAAAAATTTATCAAGAAAATATAATTACGATATAATGAAAAAAATCCCGAGTAGTAAGGTAAGCCCGAAACCGCCGAAATTTAATTTTGTGTGGCTTATGATTGCCATGTTTTTAGGTTTTTTTGCCTTACAGTACGTTTTTGGAGAAAACCCAGCTAAGGAAGTTAGCTATAGCGATTTTGAGACACGCATGTTGAACACAGGCTCTGTAGAGCGCCTTGTCGCTTATAAGAAAAATGATCTTGTAGAGGTTGAGGTGTATCTGAAGAAGGGCTGGAAAGATAATCCTAGTTTTAAGGATGCTGTAAAGACCTCCGATCCTTTACCAAGTTTGTCTGGACAAGAGGACAAAGGACCACAATATATTTTTAAAGATGCTTCTCCCGATGTTTTGGAGAAAAAGTTAGCTGCTTCTCAAGCTGAGTTAGCGCCTGGTACACCGAAGGTACAATTAACGTATGATGATCGTTCTAATCCATGGGCGAGCTGGTTTATTACCTTTATGTTGCCATTATTGGTGTTGGCTGCAATCTGGATTTTCTTGATGCGCCGTATGGGCGGCGGTGCCGGCGGTGGTGGCGGTGCTATCTTCAATATCGGTAAGTCGAAAGCTCAATTATTTGATAAAGAAGCTCAGATTAATATCACATTTAACGACGTGGCGGGGCTTGAAGAGGCGAAGCAGGAAGTGATGGAAATTGTCGATTTCTTGAAAAATCCGCGTAAGTATACAAATCTTGGAGGTAAAATTCCAAAGGGAGCATTGCTTGTAGGGCCTCCAGGAACAGGTAAGACATTGTTAGCAAAAGCTGTCGCTGGTGAGGCTCAAGTGCCATTCTTTTCACTATCGGGATCCGATTTTGTGGAAATGTTTGTGGGTGTAGGTGCATCTCGTGTTCGTGATTTGTTTAAACAAGCTAAAGAGAAAGCGCCTTGTATCATTTTCATTGATGAGATTGACGCAATTGGCCGTGCGCGGGGCAAGAATTCAATGATGGGTGGAAATGACGAGCGTGAAAATACGTTGAATCAATTGTTGGTAGAGATGGATGGTTTTGGCACGGATTCGGGTGTTATTATTTTAGCAGCTACTAACCGTATCGACGTATTGGATACGGCATTGCTGCGTCCGGGACGTTTCGACCGTCAAATTTCTATTGATAAACCAGATTTGATCGGCCGTGAGCAAATTTTTAAAGTGCATCTTAAACCACTGAAATTGTCGGCTGAGGTTGATGCAAAAAAATTATCTGCACAGACTCCTGGTTTTGCAGGAGCAGAAATTGCCAATGTATGTAATGAGGCCGCACTTATTGCTGCCCGCAAAAATAAACCAGAAATTGATATGCAAGATTTTCAGGATGCAGTCGATCGCGTGATCGGTGGTCTTGAGAAAAAGAATAAAATTATCTCTCCGGAAGAGAAACGTATTGTTGCTTATCATGAAGCTGGGCATGCTATTGCTGGCTGGTTTTTGGAACATGCAGATCCATTGGTTAAAGTATCTATTGTGCCGCGCGGTGTGGCTGCTTTGGGATACGCGCAGTATCTTCCCCGAGAGCAGTTTTTATATACGACAGAGCAGCTTATCGATAGCTTATGTATGACCATGGGAGGGCGTGTAGCTGAAGATATTACTTTTGGAAGAATTTCAACTGGTGCTCAAAACGACTTGGAGCGTATTACGCAGCTTTCGTATGCAATGATCGCGATATACGGTATGAATGACAAAGTGGGAAATGTTTCTTTCAGAGACAGCTCGGAGGCATCGTTCCAGAAGCCATATTCTGACAAAACGGCAGAGTTGATTGATGCAGAGGTCCGTAACTTGATCAGTGATGTTTATGCACGTACTAAACAGTTATTGCTGGATAAACGTGAAGGACTGATCAAAATAGCGGAGAAGCTATTGGAAAAGGAAATCCTCTTTCAATCGGATTTGGAAGAGATACTGGGGAAGCGTCCATTTGAAACCAAGACTACTTACGAGGAGTTTGTGAATGGTGCAGATGGTGGTGGTGTACCACAAACTGATTTACCCTTAGATATTCATCCGGATGAAGCGCGATCCAGCGATGGTCCGATTTCAGACAATCCGTTCAATAATTTGAATTAATTTGAATGTTGCAGCGCTAGAATTATCTAGCGCTGCATTTATATATTTGCGCCATGAACGTGAAGAACGCAACTGCGAAGGAGGTAATGTTAAAACGGGTACGTCAGGCATTACTACAAAAAAATGATAATCCCCATCCGAATTTTAAGGAAACTGCTCTTTACCATGATGAAGATGAGTTAGTGGATCTTGTTTTTGTGCGTGAATTGACCGCTGCGGGAGGCAAATTTCTATATTGTGATGGCGAGATTGGTCTGATTGAAAATTTGATTTCATTGACCGAAGTAAATAGCATAAAAAATATCTATGCTTGGGAACAAGGTATTCAAAATTTACTCAGTCCCTACGGTTTTCCCTTTTTGAAAACAGAGAAGGATTTTGAATTGGCAAATGCAAGTATCACCTCCTGTGAGGCTTTAATAGCTCGTAATGGAAGTGTTATGGTGAGTAATGCAAATGCTTCCGGACGGCGGTTGAGTATATATCCCCCCATTCATATTGTTGTTGCCAAGGCTTCGCAATTGGTCTGGGATTTGAAAGATGCTTTAGCTTATATGCAGAAGCGTTACGGTCAGGAGATTCCGACGATGATTTCTACCATTACAGGTCCGTCCAGAACGGCTGATATTGAGAAGAGGTTGGTTTTGGGAGCACATGGGCCAAAAGAACTTTATGTTTTACTTTTAGAGGATCGATTCTAGAAATTATTATGCTATTAACTTATTTAACAGAAACGCCTGTTGCGAGTATTATCTTCTTTTTTACGATTGCCATTAGCGTCTATACTTTTTCACACGAACAACTTTTCGGCAAATTGATGTTGCATCCCTACAGTATTGCACGCAACCGCAATGTCTTTACGATCCTGACAAGTGGTTTTGTGCACAAGGATTGGGGACATCTGCTGTTTAATATACTTACCTTTTACTATTTTGGGTTTGGTTTAGAACGTATACTTGCTGCTGCAAGTCCCTATGGCCATATCTTATTTGCTGTTATTTATGTAGGCAGCTTGATACTGAGCGATATTCCAACCATCGTACAGCATAAAAATAATCCAGGTTACTATAGTTTGGGTGCTTCAGGTGCCATCTGTGCGGTGCTGTTTAGTTATATTCTTTTCGACCCTAAAGTGACCATTGGAGTAATGATGATTATTCCCATGCCAGCTTACTTATTTGCATTTCTGTTTTTAGGTTATTGTGTATGGGCATCCAAAAAGGGGCAGGACGGCATTAATCACGATGCCCATTTTTTTGGTGCGCTGTCTGGACTAATCCTGACGATCATCTGTTTTCCTTGGGTTATCAAACATTGTCTCGCACAGTTCTAAAATTTTCCGTTCCATGTTTCCCGATCTAAATTTCTGTATTGGATTGCTTCAGCGATATGGTGGTTATCAATTGTAGGGCTATTTTCCATATCAGCGATTGTGCGGGCAACCTTTAGTATTCTATCGTATGCTCTTGCGGATAGGCTGAGACGCTCGATTGCAGTTTTGAGCAATTTCCTTCCGGCTTCGTCAATCTGGCATATTTCTCGCGTTAATCGGGTACTCATTTGTGCATTACAATGTACGTCTGGGAAGGATTTAAAACGTTCTTTCTGGATTTCGCGTGTCTGAATGACCCGACGGCGTACCGTGCGGCTATCATCTATAGAACGTGTTGTACTCAATTCATCAAATAGCACGGGGGTGACTTCGATGTGGAGGTCTATACGGTCTAAAAGTGGTCCTGATATTTTGCTTAGATAGCGCTGGACGGTGTTAGTGCCGCAGATGCATTCTTTCTCGGGGTGATTGAAATAACCACAGGGGCAGGGATTCATGGCAGCAATGAGCATAAAACTTGCGGGGTACTCGACGGTAAGTTTAGCTCTTGATATCGTAATTTGACGCGATTCAAGTGGCTGACGCATGACTTCGAGGACGCTCCGTTTGAATTCTGGCAATTCGTCAAGGAATAATACGCCATGGTGGGATAAAGAAATTTCTCCCGGCAATGGATTTGAGCCGCCCCCTACCATGGCCACATCGGATATTGTATGATGTGGAGAACGAAAGGGCCGCGCAGTGACGAGGGAGTCTTTCGCCTTTAGATTTCCAGACACAGAGTGTATTTTGGTCGTTTCCAGCGATTCGGTCATATTGAGCGGGGGAAGGATCGTTGGTAGTCTTTTTGCCAACATGGTTTTTCCTGCTCCTGGTGGACCTATTAAAATAAGGTTATGTCCACCAGATGCTGCGATTTCCAGCGCTCGTTTGATATTCTCCTGTCCTTGTACATCAGAGAAATCGACGTCATAAATGGCCGTATCATCCTGAAAAAATGTTTGTATGTTAACTTTTGTAGGCTCGATTGTTACAGTATGATTGAGAAATTCCACTACTTGGGTCAGATTTTCTACACCAATAACATCGATTTCAGTGACGATAGCTGCCTCTTTTGCATTGGCTTTAGGTAATATTATTCCTTTAAACCCTTCTTTGCGCGCCTGTAATGCAATTGGTAGAACACCACGTATGGGCTTAATACTTCCGTCTAATGATAGCTCGCCTAAAATAAGATAGTCTTCCAGACGGATATTTGTGATTTGGCCGGAAGATGCTAATATGCCTATTGCAATTGATAGGTCGTAACTTGAACCTTCTTTACGAATATCTGCGGGTGCCAAGTTGACAACGATCTTTTGGCGTGGCATGTGAAGTTGACAGGAATTAATGGCACTTTCGATACGTCTTAAGCTTTCTTTAACGGCATTGTCAGGCAGGCCAACGATATAATAATGGAGGCCAGTAGATACGATTACCTCGACGGTAATAGTGCAGGCATTTATCCCATAGACGGCGCTGCAATAGGTTTTATTTAGCATAATTTTCATAATCGACTGATTTAAAGATACTAAAAAATTGAGTAAGTTAATAATTGTCGGGTGAAATATTGATGGAGGATCCAAGATTACCGAAAAAAATGATTATATTGTTAATATAGTTCCTTATTAATAACGGATAAAAAGCATTGTTTGGCAAACGATTTGCTTTGTTAATTGTATTATTAACGAGGACTAGATTCTTCGTAATAGATTTAGAACTTTAAAAGAAAAAGAAATGAATGACACAAGTAAAGTAGCTTTGGCGTTATTAGCCGGTCTTGCCGCGGGTGCAGCTTTGGGAGTTTTATTTGCTCCAGACAAAGGGTCGGATACAAGAGATAAAATTAATGATTCATTAAGCGATTTGAGTGATGCTATTCGGGAAAGAGCAGAGGAGCAATTTGATCAGTTGAATGATTTCAAAGAGAAGATTGTTTCTACGTTAAAAGGGAAGTTAAATCAGGCAGAAGAAGTGCTGGATGATGATATCATCGAACATGCATAGTTCGCAGATTATTCAAAAGAATAATTGGTGTAGAGTACATATTATCAGGCTATTTCGCGAGATAGCTGTTTTTACGATAGCTGCGCGCTCTTCATGGGTATAGAGTAGTGCTGTGTTGCGGTTATAAGATACAGCGTTTTCGTTTTTTTAGTTATGGGCTGAAATAGCCTGAATAAATTTTAGATGCATGGAAGAAGAAAAATTTTCACTAAGTGGTACGTTTCAAAAGACCAAGGAGTATATTGACTCCCAATTTAAACTTGTTAAATTAAAAACAATTGAACGATCATCTCGTTTAATTGCAAGCTTAGTGGTAGATGCAACTAAGCTTATTTTTACTTTATTTGTTCTGTTTTTCTTATGCTTAGCACTAGGTTTTTGGCTCGGAGAGTTATTGGGTAGTTATTCATTAGGTTTTTTGGCAACAGCAGGTATCTTCTTAGTGATCATTATCCTAATCCGCGTTTTTGAGCCTATGCTGGAATCAAAATTTATGGATCTCTCCATTCGACGTTTTTTGGCTAAATGGAACGATGAAATTGAGGAAGAAGAGGAAGAACTGCATAAAGAAAAACTTGATAGAGAAAGGGCTACAAATGAACAATAAACAGACCAAAATACGTAATTTACAGGAACTTAAAGCTGAAATATTGCGCTTAAAGACGTTAAAGAATGAGCAGGAGCTATATCTAAAGGCTCAATTTACATTGCTTAACAATAAAATAGAGGCCCCCATCCGTTTTTTTAATTCCTTAAAAAATAATATCCCGGGTGCGAATATTATACAGCAGATGTTTGCCAAAAGTAATAATCCAGATTCTGATTGGTTAACGAAGATCTTACGTATTGGGGTTCCCTTTGTAATGAACAGATTGTTTCTAAAAAATACAGGTGTTTTTAAAAAAGCAATCATGTTGTTGTTATCGGAACGTGCAGTAGGCCAGATCAATCAAGATAAGATTAGTGGTCTTATTGGAAAGTTTACGAGTTTTATTCGACCTAAGAAGAAGAAGAAAAATAAATTTGCTCAAACGGAAAGTGCTTCTATAAAGGACGAAGTAAATGAGTACGGAATCCCTTCTTATAGCGAAACATATTAATTTGATATTGATTTCCCTATTTGGTTGCTTCTTTTTTCAAAAAGTCAGTATAAGCGAGTTGAATGCCCTCCCGAAGGTCGACTTTGTGCTTCCATCCGAGTGCATGTATCTTTGATACATCCATGAGTTTACGTGGTGTGCCATCCGGTTTGGAACTGTCGAAAGCGATATTACCTGTGTAACCAATTACATCTTTAATCAACTCTGCGAGATCTTTGATGCTTAGATCTTCACCTATACCGATATTGACAAATTGCTTGTCGTTATAATGATTCATTAAAAAAATACAGGCATCTGCCAAGTCATCGGAAAATAGAAATTCCCGTAACGGGCTTCCTGTTCCCCATATAATAACTTCAGCGATCTGATTGATCTTAGCTTCATGGAATCTTCTAATCAACGCCGGTAATACATGTGAGTTTTGCGGATGGTAATTGTCGTTAATTCCGTAAAGATTTGTTGGCATTACGGATATATAATTGCAGCCATATTGATCCCGGAAGGCTTCTGTCATTTTTATACCGGCAATTTTGGCGATTGCGTAAGGCTCATTCGTCGGCTCTAGGGTGCCTGTTAACAACATGTCTTCTTTTAAAGGCTGGGGGGCCATCTTTGGATAGATACAGCTGGATCCTAAGAACATTAACTTTTTAACCTTATTATCGTAGGAAGATTTGATGACGTTATTCTGTATAGCCATATTCTCGTAGATAAAATCTGCGCGATAGGTATTGTTCGCCATAATCCCACCAACCTTAGCGGCAGCGAGAAAAACATAATCAGGTTTTTCTTCGTTGAAAAATTCAGCTACTGCTTGTTGATTGCGCAGATCTAATTGTTGAGATGTCCTGGTCACGATGTTGCTGTATCCAAGTTCTATTAATTTGCGATGTATTGCTGATCCGACCATTCCTCGATGGCCTGCTATGTAAATTTTAGCGCCTTTTTCCACGATAAGTTATTGAGTTCTGCAAACTTAGATAAATTGCTTTTTATATGCAATATAAATCGCCCGTATGAAAGTGATTTATTGATTGCTCTTTCTTTAGTCTATTGGCTTCATGATTTTTGGCCAATCAATGGTATGTTTCCTAGGATAAGATTTATTTTTTTAAGCGGGAATATAAGGTTATTTTTGCGGGATATTTATTGAAAATGGGAAAGGACAAACTACGTAAATTTGCTGAAGTTGCTACTTTTGAAAATGTAATCCAACTTGACGCAGGCAAAGAATATAAAGGGAAATGGGCAGAGAAACAATTTGGAAATAATAATCCAGTTGTTTTGGAACTTGCTTGTGGCAAAGGAGAATATACTGTTAATCTTGCGCGACTGTTTCCGGAGAAAAATTTCATTGGTATTGATTTTAAGGGTAATCGTATTTGGCGTGGTGCTAAAACAGCTTTGGAGGATGGCATTCGGAATGTTGCTTTTCTTCGGATACAGATTGAAACAATCCTTGAATATTTTGCCGAAAATGAAGTTGATGAAATTTGGATTACCTTTCCGGATCCTCAGCCTCAGGATAGCAGAGAGAAAAAGCGGCTGACAGGCCCAAAGTTTTTGGAGCGTTATAAATTCATTATGAAACCTGATGGGATGATGAATCTGAAGACAGACAACGACGGCTTTTATGCGTATACGCTGGAGCAGATCGATTTACAGAAGCTAAAAAAATATAAAGAGACTACCGATCTTTACCATTCGGATTTAGTGGATAATGTTTTATCAATCAAAACTTACTATGAAAAAAAGTATTTAGCTGATGATAAGAATATAAATTATGTGAAATGGAGTTTCGAAAAAAGCTAATGAACGAATTTATTACAAAATAGAAAGTCCAAACGAAAGTTTGGGCTTTTTTTGTTTGGTGGCGATATTACTTATTGCTATGTTTTTGGTTGTCAATTGATTTATAGGGCTTTTTGAAGGCCCTTTTTTTGTTTGATCGCAACTTAAATAATTTCGATTTATTTCGTTTTGTAAATATTATTAATTATTTTCGATTTGAAAATTAAGAATAACCAACGAAATATCGTGTCAAAGCAAGTCTAATGCATGATAAGACCTTCAAAGTGGATCTCAAAGCCTTTTAATTACAATTGAAACCATAATAGTGTGATGAAAAGAAATGCTATTCGAAATGATTGTTAACAAAAAGAAAACATTAAGTTAAAGCAAACTTTTTGTTAGGGATATATTTTTGTGCCAAATTGAAAATTAACAATTTACACCAATAACTATGTTTAGTATTAACCCTATCCAAATTAATCTGCGGCACGCCTCCTCGAAAGTGCTATTTGCGGCTTTAGCAATTGCGTGCAATATGGATGTAGCTGAGGCGATGGTTCCATTAAAACGAGGCCATAGCGTTTTTCATGATTTTAATCAGGGGAAGATTAAGATTAAAGGAAAAGTTGTCGATAATCAAACGAAGGAGCCTCTGGCATCTGTGTCGATACTTGCAGGTGGAGTGACGAAGGGGTCTACGGATCGTTACGGAAATTTCGAGGTAGATATTGAAGTAGGGGGAAAGATCCGTTTTCAGATGATCGGTTATGAAGCTCAAACGCGAACTTACGAGGCAGCTCAAGGAAATATCCATATTGGTTTAAACCCAACATCTGAAGCACTTGATGAGGTTGTGGTCACTGCTTTGGGGATTAAACGTGAAGAAAGAGCCTTGGGATACTCAGCAACAGTACTAAAAGGCGATGACTTGACAGGAGCGCTTTCTAACAATTGGATGGATGCATTGTCAGGTAAAGTAGCAGGTGTTAATCTAATGCGATCTAATGCAGGACCAGTAGGTTCGACAAAAATTATCTTGCGTGGGGAAGCAAATCTAAATGGTGATGCGGGAGCGTTAATTGTTGTAGATGGAATTGTGATAAATGGGGGAAGTGGTAGACGTGTAGGAGGATCTTCGGGCTCTGTTTATGGTACAGGTTCAGATAACATGCCCGCCGACTACGGGTCAGGTATGGATGACATAAATCCGGAAGATATTGAAAATATTACCGTTCTGAAAGGTCCGGGCGCTGCGGCACTTTACGGTCAGCGTGGGGCGAATGGAGCAATTATTATAACTACGAAGGCTGGAAAAAAGGGAAAGGGATTAGGTATAACTCTTAATAGTAATACAGCATTTGAATCGGTCAATCGCTGGCCAGATTTTCAGTATGAATATGGGCAAGGTACTGGGGGAGCTAATTATTATTCCTTCGGAAGTTCAGCTGATGGAAATAGTACGGGTGGGACTAGCTCCGCTTATGGTCCAAAATTTGATGGGCAATATTTTTTTCAGTATGATCCGCTAACGCAAGCTCAGGGTACCGAACGTACGTTATGGCAACCCTATTCAAATAGTAAACAGTTCTTCCAAACAGGAAGAACATTTACAAATTCCCTAACAATAGACGGAGGTTCGGAAAAAACATCTGCACGGTTTTCTTATACTGATGTTCGAAATAAATGGATCACTCCAAATACGGGTTTCGATAAGACTGCATTCGCACTATCGGCAACTTCAAAAATTTCAGACAAGTTAACCATAAATGCAAAGATTAATTACAATAGACGGTGGTCTGATAATTTGCCTGGAGCTGGATATGGCAATCAATCACTGATGTATTGGTTTATTTTTTGGCAACCTAATGCTGACTATAACTGGCTGCGCAATTATTGGAAGCAGGGATTGGAAGATAAAGCCATCCAATATCCATTTAGTTCATATCCTGAAAATCCATTTGCAATATCTCATGAGTTTATTAACAGGAATGATCGTAATACATTTACGGGTAATGCATCGGCCAACTATCAATTTAACAAAGAGCTCAGTTTAATGGTGCGTTCATCATTAGACTTCTTTGTTGAAGATCGTGCGCAAGAAAGACCGTATGATTCTGGGACGAAGCTGCCTGAAGGTAGTTATCGTTCGCAATCTTTGTTCTCAAAGGAAACAGTATTGGACTTTCTATTAAAGTATGAAAAGGATCTAAAAAGAGATATTAAATTCTCAGCAACACTTGGCGGGAGTACACTACACAATCATTATAAAAGGGAGGCATATACTGCAGATGGCCTGACCTACCCAGGGGTATATAATTTGGCCAATAGCAAATATGGCGTGATATCCGATCAAAAGTTTTATAAGTTTGTAACCAATAGTGCGTATGGAATGGTCACAGCTTCTTATAAGAATTTTCTTTACTTAGATGCGACTGGACGGATGGATTGGAATAGTACTATGGCTACACCAGTTAACCCGCAAAAAAAATTGGGATTAATCTATCCTGCATTAAATGGTAGTTTTATTCTTTCTGAGGTTGTGAAATTGCCCAAAGTCATTAATTATGCAAAATTGAGAATTTCAGTTGCTGAAGTTGGAAACGGCGGTCAAGATCCTTATATGCTACAGCAATTGTATGAACGAGGTAATGGATTATTACCTGGTTCTGTTACCGCTTCAAGTCTATTGAAGAATCCCAATTTACAACCATTAAAAACGAGGTCTTATGAGGTTGGGACTGAGGCAAAGCTTTTCAAGAATAAATTAAACTTTGATCTAGCATTATATAGTTCCAAAACCTTTAATCAGCAACTAAATCGTTCATTAGATCCGTCATCCGGTTACAGGACGTTTAAGACTAATATGGGGGCGGTTCGAAATCAAGGTATTGAAGTGTCGGTGAATACAAATCAGATTAATCAAAAAGATGGTTTCAGGTGGTCGAGTTTAGTTACCTATACAGCGAACCAAAACAAAATAGTTGATTTACCGGATTCGTCATTGGTATTACAATATCGGTCTGTAGGTTCAGGGCAGATCGTTGCAAAGCAAGGTGGAAGTATGGGAGATCTTTATGGGATAGGCTACGAGAGAGCTCCCGATGGTCAGGTTATCTACGATCAATCGACGGGATATGCCAAATTAACGAGTAATATTATTTATTTAGGTAACACACTACCTAAAGGTAAAATTAGTTTTGGTAATACTTTTGGCTATAAAAACTTCAATTTAAATGTTCTTTTTGACACCCAATGGGGGGGCGTGGGACATTCACTTACCCACTACAAATTAGCAGAACAGGGTAAAACCAAGAATACATTGCCAGGTCGTTATAGTGGGATAATTGGCAATGGTGTTATTGATAACGGCGATGGAACATATCGAAAAAATGATGTTATTGCGACTAATATTGATGAGTATTATCGATCTCATTTTGGGCAGGATAATGCAGAAGGAAGTACCTATCCAACTGACTTTATTAAATTCAGAGAAGCGAGGCTAGATTATTCTTTCAACAAGAAAATTATATCAAAATATGGCTTACAGCGCGTGACAGTAGGATTGTATGGTCGCAACTTATTTATATGGTCTAAGTGGCCCGCTTTTGATCCTGAATTTGGAACCTTAGATAATGGGGATATCGTCAAAGGATTTGAGATTGCTCAATTTCCTTCCACCAGAACTTATGGTTTTAACCTAATTGTTAGTTTTTAACATCTTATAGTCATGAAGAATTTTAAAATAATATTAATTGCAATTCTTGTAGTAGGATTAATGCAATCCTGTACAAAGAATTTCATAGAGACCAATACGAACCCGAATGAAACAGAAAATGCTTATCCTTACCAATTTATGGCAAGCGCATTTATTAATTCGGTTTCTGCAAATATGAGCAGAAATAGGTCATTTAACAACGAATTAATGCAAGTTACTGTTTCAATTGGGGATGGGGATGGAAAAGTATTTCGCTATGACTTTAGAAGGAGTTGGGCAGACTACATCTGGGGTGCACATTATTCGGAGATTACAAACTTCAAGGAAATGTATAAAAAGGCGATGGAGCCGGTCACTTTCAATAGATCTTATCAGGCTATCGCCATTATTGGTCAAGTATGGCTTTATTCTATTTTGACAGATATGTATGGGGATATCCCTTATTCGCAGTCTAACTTGGCGGGAGATTCACTGATAGTAGAACCGAAATTTGACAAACAAGAAGATATTTATTTTGATATGTTGCAAAGGTTGGACTCTGCAAATACGTTACTTCAAATAAAGGCGACTACCGAAACAATTGATGCGACTAATGACCCAATTTATAGAGGTGATTTGGTTAAATGGAGGAAGTTTAATAACTCTTTGTTTTTAAGGTTGTTATTGCGTGTCGCTGATAAAAAAAGCCTTCATCAGGATTATGTGTTGGACAAAATTAAAACAATTCTTTCGACTGAAAAAGATCGTTATCCCATCATGGCTAGCAATGATGACTCTGCAATTTTACGATGGACAAACGATGGAGCATATGTCTCGCCTTTCAAGTCAACCCGCGCACAGGATTTTAGAGCAGTTGCGTTGTGCTCTTTTTTCTTAGATTATTTAAGGGATACAAACGATCCTCGTATTGATATTCCAACCTATGGAACAGCAGGAATTAATCGAATGGGAATTGCTCCTGTCTCAGGCAATTATGTGGGTGTTCCTAGTGGATATGCAGCTGGATCAGAAGATTATTCTAAAATGTCGTATTTCTATTCTTTTGATCAAAATAATGGTGTTAATAGTTTACAGACGGAGCCAATAACTGGTATGATCATGCCTTTTGCTGAATTGCAATTTATCAAAGCAGAAGCGGTATTAAAGGGATGGATTGAAGGAAATATAGAAGATCATTTTTACAGTGGAGTTGAAAATAATATAAAATTATGGATACCAAGTTGGACAGTAACTGCGAAAGAGCATTTAGAGAAATCAGATAGAGAATGGAAAGATAACGTACCGTTTGCTGAAAAGATGGAGCAAATCCATTTTCAAAAATACCAAGCATTATTTATGGCTGATATGCAACAGTGGTATGAATATCGCAGAACAGGACATCCTATATTGCCAAAAGGTAAGGGGTTACAAAATAATGGAGAAATGCCAGCACGGATGTATTATCCAGTGATTGTGCAATCGGCTAATCCGACGAATTATAAACTTGCTGTCCAGCAACAAGGACCAGACGAAATTAATACCAAAGTTTGGTGGCAAAAACCTTAATTAAGAAGACATGACAAAGCATATATTTTTTTTAATAATAGTAGTTTTTGGAGTATTCAGCTTCAATTCCTGTAAAAAAGACAGTCCTAGTTACCCTGGAGGTGAAGTTAGTGCTTACATTGGGATTTATGACGTGCGTACACTATTCAAAGGAACTCCAATTGAGTTGAATTTAGAGACTCTGGGTGGATCTTCAAAAATAACAGGGATTGTTACTTCAGATCATAGCGCAGGTAATTTACCGCATGGTGTGTTAGTGATTCAGGATCGTAGGAGGTTGGATTTATTGCGCGGAATTTCAATCCAAATGGGAGAAAAAGCCAGCGAGTATTCTCCAGGCGATTCTATTGTAGTAGATTTGATAGGAGGAAAATTGCAGCGGTTAAATGGAATATTGCAGATAACAGGTATTTCCAGTAACAAAATTGAAAAAATTTCTGATGGAAATCGCTATCAGGCGCTCCGCGTTACCGCTGATCAAATTTTGAAAGAGCCAACAAAATATGAAAGTACTTTAATTGTTCTTGTCAAGGGGGGATTTAGTTATACCCCAAGGGAAGGTCAAATACTTTCTGGTGATCAAAAAATAAATGACGGTTTCGGTTTTATTACGGTAAGAACTAATCCCGAATCTGAATTGGCGAATTTGCCTCAATATAAAATGGCGAACTATCTGGGAATATTATTTAACGAGGCATCAGGAGATAGTCTTATTCCTTATCAGTCCCTTAGAACAAAGTCTGATCTTGTACAGATTAGGTCGGAATACAAAACACCTAAGGTGGTTGTAACGGGGCTTCTGAATGATCCTAGCGGCTCAACAGATGCAAACTATGAGTATATGCAGTTTTTAGCAACGGAGGATATTGATTTTTCCAAAACACCGTTCAGTGTTGTTACAACAAATAATGCAAATGCATCAACTCCTACCGGTATACCAATTAACGGTTGGGCCACAGGTGGCTTAAGAACTTACAAAATTAATCTGATAGTTGGTTCTGTAAAAAAAGGACAGTTTTTCTATGTAGGCGGCACAAATAAGTTAATTGCTGGTGAGAAATCTACGAGTATATCCGACGCACATTGGGTTGCCAATTACGATTATGCTAACAAAGCGGGATATGACTTTGGAACGAAAACTGGCAATTTACTCGCAAACAGCGGAAATGCTTTTGGAGTAGCTGTTTTTTCAACAATTCAAGTAACAGCTACAACTATTCCAGAGGATTTGGTATTTGTGAGTACAGGAGGCTCTCTAGTAAGTGCCAATGCTGGGTATCGTATCGCTAACACTGATTTTTATGATATTGTTAATCCGGTTACCTTAACTAATCAGCCATTCTATAGAAATGGAGATAATACCAAGGCATTTGTGTACGCATCTCCGTCGGCGGATACCTTTATCCAATTTAATGGGGAATTTAATATGACACTAGGAAGGTGGACAAAATCCCGCGTGCAAAATAATGTTTTGTTAACAAAAGAGTCTAAACTACAGGAAGTTGAAAATGAGTGGTCGACGAAGCTAGTTGAATAATTCGATTTGTAATAAATACATTTAAAGCCGTTAATAGTTATTGTTAGCGGCTTTCTTATCATCAGCTACTATCTCAACTCACCGAAAAAATCGTTATCTTCATTATATAACTATAAACGAAGACTTATGAACTTAATAGATTTAGTTACAGGTGGAGTAGGCTCTAAAGCGATAGAGACTATTTCAAAAATTACTGGTGTCAGTGAATCTAAAGCAAAATGGATTGTAGCGGCAGCAGTTCCCTTGATGATTGCAGCACTGAATTACAACGCGAAAAACAAAGGGCAGGCAGAAAATATTGATAAGGCTATTGATCAGCATAGCAATAGCGGGATACTCGATAAAATTGGCGATCTATTTGGACAAGGAGGAGCGGAGCAGAATGGTTCTGAAGATGGCAATAAAATTGTTAACCATATGTTTGGTCAAAATACCGAAGTAGTAACCCAGAATATTGCGGATAAAGCAGGCTTGAGTTCCTCACAGGTAACAGGGGTACTGGCCACGCTGGCTCCTATCGTAATGGGATATTTAGGGCAACAAAAGCAGGCTTCAAGTGGCGGTGGTATTGGCGATCTGATAGGTTCTGTGCTAGGAGGTGGAACACAACAAAATGTAGGTGGCGGTATGTTGGGTGGTATATTAGGCTCTTTTTTAGGCGGTAGCCAAGAAGAACAAGCGCAAGCAACTGAGCAACCGGCATCGGGAGGTAGTGTTACCGACATGTTGGGTGGATTGGCAGGCAGTTTTTTTGATAAAAATAACAATGGGCAGGCAAAGGGCAATATTCTTGATTCAATCGCCGGTATGTTTGGCAAGTAAACTTTGTTAGGCTATTATTTTTCTTGATAAAAAGCTAGTATGGGATTAAGCTAAGATGGTACAGATCCTAAACAGGAAGCGGTCGGAAGTTCTGCACTTCCGACCGCTTCCTGTTTGTTCAATTTGTATTAATCTTCGGCCGATACTTTCGGTGGAAAATTTTTATGTTTTCTTTTGCTGATTTTGTCAATATTGACGGGTTGAGGTACCTTGACATAATATCCTGTTCCGTCATATTCACGTTTATTGGGATTTTCCTTACATGCTGGCGAACAGCATCCATCCATCTCCCAGCCGCACTCATCACATTGTGTGAAATGTTCATTACAAGTTGGGTTGGCGCAGTTGATCATTTTGGTGGTTTGCTTGCCACAGTTAAAACAAGTTGATACCACGGATGGGTTGACAGAATTTACATCGACAGTAACACGATTGTCAAAGACGTAGCATTGACCTTCAAAATCTTCACCACCTGCTTCCTTTCCGTATTTGATAATGCCGCCATGTAATTGATAAACATCCTCGAAGCCTTCTTTTAACAAGAGAGCAGATGCCTTCTCACATTTGATACCGCCTGTGCAGTACGTTAATATTTTTTTTCCTTTATATTGTTCGAGCTCTTTGATTTTCTCCGGAAACTCGCGGAAATTGTCAATATCTAGGGTAACAGCATTTTTAAAATGACCAACATTGTGCTCGTAATTTGAGCGTACATCCAATACAACCACATCCTCTTGGTCTTTCATGGCCAAGAAATCCTTCGGTTCAAGGTGCACACCGGTTTGGCGGTTGGGGTCAATTTCTTTTGGATCACGCAAACCAGAGTGAACGATTTCGGCTTTGTAGCGGCAATGCATTTTAATGAATGATGGTTCATCTACATCGTCAATTTTGAACTCTGTTTTATTG
Organism: Sphingobacterium zeae; assembly: GCF_030818895.1. Classification (NCBI taxonomy): domain Bacteria; kingdom Pseudomonadati; phylum Bacteroidota; class Sphingobacteriia; order Sphingobacteriales; family Sphingobacteriaceae; genus Sphingobacterium; species Sphingobacterium zeae. The sequence goes on from NZ_JAUTBA010000001.1 coordinate 622,218, forward strand.
AAACGACCATCGGCATAAATGGCATCCATATAGCTTTTACATGCTTCTACAGTACCCGAAACAGTTCCATTAAGACCTTCATCAGCTACAATGATACGGCCGACTAAGTCCAGTGATTTACAAAATTCTAAGTGATCTGATGCGAATTTTTCGGCATCCTCAATAGGGCTGTAACAATAGTACAGCAAAGTTTGATATTGTGTCATGATATTCATTGATACCGCTGCAAACGGCGTTTAATGCTAAAAATAAATTTAGTGCAAAGCTACAGAAAATAATAAGTGGAATAAAATGACCCTCGTCACCTTTTCTTCAAAGGTTCGAGGAGGTATTCCAAGCCATTAAGCTTTATTTCATAGAGTGTCGCTAGCTGCTGGCCTAGTTTTCCCTTTGGAAAGCCTTTTTGGTTATACCACACAAGATAAGGCTCAGGAAGATTACATAAGGTGTATCCCTGGTATTTGCCAAACGGCATCTTGACTGTAACAAGCTCGGTTAAAATTTCAGGATTTAACATTAGTCTTGAGGTTTTCCATAATT